>CAXBQP010000027.1:0-42185 GCA_963978095.1 uncultured bacterium | reverse complement strand
GGAGCTCTTCGTACTCCTTATTCGTCTGGTCCGAGTAGACATCGATAGGTGTGCCAATCTCGTTATCCAAAGGCTCCACCCCCTCCTTGGGTTCCTCCTTTTCTGTACAAAATTTACCATCGTACTTGTAGCTCGTCTCTGACCGGCCAGACTTGGGAAACCCAAACTTTAGACGGTCAGCAATGTCCTCGACATGCGTCTTTGGCTTCTCCGGCTCCGGCACCGGCACCGGCTCCGCCGCCACCGGCACCCAAGCCGGCTCCGCCAGAGTCCGCCGCGATCGGCTCCACCCGCATGTCCCAGCACACGGTCTGAATGCCGGCAGCGTTGCGGTTCGGAGGCATCGTCAGCGTGCGCACCACCTTGCCCGCGGCGCTGATGCGCATGCCCAGCCCCGTGACCGGCTTGTTCACCTGGAACTGGATCATCGCATCCGCGGGGGGATTCTCGCCGACGAAATACTGATGCCCCCAGAACTCGGCGTTGCGCTCGTTCTTGCGCTTGAGCTGCAGCGCGGTCGGCACACTGTAGAGCTTGGCATCCGCCGCCGCCTTGGCCGCGGTGTACTCCTGGATCGGCTCGAGGTGATCGAGAATCCAGAGTGCGCGGCCATGCGTCGCCACGAGCATCGCATTGTCGCGCGGATGCAGGGTGATCTCATCGACGCGCACGGTCGGGAAGTTGGCCTTGAGGCGCTTCCAGCTCGTGCCGCGGTCGAGCGAGAGGAAAATCCCCGTCTCGGTGCCGAGGTAGAGCACGTCGCGGTTCTTCAGATCTTCGGTGAGGGTGCGCGCCACTTCGGGACCGAGGTTGTTCACGAGCGAGCGGAACGTCTTGCCGAAGTCGGTGCTGACCCAGATGTGCGGGGCGTAGTCGTTGAGGCGGTGGTTGTCGACGGTGATGTAGACCGTCCCCGCGTCGAACGCCGAGGGTACCACGCGGCTGATATAGCCGCCGGCCGGGAATCCAGGGAGGTTCTTCGTGACGTTCTCCCACGTCTTGCCGCCGTCGCGCGTCACACTCAGCACGCCGTCGTCCGTACCCGCGTACAGCACGCCGGGCTGCTTCTTGCTCTCTCCGATCGCGACGATCGTCGAGTAGCTCACGATGCCGTCGTTCTTGCTGATGGTGATGTCGGCGCCCTTGAGCCCCATCGTCACCACGGTGTCGCGGTTCGTATTGGTGGTCAGGTCGGGGCTGATCACCGTCCACGAATCCCCGCGGTCGGTGCTCTTGAACAGGCGGTTGCCCGCCACGTACAGCACGCCGGGGTCACTCGGCGAGAGCATCACCGGCGTGTCCCACATGAAGCGGAAGGTCTCGTCCTTCTTCGGCGCCGGCGTGACGTTCAGCGCGTTCGGACGGATCGACTTGGACTCGCCCGTCACCTTGTTGCGGCGGATCAAGTTGCCGTCCTGCGATTCGGTGTACACGATGCGCGAGTCGCGCAGATCCTGCACCGCCTGGAAGCCGTCGCCGCCCTGGATCTGGAAGAACTCGTGGTTGTAGATCCCCTGCTGCGCGCGTGACTGCGAGGGGCCACACCAGTCGTAGTTGTCCTGCATCCCGCCGCACACATTGTATGGGCGCTCCATGTCGAAGCTGACATGGTAGAACAACCCGACCGGCATGTTGGCGTGGAAGATCCAGGTCTTGGCGCCGTCGTAGGACACGCCGAGCCCGCCGTCGCCGCCGATCAGCACGTGATCGGGGTTCGCGGGATCGAGCCAGATGGCATGGATGTCGTCGTGGATCACGAGCGAGGCATCGGTGGCAAAGGTTTTGCCGCCGTCGATCGTGAGCTGCATCTTCACGCCGCCCATGTAGACGCGCTCGGGATTCTTGGGATCGATGCGCACCTGCGAGAAGTACATCGGGCGCGGATTGGCCCCGCTCGCCTTGGTCCAGGTGGCGCCGCCGTCATTCGAGCGGAAGAGTCCGTTCGCCTCGGTGTTCCCTTCGACCGACGCATACACCGTGTTGGCATTGCCACGGAAGACGTCGACCGCAATACGCCCGAGCGAACCGCCGGGGAAGCCCCCGCCGGTGATCCGGGTCCACGTGTCGCCACCATCGGTGGACTTGTAGAGCGCGCTCCCGGGACCGCCGCCATTCATGCAGCAGGCTGTGCGACGACGCTGGTAGAGCGACGCGTACAGCGTTTTCGGATCGGTGAAGGACTGCGCGATGTCGTTGGCGCCGGTGTCCTGATCCCCCTTGAGCACGAGTTTCCAGGACTTGCCGCCGTCCGTCGTCTTGTAGACGCCACGTTCACCGCCCGGGCCGAAGAGCGGGCCGGTGGCGGCGACGAGCGCGACCTCGGTGTTGCTGGGGTCAAGAATGATGCGGTTGATGTGCTTGGAATCCTTGAGCCCGACGTTTGCAAAGGTCTTGCCGCCATCGGTGGACTTCCAGACGCCATCTCCCCAGCTCGTGGACTGACGATTGTTCGATTCGCCGGTGCCGACCCAGACGATGTCGGGGTTGCTCTGTGACACGGCGACATCACCGATGCTGAGCAGTCCGCGGTCCTGCAGCAACGGCGTGAAGGTCGCGCCGTTGCTGGTGGTCTTCCACACGCCGCCGTGCGCCGTGCCCACGTACCAGATGGCCGGATTCGCCTCGTAGACCGCCAGGTCGGAGATGCGCCCCGACATGATCGCTGGACCGATCGACCGGAAGTGGAGCTTGTTGAATTCCTCGGCGACCGGTGCGCTCTGCGCGCGGAGCGAGGTACTGACGAGGACGAGCGCTGCGGAGAGGCGCAGCCACGCGCGGGATGCTGGGACGTGCATGAATGGCTCCAAGGGGGATGGAGAGGAAGACCGCCACTGCAAAGTACGGCACAACAAGGGACGACGTTGGCCGACGGCTGCCGTCGGAGTTATGGCGATTTCGTGTTGGGCCCGCTTTCCGGCCACACCACGGCAACGCGACGGGCCCGCTCGTTGCCGAGTTGGATTTCGATACTGTATGTCCCCGTCGGGGCGTCGTCGAGCCGGCCGCCTGGAACCTGCACCTGCAGATCCCAGAACAGCGTGTTGAGCCCGGCCGTCACCGGTGCGTCGGTCCGGCGCACTTCGCGTCCGGACAGATCACTCACGGTGATGGTCGCCGTGCCTGACGTGGCGCTGGAGAGTTGCAGGCGGACCGTGCGACGCCCGCGGCGACTTCCGGGTACCGTCTCCCAGGGAAAGGGATCGGCATTCACCGACCGAATCGGATAGAGGAAGAGCCCCGTGGGATGCGCGCTGCGGTCACGGATCGGGTCCAGATCGAGGACCCACGCGCCGCGGCCATACGTGCCGATCACCAACTCGCGCTCGCGGTTCTGGACGGTCAGGTCCATGACCGCGACGGTCGGCAGCAACGCGCTGAGCGATTCCCATCGGGCGCCACGATCGCGGGACACGTACACGCCAAGATCGGTGCCCACATACAGAATGGCGGGATCCGCGGGATCCTCCTTGATCACATTCACCGCTTCCTGCGGGAGATTCGCGGCGATCGAACGCCAGGTGCGACCCGTATCGGTGGACGCATACACGTACGGACGCGTGTCGTCCTCGCGGAATCCGGTCAAGCTCGCGTAGATGGTGCCCGCCTGCTTCGCCGAGAGGGTCACGCGGCTCACCCACTTCCGTGGGAGGCCGCTGTCGATCGCGCGCCAGTTCGCGCCGTCGTCCGTGGACAGCCAGAGATGTCCCCCTTCCGTGCCGCCGGCAAGCATGCCGCGCACGAGCGGGGACTCGGTGAGCATCGTGAAGGCGCCGGTGGGCACGGTCGCGCGATCGCCACCAGCCGGCTCGCCGAGATCGGGGCTGACGACGGTCCAGCTGTCGCCGCGATCGGTGGACTTGAGCACCTGATTCCCCGCGGCGTACAAGGTGCGCGGATTATGGGGCGAGATGAAGAAGGGGGTATACCAGCTGAAACGCACGGGCGGTGCGCCGCGGGGAGCACGAGGGCGGATGTCCACCGTTGACGGTCCGCTCGTGAGCACCGAGCCGCCCGTGATGTCCATCCGCATCATCGCGCCGTTCTGGTGCTCGTAATAGACAATCCGCTCGTCGGTCGGATCGAGCAACGTCACGTAGCTGTCACCGCCGGTCCACCGGTCGAGGTAGACGCTCTTCCACTGATCCGGGATCGCATCGTCAAGAGAGTTGGTGCTCGGCCCGTACACGGCAGCGTCGTCCTGCGTACCGGCGAAGATCCGATAGGGCGCGTGATCATCCGTCGAGACGAAGTACATCTGCGCGACGGGGATGTTGTTGAGATGCAGCCAACTCTCGCCGGCATCGTACGACAGGAACAGCCCGCCATCGTTCCCGAGCAGGAGGCGGTCCGGGTTCGCGGGATCGATCACCAGTTCGTGGTGGTCGAGATGCAGGGCGCGCCCCGGTGTGTCGTGCACGCGAAGGATCTTGTCGCCGAGCCGTCGCCAGGTCGCGCCGCCGTCGAATGACTGGAAGGCGCGATTCCCGAGGATGTAGACGTGTTTGGGGTTGCGCGGATCGACGCGGACGTCGGTGAACTTCCAACCGAAGACACCGAAGACGTCGTAGAGATCGTCGGTGTTCGCTTTGCGCCAATGGGCGCCGCGATCATCGGAGCGGTACACTTCGCCGCCGACATACGGACGACCCGTGACGTTCGTCGCGGCCCGATTGTCGAGGAACAGATACAGCACGCGCGGATCGCTCGGCGCCACGTCGATGTTCGCGCGTCCGAGCGGCCCGGTGGGGAGCCCGGCGGTGGCGCGGGCCCACGAGGTGCCACCATCACGCGAGACGAACAGGCCGCCGCGAGTCCCCTGCTCGATGCGCCACGCCCACGCGTAGAGCGACCGCGGATCCCGCGGATCCATGACCACGTCGACGACGCCGGTGGAGTCGTCAATGAACAACACCTTCTTCCAGTGCGCGCCCCCGTCGGTGGTGCGGAAGACGCCACGATCCGGATTCGGGGTCCACTGTCGCCCCATCGCCGCGACATACACGACATTCGGGTCGGACGGATGGATCAGGACCTTGGCGATATGCTGCGTTTCGGCGAGTCCCATGGATCGCCAGGACGCGCCACCGTTCACGGATTTGAAGACGCCGCTGCCGCCGTAGGCGTAGCCTGCGAATCGTGGTTGTGCTTCGCCCGTGCCGACCCATACGGTCTTCGGATCGCTCGGCGCGACCGCGACATCGCCGATGGCAAAGGCGCTCTCATGTTCGAAGATCGGCGTCCAGGTGAGGCCGTTGTTGACGGTTTTCCAGAGGTTCCCGGTGCCGACGCCGGCGTAGATCGTGCCGGTGTTGCCGCGTGGGATCGCGATCGCCTCGATGCGTGCGCCCGTTTTCACCGGGCCGACGGCACGCCACGGAAGCGTGCGGTAGGGCGACTCGCCGGCGAGCGTCTGGTGCGCCGTCCAGGCGGCCGCGCGGTCGGCCGCCGTTATTGGTTGCTGCGCGGATGCGCTCGCCTGCAGGGCGAGCAGCGCGCCGACGAGCCACACACACCACGGTGATCTCATGCCGATTCCCTGTGCACTGGGGGGGCGTGCTGGTGCTCCTGACCCCTGTATAGTGATTCGTTGCATCCCGTTCGTCTATCCGTCGCGGACGATTCGCCTGTCCCGCGCGGGGGGTGCACACGACAACGCCGCGTCATTCGACGCGGCGCTGTCGGCATCGGAAGCAGTCACAGCCCTGGATGGGAGTCCGGGGTGGTAGCCCTAGGGCGTGTGCTTCTTGAAATCCGCGCTCATGCGGAAGCTGCGATCGCCGAGCAGGAACTCGGCGAAGTATTCCGCCTGCAGCTGGAACGCATAGGGAGCCATCGGACCATAGGCGTGTGGCTGCCCGGGATAGAGCATGAAGTCGAACCGCTTGCCGCTCTGAATCAGCGCGTTGATCAGGCGGATGGTGTTGCTGGGGCTGACGTTGTTGTCCTCGTCACCGGTCTCGAGAAGCAATTTGCCCTTGAGGTTGTTGGCGATGTCGATGTTGGTGGGAACGTAGATCCAGAACACGCTGTCGGGGACGGCCGCCGTGCCGCCACGTCCCGTCGTACCAACGCCGCCGCGTCCCGTCCCCGTGCCCCGGCCGCCGCCGAACTCCGTCGTCGCGATCGCGACGCCCGCCGCGAAGTCCGCCGAACGGCCTTTCGAGCGCGCCTCGGCGGTGAGGCGGGCCGTGTCGGAGGCCGCGACCCACTTCAGACCGTGGTACTGCTCCGACCAGTTGTTGTTGTAGATGTTGTTGTCGTGATTCCCTGACTCACTCACGCCGACCTTGAAGAATTCATTGTACGGCGGCAGCAGCAGCGCGGCCGCGGTCAGGAAGCCGCCCCCCGAGTGACCGAAGATCCCCACGCGATCCAGGTCGATCCATTTGTGGCGCGACGCGAGCTGTTCGATACCGGTCTTCTTGTCGGCCAGCGCGTAGTCGCGCATGTCGAAATAGCTGAAGTCCTGATACATGCTCGAACGGGCCGGCGTCCCGCCGCGGTTGCCGATCTGGATGACGACGAACCCCAGCTGCGCCAGTTGCTGCGGCGCCGCCGTGGCGTTGAACGTCCCGATGACCGACTCGGTCTGCGGACCCGGATACACATTCGCGATGATCGGATACTTCTTGGTGGAGTCGAAATCGAACGGCTTCCACATGTTGCCGAAGATCTTCGTGACGCCGTCGGCCGCGAGGGTCTGAAAGGTTTCCGGATACTTCCACCCGGCTTCGGTCAGACGTGAGAGGTCGGCGGTCTCGAGATCCAGCACCACCTTGCCGGTCGCGCCGTCGCGCAGCTGGACGCGCGGAACCGTGTCGACCCGCGACGATTGGTCGACGATCCAGCGGAAGTTCTCGGAGCGGGTGGACGCGTGCGACGCATTGCCCGGATCCATCAAGGTGATGGCGCCGTCGGCCAGACTCACACGGTACAGATGGGTGTTGTAGAGATTCTCCCCCGGCTCGCGCCCCTGACCCCGGATGTACGCGACCCCCCGGATGCTGTCGATGCCGACGATCGCATCGGCGCGCCACTCCCCGGAGGTCAGCTGACGCTTCAGCGTGCCGTCGTAGCTGTACAGATAGTAATGCCCCCAACCGTCGCGCTCGGAGAACCAGAGAAAATCGCCCCCGGACTTCACGTAGATCGGCGACTGGAGTTCCAGGGACCCGAAATCCCCCTTCGTATCGCTCAGCAAGACTTTGCTCTTTCCGGTCGCGACATCCAGCTCCACGAACTCGACGTTCCGCTGCAACCGGTCGCGACGCACCACGCGGATCGTGGTGCCGGTCTTCCCCATCCAATAGTTCGGTCCCGCGGCCGCTGCGCCCCCCGCACCACCGGCGCGTCCCCCCTGTTGCGTCACGCCAACCTGGCCCGAGGCCACGATGCGTTGATCACGCCACCGATCGAGAGGCGCCTTCTTGGCTTCCTTGTCACCGCGCACGTACGTCCAGAGCTCCGGCTTCGGAATGCTGTCCTCGCCAGGCATCGGGTAGGCGTATTGCATGAGCGTCGGACGCGGCGTCGTGAGCGAGCGCACCAGGAACATGTTCTTGACGCCGCGGTTGTCCGTGCGGGTGATGTGGAACGCCTTCGAGTCGAGTGACCAGATCAGCGCCGGCCGCGATGGCCGCGCGGCGGCGGCGGCCTGATCGAGCGTCTCGTCGAGCATCTGTTGCGTGGAATCCTGCTGGCCCCCACGACCGCCACCACCGGCAAAGCTGAATTTTTCGATGCCGTCGCGGGTGATCTGTACCGTATCCCCCTTGGCCTTCTCCCACAGATACAGGTTGTGGTTGCGCGCAAAGACGAACGCCGAGCTGTCGGGCGCCCAGTTGCGGAAATCCGGCGCCGCGCCGCGCCCGCCGGCCGCCGCCCCACCACGACCGCCGCCCCCGGCACGACCACCGCTGCCAAGCGCGGCATCGACTTCCTCGTCCTTGGTCAGCAGCGAGTCCTGCGCGCCACGGTACAACCCGAGACTCGTCAGCGTCTCCGTCGCGAGGTTCCAGTCGTAGCGGGTGCTGTCCACCGCGAACCGCAGATGTTTGTGATCCTTGGTGATGTTGATGATCGTGAACAGGTCATTGAGCGCGAAGGCGTCGATGGCCTTCTTGCGCAGGGCCGTGAGTTGCGTCGCCAGCTTCGCCTGATCGAAGAGCGGCTTCTTGCTCCGCGTGGCGGCGTTCACGAGATACCAGTGCTCACCGGTGTGATCGCGCCAGCTGTAGAACATCGAATCCGTCTGGCCGATCCACCGCGGGGTGATGGTCGTGCTGTAGGTCAACAGACGCGCGTTGGCGGTGCTGAACTTCTCGAACAGCGCCCAGTTCGCCTGCGGTCCATTCGGGTTGGGCGGGAGCACTTGCGCGTCCGCACGTGCGGCGGTGAGGGCGGTCGTCGAGGCGGCGGCCAGCGCGAACCCGACCGCGTGCCGGACGATCCGCCGTGCGAGACGTGCGAAACAGCGTTGCGAAGTCATGCCGAGGTTCCCTGCGGGTATTGCCAACCAGACACGGTCGCGAGACGCATGTCGTGCCCCAGCCGGTCGGCGTGGAAAGAGGGGCGACGTCGAGATGATGGCGATCAGGGCGCGGGTCGGCGATACACGCCGACGAGCGTCCCCTTCGCGCGGACGTGCGTCTTCATCGCCTCCATCACGGCCTCGCGTGTGGGCAGCGTCTGCTGCCCGGCGGCCTGCACCGTGATGGCGATGTCGAGCGCGTACAGGTCGAATACGTAGTGATGCGCCGGCCCCGTGGAGGGCGCCGCCGGGCCTCGGTAGTACGGGCCACTCACACTCAACTGGCGCACCGGTGCACCGCCACGACCGCCGCTCGCGCTCGCCGACACGCCGGGGATCGTGAGTGTCGTGCCCTGCGGCAGTCCTTCCGGAAGCGCGGTGACGGACCCCGGAATCCCCCAGACCATCCAGTGCATCGTGTCGGTGATGCCGTCACCGGTCACCGCGTCGGCATCGTGAACGAGCAAGACGTAGCTGACGACCGAATCCGGCTGGCCGCTCCATGCCAGTGGCGGCGAGACATCGCGTCCCGCCTGCGCATGCGGCTCGGGAATCATCCCGCCATCACGAAACGCGGGTGACGTCAGCGTCATGATCCGAATGGCGCCGCGGCCACCGCCGCGGGCGGCCGCGCCCGGCGTCTGCGCCTGCAGACGCGCCGCGGAACTCTGCGCCACGACCACCAGCGCCAGCATCGCCACCATACCACGTGTCATCCCGATCACGATCCGCGTCATGGATGGATGCCTCACTTGAAGGACGAGGGTTGGACTTTCCGCCACGCCTCATAGCGCATGCGGAGCGTCTTCACGGGATTCAGATTCTCCCCCGGCTTGATCGCGTTCGGCCCACCCTGTTCGGGCTGTGTCACGGTGATGTACATGCGGTACGTACCGTTGTTGTGCGCCCAAGTGGAATCCGACATCCGCAGCGCGCCCTCGCCGGCCTTGTCCCCTGTTTCGGCCATCAGGATATAGGCGACGTACGCCGTGCGCCCCTCGCACGGAATCGCCGGCATCGCACCGTCCGGCAACGCTGGACAGCTGCAGCGGCTGTCGCCTCCGAAGGTATCCGCGGTCTCCAGCGCGGCCATCACCCGGTCGGTGATGGCGCCTTTGGTATTCACGAAGGCGCGGACCGCATTGGGAATCACTTCCCCGGGGCGCAAGATGTTCCCCTGGATCGAATAGAAGATCTGCGTGCCCGGCACCTGGCCGTGCATGTCCTGCGACACGTAGCCGTTGGTCAGCCCGGAGTGCCCAGCCATGCGCCCCTTCAGGTCCACGATGCCGAACTGCCGCGACTGGAACGCGGGATCGGCACTCAGCAACTCGATGATGCGCTTGGGATCGGTGCCTTTCTTGAGCTCTTCGAACACGAGCATCTGGTTGGCATGCGTACCGTCGACGCCGGCCTGACACGCCGCCACGCCGAACCCGGGCACGACCACCGCCTGCACCCCCATCAGAAAGCGATCATTGTTGTTGACGCAGGTCGCCGAGGCGATCACGATGCGGCCGGTGGCCATGTCCACGGCAATCACCGACCAGGTGGCATGGGCGAGATTCGGGCGGGCGGCGACGAGCGCGATGCCGACCGCCATGCGCCGGGCGGCTCGCAAGAGAGCGGATATTTTCATCCCCAAAACGTGCCGCGCGGGTCGCACCGTCGCAAGCACGACGGACCGGGAGGTTCCCCTCCACTCTCACCGCGAACACTTTTCACGCGACCCCCGCTCCGGAGCTTCACGATGATCCGTTCTTCGCTCACCGGCCGCGCCGTGAGGGTGCTGCGCGCCCTCGCGCTGCTCGCCCTTCCGCTGCTCGCCCTCCTGCTACTCACCCGCGCGACGCTCGGTGCGCAGGAGACTCCTGCCGAGCGTGCCGCCGCCGCCGAGGTCGTCCGGAAGATGGGGGCGCTCCAGCAGTCGCTCGGCGTCCCCGCACTGGTGAGCCAACTCACCGCGGCGAACCCGGTGCGTGACGCGATCGCGGCCCGCGCCAAGCAGCTCATGGATACCGAACTCCTCGCGATGGCCGACGACATCACCAGGCATCCGGAGATCGGCTTCACCGAAACGCGCTCGGTGCTCACCCTCACCGAATACCTTAAGCGGCACGGCTTCGACATCACGATGGGGGTCGGCGGCCTTTCGACAGCCTTCGTGGCCAAGTACCACAACGGCACGCCCGGACCGAATCTGGGGATCATCGTGGAATACGACGCCCTCCGCGGGACCAAGGGGAACTTCCATGGCGACCAGCACAGTGCGCAGGGCCCGACGGGCATGGCCGCCGGGATCGCAGTGGCCGAGTTCCTGACGCGCACGAAGACGCCGGGAACGGTCACGATCTACGGCACCCCCGCCGAAGAGATGATGCCGCCACCGGCCAAGACCGTCATGCACGAGGCCCATGTGTTCGACGGCGCCGACATCATCGTGCGCTCGCATTCGAGCACGGCGAGCCAGCGGGCTGCCTCCGGATTCGGCTCCTGCTGCCTGAACATCGACGGCGTGAAGTACACGTTCTCCGGCGCGCCCGCGCATCAGATGACGCCGTGGGAAGGGCGCGACGCACTCACCGCCGTGATCCACCTGTTCAACAACGTCGACGCGATGCGGCGCAACATGCGCCCCGAGACGCGCATCCAGGGCATCATCACGGAAGGCGGGAAGGCGCCGAACGTGGTGCCGGACCTCGCCGTGGCCGATTTCTACATCCGCTATCCGGACCAAGTCTACCTCGCGCAAGTGCGCGAGATGGTCGACAACGCCGCCCGCGCCGCCGCGCTCGCCACCGGCACGCAGGTGAAGATCGAGCCCTACGGCAGCATGCGCGACGGCATCGCCGAATCCACGCTGAACGAGGTGGCCTTCGCGTACATCAGGAAGTTCGGCGGGACGCATGTCCAGGAAGAACGCGGCAAGCCGCAGGGCTTCGAGGAAACCGGCACGGTCTCACGCGACATCCCCGGCACCGGCTTCTCGGCGTACACCTCGAGCGGCGGGTTCCACACGTATGAGATGGAGGCCGACGCCCTGAGCGCGATCGGCCACGACGGGTTCGTGGTGGACGCGCAGGCGATGGCGGCCCTGCTCTACGACTTCGCGACGCGCGCCGAGTATCGCGCGGCGGTCAAGCGCGAACTGGAGACGACAAAGGCACTGTTCGCCGAGTACCTGAAGGCGCTCGAATCCGCATACCCGCGCCCGTCAGTGAAAGCACCATAGTGGAAATGGCGCTTTATTGTCGTTTTGATGGCTTGTTAGTGACGCTAAATACCTGAGTCAGCGACCACCGGACGGGTCGCCCAGCTTGGCGCCGGCACGCACGTAGTCCGCCGCCTGCGCGTGCGTGCCGAACCACACCGTCCCCTTCGGCAGCTTCCGGATGTGCGCCAGGAACAGCTCCAGCGCCACGATCCGCGACCGATGCCCGCTGATGTGCGGATGCAGCGTCAACACCACCATCGAATGCTCGGCCAGCGCTTTGTCGAACTCGTCGATCCAGACCTGGGCGATCTCGCGCGGTGAGGCGTAGCGTTGGCCACGCGGGTCGAACAGCGGCGCATCATCGAGGATCCACTGCACGGGAATCTCCACCATCCCCGTCGGCGCGCCGCGCTGCAACAGTTCGTACGGACGATCATCGGCCATCAACGAGCTCTCGTAGCGGAATCCCAGCTCGCGGACGATCGACAGCGTGTTCGGCGAGAAATTCCAGCTCGGCGCGCGATATCCCACCGGCTTCGTACCGGTGAGCTGCGTCAGTTCCGCGATCGCCTGCCGCAGCAGCCGCCGCTCCACGGAATCCGGCAACGTGGTGTTGAGCTCGTGAATCCATCCGTGGACCGCGAACTCGTGCCGGCCACTCTTCTTGATGACATCGGCCATCGTCGGTGTCAGGCGCAAACTCACGCTCGGCACGAAGAAGGTGGCCGGCAGGTGGTACCGGTCGAGCAAGGAAACGATGCGCTGGAGCCCCACGCGCGCGCCGTACTGCGCTTCGGACAATGCGCCCACGGTCGGCTCCCCGTAGCGGAGCGCAACGGTTTCGTTGTCGACGTCGAACGACAACAACACGGCCGCCTTCGCTCCACCCGGCCATGTCGCCGGCGACAGATCGCGCCCGGCGCGGACCGCGTTCACGACCGTCTGCGCGCTGTCGAAACTCCATTGCCACCCGGGCTTGGCCGATGTCACCGGGACGGGCTGCGCCTGCGCGCCGGCCCGGGCGGCACTCCCGATGGCGCACATCAACGTGAGAACCACGGTCACCGCCGTGGCGCGAGCAGACGCAACCGGTCGTTCGTGCATCATGACTGGCTCCTGGTGTGGGTGGCGGCGCGTGGCCCTGATGCCTTGGCGAGTTCGGCGAGCAGTTCCCGGCGAAACATATGGTAATCCACTTCCGTGGAATGCCGTGGGGCGGCTTCCCAGCGATAGTGCGGATGCGCCAGCTCGTGGGCGATCGCCGCCGGCATGTCGCGCGGCCGCTGATACCGTCCTTGGATTTCCGCACAGGCGAGTTTCGCCTGATGATCCGCCAGCGGCCAGATGCAGCCCAACGGTTGAAAGAGGCCGATGAAATAGAGCGACGGATGCTCGGCGTGCATCATCTTGCGGTAGAGCGGGACCTGTTCCGCCTGCTCGAGATCGAAGAATCCCGACGCGAAGAACGGGAAGGTGATCTTGAAGCCGGTGCACGCCACGACCACGTCGTAGTGGTCGGAGCTGCCGTCGGTGAAGTGGACAACGGACCCCTCGAATCGTGCGATGCCGGGACGCGGGACGATGCGCCCATGCCGAATGACATCCAAGAGCTCCGAGTTGACGGTCGGATGATGCGACAACACCGGTCGCGTGTTCTCCGGCAACCCGATGTCACGATACCGACCCTGCACCAGCCCGAGCAGCGCGGTGAGTCCCCATTGGCGCCAGGCACGCGGCAACCAGGCGGAACGCGACGCCAGCACATCGGACGGCGTTCCGAACAGATATTTCGGCACGAACCATTGTGGGCTACGCATCGACAGGTGGACGGCATCGGCGATGCGGGCGGTTTCCACGGCGACATCGCACGCCGAGTTCCCGGCACCGATGACCAGCACGCGCCGACCGCGCCACGTGTCGTCGGCGCGCTTGAAATCGTGACTGTGGAGGTAGCGCCCGGCAAAGGTGCCCGGAATCTCGGGCCAGCGTGGATTCCAGTGATGACCGTTGGCGACCATCAGGTGCGTGAATGCGGTCGTCGTCACACCGTCGGGCCCGGCAACGTCGAGTACCCACTCGCCGTCGCGCGTCGGTTGCGCGTGTCGCACCGTGTGATGAAGGCGTACCTGGTCGAGGATGCCGAAATGCCGCGCGTACGACTCGAAGTACGCGTGCAGCTGCCGGTGGTTCGGATAATCCGGGTACGAGGCCGGCATCGGGAAGTCCTCGTAGGACGAGAGCGTCTTGGAGGAGATCAAATGCGTATTCTCGTAGACGCTGGAATGACCCAGGGCGTCGTCAAAGACCCAGTTCCCGCCGACGTTGGCGCTCTTCTCAAACCAGGTGAACGGGATCCCAGCCTGCGCGCAGTTCTTGGCCGCGGTGATTCCCGATGGGCCGGCGCCGATGATCGCGATATGCATGCGGTAACGTACG
This sequence comes from uncultured bacterium, assembly GCA_963978095.1. Classification (GTDB taxonomy): domain Bacteria; phylum Gemmatimonadota; class Gemmatimonadetes; order Gemmatimonadales; family Gemmatimonadaceae; genus Fen-1231. Next base: position 28,005 of record CAXBQP010000027.1, on the reverse strand, counting down.
AGGGATCAGACCAGGGCTCGCACCACGAAGTACAGCACGGACGGTGCCAAGAGACATCCGATCCCGGTATGGAAGGTGGCCACCAGGGCGCCATAGGGCACCAAGGTCCGGTCCGTCGCCGCGAGCCCCGCCGAGACGCCGCTGACCGTGCCGGCGAGCCCACCGAACACCATGGCGGACCGCGGCGTCTTGAGGCGCATGAAACCGGCGAGCATGGGCGTGACGACCATCACGAGGATCGCCTTGAACACCCCCGCCGCAATGCTGAGGGTGATGACTTCCGGGGTCGCCCCGATGGCCGTTCCGGTGACCGGTCCAACGATGTAGGTGATGGCGCCCGCGCCGATCGTGGTGAGGCTCACCGCATCGCGATACCCGAACACCCACGCTACAGACACCCCGATCATGAACGGGAGCACCGTGCCGATCAGCAGCGCGATCGCACCGATCCCCCCGGCGCGCTTGGCTTCGGCAGGGTGGACTTCAAAGGCCGTGGCGACGATCGCGAAATCGCGAAGCATGTTGCCCCCCAACAGCGCGATGCCGCTGAAGTAGCTGATATCGGCGAGTCCTTTGCTGCCGCCGGTCATGCGCCCACCGACATACGCGAGGGCGAGACCGATGAGGATCGCGATCGCCGATCCTTGGATCCGCCCCATGGTCAGCCACCGACTGATGTACCCGGAGCAGAACACCACCAGCCCGATCACCGCGAACGAGAGGATCAATCCGTTGTCGGTCGCGATCTTCTGGAGGAGGGCGTCCATCGGTTCAGCTCCTCACGTCGGTGGTGGACGTGTTGCCGGCGGGGATCACTTCGCGGCGATTGATCCACGAGATGCACACCGCGCACGCGGCCACCGTCAACACGGCCGCGAGCAGTGCCATCGGTCCGCCACTGATCGCCTTGAGCACGTTCTGTTGCATGGCCATCGCGATCACGACCGGGATGTACAGGGCGGCCCAATAGTTGACGCCGTCTTCGCTCTTGGCAGAGAGCCACCCGCGCGCATGCCCGTGATATCGCGCCGCGATCAGCAGGAGCATGGCAATCCCGACACCCCCGACGTTGGTCTTGACCCCGAGCGCGCGCCCGAGGAGTTCGCCGAGCAGGATTCCCAGGATATGACAGGCAGCGAGCAACGCGGTGCCGTAGATGGTCATGGCGATGGGGGGCGGGGGGGGAACACGAGGACGGATTAATGAACCGCTCGGGGCGGCTGGCGTAAAGGTCACGCGTTGCCATACTTCCAGACAGGCGCCCGACCCCACGAGTTGTGAACGCGGTACGCACCGAGGCACGCGCATGCCATTACGCTGGGGAGTCCTTGGCGGATCCAGCCGCATCTACCGCAAGAGTCTGAAGCCCGCGCTGCTCGCCTCGGGACACACGATCGTCGCGGAGGCGAGCCGCGCGGGGGATTCGTTGGCCGCCTATGACGCCATGCTCACGCGGTCCGACATCGACGCGGTCTACAACCCGCTCCCGAATCACCTGCATGCGACGTGGACGCATCGCGCCTTGGAGGCGGGAAAGCACGTGCTTTGCGAAAAGCCGCTCACGCTCTCCGTGGCCGACACGATTGCCGTGTGCGAGCACGCCGAGGCCGCCGGGCGTGTGGTGCTCGAAGCCTACATGTGGCCACATCACCCGCGCGCGCGTCGCCTGCTGTCGCTCGTCGCATCCGGAGAGGTCGGGACCCCGCAGTCGGGACACGGCGCGTTCAGCTGGCCGATGAATCTGTCGAGCGATGATCATCGCCTCGACCCGCGAGGCGCCGGCGCGTTGTTCGACGTCGGAATCTACTGCATCGCGCCCTTCATGATGATGGCGGGGCATCACCCCGTGCGCGTCGCCGCGAACGCCGTCCGCAACAGCGCGCAGATCGACACGTCCATGACCGGCTGGATCGATTGGGGCGACGGATTCGGCTCCTCGTTTCACGTGTCGTTCGACGCACCGGTGCACCGCACGATGGCGCTCACGACCAGCGACGCCGTCATCACGCTCCCGGGGGCGCACGTGCCGGGGGCGCTCGAGCCGAGCGAGCTGTGCGTGGAGCGGAAGGACGGGTCGATCGCGCGCATCGCATGTGCGGGCGGCGATGCCTTTGCCGGTCTCGTCGAGCACTTCGCCGACGTCGTCGCCGGGGACGCGGTACCGGTGTTCGGGCGTGAGGAAAGCGTGCGGTTGGCTGGTGTGCTGGAGGCGCTGCAGCGGGCGAGCGGCTAGCGCCGACGGGCGCACCTCCTGCGCCGACTTACCGCGATCGCTCGCTCACGCGACATGCCGCGCTCACCCGCGCAGCCGCCGGTGCGCTCGGGAACAAGCGCTTCGCCGCGGCCGCGTGCGGACGCGCACGCTTGCAGTCGCCGCGCGCGATGAACTGCTCCGCTGCACGCACACGGACCCGGAAATTCCCCGGATCGCGGGCGGCGGCGAGGTCGAACAGTCCCTCGGTGTACAGTCGCATGGCCTCCACGCGCCCCGCGCTCTGCACCACCGCGCTGCCCAGCAGCAGCCCGACCACCACGGTCCCCACGGTCCGCAGCCCCGCACCGATCATCAGCCGCCCGCGCCACGGCCCCGCTGCGTCGCCGGCCGGGATCATGGCACCTGCGACCGCCATCACCACGAGTGCGTTCACCGGGAGCAGGAGCACGGCGTCGAACAGCCCCTCGATGGACGCAATCAGCAACACACTCGCACCGGCGACCGCGGCCAGCCGCTCGGCCGCCGTACGCGCCGCGTCATGGCGCACGCGCCACGCCGTGAGCAGCAGGATCGCCACCAGCGCGCCCCATGTGGCCACCCCCAGACCGCCGCGTTCCGACAGGGTCGCCATCCAATCACTGCTTGGCCACGGGTTCGCCGTCATCCCCGTGGTCTCACTCATGCTCGGATCCCCCGATGGCGCAAAGCTCGGATATTGGACCGGCCAGTTCCCGGCACCTACCCCTAGTGGATAGGAAAGTGCGATCCGCGCCGAGTTCTGATATTGACGAAGCCGCCCGGCGCCGGACCCTTCTTTGTAGTTCACGACACCGGTCACGCTCTCGAGATAGGGATTGTCACTCTTCCACTCGAGCCGGTTCGGGATCACCACGGCAGCCACGACCCCCACGATCGTCGCCGTGAGTGCGACGGACGCCCGACGCCTCGCTCCCGTCACATCGAACAGCGACGGGCCGCGCACCACCAGCACGAACGCGGCCGCGCCCCACGCCATCAACGCCAGCCACGACGCGCGCGTCCGCGACAGCACCAACGCCCCGGCGCACATGGTGAGCGCCGCCGACGAGACCAGCGACGCGATCCACCCGCGCGCCGTCGCGATGCAATAGAAGAGCAACGGCACGCCCGCGGCGGCGAGATGTGCCATGAAGTTGCGATTGCCGAAGCTGCCGCCCGGGGCACGACTCATCGCGGCCCATTCCATCTTGATGCCGTATGCTTGCAGCAGCGCGGTGATGGCGCCTGCCGTCACGACCGCAGCGAGGACGCGTGCCACGGCGCCGCCGAGTCCCACGCGCTGGAGTGAGCGGCCCACAAAAAAGGCCATGGCCGCGCTGATGGTCAGGGTGCTCGCACGCCAGGCGAGCCATCCATTCTGCGCGACCGCCACCGAGAGGGTCGTCAGCGCGAGATAGGCGATCCACAGCCAGGCGGCCGCGTCCATGGAGAGGTCACCGGTCCTGCGCCGGCGCCACAGGGTCACGATCCCTGTCACGAGCACCGTGAGCTGCAGCAGCAGTTCCTTGGGCACCAGGAATCGGTCGAGGTCGAACGATCGATACGGGAGCACGACGAGCACGCACGACAGCGCCCCCACGCCCAGCGCGGCGACGGTGAAACGGTCGGCGCCGGTCGACGTCGAACCGGCGAGGGGGGTGGTGCTCGTTTTCATCGAACCTCAGGAAGTCGGCAGTACCGGACGTACAGGGGCCGCGTGCCACTTGAGCACGTTACCCCGATTTCGCGTAGATTCAAAGCTCGGCCATCAGCCCCACCGGAGGATCATGGCGAACGACGACAAGAAGATTGCCGCGCTGGTCAAGAAGCTCACCAGCCAGCCCAAGCCGAAGACGGAGTTCGGCAAGACCTACGACAAGACCGCGCCCGCGCGCGTCGTGGACGACCATGAGCTGGACCGCGAGAAGTTCTTCAAGGAGATGAAGCGGCGCGAGTTCTGAGAACGCGTGCCAGGAACGCGTGCTACGCGCGCGCGGGTGCGGACGGTCCCCGCCTCACGGACGCAGCATCACACGCACTGAGTCCAGCGCGCCGTCCGTCTTGGCCGGTGTGAGGCCGAGCAACTGCGCCATCAGCGCGTACACGTGCACGTTCTGGAACGGGGGCACCACCACCCCGCGCTTGAATGCCGGACCGGCCGCCACGAAGAGCGCGCCCATGCTCAACAGCTGATTGTCGTACCCGTGCGCGCCACCGTTCGCGCTGCGCGGCGCATTCGCCGCGCGCGCATGGGTGGTGATCGTCCACCCTTCGTCGGCAATCAGCACGATCGGCGTGATGTGCGCGTGGGCGTTGAAGTGAAAGCGCGCGGGGACATTGCCCTTCGTGAACACCTGCAGATGCGGGTGCTTGTCCTTGAGTGCCGCGTACAGCGCGTCGACGGTGCCGTGCACCGGCGCGAGGGCCCCCACCGGCGTCCAGTCGACCACATCCACATCGCGCATCGCGATGTAGTCATCCAGATAGATCTGCCGTTCGGTGCTCACCGCGGCCATGCCATGATCGGCCACGACGATGAGATTCACGCGGTCGCCGACCTTTCGCGCGGCGATGCCATCCATGATCGCGCCGATCGCAGAATCGGCACGTGCGATCGCCGAATCGTTCTCGACGCTCATGGGACCGTACGTGTGCCCGGCATCATCCGTGGCTTGGAAGTACGCGGTCACCAGACGTGGCGCGCTGTCGGCGGGCATCTCGAGGAACTCCAGGACTTTCTTCACCCGATCCGCGTACGGCATCGTACCATTGAACTTCACCCACCAGTGTGGACGAATCCCACCGATCGGCGCCTCACTGCCGGGCCACAAGAAGGGCGCCGTCCGCACCCCCTGCTTTTCCGCCGTTACCCAGATCGGTTCGCCGTCCCACCAGCGCGCGTCGCGCACCGCAGGGTTGTCGCCGATCGCGAATCGGCCGAGCTCGGGATCCGACATGGCGTTCGCCACGATGCCGTGGTGCTCGGGATACAGGCCGGTGACGAGCGAGTAGTGATTGGGGAAGGTCTTGGACGGGAATGACGGCACCAGGCGTTCCGCACGCACGCCGCGAGCGGCCAGCTCGCGCAAGCGCACGGCCCCGGGGCGCGTGATGTAATCAGCGCGGAACCCGTCGAGCGAGATCAGCACGACTACGGACGGCGGAGCCGCCGGATGACGCGTGGTGCTCGGCGCCCCGGCCGGCGCGAGCGCGCCGAGCAGCCCGACGACAACAACGACGGAGGCGAGCACGGAGGTGCGACGAACGAATGATGTCATCCGCCAAAAATAGACATCACCGAGCATCCCGGGATGGCGAGCCGGCTGATGTTCACGCCGCCGGGGTATCGGAATCCAGCGTCAACATCCGTCGTAACACCTTTCCGATCAACGACTTGGGAAGTTCATTCCGGAAGACGACTTTGCCGGGCACCTTGTACGGCGCCAAGTGCGCCTTCGCATACTCCCGCAGCTCCTCGGCGGTCGCGCTCGCCCCGGAACGCAACACCACGAACGCCACCGCGATCTCCCCGCGCGCCATGTCGGGGAAGCCGCGAACCCCGACCTCGGCCACCGCCGGGTGCGCGGCGATGACTTCCTCGATTTCGCGCGGCCACACCTGGAATCCGTTGGGCTTGATCAGGTCCTTCTTGCGGTCGACGATGAACAGGTAGCCGTCACTGTCCAGGTAGCCGAGGTCGCCGGTGCGAAGCCAGCGGGTCCCTGCGGCATCCGTCCAGAGCATCAGGGCCGACTCCTCGGGGTTGCGCCAATAGCCGTCCATCAGTTGGCGCCCGGCAATGAGGATCTCGCCGACCTCGCGCGTGGGGATCGCCTTGGCCGGGTCGTCGACATCCGCGATGCACACGGTGACGTCCGGCATCGGGAGTCCCACGGAACCGATCTTGCTCATCCCCCGCACCGGCGACGCGGTGGCCGCGAGCAACGATTCCGTCAGCGAATACCCTTCGATGATCTGCGCACCACTCACCGCTTCAAAGCGCTTCTTGGTTTCCGCCATGAGCGGGGCGGCGCCACTGACGCACACCCGGAGACAGGTGAAATCGACCTTCCCCGCTTTCACTTCCGGCCGATTGAGCAGGGTGTTGTAGAGAGTCGGCACACCGGCGAAGACTTGGGGCCGCGTTTGCGCCAAGGTCTTGAGCAGATCCGGGATGTCGCGCGGATTCGGCACGAGGACAATCGGGTTATGGCCGATGAAGGCCACCGACTGCGCCGCGCACGCGCCGTATGAATGGAACATCGGCAGCGGCAGCATGAACTTCCCCGTCCACGCCGGGAGCGCGTCGGCGACCCAGGTCTGGAGCTGGAGCCCCGAGGTCACGAGATCGCGGTGCTTGCCGGGGACACACTTCGGGGTGCCGGTCGTCCCGCCGCTCATCAGCAGCAGCGCGATGTCGTCGGGGCGAGCGCCCCCGCCCGAGGGGGTCGCGCCGGCGTTGGCCGCGAGGAGATCGGCGAGTGCGGGATCGCCATCGCGACGGGTGATCCGATGCCCGGCCTTCTTCTCAAGGGCCACGGTGAACACCCACCGCAGCAGGGTCGGAAAATATTCCTTGATGTTCGTGGTGATCACGTGGCGCACCGTCGTGCGCGACTGCACCGCCTTGAGCCGGTCGTAGAACGGGGTGAGGGCGACCACCACTTCGGGCTCGCTCGTCTGGAGCGGTGCCAGGAGCTCCTCTTCGGTGTAAATCGGGTTCAGCGGCGCCAAGCTCGCGCCGAGTTTCCACGCCGCGAGTTCCACGATGAAGAACTGCGGGCAGTTGGGGAGCATCGCCGCCACCCGGTCGCCACGTGTGACGCCGAGGTGTTGGAGGGCCACGGCGAGGGCATTCGCCGAGCGCTCGAGGTCCGCATACGAGAAGGGGCGTCCCTTGAAGATGAAGGCCGGGTGCTCCGGCCGCTGCGCGGCGGTGTCGTGGATGTAATCCGCGAGCGTGCGCTCCGGGTATTCGCCCAGGGTGCGGGGAACGCCGGCGTCGTAGTGCGCGAACCAGGGGTGGTCGGAGTGCTGAGTCATGGTGCGGAACCGGTTTGTTCTGGATTAGGTTCAACAAACGCTCGTCAGGCCGAACTGTCCACTTTTGAACTTGCCGAATATGCATCGTCGCACGGTCCGCCACATCCTCGCCGCCCTCGGATTCACTGCCGGCGCCGCCTTCGGGGTGGCCCGACCCACGGTTGTTGGTGCGCAGGGTCGCCCTCTGCCCACGGATGATCCGTCGGTCCGGAAGGGGATGGACAACATCAAGTCGTGGAACGCGTGGATCCTGGAGCAGCAGGTCGGGCTGTGCGAGATCCCGGCGCCGCCATTCAAGGAAACGGCGCGCGGCCTCGAGTTTCGGAAGCGGATCGCGGCGCTCGGCTACCCGCAGGCCCGGATCGACTCGATCGGCAATGTGATCGTGGAACGCCCCGGCACCGGGAATGGGCCCACGGTGATGATCGCCGGACACCTCGATACGGTGTTTCCGGAAGGCACGGACGTGAAGGTGAAGAAGACCGGTGACCGGTATGATGCGCCGGGAATCGGCGACGATTGCCGCGGACTGGCGGTCGTGCTGTCGGTGGCGAAGGCGCTGAACGAAGGCGCCATCAAGACCACCGGCAAGGTGATCCTGGTTGCGAACGTCGGTGAGGAAGGGCCGGGCGACCTGCGCGGCGTGCGCTACATGTTCGGCAACGAGTACAAGGGCAAGGTGGACTACTTCATCTCCGTCGATGGTCTTGGTATTCACGTCACGGACCGGGCTGTGGGGAGCAAGCGCTACAGCGTGAAGTTCACCGGTCCGGGCGGCCACTCGTACGGGGCGTTCGGCATGCCGAGCGCGATCCATGCGATGGGGCGCGCGATCGCGAACATCTCCGACCTGCAGGTCCCCGCCGGTGCGAAGACGACCTTCAACGTGGGGATCGTGAAGGGGGGGACGTCGGTGAACACCATCTCTCCCGACGGCACCATGGATGTGGACATGCGCTCCGAGTCGGTGTCGAACCTCGATGAGATGGACCGGCGTATCCAGGATGCGATCGCCAAGGGGCTCGCCGCGGAGAATGCGCGGTGGCCGAACTCCAAGGCCAAGATCGCGGTGAAGTACGACACCATCGGCATCCGTCCCGTGGGAAAGGTGCCACAGACCGAGGCCACGCCGATCGTGGCCACCGCTCTGGCGGCAGGGAAGGCGCTGGGTCAGTCGAACGTCGAAACCGGCGCGTCCAGCACGGACTCCAATATCCCGATGAGTTTGGGAATCCAGGCCATCACGATCGGTGGTGGCGGTTCCGGCGGCGGCGCGCATGCAATCACCGAATGGTACCAGGACGGCCCGGAGGGGTATAAGGGACCGCAGTGGGCGCTCCTGCTCGTGGCCGCGCTGGCGGGACTGCCGAAGTCGATCACGCCATGATCACAATATCACACGCACCTAGGGAGGCCGTCGTGAAGCGGTTGCTGCGTGGAGTGGCAGGGTTGGTACTGGTCGCCGGCACCGTGGGTGCTCAGGTCGCGTCGATCAATCCGGTGGGAGGGGCGCGCCCGAAGATGGACCTGACCGGTGTGGGGGATACCTCGATCTTCGCCCCCCTGGTGATCGGGACCAGTCCGAGCGCCGTGCGGACGGGCAGCGGCGCCCCGGGCGCGCGCTACTGGCAGAACAAGGCCGATTACGATTTGAAGGCCACCCTCGACACCGCCCACAAGTCCGTTTCGGGCGAGATGACGTTGAAGTACACCAACAACTCGCCGGACACGTTGACGTTCATTTGGTTGCAGACCGAACAGAACGCGTTCAAGGCCAACTCGCTCAACGCGTTCATCTTCCCGCAAGGGTCACGGTTCGGCGCCCGTGACTTTGCGGGCGGCTATGCCTTCTCGCGTGTGGAGCAGGTGCTGCCCGCGATGGGGGGCAAGCCCATGCGTCGCGTCCCCGTGTCGACGCGCGAGAACGAGACGATGTTCAAGGTGCATCTCGCCGAACCCCTGGCACCGGGCCGTTCGGCCACGATCAGCATCGCGTACAGCTTTCCCGTCCCCGAGCACGGGGCGGACCGCATGGGGCGTGACGGCACGCTCTACGAGATTGCCCAGTGGTATCCGCGTGTGGCCGTGTACGACGACGTGCGCGGCTGGAACATCGAGCCCTATCTCGGGCAGGGCGAGTTCTATCTGGAGTACGGCGACTTCACGCTCAGCGTGACGGTTCCGGCCGGATATGTCGTGGCCGCCACGGGCTCACTCGACAATGCGAAAGAGGTGCTCACGCCGGCGCAGATCGCGCGGCTCGCCGACGCCGCCAAGTCGGAGAACGTCGTGAGCATCATCACCGCCGACGAACTCAAGAGCGGTGCGGCGCGTCCCAAGAAGGACGGGATGCAGACGTGGAAGTTCACCGCCAAGAATGTGCGCGACGCGGTGTGGGCCGCGAGTCCGGAGTATCAGTGGGACGCGTCGAGTTACAAGGGCACGATGGCCTTCGCGTATTACCGGCCGTCGGCGGCGGCGCTCTGGAAGGAAGCGGCCGACATGAGCCGCATGAGCATCCAGGAATACTCGGAGCGGTGGTTCCCGTATCCGTGGCCGCACATTTCGGCGGTGGAAGGACCGATCAGCGGCATGGAGTATCCGATGATCGCGATGGAGACCAAGAGCGACACCAAACAGGAGTTGTACAACGTCGTGACGCACGAGATCGGGCATATGTGGTACCCGATGATCGTCGGCAGCAACGAGCGCGTGTACATGTGGCAGGACGAGGGATTCAACACCTTCATCAACACGTTCTCGGAGGCGAAGCGGTATCCCGAGGGTGGGGACCAGATGAAGCGTGCCGCGCAGGAGCGCGCGATGATCGAAAACCTGATGCGGTCGCAGATGGACCGCACGATCAACGTCGGCCCCGATCGCATCGACCCGAACCTTCTCGGCTTCCAGGCATACGTGAAGCCGTCGGTCGGATTGCAACTGCTGCGTCAGGAGATCCTCGGTCCCGAGGCCTTTGACGATGCGTTCCGCGCCTACACCAAGCGCTGGGCGTTCAAGCATCCCACGCCTGCCGATTTCTTCCGCACGATGGAAGATGTGGGTGGTCGACGTCTCGACTGGTTCTTCCGGGAGTGGTTCATCGAGAACCCGCATTTCGATCAGGGGGTCGATGACGTCAGCGCGCGCAGCAAGGGCGATACGACGCAGTATGTGGTCGCCTTCGGCAATCACGCCCGGGGCGTATTGCCGATCCGTGCGCGTTTCACGTTCAGCGATGGCACGACGACGGATTACAACTATCCGGCCGAGGTGTGGAGCACGAACACGGTTCGCTACGTGCGGCAGTACAACTTCACGGGGAAGAAGGTCGTACGGATCGAGCTCGACCCGGACAATCGCTTGGTGGACACCGACCGTACGAACAACGTGTGGCAGGCGACGCCACCCGCGACGCAACCGTAACGGAGGGGATCATGGATCGCCGGAAGTTCCTCGGAGTCGCCTCGGCGCTCGGTGCGTTGGCCGCGCTGTCGCCCCGCGGCGTATTGGCCGGAGCGCGAGGCGCACCGCCGCTCAAGATGACGGTGTACAAGAGTCCCAGCTGCGGATGCTGCAAGAGCTGGATCGCGTACATGAAGAATGAAGGGTTTGACCTGAAGGTCATCGACATGGACGACCTTTCGGAAATCAAGCGCAGCGCCGGCGTGCTCCCTTCGATGGAGTCGTGCCACACCGGGCTGATCGGCTCCTACGTGGTCGAAGGGCATGTACCCGCGGATCTCGTGCGGAAAATGCTGACGGAGAAGCCGAAGATCGTCGGCCTGTCGGTCCCGGGGATGGTGAACGGCCCGCCGGGGATGGACGATGGGCCGAAACAACCCTATCAGGTGATCGCCTTCACGCGTGACGGGAAGTCGAGCGTGTACGCCCGGCGGGGGTAGCGGGAGGTCCCTGCCCCGAGTACGAGGCGCCGGCGAGTCGCCGGCGCCTCGTGATGTTTCTGCCTCGTGCTACTTCTTGGCCCAGAGGCTGAGGATTGCGGCGATCTGGGCGGCCCATGCGAGATACATCCAGCGCGTTTGGGCAGCGAGACTGCGTTCCATCTTCACGGAGAAGTCGGCCAATCGCTTCTCCACCTTCAGCTCGAGCTCTGCAAACCTCGTCTCCCACTTCGCGTCCATTGCCGCAAAGCGTCCTTCCCACTTCGCATCATGCTGCGCGAAGCGTTGCTCCAGCTTCGCGTCGAATCGTGCGAAGTTGAGCTCGTTGAGGTCTTTCAGGTCGTTCCGATACGTGGCGTCCACGTCGTTGAACCACCGTACGAGTTCGTTGGTGACGTCTTCGCCCAAACGCTCATAGAACGCTTGGGACAATCGCGCGGTAACCGGCACCTCTCCTCTCCCGTGAGTGATGCCGCAGGATACAGTATACGCTCGGCGGGCCGCGCACCGAAAGAGTGCGCCGAGTGGCCAAAACGCGCAACGGCCCGCATCGCTGCGGACCGCCGGCTTATGTCAGGAAGACGCTGGAGCGGGTGGAATCGAACCACCAACCGTCGCATTAACAGTGCGATGCTCTGCCAGTTGAGCTACACCCCAATGGTGGCGGCCTTCAGCCTCGCAAGCCGTCATAGGATAATCTCGACCGCGGCGGCAAATACTTGAGTCGGTCGGCAGCCCCGGGCGCACCGGCTGACGCCCGGCGGATTGAACCTGCTAGTTTTCCTGTTCCTCCTTTCGCCCTCGGACTATGCGCACCGCGCTGCTGCTGTTCCCCATGGCTGTGATCGCCGCGTGTTCCGGCGGCGCCAACACCAAGTCCCCGCCGAAGAATGCCGCGGATCAGATCGCGGAGTCCGCGGGCCCGGGTGAGCACTTCGAGAGTGCCCGTGGACAGTTCGCGATGGACTTTCCGATCTACTGGAAGGGCCGGTATCGCGCCGTCGAGCGGAACGATTCCACCGCCGGCGCACGGATGACCGTGGAGTTCGTCTTCACTCCGCCACCGGCGAGCGGCGTGCCGGAAACCACGCTCTTCCTGGTGCGCATCTTTCCCGGCAACGCGTGGTCGAAGCTGAAGGCGCGCCCCGGGCCACCCATGGCGGTGGAGGCAGGATCCCGCGGGGACGACGTATTCGGCCTTTCCTTTGCCACCAAGAACCCGTATCCCGCAGGGACGCCCGTTGCGGCGACCTTCGATTCGCTCATGCTGAGCGTGATCGACGGCCCGCCGAAGGTGCGGCTCAGCACGAGGTAGAAGCGGGGCACCGCCGGGCGTCCCCGAACATCATCACGCCCCCCTTGACTTCCACGTCCAGACCGGCGATCCTTATCAGACAATCGAAGCCCGTGGTCATTTGCCGCCTATTGCAGCCACGCTAAAGAAATGCTAAAAACGCGACCGCCTGGTGGCCCCCTATGCCCCCGGGCATTTTCGTATCCGGTACGCTCGCGGATACCTCCAGGCGATCAGTTCCACTGTCAATGCGTATTTGCGGCCGTTCTCCCCCCAGGAGAATGGCCGTTCTGCGTTGGACCCCTCGCCTGAAGAACCTGTCATGACCACGACCACCGCCAACTGCTCGACCCGCGCGCCCCACAAGAAGGTCACGGTCCACACGCTCGCCGCCCTCAAGGCACGCGACGAGAAGGCGGTGTTCGTCACCGCCTACGACTACCCGACGGCGACCTTTGCCGATCGCGCCGGCGTGGATCTCCTCCTGGTTGGTGACTCAGCGGCCATGACGGTCCTCGGCCATGCCAACACCCTGAGCATCACGATGACGGAGATGCTCGTCTTCGCCCGCGCCGTCGCGCGCGGCGCGCAGCGGGCCTTCGTGGTGGGCGATCTCCCCTTCCTCTCGTATCAGGTCACCGACGAGGACGCCATTCGCAACGCCGGCGCCTTCATCGCTGCGGGCTGCGATGCGGTGAAGCTCGAAGGGGGCGCGCGCGTCGCGAGTCGCGTCCGCGCCATCACCGACGCGGGGATCGCCGTGATGGGCCACCTCGGCCTCACCCCGCAGTCGCTCGGACAGCAGGGCGGCTATCGCGTGCAGGGGAAGACCCTCGCTGCCACGCAGCGCGTGCTCGACGACGCCCTCGCCCTGCAGGAGGCCGGCGCGTTCGCCATCCTGTTCGAGGCACTGCCCCCCGAGAGCGCTGCCTACATCCGCGAGCGCCTCGACATCATCTGCTACGGCATCGGCGCAGGCCCGCATCTCGATGGGCAGCTCGTGATCTCGCACGACATCCTCGGCAACTTCGTCGGCGATATCGCACCGAAGTTCGTGAGCCGGTACGCCAATCTCGATCAGGTCGTCGAGACGGCGTTCCGCTCCTACGCCGACGACGTGCGATCCGGTCAGTTCCCGTCCCCCACACACTGGTACAGCATCGACGCCAACGAAGCCGCGGCCCTCGCCCAGTTCTCGCGCGAGCCGTTCGCCCGCAAGACCGCCTGATTTCCCACCCCGTTCCATCTCTTCTCAGGAGTTCCACCCGTGGCTGCTACTCTGTTCCTCCCCGCCGTCCTCGCCAAGCTGGCGGATGCCAAGGAAATCCCCGTCTCCGGGACGACCGTCGGCGAACTCGTGTCCGATGCCGTTGCCCGCTTCCCGGACCTCGCACCGCGCCTCCGCGACACGGACGGCAATCCCTACGCCTACGTGACCTTCTACTTGAACGACGAAGACATCCGCTTCAATGGCGGATTCTCGGCGACCGTCAATGATGGCGACGAACTCACGGTGGTACCGGCCATCGCGGGAGGCTGAGTCACCCATGTCCGCCGCGACGCTCCTTCCCGAACCGTCGGCCGCCGCCGACGCCCTTCCCGATCTCTCCCCGGAGGAGATCCTCCGCTATTCGCGCCATCTGATCATCCCCGACGTGGGGATCACCGGGCAGAAGAAGCTCAAGGCGGCGCGCGTCCTGCTCATCGGCGCCGGAGGACTGGGATCACCGCTCGGTCTCTACCTCGCCGCCGCCGGCGTGGGACACATCGGCCTGGTGGACTTCGACGTCGTCGATGTCACCAACCTCCAGCGCCAGCTCTTGCACGGCACCAAGGACGTCGGGCGCAAGAAGCTCGACTCGGCACGCGACCGGATCCGCGACGTGAACCCCAACGTGGAGCTCACCACCTACGAACGCGCGCTCACGAGCGAGAATGCCTTGGAGATCATCTCCGGATATGATCTCGTCATCGACGGCACCGACAACTTCCCCACGCGCTATCTCGTCAACGACGCGTGCGTGATCCTCGGCAAGCCGAATGTGTACGGCAGCATCTATCGGTTCGAAGGACAAGCCTCCGTGTTCTCCACCGAGAACGGCCCGTGCTACCGTTGCCTGTATCCGTCGCCGCCGCCGCCGGGACTCGTCCCGTCGTGCGCCGAGGGGGGGGTACTCGGTGTGTTGCCCGGACTGGTCGGCACGATCCAGGCCACCGAAGCCATCAAGCTGATCCTCGGTATCGGTGAGCCGCTCATCGGCCGCCTGCTGCTCGTCGATTCGCTCGATGCCAAGTTCCGCACCGTGAAGCTCCGCAAGAATCCGGAATGTCCGTCATGCGGCACGCGTGAAATCACGCAGCTGATCGACTATCAGGAGTTTTGCGGCGTGCCGCAAGCCGCGGCCGCCACCGCCCGCGACGGGGAACTCCCCGAGATCACGCCGCGCGAGCTCGCCGAACGGCTCACGCTCGGCACCGTGGATCTGATCGACGTACGCGAACCGCACGAGTGGGAGATCGCGCGCATCGAAGGGGCCCGGTTGATTCCGCTCGCCACCGTCGCGGATCGCCTCCACGAACTCGATCGCTCACGCGACATCGTCGTCCAGTGCAAGGGCGGCGTGCGCAGTGCCAAGGCGCTCCGCACGCTGCAGGCCGCAGGCTTCACGCGCGTGTGGAACCTCACCGGCGGGATCACCCGCTACAGCGACGACGTCGACCCCACCATTCCCAAGTACTAACCATGGCTACTTCCCTGGTCGAACCCGTCGCCGCGTCACGCCCCCCGCTCGGCATCCTGCCGCAGATCTGCAAGCTCTGCGGCACCGAGCAGGACGCGGCACCGATCGCGATCTGCGACAAGTGCCTCGGACCGCTCGAACCCAGGTACCCCAAGGATCGTGTGCTCCCGGGGCGTGAGGAGATCGCCCGCCGCGCGCCGAACCTCTGGCGTTATCGTGAATGGCTTCCGTTCATCGGGGAGCCGGCGTATTCGCGCGACACCGGTTTCACGCCGCTCATCGACGCCCCGCGCCTCGCCGCGCATCTGGGCGTGGGACGTGTGTGGATCAAGAACGACGCCGTCAGCCAGCCGACGCTGTCCTTCAAGGACCGCGTGGTCACGACGGCCATCAACGCCGCGCACGCCCTCGGCTTGGACACGATCGGCTGCGCCTCGACGGGGAATCTTGCGAACGCCGTGGCAGCGCACGCGGCGCGCGCGGGACTCAACGCCTGGATCTTCATCCCCGAGAATCTCGAACAGGCCAAGATCCTCGGCACCGCCATCTACAACCCGAACCTCGTGCGGGTGAAGGGACACTATGACGACGTGAATCGTCTCTGCGCGCAGCTCGCCGACCGTTTCGGCTGGGGGATCGTGAATGTGAATCTGCGCGGCTACTACGGTGAAGGCTCGAAGACGATGGGCTTCGAGATCGCGGAACAGCTCGGCTGGCGCTTGCCCACGGCAGTGATCGCGCCGATGGCCGGCGGTTCGCTACTCACCAAGCTTCGTAAAGCGTTCCGCGAGTTCCAATCGGCGGAACTGGTGAGTGGTCCGCTCCCGCGGCTGTATGGAGCGCAGGCCAGTGGTTGCGCACCGATCGTGCGGCTCGTGGAAAGCGGTGGTGCGCAGATCGTGCCGGAGATCCCGAACACGATCGCCAAGAGCATCGCGATCGGGAATCCCGCCGACGGCCCGTACGCCGCCAAGGCCATTGTGGAGAGCGGCGGTTGGGGCGCCAAGGTCAGCGACGAGGAAATCGTGAGCGCCATCCGGTTGCTCGCCGAGACCACCGGCGTGTTCACGGAAACCGCCGGTGGGGCGACCGTGGCTGGCGCCGTGCAGCTCGCTCGTGAGGGGAAGCTCACGTTCGAGGACGAGGTGGTCATCTGCATCACCGGCAACGGGCTCAAGACCCTCGACGTGGTGGAAGGCGTACTTCCCGAATCGCCGATCGTCGAGGCGAAAGTGCGGCAGGTGGCCGACTTGGTAAAAGCGCTGGGGTAAGCGTATACTGACTGTGAACATTTCATGAATTCACAGGATCCGGTATGCGCCCTTTTGTCGCTGTTCTGCTGTTTGCCGGAACCCTCGCCGCCCCAGTGGCGGCGCAGGGTTCCAAGCCGGTCACCATCGACCTCAAGAACGAGAAGGTCGGCAAGGAACCACAGAAGTTCCTTCCGATGGTCGGCGATTGGGTGGTGTCCAGCGACGAGGGGCGCCATGTGATCCTCGTGGACGGTCGCAAGTGGAAGCGCGGACAGCCCGCAGGCGGCTTGGCGGACAAGGCCCGCGAGATCTACGGCGCGCGGCACGAGGACTTCATCGACAATGTGAAGGCCTTCGCCTATTTCCCGATCGCGGTGGCCAAGGACATCGACAACTTCGAGAACGGCGAGATCCGCGTGAAGTTCAAGATGATCGGCGGCGCCCTCGACCGGTGTGGCGGGATCCTCTTCAATGTGAAGCCCAAGGGGGATTACCTGGCGGTACGCTTCAACGGGACCGAGGACAACGTCGTCCTTTGGACCTTCAACGACGGCAAGCGCAGCTTCGTGAAGCGCGGCACGGGAAGCTATCCGCTCGAACTCGGTACCTGGAACGAGCTCAAGGCCGTGGTACACGGTACCGACTTCAAGGCGTATCTCAACGGGCAGCTGGCCGTGGAGTTCACCCTCAAGGAACCGGTGTCCGGCAAGGTCGGACTGTGGAGCAAGACCGACAGCATGACGGAGTTCGAAGGGTTCACCGTGCTGAGGACCGACAAGTGAGCGCGACCCGGAGATTCGCCGCCGCGGCAATGCTGACGCTCGTGCTACCGGTATGCATGAGGGCACAGCGGGCGAAAGCCGCGGGGAAACCAGCGGCTCAGGCGAGCGCCTCAAAATGCCCACTGCCCGACACCTCCAAGGCCTGGGCCAAGGATCAGCGCACGTGGCTCACCGAGGCGGGCAACGATTGGACGAACGACTCGCTGCGCACGGCACTGTTGCGTGCGGCGGCACTCGATGTGAAGGGCGCGCTGGCGCTGAAGCCGGGGTTCACGATCAAGGATGCACCACTGACCGGCGGTGCCGCGGGTGATGAGATCCGCGCGTTGCTCAGGACACGACTCGCCACCCGCGGCTCGGAGTGGCCGACGCGCTCTGTCGTCGGCGCGGCGGGGATGCATGCCGCGTGGATGCTCGTGCTCGGCGACTCGGCCCTCGAAGCCGGTGCGACCCGACGGTTCATGGAAGCCGGACCCTCCGAGTCCTTCGCCACCGATGTCGCGATGCTCGAAGACCGGATCCGCGTGCGCAACGGGCGGGGGCAGCTGTATGGCACCATGCTTGTCGCTGATGCGCAGGGCGTCTACGCGCCGACACACCTGGAAGATGCGCCGCATGCGGATCTGCGGCGGGAGGGCGCCATGCTGCCGGCAATCAAGCAGTCGCTGTGTGCGGCGAACCGCCGGTAGGCATTTTCGGCAGACGAGCTTTCCACACCGGTCCGCGTTGGCGACCTTATCTGGATGCTGGCAACGCGCCGATTGATCCGCGGAATACTTCTGGGATGGATGGTCGCGACCCCCTGCACGGCGGAAGCGCAGGGCCTTGTCCGCGCCCGCCCCTGCCGTGGCGAGACCATCACTGCCATCACGTACTCTCAGCGCCCCCCTGCGTTCCGTGGACAACTCGCGGAGGCGAATCGGTTGTGGCAGGAGTTCACGGGCCTCCGGCATTCCACCACGCGTTCCGAACTGATATCGCACTACGTCCCGATCACCGTTGGGGATCGCTGCTCGGAGTTCGCACGTCACGAAGCCGAGCGCATGGTGCGTGGCCAACCGTTCATCGCCGACGCTGTCGTACGACCCATCGATGATGGCGCGGGCCGTGTGCGCCTCGAAATCGACACCGTCGACGAGCTGCCGTGGCTCTTCTCCGGGAGTCTTGGCCACGGCACGCTCTCCAGCCTCGGCATCGGCAACGGCAATCTCGGGGGCAATGGACTCGCGGCCAGTGTCTTCGTGGAGCGTGGATTCAGCTATCGCAACGGCTACGGATTCGAGGCCACGCGATTCGGTCTCTTCGACAAACCGTGGAACGTCACGCTGCGCGCCAAACAAGGTCCGACCGGCGAAGCATGGGGCGTGGAGTTCACCGACCCACTGCTCACGGACCTGCAGCGCCTGAGCTTTCACACCGGAATCACGTCGACCACCGACTACTACGGTCTCACACGCGCCACGGGTGATGCAATCGGACTTTTCGTCCGCCGCAGCGCCTACGACGCCGGCATGGTGTGGAGACTCGGAGAACCAGGAGGAGTCGTGGGACTTCTCGGCGGGCTCCTGATGGGCGAAGACACGCACATCGACACGGACAACTTCGTGGTGCTCTCCGACAGCGGGATCGTACCCACCGCCCCGATGCCGTCACTCCTCAGTGGGATCGCGCCCTTCACGGTCACGCGCGCGGCGATCGTCACGGGATATCGCGCACTTTCGTACAAGACCGTCCGCAACTTCGATGCGCTGCGGGCGCAGCAGGACGTCGCCACCGGCACCCAGTTCATCATGATCGCCGGGCCCAGTCTGCGCGCGTCGACCGGAGCGCATGACTATTTCGTGCACGGCGACTTCTATGCGGCAAACGGAGGACCTGGATCGTTCGCCGAGGTGCGGGTCGTTGGCGAAACGCGTCTGCAACAGGGGACGCACGAGCTCAAAGGCGTGGTGGGCAGCGCGACTGCCGCATGGTACAGCAAACCGTCCGCGACGCGCACGCGGGTGCTGAACGCGGAACTCTCCGGCATTCGGTCGCTCACGTATCCCATCCAGCTGACCTTCGCCGACCAAGAAGGCGGATTGCGCGGATTCGTGACGTCGCACGAGGCGGGGGGCGCGCGATTGGTATTGCGCGCCGAGGAACGTCAGTTGCTCACCTGGTATTTTCCTCGGGCCGATCTGGCTCTCGCCGAGTTCGTCGAC
Source organism: uncultured bacterium (assembly GCA_963978095.1). Lineage (GTDB taxonomy): Bacteria > Gemmatimonadota > Gemmatimonadetes > Gemmatimonadales > Gemmatimonadaceae > Fen-1231. The sequence continues at coordinate 8,553 of CAXBQP010000027.1, read as the reverse complement.
GCCGGCAAGGTATGGGCGGGCGGTGCGCCGCTGAGTCGTACCAGTGAGGTGAAGGCGTCAGTCGGTCTTTCGCTGCTCGGATCCTATCCTTCCGGCGGAATGCGTGTGTACCGACTCGATGTCGGAGTTCCGCTCAACAACCGCGGAGGCTCCTCGTGGGAGGTGCGCCTGTCCGCCAACGACATCACGCACTGGATCCTGCGAGAAGCCCGTGACGTGACTCGTGCGCGCTCCGCGGCGGTACCACAGAATGTCCTGAACTTCGCGCCGAGATGAGGGTCCGGCCGGATGGCGTGACCATCACCGCCTTGATGGCCGGTCGTTCGGCGCTCCTGGTCGATTCGCCGGTTTGTCGGCGGTGCGCTCCGGTGTTCGTGCGGCGGACGGCGCAACGGGCGCGGATTTCGCTGCCTGCGACACGGCTCCTCCAAAGAACAACGAGTTGAACACCACCTTGAAGGTCCCGAACGGCTGCCCGCGCCACTGCGGCCGGAATCCGATCAATACCACATGCCCGCGGCCATGCTTCACATCGACCGCCGCCGCCTGCCCTTGCAGGTATTTCTCGCCGAGCAGGTAGCCGCTCATGAGGGGGGACCCGTCCTTGGCGTAGCGGGCGAGCACGGTGCCCTCGAATCCGTCCGTCGTCGTGAACACCGGGCTCCCTTCGACGAACACCTTGGCTTTCTCCGGCATCCCCGCCATCACCGGGTGTGACGCGTCGGTGTTCACCTCGAGGATGCTTCCGCTCGAGAAGTAGTCCGTCCGCTTGAGTCCCGCGACCACGTTCCTCACCGGCAGATGCAGCGCGTTGATCGCGAAGTCGCTGCTCTGGCTGAAGGTGACCATCGAGCCACCCGCGCGCACGAAGGCGTCGAGGGCACGGATCCCCGCGTCGCCGATCCCCCCTTCGAAGCGAGGTGGCACGCTCCCTTTGGCGAAACCGTCGGTGATCGACCCTGCGCGATCACTCGCGAAGAGGATCACGTCGTATTTGCTGCTGAGGTCGCCGGCTTGGATGTCGGAGTTGGTGAGGATGGTGTACTTGAAGCCCCAACCGTCGAGCAGCCACTCCGTCCACCCTTCATCCATGCTCGCGGTCCACGGCTTGTAGATGGCCACGCGGTTGCGCACCGCCGCACCGCTGCTCGTCACGGCGCGACGTTCGGCGCGAAGTCCGAGCTCCTCCGTCATCGCGAGCGCCTTGTCGATTCCTGTACCGCTGAGTGCGTAGCGTCCGCCGTCGAAGGTGACGGTGGCGCCCTCGTTGAGCGCGCGCGCCAAGACACGGAACGCGTTGTTCTGTGCGGGATCCAGCACGAGTTGATCACCAGTTCCGGTGATGCGCGCCGGAGGCGGTATGATCGCCGCCGCGCGCGGATCGGTGGTGAAGGGCGCGTCGGCGTTCGCGAGATCGGTCCCCTTGGCCTGGAGCGGCTTGAGCGCGGCGCGAAACTCCGCCGGCAGCGGCGACTTGGCCTCGAGCACCTTCACATCCATCTGATAGGGCAATGTCCAGCCGGCCGCGTCGTAGGGTTGCTCCGGCGGCCCGCCCGGGAACTCGCGCAGATCCGGATACTCCTGCTTCTCGAGTACCTGACGCGCGAGCTCGCCGAATTCCTGGTCCATCGGGATCACCCACGTGCCGCGCGGGAACGTGGTGTTCTCATAGCGCACATCACGCTCGAGTTGCGACACGCGGATCCCGTTGAAGGCCAAGCGACGAAGCAGTTCGACCGCGGTGCCGGGATCGCGCTGGTTCTGCGGCACGATGTACGCATACGGCGGATTCGCGGTGTATTTGGCGATCGTGTTGCGTCCAGCCTGATATCGATTGTACAGGAGGTCCTCGCGGTACTTCACCGCGTAATCGAGCACCGCCAGCGATGCCGTGCGCATGTAATCCACGGCGTCCTTCAGCCGCCACCATCCGCCTTGCCATGGGCTGTTGTAGAGCGATGTCGGTCGCAGATTGTCGGCGCCGATGTCACGCACTGTATAGAAGTGCGGCGTGGCGTACTGGTAGAGCGCGGTCTCCGTCCAGAAGGCGGCGATGTTCTGCAACATCGGGAGGTAGTCGATGTAGCCCGGATACCAGGCATCGAAGCCCGTCCCCATGTGCGTGGCCCCTGGCTTCCCCTCTTGTTCCAGGTTCTGGGCAATCGTCATGCCGATCGTATTCACTTCGCGCGACATCATGGGATTCACTCGCGGCGCGATCGGATCGGCGAACGGCGGCAGCCAGATGCGTGTCGGGAAGGGGGCCGTCTGGTGTTGCACGTAGATGATATTCGGCTCCCACTGCCGCCAGGTCCGTGCGACGACGCGCGACTCCACCACGTTCAGCATGTAGCCGTCGCGGTTGTTGTCGTGGCCGATGTACTTCTGGTAGAGCTCGTGCAACGGGCTGACCTCGTACGGCGTGCCCACGTTCTCGCGATACCAGTTCACCACGATGTTCTGTCCGTCCGGATTGATGCTCGGCCAGAGGAACAGGACGGTGTTGTCGAGGATCGCCTTGATCTTTGGGTCGTCGGGCTTGGAGAGGATGTCGTACGCGAGCTGGATCGTGTGCTGCGATCCCGCGATCTCGCTCGCGTGGAGCCCACCGCTGATGTCGACGAAGGCGCGCCCTTCCTTGGCGAGTGTGCGCGCCTGGTCGTCGGTGAGTCCCGATGGATGCGCCAGCTTCTGCGCGATGTCGCGATAGTGATCGAGCTTGGCGAGGTTCTCGGGGCTCGAGATTACCGCGAGCGTCCACGCGTGTCCGCTCGAGGTCTTGCCGACATCGAGCAACTTGATGCGGTTGCTCGCGGCGGCGAGTCGTTGGAAGTAGCGGATGCTTTCGTCGTAGGTCGCGAGCTTGAAATCGGCGCCGACCGGGAATCCAAGCACGGATTCAGGCGTCGGCACGCTGCCCTGCTGCGCGACGGCGCGCGCGGCGGCGACGGTGCCCAACACGGTGACGAAGGAAAGGGCCGCACCGGCGCGAAGAATCGACGTCGGGCGGCCCAAGCGGGACAATCTGGTGAGAGCGGTCATCCTGCCAATATGCCGCCGGCACCGCCCAGCGGGAATCTCCCCTAGCCGGCGCTGGGCGTCTTGCCGTCCGGTGTCTTGCCGTCCGGCGTCTTCGGTACGGCGGTGCGCGGAGCCGCAGGGCTGGACCCACCGCTCGACCCACCGCTCGAGGAGCCGCTCGACGATCCGCTGGACGAGCTCCCGGTTCCGCTGCTCGACGGCGCGCTCGAGGTCCGCGGGCCACCCGATGTCCCGCTGCCGCTCCCACCCTGCTGGTAGCCACCCCCTTTCACCATTCGTCCATGCGGGGCCGCAGGGCTCGGGGTATTGGCATCGTTGCGGACGATGATCACGGGCGTTGTTCCGTAGTACCAGCCGCCACCGATCCCGTACCCACCGTAGCCGAAACCGGCGTAGCCATAGTTCATGGGATAGCCGTATCCGTAGTACCCGTAGGGCGAGTAGCCGTAGGGGGAGTAGCCGAACGGATACAGCCCCATGCCATAGTACCGTTCCCATCCGTAGTAGGGGTCGGACATCCGCGGGTATCCGGCGCGCCCTTCCCCTCGCGCCCCCTCACGTTCGTCCGGAATGAAGTCGGACTCCCCGGTCGACGGATTCACCGCGAAGACGTCGGGGTAGCTGAGGGCGACCATCAAGTCGGTCACGCGCGCCGGGACCTTGGCGTCAGCCAAATCGATGAGTGCCTTGGCGTCCAGATTGAAGCGCTGCTTGCGCTCCGTCAAGAACGCTTCCACCACGGGCCCGTCGACAGCGGTCACCGCCTCCTTCACGGCCGCGATCGTGAAGGGGCGGGTTGCCAGCAATCGCGACGTTGCGGCGCCGGCGCGATTCACCTGCAGCGCCGCCATGGCCTCCGGCGGAAGTCCGGTCGGTGGCTGGGCGGGTGCGTAACGCGCCGCATGGATCCCGGTGTACTCGCCTGACGTCATGCCTTGCACATGCAGCATGTTCGACTGTCCCGCCATGGCGACGATCGCGCTCGAGGTGCGCTTCATGTCCGACGCGCAGGTGAGCTCCGATCGCACATAGATCCGATCCCCGTCCTTCGAGAATCCGGCCTGCTCCCATCCCGTGCAGCCGTCCTTGGCCACCGCGCGACGTGCTCCGCTGGCATCGACGGCCGTGCGTTCCACCACCTTGCCATCAGCGATCGTGATGAAATCGGCAACGGCACCGCCGGTCGGCACGACGCAGAGTTGTGGTGGCGTGACGCCGCCGAGCATGGCGGCTTGTTGCGGTGCCCAGCAGCCGATCCAGGGATGCCAACGCGCATCGCCGCCTTGCTGCGCGGCAGCGACGGGAACGATCGTCGCCGACCACAGGGTGGTGACCGCCGCGAACCGGAGCACACGAGTCGTGATACGCATGTTCATCTCCTCAGAACCTGACATGGATGCCGATGCTCGTCGCAAGACCGGAGAGGTCGATCCGACTGAACCCGGTGAAATCCCCGCTGAGCGTCGCGCGCGCAGCGGTGTACCGCATCTCCGTCGTGATGGCGTACCGCGGGCTTACGGAATAATCGACGCCCGCGAATGCCTGCGCCGTCGGTGTCCATCCATCCGACTTGTAGTCGTCGTGGAAGACGTTCTTGGTCGTCATGTCGATGAAGTCGCCATTCTGACGGAACTGGTACCACATCCACCCGCCCCCGAGTCCGACATACGGGGTGAACGTCGTGGGCACCCAAGCGAGCCGACCGATGCTCCGGCCATTCGGCACGAGATAGTACTTGATCGCCATCGTGACCGGCATGCGCTGCAAGGTCGTGTACTGTTCGATCGGGTGGTTGAGGTTATCGACCCAGTTCCGGAACTCCGATTTCGTGTTCGAACCGGCGAAGTCGAACCCGAGCGTGACGTCGTAGCGGTCGGTGCCGTGGATCTGCAGATCGGCACCGATCGATGCCGCCTGGAACGCCCCTTTGTCGAGCGTCAGATCCTTGATGGCCTGCGCGAACACATCACTGGAGGCACTGGGGACCGTGAGCCCCCCGCGGATCACCAGCGACGCGTCCGGACGACCAAAGAAAAATCCTTTGCCGGAATCCTGGGCGCGCGCCGCCGTGCTCCATCCACTGGCGATGATGGCGGCGAACACGGCGATACCGACCGGTGAGTTGATCACGATTCCCTCCTGCACCCAGCGTACGGCCCCTCCATCCTTCGTCAGGGCCCGGAGGATACCGGGCTCACTGGGGCCTATTGCCTTCATATACAATACGCAGCCGCGGACGTTCCGTTACGGCACGGACCGCGCCCGCGGCTCCTTCCACCCCGTCGACAGGAACCGGGCCGTACCCTATTCGCGCACGAGCGGCTTGAACTTGATCCGGTGCGGCTGATCGGCGTCGGGCCCCTTTCGCTTGCGCAGGTCCTCGATGTAGAGGCCGTAGTTCCCTTCGAACCACACCACTTCCGAGTCGCCTTCGAAGGCGAGGATGTGCGTCGCGATCCGGTCGAGGAACCAGCGATCGTGGGTGATGACCACCGCGCAGCCGGCGAAGTCGAGCAGCGCTTCTTCCAGCGCGCGCAGCGTGTCGACGTCGAGGTCGTTGGTCGGTTCGTCGAGCAGGAGGAGGTTGGCCCCCTCCATGAGGGTCTTGGCCAGATGCAGCCGGTTCCGCTCGCCGCCCGAGAGGATCCCGACCTTCTTCTGCTGATCCGAGCCGCGGAAGTTGAAACTGCTCAGATACGCGCGGCTGTTGAGCTCCTTCTTCCCCACCATGACCTGCTCGAGTCCGCCGGAGATCTCCTGCCAGGCGGTATTCTCGGGATTCAGCGTCCGCGACTGATCGACGTAGGCCATCTGCACGGTCTCGCCGATCTTGATCTCGCCGCTGTCGAGCCGCTCCTTGCCCCCCATGATCTTGAACAGCGTGGTCTTGCCGGCGCCGTTCGGGCCGATGATCCCCACGATCCCGCCACGCGGCAACGAGAAGTTGAGATCGTCGAACAACAATTTCTCCCCGAACGCCTTGCTGGCCTTCTTGGCGATCACGACGTCATTGCCGAGCCGCGCCGGCGGCGGGATCACGATCTCGTTCGTGGCGACCTTGGCCTGCTGCTCCTCGCTCTGCAGCTCCTCGAAGGCCTGAATACGCGCCTTGCTCTTGGCCTGCCGAGCCCGTGGGGCCATGCGCACCCACTCGAGTTCACGTTGCAGCGTGCGCTGGCGGGCACTCGCCGTCTTCTCTTCGAGGGCCATGCGGTTCTGCTTCTGGTCGAGCCAGCTCGTGTAGTTCCCTTCCCACGGGATCCCCTTGCCGCGGTCGAGCTCCAGGATCCACTGGGCGACGTTGTCGAGGAAGTAGCGATCGTGCGTGATGGCCACCACCGTGCCCGGGAACGATGCCAGGAACTGCTCCAACCACGCGACGCTCTCCGCGTCCAAGTGGTTGGTGGGTTCGTCCAGCAGCAGCATGTCCGGCTCTTCGAGCAACACCTTGCAGAGCGCCACGCGACGCCGTTCACCACCCGACAGGTGCGTGACGTCGGCGTCGGCTGGCGGCAGCCGCAACGCATCCATGGCGATCTCCACCTTGCGGTCGAGCTCCCACAGGTTGTGGTTGTCGATGTACTCCTGGAGCTTCCCCTGCTCCTCCAGCAGCGCGTTCATCTCGTCGTCGCTCATGGGCTCGGCGAACTTCATCGAGACCTCATTGAAGCGGTCGAGCTTGGCGCGCTGCACCGCCACCGCTTCATCGACGTTCCCCTTGACCGTCTTGTTGGGGTCGAGCTGCGGCTCTTGCGGGAGATACCCGATGCGCGTGCCCTTGTGCGCCCAGGCTTCCCCTTGGAACTCCTGATCGACCCCCGCCATGATGCGCAGCAACGACGACTTGCCGGCGCCGTTGGGACCCAGCACGCCGATCTTGGCGCCCGGATAGAAGGAGAGCCAGATGTCATCCAGGATGATGCGCTGGGGCGGTATCACCTTGCGCAGCGCCTTCATTACATAAATGAACTGCGGAGCCATAGTTGTTAGTACCCGACCATTTTGTGGGACATCGTCTCATGGATGCGGCCCAGCTTTATCCGCGCACGTCTGACATGCAACGCAAGCGCATGTAGACGGTTGCCGCTAACTTGACTCGAAGTAATCTAATGGCAGGCGAATCGTTTCAGTGACGACTCTTCTGCTCGTTGGTTCACACTGACGGTCTCGCTTGGTCTGTGTTGCTGCGCGATTTGGAGTTACAAAACACTCCCATCACCGATTCACTTTCATGGTGATTGTAGATTGGCCGCGACCATAGAAAATCTCGTGGCCCGTCTGTACGACTGAATCGCCCCGGGATTCCCGGAGGCTCCATTGTGTGAGAAGATGGAGTCATGGCCAAAGGCACACGGTTTTCCCCAGAGGTGCGGGAGCGGGCGGTTCGCTTGGTGACCGAGCTGACCGCGGATCATGGATCGCAGTGGGCGGCGATTCGTTCGGTGGGCGCGAAGATCGGCTGTTCTCCGGAGACGCTGCGTCGGTGGGTGCATCAAGGGGAGCGCGACGCGGGCGTCCGGAGCGGGCTCACTACGGACGAGCAAGCTCGCGTGAAAGCGTTGGAGCGTGAGGTGAAGGAGCTGCGCCGCGCGAATGAGATTTTGCGTAAGGCGTCCGCGTATTTCGCCCAGGCGGAGCTCGACCGCCGCGGGCCGTGATGGTGCAGTTTGTGGAGGACCATCGTGCGGCGTACGGTGTCGAGCCCATCTGCCAGGCGATCGGGATGGCACCGTCGACTTTCTACGAGCATCACGCGCGCGGGCGCGATCCGGCGCGCGCGCCGGCGCGTGCGAAACGCGAGGCGGTCCTGCGTCCGGCGATCGCCCGATGCTGGCAGGCAAATCAGCGCGTGTATGGGGCGAAGAAGGTCTGGAAGCAGCTCAATCGCGAAGGCGTCCGGGTCGCCCGGTGCACCGTGGCTCGGCTGATGAAGGCCGAGGGGCTGCGTGGCGTGGTGCGCGGGCGTCGTGTCCGCACCACGGTGCCAGAGGCCGTCCAGGAGCGGCCGCAGGATCTCGTGCAACGCGCGTTTCGCGCCGATCGTCCGAATCAGCTGTGGGTCGCGGACTTTACCTATGTCGCGACGTGGCGGGGCTTCGTCTATGTCGCGTTTGTGATCGATGTGTTCTCGCGTCGCATCGTGGGCTGGCGCGTCTCCACATCGATGCGGACGGATCTCGCGCTGGATGCCTTGGAGCAAGCGCTCTACGACCGCGAGACGCAGGGTCCTCTGATCCACCACAGCGACAGGGGTCGGCAATATCTCAGTATCACGTACACCGAACGGCTGGCCGTCGCTGGGATCGAGCCCTCGGTCGGCAGCCGCGGGGATAGCTACGACAACGCCCTCGCCGAGACCATCATCGGCCTGTTCAAGACCGAGGTCATCAAGTTCCTCGGCCCTTGGAAATCCGTGGGTCAAGTCGAGTGAGAAACCCTGAAGTGGGTCGACTGGTATAACAAGACGCGCCTGCACAGCGCCATCGGTTACGTCACACCGAACGAAGCAGA
>CAXBQP010000026.1:0-42308 GCA_963978095.1 uncultured bacterium | reverse complement strand
CTGTGGCGACCTTGACAAGCCCTCGCCTCGTTCCACTCTGGTGCCCTCTTCCGCTCCTCTTCTTGTGGCTATTGACGTTATCTGTCTAGTTTTACTGTGACTACTGGAGGTTGGGGGTGCCTGCTCAGCCCACCCAACCGGGAATTTGGATTCGCTTCGTTCGTGCAAGCGTGCGGGCGCGACGACGGGCGTCAAGCCGCATGATCGTGCCCTGCTGCCGCTGCTGCTGTCGAGCGTGCTGGCGCTGGGCCTGGGCTGGTTCTTCTGGACCGATGCGGTCGACGCCGTGCGCGCCACGCTCGACAGCTGGTCCCTGGTGGACGCGATGCTGCAGTGGATCGAGCGCTTCGTCGGCGCGGGCGCGCAACGTGGCCAGCACTTCGTCAGAGCGGGCCTCGTCCGCCGCGATGCCGATGCTGATCGTGATGGGGCGCACCCCATTCAGGCTGCGGAACGTGCGATGCCGGAACGCCTGATGAATGCGCTCGGCCAGGATCAGCGCCCCTTCCCGGGTCGTGTCGGGTGCGAGGATCGAGAACTCCTCGCCACCGATGCGCGCCACAACGTCGCCGAGTCGGGCGGTCTCGCGCAACAGTTCACCGATCTCGCGCAGCACTTCGTCTCCGGTCAGGTGGCCGAAGTCGTCATTCACCTTCTTGAAATGGTCGATGTCGAGGGCGAGGATGGCCGTCACATGGCCGCCACGAACCGCACGCGCGAGCTCACGCGCGACCATCTGGTCGAAGCCGCGGCGATTGTAGCAGCCGGAGAGGGAATCCGTCAGCACCACCGCCTCGAGTTTTCCGCGCATGCGATTGTACGCGCGCCCCACCATCGTGATGGCATCCGGCATGCGATCGAGCGCGACGTCGTATTCGTGCGAGAAATCCCCGTCCTGCGCCCGGTCGAAGACGTGCACGATCCGCTCGAGCCGCCGCGTCATGGTCCAGTGCAACGAGACGAAGATCAGCGAACCGATCAAATACAGGGCAAAATCCCAGATGACTTCCGCGGGTGACACGATGGCATCGGCGGAGGTCGCGACCGCCACCAGGATCGTGTAGAACAACCCCACGCAGGCGAGGTTGTAGATCGTCGCCCGTACACCGAACGAGAGTTGTGTCAGTTGCACCGTGAACACCGACACGATCAAGGCGCGGTGGTACTCATCCGCCGGCGAGGTGCAGAACATCACCCCGAACAGCAGCAGCATATCGGCGACGACGTTGGCCACCACCATCGCATCCACATTGGATTGCCGATGCCGATCGAGCCAATGCATCTGGAGCTGGATCCACGCGAGATACAGCACAGCGAGGACCCCGGCGGCCAGTAGCGCGGCGCCTTGGCCGACATCACGAGCGAGCACGGAGTCCGACGACAACACCCCGCGCGACTTGAGCGCCAGCATCCCGACGACGAGCAGCGCCACGAGCGCCCGGCGCAGCCGAGCCTGCCAGAGCAGGGTCTCGGCGTTCACCAGCAACGATGGCGGGGGCGCAGGGTGCGGAGGGAGGGGAATCGGTCGGGCGAAGTTGAAGACCTAGGAATGGACGCCGACCGCCGAGCGCGCGCAAGTCCTTGGCCCGCGGCGCGACCGACGCCCAACCGCGGACACGGCTGGGGGTGGCAGCCTAGAAGCGCGCCTCCAAGTAGAAATCCAGACGCGTCTGCGTGGCGGGATACATCCCGCGGGCCAGGTCGACACGCACCAATCCATCCAGGAAACTCGCCCCGACCCCCATGCCACTGAGTGCGCGTCCCTGTGCATGCCACGCACGACGATCTCCGGTCCAGCCGGCATCGATGAAGACGATCGGGCGCGCGAGCGCGGTGCTCGTCCCGAGTTCGGCGCGCGTCATCCAGAACGCATCCCCCGCCGCCGTCAGCGCACTCTGCCCCCGGATGGTCTGCGACCCGCCGAGGTAGAAGCGCCGCTGCACCGGGACGTCACCGATGGTCCACCCCCCACTCGTCGTGATCGCGCCCGCGAGTCGCCCGACGCTTTTCGAGACGGTGAGGTCGATGAGCCCGCGGCCATACCGCTGATCACCGGTCGCACCCTCCAACCGGATGTCGCTCAGCAATCGCCAATCCTTGGGATCAAGGCCCATCGAGTTGTGCAGCCGTACCGAGGCGCCATACGACGTCACGCGCGCGGCCGTCGGATTCGCGATGAACCGCACATCATTGCCGCCCCCGAACAGCGTCCAGCGCGAGTTCACCTCGGCGCCCCACTGCTGTTCGCCGAACACGCGCCAGTCGAGCTGCCCCCACCGCGGCGTGGTCCCCTTCACCTCGGCGCCCCAGCTGCGATAATAGGCGCCTTCGTCGCGGGCGTAGAGCAACCCGCCCAATGAGGCACCGAAGTCGAGCGGGGTACCCCAGTCGTTCATCGCATCGAGCCGACGGTAGATGTTTCCCCGGATAGTCGAGCGCCCGTTGCTGCGCGCCACGCCGAACTCGGCGTTGAGCTGGCGATCCGCGAAGGCGCTCCGAACCCCGAGCGACGCCGTGTAGCCTTGCCCCAGCACGCTGGAGGCGACGACGCCGGTGCCCAATCCTTCGACGCGATTGTAGCGCGTTTGCGCGAGTCCATACGCGAGCTGGATTTTCTGCGGCCCCCAGCCGGACTGCAAACCAAGACCCAACGCCTTCACCAAGGCATCGCGATCAGAGGATCCGAACATGTCCTCGCCCGGATCGTAGATGGACGCGGGCAGCTCCGGCGAGTTCGCGAGCTTCGTACTGTCGCAGGGGATCTTCTGGGTCACGTCGAGCGTCCCCTGATAGCGCCGCACCTGCCGCGTGTAGGTGTCGCTCGTGGCACATTCCTTGGCCTTGAGCGCAGCGAGTTCCTGCACCCGCGCCGCGCGCGCCAGCCGCATCAGGGAATCGCGGAGTGCGGCCGGGGTCTTGGCCGCTACCAGGGAGTCCCGATACTGCACCAGCCGCGTCGGACCACTCGCCAGAATCGGCAGTGGCGCCTCGAGGGCGTTCACCGATTCGTATTTGAACTTCTGCTCCATCGTCACCGGGATCCGGATGAATCCCGCCTGTGCGTTGCCCTCGAACGCCTGTGAACGCGGGAGCCAGAACTTCTGGTCGTAGAGCCCGTATTCCATCGTGATCGCACTCACGTCGACTTTCAGCGGCGAGAGGATCGCCTTCGCCAGGAAGGAGACGCCTGCGTTCGGAGGCCCGCCGCGACCACCGCGACCACCACGGCCACCGGGCGCCGTCGTATCCCCGGCCTGCACCCGCGCGACTGAATCCGCTTTCCGCCGTTGCGTCTCCTCGTCCGAGAACGCCCACACGTCCAGCTGCTCGCTGATGCGATACACCGCACGGACCAGATGCGCCGATTCCTCGTCGAACCAGAAGGACCCGACACTCAGATTCCACTTGGGGCTTCGCGCCGCGATCTTGAGCTCCCGCAGGACGAGACTCTTGCCGTCGGGCAGCCCCATCACCACCGAGTCGCCGCTGGCGTACGTGTAGTACGCCTCCGCGCCGCTCGCGATCGGATGCACGAACTCCCGTTCGTCGACGTCGGACTGCACCAACCCGCCCCCGATCCAGAGCTGTTCGCGCCCGGGGTAATAGGGGACGGGCGACATCCCGCTGACATTTCCCGTCACGTTGCTGGCCCCACCCACCAGCGGCACCGCGGTGCGATCCCCCTTGAGCTCGACCACGGCACCCTTGCCGCGCTCCCACCGGACGCGCGACGCATCCTCGTGGCGCAACGCGAGACGGTCACGCGCCACCGCCTTCATCCCCATCCCCACACTGATGCGCTGATACGTGGTCGCGTCATAGCTGGCGAGCAAGGAGTCCTGCGCGAGTCGCGTGGCCCGTGCCCGCAGCACGAGCGACTTCGCGGCGGCATCATGGTACGCGGACGCCAGCAAGGCGGGCGTGACCGGCACGCGTCGTGGTTCACGCGTCGGACGCGTCCCCCCAGTCTCCTCGCGCAGGACCCGGGCGCCTTCACGCGCGGTGGCACGGGCCTGACAGGCGGAGTCGCAGTTGGCGCGCACGCGCACCCCAACCGTGGCTTGGAATGCGAACAGGACCGGAAGCAGGGCAATCATCCGTGGAGGGGGACTCGGGGTGGTGAGTGCGTCCTCTCTATACGCGCCTGACGGCGCTGAAGTTTCGTTATTCTTCTCCCCATGATACTGCCGTCCGCCGAGACCCACGACATCCCGCTCGAAGAGTTCCGCGCCCACGCACACAAGCTCGCTGACTGGATCGCGCGGTACCTCGAGGATCCCGCCCGCTATCCGGTGCTGCCGCCGCTGGTGCCCGGCGCCACCCGCGACGTTCTCGCTCCCGCTCCACCGCAACAGGGCGAATCGCTCGACACCATCCTCGCCGACTTCGAGCGGACCATCCTGCCGGGACTCACCCACTGGAACCACCCCGGTTTCATGGCGTACTTCGCCAACAGCGCCACGGCGCCCGGCATCCTGGCCGAGTTCCTGATGGCGGCGCTGAACGTGAACGGGATGCTCTGGCGCACGAGCCCGGCTGCCACCGAACTCGAACAGGTCGTCACCGATTGGTTGCGACAGCTCCTCGGTCTGACCCCGGGTTGGTTCGGCATGGTCAACGACCTCGCGAGCACGAGCACGCTCTACGCGCTCGCGGCGGCGCGCGAGGCGGACGCGTCGCTCGAGGTGCGTCGGCTCGGACTCGCGGGGCGCGACATCCCCCGCATGCGCGTGTACTGCTCCGAGTGGGCGCACAACAGCATCGACAAGGCCGCCATGACTCTTGGGATCGGCGCCGAGAACGTCGTGCGCGTGAAGGCCGATGCGGAGTTCCGCATGCGTCCGGAACTGCTCGAGGCCGCGATCGCCGCCGATCGCGCCGAGGGCTTCAAGCCGATCGCGGTCGTCGCGACCGTGGGCACCACGAGCATGACCAGCGTCGACCCCGTGCCGGCCATCGCCGACATCGCGCAGCGGGAGCAGCTCTGGTTGCACGTGGACGGGGCGTACGGCGGCGTCGCGGGCGCCGTTCCCGAACTGCGCCACCTGCTCGACGGCGTCGACCGCGCGGACTCGTTCGTGGTGAACCCGCACAAATGGCTCTTCACCCCGATGGATTGTTCGGTGTTTTTCGTGCGGAAGCCGGCGGTGCTGAAGCGTGCCTTCAGTTTGATGGCGGCATACCTGGAGACGGCGGAGCAGGACGTGGTGGTCAACTACATGGACTACGGCTACCAGCTCGGCCGTCGATTCCGGTCGTTGAAGTTGTGGATGGTGCTGCGCGCGTTCGGGGCCGAGGGGATCGCGACACGGATCCGGCATCACTGCGCGCTGGCGTCGCAGTTCGCCGGGTGGGTCCGGGAGGCCCCGGAATGGGAGGTCGCCGCCCCCCACCCGTTCAGCACGATATGCTTCCGACATGTGCGTCCCGGCGAGGGGGTCGAGGCGACCAACGCCCGGAACGCGCGCATCCTCGACCGGGTCAACGAAAGCGGGGATATCTTCATATCCCACACGATGTTAGGTCCTACCTACGTCATCCGGGTCGCCCTGGGGAATTTGGGGACCGAGGAGCGGCATATCCGGCGGGCGTGGGACCTGTTGCAGGCGGCCGCGCGGGCGGGTTAGCAGAACTGTCATCCTGCAGGGGGGTAGCGCGCCAACTCCTGCTCAGGGTTACTTGGTACTATTCTCTGTTGCATAGTGACGGCTCCGTTCCCGCGTGGCGGGCGGGCGTCACACCGGATCTTCCCCAGCAGGAGATGGTGAGACGATGCGTCGAATCGCGATTGCCGGGCTGGTACTGATCGCTGCCGTGGCGTGCTCGAAGAGCACGGCGCCAGTGCAGGCCGATGTCAGCCAGCTGCAGTTGGACGCGGTGAATCCCACGAACTTGACGTTCGCGGCGACGAACGGATTTCCCACCGAACCGTTTCACGTCGCGGTCGGTCCGACGACCTCCAACGTTGAGGCGGCACGCGCCGCCTTTCCGGATTCGCTCAAGCTGACGACCAGCCAGCTCAGTGCGATCGCGGCGTTGCGCACCACGTTCGAAACAGCCAACAAGGCCGATCTGCTCGCGCTCAATGCGATCCACGAACAGGCGACGGCCGCCAAGAAGGCCGGCAAGAGTGCGGCCGACATCATCGCCCTCCTGAACCTCGCCAAGCCGATTCTCACGCGCCTCACGGCGCGCTTGGACGCGCTGCGCACGGCGATCGCGGCGTTGCTTACGCCGGCACAGAAAGCGTGGATCGTCGCGCACACGGTGGTCACCCCGCCGGTCGGCTGGGTCGGCCCGTTGGGCCCCGCAACGAAACCGTAACTGGTCGTGTGCTGCACCCGAAGGGCCGCGACGTCGTCGCGGCCCTTTTTGCCATGTCCACCCGACCTTACCATCCATCCATGACGTGGCCCTGCACCCTCGAGACGGAGCGACTGCTGCTCCGCCCCATCACGCGCGATGATCTGGACTTCTACGTCCGCATACACGCCGACCCCGACGTCGCGCGCTACATCTCGACCGGAGCGCCGCGGTCGCGCGACGCGTCGGAGCAGTTCATCGACAGCACCATCGCGAGCTATGCGCGCTACGGCCGCGGCCAGCTCGCGGTGGTGCGAAAGGTCGACGGGGCGCTCCTCGGCCGCTGCGGACTCGCGCGCCTCGAACTGATGGCGACTCCCGATGGTCCGACCGCGCGCGCAGGCTGGCAGATGCTCGGCGGCACGCCACTCGGCGTACCCGATGCGATCGAGGACGAACTCGGCTACACGTTCGATCGCGCCGCGTGGGGGATGGGGTACGCGCGCGAGGCCGCCGCCGCCGTGTGGGCGCACGCGCGTACCACGCTCGGCGTTCGCCCGGTGTCGATGATTCATGCCGAGAACGTGCGGTCGCTCGCGCTCGCGCGCGCGTTCGGCGTGGACTTCGTGGATTCGGTGTTCTCGATGGGACGGGTGTTCGATCTGTTCCGATGGCCGGAGCGTTCGGCGTAAGGCGGTGGCGCGACCGCTCGCGATCAGTGCGTCGACTTCTTCCGCGCTTCCTTGGGCACCATGTACTCCTCGGTGCTGGGACGCACCGGAATGTCGAACATCCCGGTCAACTTGATGCGCCAGTCGTCGAGGATCTCGTAGATCGTCGGGATCACGAGCAATGTCAGCACGGTGGAGGTGATCACGCCGCCGATGATCGCGCGACCCAGCGGCGCGCGGAAGTCGGCGCCCTCACCGTTGCCGAGGGCGACCGGCACCATCCCCGCCACGAGCGCGAGCGTCGTCATCATGATCGGACGCAGGCGCACGCGACCAGCCTCGACGATCGCATCTTCGCGCTCCAGGCCGTTCTCCTGCCCCCACTTGGCGAAGTCGATCAGGAGAATGGCGTTCTTGGCCACGATCCCCATCAACAGGATCACGCCGATCATGCTCATGATGTTCAGCGTGCCCTTGGTGAGGATGAGTGCGAGCACCACGCCGATCAGCGAGAGCGGCAGGGACACCATGATCGCGATCGGCTCGAGGAAGCTGCCGAACTGCATGACGAGGATCAGGTACATCAGCAGCACCGCGACGCCGAGCGCCGCGAAGATCCGGCCGAAGACCTCCTGCTGATCCTTCACCTCGCCGCCGGCGGTGATGCGATATCCGGCCGGCAGGGAGAGGCCGGCGAGCGCCTTGCTGATGTCCTGGTTCACCTCGCCGATCGACCGGCCCTGCACGTTGGCCTCGACGACGACCACATTTTCGCGATCCAAATGCGAGATCAGGGCCGGTCCGAGTCCCGGCGTGACGCTGGCGATCTGCCCCAACGGCATCACGCTCCCGCGCCCGGCGCCCAGTCCTGAAGCCACGATCGGCAGGCGCTGGATATCCGACTGCTTGGTCCGTGCCTCGCTGGCGAGACGCACGCGCACCTTGCGGTTCTCGCCGGCGGGATCCACCCAATCACCGGCGTCGACGCCCGCGAACGCGGGCCGCAGCGCCTGCGCCACCTGCCCCACCGTCACGCCCATCGAGCCGGCGAGTTGGCGATTCAGGTTGATCTCGAGTTCGGGCTTCTGTCCCTTGGTGCTCAGCGCGAGGTCGACGACGTTCGGCACCTTCGCGACGAGCTTCAGCGCGCTGTCCGCGAGGGCGTTGAGCGTGCGGGCATCCTTGCCGCGCATCTCCACCTGGATCTGCTTGCGGGCGCCCCCCATCCCGCCGGTGAAGATGTACGCCTTGGCGCCGCCGATCTTGGCGATCTGATCGCGCAAGATGCCGCCGAACTCCTGCTGGGACACCGTGCGCGTCGCTTTCGGATTCATGCGGACATACACGGTGCCCAGGTCCACGGCGCCGATGGCCGCCCCGGGCTGCATTCCCGCGCTGCTGCCGCCCACGGTGGCGAAGGTGTAGTTCACGAGATCCTTGTGGCCGAGCGCGAGACGCGCGACCTCCATGGTCTTCATGCGGGTGTAGTCCAGATTGGACCCCGGCGGCGTCTGCACCTGCATCGTCAACTCACTGCGATCGCTGTCCGGCACGAAGCCGAAGCCACCGAACTTCACCTGCAGCCAGATGGCGGCCACGAACGAGAGGGCGGCGAGGGTGACCATGCTCCACCGGTGCCGGAGCGCCCAGCGGATCACGCGCGTGTACTTCTCGCTCATCCGGTCGAACCACGCGTTGAACCGCTCCAGCTTGTGAGAGATCCAGCTCTTGTGCTCGCCGGCCTCCGTCTCCGGATCGGGCCAGTAGGCGGAGAGCATCGGATCGAGGGAGAACGACACGAAGAGCGACACCAACACGGCCATCGCGATCGTCAGCGCGAAGGGCTTGAACCACTGCCCTGCCGTGCCGTACATGAATCCGATCGGCACGAACACCGCGACGATCGAGAACGTGGTGGCGGCAACCGCCATCCCGATCTCGTCGGTTCCCTCGTGCGACGCGCGGAAATGATCCTTCCCCATTTCGATGTGGCGCACGATGTTCTCGCGGACCACGATCGCGTCGTCGATCAGGATGCCGATGGCCAACGACAGGCCGAGCAGCGACATCGTGTTCAGCGTGAACCCGAAGGCGAACACGGCGATGAAGCTCGCCATGACCGACACCGGCAACGCGAGCCCGGTGATGACGGTCGAGCGCCACGAATTGAGGAAGAGGAACACCACGAGGACGGTCAGGACCGCGCCTTCCACGAGCGTCTCCTCCACGTTCTGGACCGACCGTTCGACGCGGTCGCCGGCGTTCTGGATCACGTCGAGGTGCACGCCGGCGGGGAGCGTCGTCTTCAACGCGGTGACCTTGGCCAGCACCTTGGCCGCGACCTGCGACGTGCTGTATCCCTTGGACTTCTTGATCATGATCCCCACGGCGTCGCTCTGGGCGCCGGTGCTGCTCGTGCCATAGATCGCCGAGGAGCGGGCTTCGGCCACGCCATCCTTGGCCGTCGCGATCTCCCCGAGGCGGATCGAACGGCCGCCACGCTGGTCGACCACGAGGTTCATGAAGTCGGCCGGCGTCTCGAGCTTGCCGCGCAAGCGGATCGAGCGCTCGTCCAAGGTGCCGTCGATCTTCCCGACGGGCACGGAGAGGTTCTGCTGCTGGAGCGCGCCCACGAGCTGCGCGACGCTGATCCCGGCGGCCTGCATCGCGTCCGGACGGATCTCGACCGTGAGTTCCCGTTCGATCCCTCCCACGACGGTCGCTTCGGCGACCCCCGCGATGCCGCGCAGTTCCTTGGTGATCTCGGGATCCGCGATCCGCGTGAGACTCGGCGCGTCGAGCGTCGTGGCGTTCAGCGAGAGCTGCACGATCGGCTGGTCGCTCGGGTCGAACCGCGAGAGCACCGGCTCCTTCATCTCCGGCGGGAGTTGATCCCGCACGGAGCTGATCTTGTCGCGGATGTCCTGGCTGGCTTGCTGAATGTCCTTCTCGAAGACGAACGCCACGGTGATGTTGGCGAATCCGTCCTGCGCGCTGCCGTTGATCCGGTCCACGCCGCTGATCCCGCTGATCGCTTCTTCGACGCGATCCAGGACCTCGCGCTCGACGACGTCGGGCGCGGCCCCGGGATACGGGATGGCCACGTTGATGATGGGCTGCGCGACATCCGGGAACTCGTCCGTCTGCAGTTGGGCCAGGGAGAACACGCCGAACACGACCAGGGCCACCATCGACACGACGGTGACGATGGGGCGCTTGATGGCGAAATCTGAAATGAACATGGTGGGTTCCTAGTTCTTCGCGACGGGTTTGTCGGACGGCGCGCTGACCTTCACCGGTGCGCCGATCGTGATGCCCTGCGCGCGCCCGACGAGCACGGTGTCCCCCGCCGCGAGGCCGGCGAGGACTTCGACGTTCTCGGTCTCGTCATCGCGGACCCCCAAGGTGATCTGGACCTTCTCGGCTTTCCCTCCCTTGAGCCGCAGGACCGAGGGCTTGAGCCCGCGCTGGTCCACGGCGTTCAGGGGTACCGCGAGCGCCGAGTGACTGGTGCTCGCGACGCGTCCACTGGCGAACAACCCCGCGACCAGACTTCCGGCATTCGGAATGCGCGCATACAGGCGCACCTGCTTGGTCTGCGGATCGGCGCTCGGATAGATGTTGCTGATCGTACCGACGAACGACGTGCCGGGATACCCGGTCACGCCGAACTTGACGCTCGCACCGAGATGGACCGCGCCGAGTTGATCGGCCGGCACGGACCCTTCGAGCCGCATGGTGGAGGGATCGACGATCGTGAACATCGGCGCGCCGGGGGCGACGATGTCACCGGCATTCACCTGACGCTCGCTCACGATTCCGTCGTACGGGGCCTTCAGCGTCGTATTGTCGAGGTTCCGCTGCGCATTCGCCAGCCGCGCCTTGGCATCTTCCAGTGCCGCCTGCGCCGCCAGATTCCCGCGGCGGGCATTCTCCACGGCGTTTTCCGCGACCGCACCGGCGGCGAGGAGCCGTTCCGCACGATCCTGGTCACGCTTGGCGATATCGGCGCCCAGTTGCGCCTGGGTGACGCCGCTCTTGGCACCGAGCATCGCCTCGCGGACCGCGTTGTCGTCCACCCGCGCGAGCGGCGCGTCCTTGCTCACGTGCGCGCCCGGCTCCACCAGGACCGCGGTCACCCGTCCGCCGACCTCGGCGCGGATGGCCGCCGTTTTGTCGGCCACGAGCGAGCCGGAGATCGACGGGCCGCTCGTGATCGTCGTCGTGGCCACGATCGCCACGAGCTCCGGTCCGATGATCTGTTCGGGCAGCGCGGTGCTCGCCACCTCGGGCTTCGCTCCGCATGCCATCAGGAGGCCGGTCGCGCCGAGCGCGAGCGTGAGCAGGGGCGCCCGCAGGGCGCGGATCAAACGGGACTGCATCAGGGTGTTCCTCTGGAAATAAGTCATGGTTAGCGCCGCACCGTCACCGGCAGGTCCTTCAGGAAGGCCACGCGCAAGCGGGTGACCTCCAGATCACGCGCCGCGAGCACGCGGGTCAGCCGCGCCTGTTCGTACTGCGTGCGGCTCTGCAACAGTTCCACCTGCGTGGAGATCCCTTCGTTGAAGCGCACCTCGGCAATCCCGTACGCGCGGCGCGCCTGCTCGTCCGTCCCCACGCTGCTCGCGTACGCGGCCTGCGCCTGCTCGAGCTGCAGGATCGCCGTCCGCGCATCGAGCGCCGCGAGTTCACGGGACTGCTCCAGGGATTGCTGCGCGTCGATCAGGTTGGCCTGGGCGATGGCGCGATCCGCATCGAGCTTGCCACCGGTGAACACCGGAACCGACAATCCGAGGGAGATGGTCCAGTTCGGGTAGTACTGGTTGAGCGCGAGCGGCAGGATGCCCGCGGGATACGCAAAGCGCTGATACGCACTCGAAACCTGCACCGCGGGCAGGCGGTTCCGCTCGGCCGCCGACAGGGCGAACTGCTGCGCGGTCACGTTGGCGGCCGCTTGGCGCACGGTGGCGCGATGCGCCACCGCGGTATCCGCTCCGGGCGCCTCCGCCGCGACGCCTTCGTCCCGGATCGGCGTGGTGAGCGCGAGTTGTCTGTCGAGCGGGATCCCGAGCAACTGACGCAGACGCATCATCGTGAGGTCGTAGTTGCCGCGCGCCTGGATCAGGGCCGGACGCTGGTTGTCACGCGCCACCCGCGCCCGCAACAGATCGAACTCGGCCGCGCTCCCGACCTGCTTGCTGACCGTGGTCTGCGACAGCGTCCGTTCGGCCTGGGCCAGGGTGCTGTCGGCGATGTCGACCAGCGCCTTGGCGGCGACGGCGTCGAAATACGCCTGGGCGACATCGAGATTGACTTGCGCGCGCGCGGCGTCGAGACCGATGTCGGCGGCCGTTCGGGCGGCGGCCGCCCCCTTGGTCGCGGACTCCAACTTGCCGGCGGTGAAGAGATTCTGCGTCAGCGAAAGTCCGAGCGTCGCCGTGTTGGGCGACGCGAAGATCTTGGTGATGTCGCCGAAGCTGCTGGTGCCGCCGCCCGACCCGGAACCGGACCCAGATCCCGACCCGGACCCGGAACCGCTCCCGGACGTGATGGCCGAGAACTGCGATTGCATCAGGCGTTGGTAGCCGAACGTTCCGTTGACCTGCGGCAAGTACTGCGCACGCGCCTGCTGTTGCTGCGCCCCGGCCCGCATCACGCCGGCCTCGGCGCTACGCACGGCGTGGCTCGCCTTTTGCCCCATGGTCAGCGCCTCCGCGAGGGAGAGGGCCGTGGCGGTACCCTGCGCGACGCCCGCCCATGGCGTGGTCGCGACGAGCAGCACGACCGTCAGCGCGCGTCGCACGCGCTGGATCGTGCGCTTGCGGTCGTTCGACGGCCGGCTCGCCGTGGGCTCATAGCCCATCGAGCGGAGTGTGAGGCGCGCGTAGCTGGCCGGCGCCGCCGACACGGGCTGCGGGAAGGCGTGCGGCATGATGTCGCGACCGAGCGCGTCGTGAAAGATGGCGCTCATCAGCATCGAGGCCGCGCTGACGACATCCGCATCGGCGCGCACCATGCCCTGATCGACGAGACGCGTGAGGTACTCCCGCAACTGCATCAGGGATTGTTCGGCCCCGTGCGTCATGCATTTCGGCATCGCCGGATTGACCTCGAACTCCGCCATCGCCTTGCGGATCATGCCACGCATGGCCAACAGCGACTTCCGCATGTGCGAACTCCAGGCGGTCAACTCGGCCAGGGGATCCACCGGGGCCGTCGGCAGCACGGCGTCGGGATGCACCGCCCCCGAGACCCGCAGCGCCTCCAGCAGCAGGGCGTTCTTGCTGCCGAACTGCCGGAAGAGCGTGACTTCATTGACGCCGGCGGCCTCCGCGATCTTGCGGGTGGTCGCGCCGCGGAATCCCAGCGCGCCGTACACGCGGGCGGCGGCGGCCAGGACATGGGTGCGGGTCGGAACGGGAACGGACATGGTCGAACGCGCCTGCGCGCGGTGGTGGTGAGCAGCGAGTGGAAGCCGGGGATGCACCCGACGGGCGTCATCGGACCGACGCGTTGCGCGCCGATCCCGCAGAAGGCCCGATGCAAGTGATCACTTGCAGTGTAAGCAAGTGGATACTTGCACTCAACGGACGACCGGCGCGAAAGGTTTCCAGCCGTGCGCCGGGACGGGGACGCTGGCGGTGCGGGGCACCGTCACGCATCTTTTGGCTCCCCCGGCGCTGGATGGCGCCCTGTGCCGTCACGCGGCCCACAGGGCACCGTTCGCGTGCCGTCCGAACGTCGTCGCCTCCGTTCCTATTTCCGTACAACTAACGCTCCCGCCATCATGACTCGTCGATCCGCTGCCGCCTTCGTTGCGGCTTGCTGCTGGGCCGGGCTGGTCCTGCAGGTGGTGACCGCCCTGATGCGCGCCCAGGCACGTGGGACCCCGGCACTCCATGAGCTCTGGCTGTTGGTCGGCTACTTCACGATCACGACCAACCTCGTGGTGGCGGTGCTCTTCACCGTCCTGGCGCGTGCGCGCCAAGGCGCGCTGACCGCCTGGGCGAGCCGCCCGGGGGTATTGGCTGCCACGACGGTCCACATCGCGTTCGTCGGCGTCGCCTACTCGGCGCTGCTCCGCAGCACCTGGCATCCGAAAGGGCTCTCCATCGCGGCCGATGAACTCGTGCACGACATCGTACCGCTCCTCGTGCTGCTCTTTTGGTGGCGCTTCGCCCCCAAGGGGACGCTTCGTGTGAGCCACATCGTCAGCTGGTTGGGATACCCGGCGGGGTATCTGGCCTACTCGCTGGCCCGGGGGGCCGCCGAGGGATGGTATCCGTACTATTTCCTCGATGTGAACACGCTCGGATATCCGGTCGTCCTGAAAGTGTCCGGCCTGATCACCGTCGCGATCGTCGTGATGAGCGCCCTGCTCGTCGCGGTCGATCGACGCCTGACGCCGACCCGGACCTAGCGCGAACCGGCTCGCCCAATCTCGGGTTGGCCCGCCCAACGCGCGGATAGGCATGTCAGGGAGTGCTAGATTTGTCCGTAGAAGGCGGAATGGACGAGCTGTTGGACTCCACCTCCCCGGGCATCCGAATGTCGAACACCGAACGTCTGCGTGAACTGGCGATTTCCGACGCCGGCTTTGTCTTCGACCCGCTGACGGGCCACACGTACAACGTCAATGCCACGGCGCTCGCGGCATTGCGCGCCTTGAAGGAAGGGGCAACGCCCGAGGCCGTCATCGCCGCCCTGCACGACCAATTCGACACCGAGCCGGAGGACGACATCGCGCGCGATGTCTACGAGCTGGTCGGGCGACTTCGCGAACATGGGCTGGTGAAGTGAACACGCCGCTCGCCGCGACCATCGCGGTCACGGGAATGAATGCCACCGACAACCCCGCGCCCGGGGTGCCGGTCGCGCGTGCGCTCCGACTCGACCCGAACTTCCACGGACGCATCATCGGACTGGGCTACGACCCACTCGATCCGGGATTCTACGCCAGCGGACTGCTCGACGGGGGCGCGATCCTTCCCCTCCCGTCGGCCGGTCGTGACGCGCTCCTGCACCGCATGCGCGAGCTCGTGGCACAGTTCGGCATCACGGTGTTCATCCCGACGCTGGACTCCGAGATTCGTGCGGTCGCGTTGCTCCGCGACGAGCTGCTCGCCCTCGGCGTGCACACTTTTCTCCCGACGGTCGACGCGATCGATCGCAGCTCCAAACCGCAGCTCCCCAAGCTTGGCACCGCGCCTGGCGTGCACATCCCGGACTCGGAGCCGCTGATGAGCGCGGACAGCCTCGGGAAGCTCATCAAGAAGTTCGGGCTGCCCGTCGTGGTGAAAGGGGTCTACTACGGGGCATACGTCTGTCACACCGAGGCCGATGCGCTCGCCTCGTTCCGCTACTACGAAGCCACCTGGGGACTCCCCGTCATCGTCCAGGAGCACGTCGACGGCGACGAGTACAACGTGTGCGCGTTGGGCGACGGCACGGGCGCGATGATCGGAGCGGTCGCGATGCGCAAACTCGCGCTCACGGACAAAGGCAAAGGCTGGTCAGGGGTCACCGTCGGGAGTCCGGCGCTGCTCACACTGGCCGCGGCCCTCATCCGTGCGCTCAACTGGCGCGGCCCGCTCGAAGTGGAGATCATCGCGGCCAAGGGCGAGATGACCGCAGAGGCGCTGCGCGTGATCGAGATCAACCCGCGCTTTCCCGCCTGGTGCTATCTCACCGCAGCCGCCGGCCAGAACCTGCCCTCGGCGTGCGCCCGACTCGCGCTCGGCGCGCCCATGACCGCCCCCCTGCCGGCCTACAAGACCGGACAGATGTTCGTCCGGATCTCCCTCGACCAGGTCGCGGACATGGCGACCTTCGGCCAGCTCTCCGCGCTCGGCATCCTTCCCTTCGCCACGCCCTCCGCATGAAGCCGCGTTACGAACGTCCCGTGATCGTCCGCCATCAGGTGGGGAGCATCAGCAAGTTCGGTTCGCGCCCCACCATCCGGGTGTACGACAAGTTCGAAGGGGTACCGATCGCCGACCTCGTCGCCGCCTACGGCTCGCCGTTGATCCTCTTCTCGGAGCGGATGCTCCGGGAGCGGATGCGCGAGCTCCGCGACCAGATGGCGACGCGCATCCCGCGCTTCACGATCGGTTGGAGCTACAAGACGAACTATCTCGGGGCCGTCTGCCGCGTGCTGCATCAAGAGGGGGCGTGGGCGGAGGTGGTCAGCGGTCTCGAGATGCAGATGGCGCTGCGGCTCGGCATGCCGGGCCATCAGATCCTGTTCAACGGCCCCGCCAAGACCGAGGCCGAGTTGGAGATGGCGTTCACCACGGGCGCCCATGTGCAGATGGACCATCTGGACGAGGTCGCGCTCGCGGAGAAGGTCGCCGAGCGCTTGGGGATCCGTCCGACGGTCGGGATCCGGGTGAACATGACCGAGTTGCCCACTCAGTCGTGGGACCGCTTCGGCTTCAATCTGGAGAACGGCTCGGCGCTGGAGGCCGCTCGGCGCATCGTGCGACGTGGCGTGCTGGAGATCACCACGTTGCACATCCACGTCGGCACTTTCGTTCAAGAGGCCGATGCGTATCGGTTGGCGGCCAAGGGCATCGCGATGCTCGCCGCGCGGCTGCGCGACGAATCGCATGTGTCCATCGACACGATCGACATGGGGGGCGGCTTCGCGTCGCGGAACACGTTGCAATCGCAGTATCTCCCCGGCGAGCAGGCGACTCCGAGTTTCTCGCAGTACGTCGAGAAGATCGCGGCCGGACTCGACGAAGCGTACGGCGGTGCGGAGTGGCCGCGGATCGTCCTCGAGACGGGGCGCGCGATCGTCGACGACGCCGGGATCCTGGTGGCGAGCGTCGTGGGCAACAAGCGGCTCACCGATGGTCGTCGCGCGGTGGTCATCGACGCGGGCGTGAACCTGCTGCCGACCGCGTGGTGGTATCGCCACGACGTGTTCCCGGCGCAGGATGTCCACGGCACCGCGGAGCCGACGGTGTTCGTCGGCCCACTCTGCATGAACATCGACGTGGTGCGCGACCGGATCCTCTTTCCGCCGTTGAAGGCGGGAGACCGGGTGGTGGTCGGGCGGATCGGCGCCTACAACGTGACCCAATGGATGCAGTTCATCACCGCGCGTCCCAACGTCGTGATGGTCGGGCTCGACGGCCACCACGCGGTCATTCGCCGCGCCGAGACGGTGGAGACGCTCGTGCAGCAGGAGGAGATGCCGTCGTGGCTCTGAGGGCGGCGGGGCACGGCGCGCGATGCGACTGACGGTGCGGGCGCTCCTCGACAGCGCGTTGCGGCCCTTCGCGCAGGTCCTGCTGTCGCGGAATCTCGTGACGGGCGGATTCGTGCTGGCCGCGTTGTGCACCTTTCCACGGGCCGCCGCTGCCGCGTTGGTCGCCGTCCTCGTGGCCCACGGGGTGACGCTCGCCCTCGGCTTCGGCCGCGAGGCCGTGCGCGACGGATCATACGCCTGCGCCGCCGTGCTGACCGCACTCGCCGCGATCACCGGGCCCGACGGGAGCTCCTGGGCCCTCGTGATCGCCGGAGCGACGCTGGCGGTGCTGTTCGGGGCTGCGCTGACCCACCTGCTCGCCCGGCAGGCACTGCCCGCGCTGTCGCTGCCCTTCGTGGCCGCCACGTGGGTCGTGCAACTCACCGCCCGCCTCACCCCGCATGCCGACGGCGCGACACCGGACCATCTCGCGGCCATCCCGGTCGCATGGTTCGACACGAGCTGGCTCGACATTCCCGCCGCCGTGCTGTACCTGCACGGAACGATCGCCGGCCTGCTGGTGGTGGCGGCGATCGCGTGGCACAGCCGGATCGCGCTGTTGTTGGCGGTCGCCGGGATCCTCGGTGCAGCGCTCGCGCATGCCGGTTTGCGGAGTGGGGTCGATCTCGGCCCCACGGATCTCACCGCGGCGTTCAATGCGATGCTCACCGCGATGGCGGTGGGGGGGGTCTACTTCGTCCCGCATCCCGCCTCGATCCTCCTCGCCGTGCTCGGTGGTGCACTCGCGAGTGTGGTGACGTACGCCTTGATGCCGCTCAGTGGTGTGCTCTCATTGCCATTGCTCTCGCTCCCGTTCGCGGTGACGTCGCTGCTGGTGGTCACGGCGTTGCGCATGCGGGAGCGCGACCGGAATCCCAGCACCGCGCTGCGCACGGCCACGAGCCCCGAGGACGCCCTCGAGCGTCACCTGATGCGGGTCCGGCGATTCGGCGAGTTCGCGTGGCTCCCCTTCCGGCTCCCGTTCCGGGGCACCTGGACCGTGACACAGGGGCACGACGGTGCCCACACGCATCAGGGACCGTGGCGCCATGCGTTCGACTTCGAGATTCTCGGCAGTGATGGCCGCGCCTGGGAAGGCGAGGGGCGCGAACCCCGCGACTTCCGGTGCTACAATCTGCCCGTGCTCGCCGCAGGAACCGGAACGGTCGAATCCGTCCGTGATGGGGTGCCGGACAATCCCATCGGCGGCATGAATGCGCGGGAGAACTGGGGGAACACCGTGGTGATCGCGCACGGTTCCGACCTGTACTCGGTGTATTCGCATCTCAAGCCGGGGAGCATCAACGTCAAAGTCGGCGATCCGATTCGCGCCGGCGCCGAGTTGGGACGCTGTGGCAACAGCGGGCGCTCGCTGGTGCCGCATCTGCATTTCCACGTCCAGCGCGGTCCGACGCTCGGCAGCGAGACGCTCGCGGCGGATTTCGGGGACGTCGTGAGCCGCACCGATCGGACCGTCACCATCTCGCATCGCGTGATCCCGGCGATCGGGGCCCGCGTGCGGCCGATCATGCGTGACGAAGCGCTGGCGGGTGCGCTCGCGTTCCCACCGGGCTCGCGATGGCTGCTCACCGATCCCGCGACGGACCGGCAGGAACCCGCCCGCGTCGACGTCGATCTGTGGGGTCGCCGCGCGTTGCGCTCGGCGCGCGGTGCGTTGTATCTGGAATCGTACGAGAATGCGCTCGTGATCGTCGCCTTCGACGGGGCGCAGGACTCGCTGTTGCGCTACCTGCTGTTGGCCATGGCGCGGGTCCCGTTCGACCAGGAGGGGACGATCGAGTGGACCGACCGTGTCCCGCGTCGACTGCTCTTCGCGTGGCCGTGGGCGTTCCTCGACTTGCTCACCGTGGTCGCGCCGGGTCTCAACGACTGGGACGTGCAGTACGCGTCGCGGCGCAGCGAGGGGGCACTGGCCATTGCGGGGCGGAGCGCATCCTTCCGCACGTCCGCACTGGTGTCCCTGTCCGGACACGCACACCGTGTGAGTGTCACCCGTGGTTCCACGGAGCGGGTGGTACTGATTGCCCCGCAGGACAACGATCCACAGGCCGAGGTCTCATGATGCCGCACTCCGCTCGCACCGCTCGCACCGCTCGTGTGCTCACGCGCTGCGCCCTGACGACCCTGCTGCTCGCCGGTGGCGTCCCGCGTCTGGCGGCGCAGGACGGACCTCCGGTGCGACTGCCGCAAGCCGCCACCGGTACGGCATGGGATCAGTCGCTCGCCCTGGAGGCGCGCGGTGACTTCACGGCGGCCAAACAGATACTCATCGAGGCCTTCGGCGCGGCGCCGGCGACGTACGATGTGGCGGTGCGCATGGCGTGGCTCACCTTGCGGCAGGGCCATGGGGCCGATGCGGTGCAGCTGTACCGGCGCGCCCGCACGCTGCCGGGCAGTCTCCTCGAGGCCACGACGGGGCTGGGGCTCGCGCTCACGACATTGGGATACAACCTGCTCGATCGGGGCGCCCTTGGCGAGGCGCGGACGGCGTGGACCGAAGCGCTGTCGTTCGACGCCTCCAACGAGGACGCGCTCAAGGGGATCTCACTCCTCGGAGGGCCGCCTGGCGTGAGTGTCGAGGCATGGGCCGCGTTCATCAGCGCGACGAGCGCGTCGTCCAAGGCGCAGGTCTACTATGCGCAGCTGCCGATCCGACTCGACCATGCGTCGGCGGTCCGCGTCGCGGTCCGGACCGTGACCTCCCCGACCTTCGTCGGCAAGACCGGCGCCTTTGACGCCCAAAGCGAAGTGTACGGCGCCATCGCGCGCGACATCGGCATCTCCACGACCGAGTTGATCGGCTTCGCGTTCAGCGGCGCCGGACGCTCGAACTCGGGCGCCGCGCTCAGCACGCGCATCGGTGGCTCGATCGGCGTCGCCGCGACCGTGTCGATGATCGCGCGCACGGGTGCGAACAACCTGCAGGTGGCGCCGTCCGTGTTCGCCTGGCTGTCGCCGAATGTTTCCATCAGCGGGGGCATGCGTATCACCTCGGATTCGGCCTTCTCGGCCGTGAGCCCGATGGCGTCGGTGACACTGCGCAACGACCGGTTGACGGTGGATCTCGCCGGTCATTTCGGCAAGGAGCAGTGGGCCTTCAGTGCCGCCGGGCCGACGATCCTGTCCTTCCTCGACCGGACCACGGGGGGGGTCACCGGCACCGCGAGCTGGCAAGCCACGCGCGCCATCACCGCGTACGGTCAGCTGCAACTCGAACAGACCGCCGCCAACGGCTCCTTCCAGAGCATCGGACTCGGCGTCCGGATCGCACCACGCTGACCCCCATCTCGTTCATCTTCCTCCGGAGTTCCCGCCGATGCATGCCGTGATCCGCCGTGCCGTTCGTGTCCTGATCGTCCTGTCCGTCATCATGCCCGGTGGCATGCTCCGTGCCCAGGAGGCGCGCGCGGCGGGACTCTACCGCGAGTCGTACGTCCTCGAAGCCAAGCGGGACTACACCGGTGCGCTGACCAAGGCGCGCGATGCGCGTGCGGCCGGAGGCAACGCCTACTTCTCGGCGATCCGGATCGGGTGGCTCGAATATCTGCAGGGTGATTTCAAGGCGTCGATCGCCAGCTATTCGGAAGCCGTCGCCACGGATCCCAAGGCGATCGAGGCCAAGCTCGGACTGACACTGCCCCTGCTGGCCCAGCGCAACTGGCGTGAGCTCGAACGCGCGTGCAGCGCAGTGCTCGCCGTGGATGGGCGCAATGCGACGGCGCTCGCCCGACTGGGGCTGGCGCAATACAGCGCCGGAAACTTCAGTGGTGCCGAAGCCACATATCGCCGACTGACCGAGGATTATCCCTCGGAGATGGACTACCGCACCGGACTGGGCTGGGCGTTGCTCAAGCTCGGCAAGAGTGCGGAGGCCAAGGCGATCTTCGACGGGGTACTGGCCGTGTCGCCCGACAATGTGAATGCCAAGGCAGGGCTTGGCGTGCGGTAGGCAGTCTGCCATCTTCGACGGTATCCGCTCACCCCACTGTCGATGACCACCTGCCGCTCTATCGCCGCGCGCGTGACGTCCCGCACGCTGGCGCTCGTGCTTCTCACCAGCGCTGTTGCCGGGACCGCGGCCGCCCAAGCGGACGATCCGCACCTCATTCCCCGGCCGCGCGAGATCGGCGGAGGGAAGTTCGTGCCACTGGGCGGCACCATCGCGATCGCGTCAGCCTCGAACGCCGACGATCGATTCGCGGCCAAGGACCTCGGCGAGTCACTCCGCGAACGCGGGTTCAAAGTCACCACCGGCGCCGAGGGCGGATTCGTCGTCCGTCTGCATCGGGCGTCGAGTGAGAGCGGCAAGGCGTTGCTCGCCAGGCACAACCAGACGTTGAGTGAGGCCGCGTCGCCCGAGGGATACGTCGTCGTCACGTCGGCCACGAGCGCCGATGTCGTCGCCGCAACGTCGGCCGGGGTCTTCTACGGCGTGCAGACGGTCAAGCAGCTGCTGCAGGGGACGAGCCGACAGCCGACGGTGTATGCGACGGTGATCCGTGATTGGCCCGCGATGAAGTACCGCGGCATCCAGGACGACCTCTCGCGCGGGCCGATCCCGACCCTCGAGTTCCAGAAGAAGCAGATCCGGACCTTCGCGGCGTACAAGATGAACGTGTACTCGCCGTATTACGAGCATACGCTGGAGTACAAGAAGAATCCGTTGATCGGGCCACCGGGCGGGACGATCTCGCAGGCCGACGTCAAGGAACTCGTGGCGTACGCGGCGCAGTACCATATCGACGTGATCCCGGAGCAGGAGGCATTCGGGCACCTGCATCACGTGCTCAAGTACGATCTCTATTCCGCGCTCGCCGAGAACGACCACGGGCACGTACTCGCACCGGGGGACCCGCAGTCGGTGCCCCTCATCAAGAGCTGGTTCGAGGAGATCACCAGCATCTTCCCGTCGAAGTTCGTGCATATCGGCGCCGATGAGACCTTCGAGCTCGGGATGGGGCGCACGCGTGATGCGGTGAAGGCGCAGGGGATCGGTTCGGTGTATCTGGATTTCCTGAAGCAGGTGGAGCTCGCGCTGCGTCCCGCAGAGAAGAAGCTGCTCTTCTGGGGCGATATCGCCGAGCGGCACCCGGATCTGGTGAAGTCACTCCCGCACTCGATGATCGCGGTGGGGTGGGACTATTGGAGTTACAAGAACTTCGGGCCGAAGCTCAAGCCGTACCTCGACGCGGGCATGGACGTGTGGGTCGCGCCGGGCGTTGCGAGTTGGAACCGCGTGTACCCGAACAACGACATCGCGCTCCGGAACATCCAGGGGTTCGTGCGTGAGGGACAGCAGATGGGTGCCACCGGGATGCTGAACACCACGTGGGACGACGACGGCGAATCGATCTTCAACCAGACGTGGTACGGGATCCTCTTCGGGGCGGCGGCCGCGTGGCAAAAGGGGGAGGCCTCGATCCCCGAGTTCGCGGCGAGCTATGGCGTGCAGTTCCATGGTGATGCCACCGGCAAGCTGAACGAAGCGCAGCGCAAGCTCACGGCGGCGCATCTCGCGATCGGCGCGGCGAAGGCGGGTGAGGGGAACGACGCGATGTTCTGGGTGGATCCCTTCTCGGTGGACGGCCAGTTGCGCGCGGCCCAGTTGCGTCCCTACAGCCGGCAACTGCGGATCGCGGCGGAGAGCGCCTTGGTGCTGATCGCGGAGGCGCGCGAAACGGGCGCCCTGCGCAACACCGATGCCCTCGACGCCATGGAGCTCGGCGCGCGGCGGCTCGATTTCATCGGCATGAAGTTCCAGCTCGCCGATGAGATCGCCAAGCTGTACACGCACGCGCAGGACACCGTGGCGGTCGGCGGCGATCCCGGCCACGATCTCGGCGAGATCGCGAGCACGATCAACTCCCGCATGCAGGATCTGCGCGACGGCTACGTGTTGACGAAGGAGCTGTACGAGCGGTCGTGGCGCGCCGAGAACCGGCCGTACTGGCTGGGGAATGTGACGAACCGGTATGACTTGGGAGCGCAGCTGTGGATCCAGCGGTTCGACAAGCTCGTGGCGGCGCGGAACCAGTACAATCGGACCAAGAAATTGCCGACGAGCGAGGAGATGGGGATTCCGCGGTGGGTGGCGGCGCGGGTGGTGCCGTAGCGTCGCCGGAGGCCGCTGCGGGAACGTCGGCGCTCCGCGGGTTAGGTTTCAGGTCATGACGCCCTGGGTCCTCCGCCTCCTGTTCGCCAACATCGGCGCCTACTTCGTGCAACTCACGATGCCGGCGCTCACGGATCAGCTCGCGTTCATCCCCGCGTTCGCCATCCGCGAGCCGTGGACGATCGTGACGTACATGTTCCTGCACGGTGGCACCTCGCATATCCTCTTCAACATGCTGGGGCTCTATTTCTTCGGGCCGCGCGTGGAGGCCCGGATCGGGAGCACCCGTTTCGTCCAGTTGTACTTCGTGAGCGGGATCTTCGGCGCGCTCGTGTCGATGCTCTTCGCATGGCAGTCGCCCATCATCGGCGCCTCGGGCGCCATCCTCGGCGTCACCTTCGCGTACGCACGGTTCTGGCCACGCGACAAAGTGCTGGTCTGGGGGATACTCCCCGTGGAAGTGCGCTGGCTCGTCGTGTTCTACATCGTGTCCTCGGTGTACAGCGGGATGAACGGGTCGCGCGGCGGCGTCGCCGACTTCGCGCACTTGGGAGGGCTGCTGGGCGCATTCCTGTTCCTCGGATGGGCGGATCTGTCGCGCGGCGACCGGAAGTTCCGCGCTGCGGCGACGAGCCCCAAGGTCTCCGCGCAACAGCTTGCCGGGTGGAATCGCGTCGACCTCACGCGCGTGCACGAGCTGAACCGCGACGAAGTGAATCGGATCCTCGACAAGATCAGCGCCACCGGGATCGGCAGCCTCACGCCGCAGGAGAAGTTGTTCTTGTCGAACTTCGTTCCGCTGGACGACCGCAAGCCGATGGCGTGACGCCGATGCGCGCGTGATCACGGGACATCTCGCGCTTGCCTACGGCGCCGGCGCCTCGCTCAAGGAACGGCGGTTGCTCTGGTTGTTCGGGGCCGCGCTGGCGCCCGACATCGTCGACGTGGGGCTTGCGCTCGCCAGGGTCTGCAGTCCCTACGGCCTGTATTCACACGCGATCCCCGCGCTCGCGCTCCAAGCGCCCCTGGCAGCCGCGATCTGCTGGGCCGTGACGCGGGATCGGCGGGTCGCCCTCGCCTCCACGCTGCTGATCGCGCTCCATCTCCCGCTCGACTTCGTCACCGGCAGCAAGGTGTTCTGGCCCGGCGCTCCGTTCATCGGCGCTGATTTCTACCGGTACCCACTTGCCGATGTCGCCCTCGAGGTACCGATGGTGCTGGCGGGGTGGTGGTACGCACGCCGGAGAGTGTCCGATACCAGTATTTGGCTCACGAAGACCGTAATTGTCGTGTTAGTGGCTTTACAATGTTTCCTAAATGTATCGAAAATATTGGAATTCAAGGCGCCGATCACATCCCAGAGCGATGCCTGCCGCGCCTCATACCGGACCCGTTGAACGCTTCCCCGGTGCCTCCACACCTTGAGCATCCCCGCCGCCACGCGCGTACTCTGTCGTTGACCCACCACCAGCTCTGGAGATTTCCCCGGTGATCCACTTCCCTCGTTCCGTCCACGATGTCGCCCTGCGTGTCGGCGCACTGCTGCTGATTGCTGGCGCGCCGCTCGCGCCGCTCGCGGCGCAGTCCGGCGGCCGCGCCTTCACGCCTGAGGACTGGTACAAGATCCAGCGCGTTGGCGCCGGGGTTCTGTCGCCCGACGGCAACACCTTGGCCTTCACTGTCACGACGGTGCTCGAGGACAAGAATGCGCGCCACACCGAAGTGTGGATTCAGCCGGTAGCCGGTGGCGCCGCGCGCCGCATGACCGCGCCTGCCTTTGAGAGCGCCGCGCCGCGCTGGTCGGATGACGGCAAGACGCTCTATTTCACGTCACAGCGCCCGGGAAGCCGAGGCACTGCATGGGCGGTGCGCATGGATGAAGGGGGCGAAGCCTTTGCCGTCGAGGGCGCTGCTGGAAGTGCCGCTGGTGGTGCCGCTGGGCGTGGTGGTGCGGCGGGCGGACGCGGCGGGTTCGGTGGCGGAAACGCCGCTGCGCAGCCTGCGGACAAGAGCTTCTCGATCTTCGCCGGCAACGGCGGTGGCGGGAATGGCGGCGGACGTGGCGGCAACGGTGGTGGGCGTGGTCGCGCCGGTGGCGCGGCCGCACCGGGCACCGACGCCCCCGCTGATCCGACGGCGATCCCGAACGCGGATCCCTACGCGAAGATGCTCCCGCTCGCACGCCCGCCGCAGGGCTCGATCACCAAGCCGGTGAATCCGATCCGCTTCGATGGCAAGCACTTCATCGACGAGCGTACCCGCTCCAACGACGCGGGCTTCATTCCCTCGACGGGACGCGGCGCGACCGCCGACCCGATCGCCGCGGCACAGGCCGCCGGCGGTGGACGTGGCGGACGGGGCTCCTTCCTGCCGCCTGCCGGCACCGCACCGGTGCAGCTGTTCATCCAGCGCGGCTCGGGCGACCGCAAGGCGATCACCAGCACGAACTACACGCACGTCGCGCCGAGTGTCTCGCCCGACGGCAAGTACGTGGTGTTCAGCGCGGACAAGAATCTCCGCTCCGATTCGCTCGTGGCGCGTGAGCGTGATTCCGTGGCCAAGCTCCCGCCCAACCATGTGCGCGACGACGCCGACCGCAACGACACCGATCTCTACATTCTTCCCGTCGCCGCGTGCGAAGCGGGGGATGCGGCCGCATGCAAGCCGAAGAAGATCGATTATTTCGGTAGCGAGACCAACATCATCTGGTCGGCCGACAGCAAGCAGCTGGCCTTCGTCGGACGCCCCGGGCAGTTCTCGAGCTCGCGCTTGCTCCTCGCCTCCGTTGACGGTGGAAAGCCGGTCGACATCCTGGGCGGCTGGAAGTACGAACCGGGACAGATCGAGTGGTTCAAGGACGGCAAGATCCGCATGGTCACCACGACCGGCGGCAGCGCCGGACTCTGGCAGGTGGACCCCGCCACCAAACAGGTCACCCCGATCCTCGGCGGACGTCGCGTGATCGCCGATCTGGTGATGGACAAGGCGCAGTCGAAGCTCGTCTATACCTCCAGCGATGTGACGCACCTGCCGGAGTACTACGTGTCCGACATCAACGGGCAGAACGAGCGTCGGCTCACGAGCTTCAATGATGCGCTGCAGAAGGAGGTCGCCTTCTCCGACGCCGAGCGGATCGTGTACAAGTCGGTCGACAACTTGGAGATCGAAGGGTGGCTGATGAAGCCGTACGGCTACCAGCCGGGGAAGAAGTATCCGGTGGTGCTGTACATCCACGGCGGCCCACACTCGCAGTACAACGAAGGGTGGTTCGACGAGTTCCAGAGCTTGGCCGGCGGCGGGGTGTTCGTGCTCTACACGAACCCGCGCGGGTCGAGCGGCACGAACGGCGCGTTCACCAACGCGAGCCGTGGTGATTGGGGTGGCAAGGACTACATCGACCTGATGAAGGCGGTGGACATCGCGGCGGCGCGGGCGGACGTGGACTCCACCAAGATGGGGGTCACCGGTGGCTCGTACGGTGGCTTCATGACGGCGTGGGTCACCACCAAGACCACCCGATTCAAGGCCGCGGAGACCGACCGCATGATCTCCGACTGGACCTACTGGTGGGGCGCGTCGGACGTGCAGAGTCTCACCAACGGCGAGTTCTTCGGCCGTCCGTGGGAGAATCAGGCGATGTACGACACGCTCTCGCCGATCCGCCATGTGAAGAACGTGAAGACCCCCACCCTGCTTGTGCAGAGCGAGGACGACTGGCGCACGCCGATGGGGAACGCCGACCTCTGGTACATGGCACTCAAGGCGCAGGGGGTGCCGGCGGAGTTCGTGCGCTATCCGCGCTCGACGCACGAGCTCTCGCGCTCGGGCGAGCCTTGGCTGCTGGTGGACCGCCTCGGACGGATCCGGCAGTGGTTCGACTACTGGCTGCTGAAGGGTGGGCCGGCGAAGTAACTCGCTCGCAGTCCCCGCACGACAGCAGCCCCCGCGTCGCCCTCCGACGCGGGGGCTGCTTCGCTACAATTCAGTGTTCGCCGGTTCAACCGTCCTCTCCCCCTCGTGCCCATGCGCTTCCGCACGCTCCTCCCCTCGGCGTCGCTCCTCCTGCTCTTGGCCGCACCGCTCGCCGCGCAGCAGCTCGACTCCGCCTCGCTCCAGCACTTCCGCTGGCGCAACATCGGCCCCGCCAACTTCCAGGGGCGCGTCACGGATATCGCGGGCATCCCGTGGCCGTCGCGCACGTTCTATGTGAGCACGGCCGCGGGTGGCGTCTTCAAGACGACCAACGCCGGCACCACCTTCCGCCCGGTGCTCGACAACGAGCGTGTGGCCTCGGGCGGCCAGCTCGCGATCGCGCCGAGTGACACCAACACGGTGTACTTCGGCACCGGTGAGCCGAACTCGCGCAACACGATCTCCCCGGGCGGCGGGCTGTTCAAGAGCACCGACGGCGGCAAGACGTGGAAGATGATGGGGCTGCAGGAGACGCAGCACATCGGGCGCATTGTGGTGCACCCCAAGGACCCGAACACGGTATATGTGGCCGCGCTCGGTCATGCGTGGGGACCGAACCCGGAACGCGGGCTCTACAAGACCACCGATGGTGGGCAGAGCTGGAAGCTCGTGAAGTTCGTGAGCAACAAGGCGGGGTTCGTCGATGTCGCGCTGGATCCGCGCGATCCGAACGTCGTCTGGGCGTCGAGCTATGAGCGGGTGCGCGGTCCGTACTTCCTGAACTCCGGTGGTCCGGGCTCGGCGCTCTGGAAGAGCACCGACGCCGGCGCGACCTGGTCCGAGGTGAAGGGGGGCGGCTTCCCGGAGACGTTGAAGGGGCGCATCGGGATCGCCATCTCCCTGTCGAACCCGGACATCATGTACACGATGGTCGAGGCGGACACCGCGCCGAACGCCAAGAAGGATCCCAAGGTCAAGGCGCAGAAATCCCCGAGCGGGCTCTACCGCTCGGCGGACGGCGGCAAGACGTGGGTGAAGACGAACGACGAGAACACCCGTCCGTTCTACTACTCGCAGGTGCGGGTGCATCCGACCAACCCGGACCGCGTATACTGGAGCAGCACCCCGGTGAAGTTCTCGGATGACGGTGGCAAGACCGCCAAGAACGCCACGAACGACGTGCACGTGGATCACCATGCGATGTGGATCGATCCGAAGGATCCGAGCCACCTGATCGTCGGCGACGACGGCGGGGTCGCGCAGAGCTGGGACGGTGGCGGCAACTATGATGTCATGAATCAGCTGGCCATCGGCCAGTTCTACTCGGTGAGTTTCGACATGTCGGTGCCGTACAATGTCTGCGCCGGCGCGCAGGACAACGGCAGCTGGTGCGGCCCGAGCAAGCGGAAGGCCGGCCCGATCACCAACGCGATGTGGTTCACGTACAACGGTGGCGACGGGTTCGTGACGGCGATGGACCCGACCAACCCGGACATCATCTTCGGCGAATCGCAGGGGGGCGCGATCGGCCGCTACGTGATCAGCACCGGCGAGCGCACGGCGCTGCAGAAGCCGGCGTGGCGCAACAGGTATCTGCAGTGGGAGGACTCGATCGTCGTGGACCGTCCCGACACGACCAAGCCGATGACGAAGGAGCAGAAGGCCCGGCAGGACGCGCTCAAGGCCTCGCAGAAGCGCGACTCGATCGACATGGATCTGCGCTGGAACTGGAACACTCCGTACTTCATCTCGCACCACAACCCGCAGACCATGTACTTCGGGTCGAACCGCGTGCTGAAGTCCACCAAGGCGGGGGATGACATGTTCTTCATTTCCCCCGACCTCTCGTATCGCGACACCACCAAGATCCGCATCTCGATGCAGACCACCGGTGGCATCACGGTCGATGCCACCGGCGCCGAGACCTACGCGACGATCGTGACGCTTAACGAATCGCCGTTGAAGGCCGGGCATCTCGTCGCCGGCACCGACGACGGGCGGGTGTGGATGACGAAGAACGACGGCGGCGCGTGGGAAGAACTCACGAGCCGCTTCAAGGGTGTTCCGGTGGGAACGTACGTCTCGCGCGCCGAACTCTCGCACTTCGACGAGAACACCTTCTGGGTGACCTTCGACAACCACCGCAACAACGACTTCACGCCGTACGTCTACGCGACGACCGACGGCGGCAAGAGCTTCACGAGCATCGTCAACAATCTTCCCACGGGAAGCGCGGACTTCGTACACGTGATCCGCGAGGACACCAGGAACCCGAATCTGTTGTTCGTGGGCACCGATCTTGGCGCGTATGTGTCGCTCAACAAGGGGAAGAGCTGGCAGAAGTTCATGGTGGGGCTGCCGAGCACGCCGGTGCACGATCTGCAGATCCATCCGCGCGATGGGGAGCTGATCGCGGCGACGCACGGACGCAGCATCTGGATCGTCGATATCGCCGCGCTGCAGCAGATGGACGAG
Organism: uncultured bacterium; assembly: GCA_963978095.1. Lineage (GTDB taxonomy): Bacteria > Gemmatimonadota > Gemmatimonadetes > Gemmatimonadales > Gemmatimonadaceae > Fen-1231. Next base: position 12,559 of record CAXBQP010000026.1, on the reverse strand, counting down.
AAGACCCTCGCCGCGAGCGCGACGCTGTTCAAGAGCCCCGTGCAGTATCAGTGGGGGGAGAGGGCGTACAACGGCGAGAGCAGCGGACACAAGCTGTTCCAGGGGCAGAGCCCCGCATACGGCGGTGCGATCTACTATCGATTGAATGCGGCGGCGGCGGCGCCGGTGAAGGTCGTCATCCAGGACGCATCGGGTGACACGCTCACCACGTTGAGCGGCCCGCGCACCGCGGGGATCAACCGTGTGGTATGGAACTACCGCGGCAAAGCACTGAAGAGCGAGCCCCTCTCGCCGGCGGCGCTGCGCGACTCGGTACTGCAGGCGCGCCGTACGCTTGCGACGCTCGATTCGTTGGAGAAGGAGAACGCCATGCCCAAGCCGATGCTCGATCAGGTGCGCGCGGCGCTCAAGAGTCCGGAAGGGATCATGGGCTTCGCCACACAGATGATGGGAGCCTTCGCGGGTGGTGGTGCGGCCGGGCGTGCTGGTGGTCCGCCGGTGTGGAATGAGCGTCCGGGCGAGTCGGCGGCGGGGCGTGCCGGTGGTCCTCCGGCGGGGGCTCCGGCGGGTGAGGGCGCGGCCGCAGCCGCGCCGCCGGATCAGAATCAGTTGATGACATTGTTCCGGTCGCTGGCAGGGCGCGGTGGGGTTGGCGCCTTCGCCGGCGGGCGCGGGGCGGCGTCGGTGGCGCCGGGAGATTATCTCGTGAGCATCGTCGTCGATGGGAAGACGTACAAGCAGGTGATGCGCGTTGAACGGGCGAACGGCACCGGCGGCAGCGGATTGCCCTTCCAGGACGACGATCGCTAACCGCTCAGGTGCGCGGGGAATCGCCCGACTCGGACGATGCGTCCGAGCCGGGCGATTTTCTTGCGGGTCGCACGCGGGTCGCACGCGGATGCACGCGACGCACGGCGACCGTCTCCTCGAGGGGACACTGTGGTAAATTGCCACGTCTCCTTTTTCCCGACCCATGTCCCGAGCATTCCTCAGAGACGACGCCGAAGGCGAGATGCCGCGGCGCTTCTACGATCTCCCCGGGCGCGACGACCCCGGCTACGACCAGGCGGCGGCCAAGGCGCTCCTCGAAGCCGCGCGCGTCAATGAAACGCAGCTCGCCGAACGGGCGACCGGCTACTACTGGGGGGAGCCGAAGTTGAAGCGGTTCGTCGAGGCGATTCGCGTCGACGCGGAGCGGTCGGGTGATGATCGACTCGAGCAGGTGGCGCGGCGCTTTCTGGCGTGAGCGCTAGGTCCGCCGACAGTAGTTCGACGAGCCGGTCGTCACCTCGTCGGTCAGGAAAGTGAAGGTCCAGCATCGTTCCGACGTCCGCGTGTAGCGCACCTGATATGTCGTCGAGCGCACTTTCCAATGCATCGTCGTCGTGCCGCCAACCGCGAGCGACGCCGCGGTCGCGTCGAGCGTCATGTCGCTCATGCGCATCGGCCGCCCGGGCGGACGGATCGGCGCATACTTGCTCCCCTGCCGCGCGAGATCGGGACTCGGATCCCCATAGAAACAGTTGAGCACATACGGACTCTTCTCGGTGACATGATACGCGTAGCCGGCGGGCGCATTCGGATGCGCGTCCGTGTTCCCCCCGCACATCGCATCACGCGCCGCCGGCCGACCATTGGGTCCGTTGAACCCGAAGATCGCGTAGCCATCGAGGGCCCAGCCGAGTGGGTGCGTGTCCCAATAGTCCGCCGCCTGGTCGCGCATCATGCAGAGTGGTGCCGCATGATAGTGATAGTCGTCCGCACGCCCCGCGTGCCCGTTGCAGAGGTCCAGCTCTCCCTCGACCTTGGTATCGCCCCGTCCGGTGACCGGATCGCAACCACCTTGTTTGCAGGGATTGAAGATCGGCACGCCATTGACCGCGATCCCGATCGGGCCATCGACGGCGGCGACCTTGGTCGCGGCAACAGTCGGCGTCAGCGGGAAATGCCACGCGTTGGCCCCGGTGAAATCTTGCGGGATCGGCACCTGCTGATTGGTCGCGGTGATCCCGTTCATCATCGGATGTCGGGATTGGATCCCGTCACTGCTGATCGCTGCGACCCCGCCCTCGCAGCTGACATCGAGGGCGTTCTCCGCGCGATAGAACTCGAGCGAGCGGACGATGTATCCGCAGTTCGTCATCGCAGCGTCGCGTGTCGCCGTCAACGTCAGCGTCGCCGTCGCAATCGTACGTGCCGCGATCGACTCGGCGAGCACGCTCCCCGTCACACGGACCTGTGATGGATCACCGAGTGCAGGACGCGCCGAGAGTGCATGAAGGGTGAAGGTGTACTGCTTGGGCCCCGGCCCTTTGGAACAGGGGGGCGCATAGCCACGTCCCGCCCCGTCGTCGGCGAATCCGAAGGTCCCGACCGCTGTGGACCCTTCGGGGATGGTGGTGGTGGTCGCGGGAATATCGTAGAGCAACCAGTTGAACTTCGGTCCGCCCGTCGGTGGCTGCGTGGTCATGAGCATCGCGTACGCGACGGTGCCAGCAGGCGCGCCACTCCACGAGAGGGCGGGAGAGAGGCCCACGCCGTCGCAGGTGTAGCGGACGGGCAGAACACCTCCTTGCGCGGAGCGACTCCGCAGTTGCAATGCGCCGTGCTGGTCCGCGGAAGGGGGCGCTGAGCGGGCAGGCGCCGGAACGGCCCTGCGCGGCCGCACCGTGTAGGCGAATGCCACCGCGCCGTCCTGTTGCGTCGGTGATTCGTCCTTGGACAGGAATGACCGCACATATTCGACCCGTACACTGTCCGGCGTGACGTTCACCCGGAGATGCCCCGCGTTCGGGAGCACGTCGCCCGACCGATAGGCCTCACGATTGAAGGCCTGATAGCTGTCGTCCGCGGGATTCGGCGTCTCCTGATAGATCACCCCATCCTTCTCCTGTCGGGCGAACAGGTGATCGTGCCCCTGGAAGAAGATCGTCACCCCGGTCTTCACGAAGAGCTGATGGATGGGCAGCTCCCACGTCGGGCGCTTTTCCTTGAAGCGATCCGCGCCATTCCGGTCGCGACCGCCCCATTCGAACAGATCCGCCTCTTCCACGGCGCCGCGCCCTGTTCCCATCACATGATGCGCAAACACGAACTTGTACTTCGCGGTGCTCCCTTCAAGGGTCCGTTTGAGCCAGGCATACTGGGCATCGCCCAAGGTCACCGCCCAGCGATCGCGCGTGGGATCACCAGGACCGCCTCGTCCGGCGAGTGCGTCACGCGTGGCATTCCCCCCACGCCCGCGACCACCGCCGCCACCGCCCCTTCCGCGTCCCCCTCGACCGCCGCCACCCCCACCCGGCGGCGCGTCGACCATCACCTGCGAATGCCAATACGGATCAATGGCCACGAAGAGCGCATCGCCCCACGTGAACGCGTAGTAATCGCGCAGGAGCCCCACATGCTCCACCTGCTCCTCGTCTCCGGTGTAGAACCCTCCGGGCGCAGGAAGGGGATACATCGCGTTCCGCGCCCGCGCCGCGAGCACCGGCGCGCTCGTGGGTGTACCGTCGAGCAGGAAGCGCGCGGCCTCCTCGTGATTGCCATTCACGAGAAAGAGCGGAGTGCCGCGACCGATCTGGCCGAGGAACTCCCGCTGATCGGCGTAGACCCGGTCCACGGCAGGCTGCGAGAGCTGCTGCGACGAAATCAGGCGTTCGATCGAGAAATCGTCACCGAGCGTGAAGTAGAGATCCGGGTGTTCAGCGGCGACGCGCGTCATCGTGCGGCGATACAGGTCCGCACTGTACATCGTCCCCGCGCGCTCCGGATGCGAGTCGCCTTGCAGCGCGAAACTGAAGCTGCTTCCGGAGCGTCGGGCGGTCACAAACGAGTACAGTTCCCCCGCCGCGAAGTCGCCGGTTGCACCATCGCGCGTACGGACCCGATAGAAGTAGCGCGTCGCGGGGTCGAGATCCCGCAACTCGACCTCGAGCGGGACACCAGCGGTGAGCGTCTGCGACGGCGTCCGCCGCGTCAGCGCCTGTGCGCTGATGCCAAACTCCACATAGCTGTCGATTCGCCGGCCGGAGAGCAGGCTCAGCGTGATGGCATGATCGGTCGGTCGCCCGAGCAGTTGCGTGAAACCGGCGGCCGGAGGCGCATCCGCCGCCTCACGACGTGGACGCTGCGCCCCATTCACGCGAGGTGCGAGACCGATGACCACCAGCACAGACCAGAAGATTCCGCGACCACCCATTCTCACCCTCCGCATTCAATCGCTCCCGCACGACCATCGATTCGACACGACGCACCTATATGACGCATCCCAATGAGAGGTGTTACGCCAGAAGCTAACGTCGGTGATTTCCCGGCGTCTGACGGCTACACCCTCTCGCGCGCCGATCCCATGCGTCACGCCCGCTGCTCGTCTCCGTTCTGCCTCGCACTCGCGATTGGACTCACGCTGTCGGCGCCGATTGTCAGCGCGCAGGGCGGACGGCGCGGCCCTCCGAAGACCGGAAGCTTTCAGACCGACGTGCCCCCGATCGCGCTCAATGCAATCCTGGCGCGCCCGACCTCGACCGCGGTGACCCTCAGTCTCCTCTCCGCCGCTGATCGCGATGTCGTCGTGGTGCTCGAGGGGGAGGCCCCGCGTCGGCTCCCGCAACATCTGCGGGCGGGGGAGCCGGCCTCGGTCGAGCTCACCGGTCTCGTGGCTGATCGTGCGTATCGCTATCACATCGAAGGAGCGGAGCCCCTGCTCGCCGGAAGCTTTCGCACGGCTCGTCGCCCGGGAGCCGGCTTCCGCTTCGTACTGCAAGCGGATTCCCATCTCGATGAACGCTCCGACACACGCATCTACGCGACCGCACTCGGCAACATGCGCGCCGACAGCGCCGACTTCCTGATCGACCTCGGCGATACCTTCATGTCGGAGAAATATCCCGACTTCCGCACCGCCTCCGCGCAGTACTACGCGCAACGATCGTACTTCGGTCTGGTGGGGAACACGCTGCCTGTCTTCCTCGTGCAAGGGAACCACGACGGTGAGCTCGGGTGGACCCCGGCGAATGCGAGCTGGGCCGCAGCCATGCGGACCCGCTACTTCCCTCCGGTCCTCGCGAATGATTTCTATGTCAGCGCTCCGTCCGCGAAGAACTACTACGCGTGGCAGTGGGGCGATGCCGCATTCCTCGTGCTCGACCCCTTCGTCGCAACGACCGATCGTCCGAACCGTGCCGGCACGAGTTGGGCGTGGACGCTCGGCAAGGAGCAATACGACTGGCTGGTGCGCACACTCGACCGCTCGACGGCGCGCTACACCTTCGTCTTCCTGCACCATCTCGTCGGCGGCACGGGGTACGAAGCACGCGGTGGCGCCGAAGCCTCGCGATTCTTCGAGTGGGGCGGCGCGAATCTCGACGGGTCACCGGGTTTCGCCGCGCGGCGTCCGGGGTGGGCGCTCCCGATCCACGACCTGCTGCTGAAGTACCACGTGACCGCGGTCTTCCACGGGCACGATCACTTGTACGTGCGTCAGGAACGGGACGGCATCGCGTATCAGGAGGTTCCGCAACCCAGCCTTGCGCGGGAAGGAGGGATCAACAGCGCCGAGGAGTACGGCTACCGGTCAGGCACGCTCTTCGGCAGTCCCGGGCATGTGCGCGTCACGGTGGATTCGACGCGCGCCGTGGTTGAGTTCGTGCGATCGCGGCTCTCCACAGGGAATGGTGGCATCGTGGATCGGTACGAGCTGAAGCCCCGCCCCCGATAACGCCCATCTCGACAGTAGCCGAGTGCGACCGGTATCTTCTGTCGTGCCCGTCGCCGCCAACGTCCGCGCTCTCCGCTTCCTCTACCTCACCGTCATCCTCGACGTTCTTGCGTTCGGGATCGTGGTACCGGTGCTTCCGTCGCTGGTCGTCACCTTCCTGCACGGTGACACGGTCCGCGCGTCGAACATGTGGGGGCTCTTCGGCAGCGCGTACGCAGCCGCGCAGTTCCTCTGCTCGCCGATCCTCGGCTCGCTCTCCGATCGCTTCGGGCGGCGACCCGTGATCCTGCTCGCGTTGATCGGGCTCGGCGTGGATTATCTCGTGATGGCCGCGGCGCCGACGCTCGGGTGGCTCTGGTTCGGGCGCATCACTTCCGGCATCTGCGGTGCGACGTACACGACCGCTGGCGCATACATCGCCGATGTCACCCCGGTCGAGAAGCGCGCGAGTGCCTTCGGCATGATCGGCGCGGCGTGGGGCCTCGGTTTCGTCCTCGGGCCCGCGCTGGGTGGCGCACTCGGCGCGCATGACCCACGACTCCCCTTCTGGGTCGCCGGTGCGCTCACGGCTGCGAACGCGGTGTACGGGTACTTCGCGCTCCCCGAGTCGCTCCCGCTCGATCGACGCGAACCGTTCGCCTGGAAGCGCGCCAACCCCCTCGGCTCGTTGCGACTCCTGCGCTCCAACGCGACACTCGTGGGGCTCGCGGCCGTGCAGATCTGCTATCAGCTCGCCCATCAGGTGCTCCCTGCCGTCTACGTGCTGTATGTGGGGCACCGCTACGGATGGACCGCGAGTCGCACCGGGATCACTCTCGCGATCGTCGGCATCACGAGCTCAGTGGTGCAAGGGGCAATCATCCGCCCGGTGGTCCGGACGTTCGGCGAACGCAACTCCGCGATCATCGGACTCAGCTGCGCCGCGCTTTCGAGTGTCTTTTATGGAATCGCCGCATCACCTCTCTGGTTCATGTTGGGAATCCCGTTCGGTTCACTCGCGGGGCTCTACAACCCGTCGGCGCAGGCGCTGATGTCGGCACGCGTCTCGCCGGAAGCGCAGGGACAGTTGCAAGGCGCACTCGGCAGCCTGAGCGGGATTGCCGGGATGGTCGGGCCGACGCTCTTCGGCGCCAGTTTCGCGTACGCGATCTCTCCGGGAATGCCGAGCACCGCCGCGGGCACTCCGTTCTATATCGCCGGTGCGATCCAGCTCCTGGGACTGCTTGGCGTGCTCGCGTTCACACGCGGCACCACATTGGGTCATGCACGGCACACCGCCGCGTAACCCGTCGGACACCGCGACGGCGTTGCGCGTGCGTCCCGTCTCTGCGGACGACGCCACGGCCATCGCGACGATCTACAACCATTTCGTGTTGCACACGACCGTGACGTTCGAAGAAGAAGCGGTCACAGCGGACGAGATCAGTGCGCGCATCGCGGAGATCGAAGCCTCCGGCCTTCCGTGGCTCGTCGCGGAAGCTGCGGGCGAGCTCGTGGGATATGCATATGCCGCCAAATGGAAACCACGCGCCGGCTACCGTTTTTCGGCCGAGGTGACGGTGTACTGCGCTCCCGGGCAAGCCGGCAGGGGGAGAGGGAGCGCGCTGTACGCGGCGTTGCTTCCGCTGCTCCGTGCGCGCGGCATCCGCAATGCCGTAGGCGGCATCGGACTTCCGAACGACGCGAGCGTGCGATTACACGAGAAGTTCGGTTTCGTGAAGGTCGCCGAGTTCCCGAACATCGGGATCAAGTTCGGGCAGTGGATGAGCGTGGGCTACTGGCAGCTGGAACTGGGCTGATCGCGCGCGCTCAACGCTCGCCGCGGTGATGCGTATGTGGGGGACTGTCCCTTCGCTCACTTCGTCCGACCATGCGCAAGAATTCCCGCCGCGATCCCCCACGCAGCTGGCGTGAGGAGATCGCGGTTTCTGTTGTGTCGCTCCTGGCCTCCGTGGCCGGTCTCCCGAACCAGTTCGCCTTCGATGATGTGCTGCTCGTGCAGCAAAATGCACGCGTGCATGATCTCGACCACATCCGGGAGATCCTGACGCGACCATATTGGCCGCCGCCGTTCAATCCCGAGCTGTATCGACCGATCGCCTCGTTCGTCGTGGCCATCCAGTACGTGATCGGCAACGGCGCGCCGGTGTTCTTCCGCGTGTCCAGTTATGTGCTGTACGCGGCCGTCGCGCTCGGTGTCCTCGCACTCGGCCGTCGCCTGCTCGGCATGCGCGGCGGGCTGATCGCCGCGCTGCTGTTCGCAGCACATCCCGTGCATGTGGAGTCGGTGGCGCTGGCGGTGAATCAGGGGGAGCTCATCGTCGCGCTGCTCACGCTCCTCCTTCTCACGCATTATCTGGACATCCGTGCCGCGGGCAACCCGGATCGCGCGGACTGGGCCGCGTTCGCGGCACTCTACGTCACGGCCGCGCTCACGAAGGAGCATGCGTTCGTGCTGCCTGCGTTGCTGATGGCCGCAGAATGGCTCCTCGTGGCCCCGGATCTTCCGCTGGCGCCGCGCGTCCGAAGACTGTGGCCTGGATTCGCCGCGCTCTCGCTCGCCGGTCTTGCTGCGCTGATCCTGCGCACGGTTGTGCTCGCCGGGAACGTGTCAGGCACTTTCACTGCGGAAGCCCTTCAGGGAGTTGGCATCAGAGGGCGTGCGCTCACGATGCTCGGCGTCGTCCCCGTCTGGCTGCGTCTGCTGGCTTGGCCGAAGCATCTTCAGGTGGACTACTCCCCTGGCGAGATCGTGACGGCCACACGCTTCGGGCTTCGGCAGGTGGCGGGGTCACTGGTGATCGTATCGGCCGGTGCGAGTCTCCTCTGGTTCCGACGACGCGCCGCCGTCGTCACATTCGGGATCGCGTGGCTCGTGATCACGCTACTCCCTGTCAGCAATGTGCTGGTGCCCACGGGGATCGTCGTGGCGGAGCGGACGCTCTTCCTCCCGAGCTTCGGCTTCCTGCTCTCCGTTGTAGCCCTCGCGCGGTGGGTCGTGCGGTCTGTGCCTGTTCCAACGGTACCACTCCGGCGTCTGGGCTACGGCTGCGTCGGGCTGCTGGTGGTGCTCGGCGTGCTCCGGAGCGCTGAGCGTCACACCGTCTGGCGGAACGACTACCAGCTGTGGATGACCAGCACGCAGGATGCACCACGGAGCTTCCGCGTGTCGCACGCCGTCGGTGATCTGCTCTTCGTGAATGGACAGACGCAGGAGGCCATCCGGATCTATGATCGCGCGATCGAGGAATCGGTGGCGCCCTGGAAGATCCGCGAGGACTTCGCCCGCCGCCTGCACGAGGTGGGTAACGATACGGCCGCCGTGGTGCAGCTCCGTCTGAGTCTTGCCGAGGAACCCGATCAGCCCGTGGCGCTGATCGAACTGGCCACCGATCTGATCGGTGAGGGTGACTATGCCGGTGCGCGGTCCGTGGTGAACCGTGCGATCGAGCGCGGCGATGACGCACCGGTGCTCGCGCAGCTCGGTCATGTCGCGGATAGCGCCGCCACGCACCATCTGCCCCCCGGCAGCGTGCACCTCACACTCCGGCTCGATATTGGGAACGCCCTCTCGGGGGGTGCCGGCACGCAGCCCCCACCGCCGTGATCTGCGCCGTTTGCTCACGCTGCGCCACACGCTGAAGTCACACAGTCGGAAATAGGTCGGTCGGCGACCGCGCACTGACCGCTCATTGCCGGGCAGGGCAACCACGGGCATCATTATAGATTCGCGATGCCGCGCCCGTTCCACACCCCTACCCGGCCCCGACCTGTGCGCCTCACTTCCGTGCGCCCGCTCACCGTCCTCCTCGCGCTCGCCGGCCTGCTGATGCCGTCCGCAACCGCGACCGCGCAAACGCCTGTTGATCCGACCGCTGCGCTCCACTGGCGTCAGATCGGCCCGACGCGTGCGGGTCGTGCGCGCGCCGTCGCGGGTGTACCGAGCCAACCGAATGTGGCCTACATCGGCTTCGATAACGGCGGCGTTTGGCGTTCGACCGATTACGGTGCCAACTGGGTCCCGATTTTCGACGGACAACCCACGGGCTCGATCGGTGCGATCGCGGTGGCGCCCTCGAATCCGAACATCATCTACGTGGGTACCGGCGCGGGGATCATCCGCCCCGATCTCGCCGTCGGCGACGGCGTGTACAAGTCCATCGACGCCGGCAAGACATGGACGCACCTCGGCCTGTTCGATACGCAGATGATCGCGAACATCGACGTGGATCCCAAGGATCCGAACCGCCTGTTCGTCGCGGCACTCGGCCATCCGTACGGACCGAACACGGAGCGCGGGATCTTCCGCTCGACGGACGGCGGCAAGACGTTCCAGAAAGTGCTGTACCAGGACGAGTACACGAGCGCGAATGATGTGCGCATCGATCCGTCGAACTCGAATACCGTGTACGCCGCGCTCTGGGAGCAGCAACAGAGTTTCATCGAAGGTCAGGGCTTCGGCGGCGCGGGAAAAGGAATCTTCAAGTCGGTCGACGGCGGCACGACGTGGAAGGCGATCAATGAGGGATTGCCCCCGGTGATCGAGGCGAACCTGGCGGTCGCGCCGAGTGCGCCGGGGACGTTGTACGCGATGGTGGCCGGAGCGGCCGGCGGCGGTGGCCGTGGTGGCGCCGGCGGCGGGTCGGTGGGGTTCTACAAGAGCGTCGACGGTGGTGAACACTGGAAACTGGCCGCCGCCGACGGTGGTTCGAATCGTGCGCCGGACAATCGTCCGCTCGTGCGCATCGGCGGTGGCGATCTGCCGACCATCACCGTGGATCCCAAGAATGACAAGGTGATCTACAGCGCGAGCACCGTGTTCTGGCGCACCGAGGACGGGGGGCTGACGTGGAGCGCGGTGCGCGGGGCGCCCGGTGGTGACGACTATCAGAAGTCGTGGGTGAACCCCAACGATCCGAACATTCTGATCGTGGTGGCCGATCAGGGGGGCGTGGTGTCGGGAAATCGCGGCAAGTCGTGGAGCAACTGGTACAACCAGCCGACGGCTGCGATGTACCATGTGAGCACCGACATGAGCTTTCCGTATCGGGTGTGCGGCGGACAGCAGGACTCGGGTTCGGCGTGCGTCGACAGTCGCTCGATGGATGGTGAGATCACCTTCCACGATTGGCATCCGGTGAACATCCAGGAGTATGGCGTGGCCGCGCCCGACCCGAAGGACCCGGACTGGGTCTACGGCAGCCAGCGCACCGGCGTGTCGTTGTACAATCGCAGGACCGGGCAGACCTCTGCGGTCGGCCCGGACGCATCGCAGCGCGGTACCGAGTTCGGACGCAATGTGCGCACGATGCCGATCGAGTGGTCGCCGGTCGATCACAGCACGCTGTTTTATGCGTCGAACGTGGTGTGGAAGAGCACCGACCGCGCGCACAGCTGGACGCGCATCAGCGGCGATCTCACGCGCGGCGCCTCGTGGGCGGTGCCAGCGACCGCCGGCAAATACGCCGCGAACATCACGCCCGCCGCGGCCGGGGCGATCACCGCGATGTCGCTCTCGAGCAAGAGCCTTGGGGTGATCTGGACCGGCACCGACGACGGCACGATCTCCACGACGAGTGACGGTGGCCGGACGTGGAAGAACGTCACTCCGGCGTCGATCAAGCCGTGGACGCGTATCTTCAACATCGAGGCCGGGCACTTCGATACGCAGACGGCCTACGCGGCCGCGAACACGCTCCGTCTCGATGATCTGAACCCTCACTTCTACCGCACGCACGACGGCGGCAAGACGTGGACGGAGATCAACACCGGGATCGCCGGCGGCGCCGCGGCGAACTCGATCCGCGAAGACCCGCGCACCAAGGGACTGCTGTACGCTGCGACCGACCTGCAGGTCTGGGTCAGCTTCGACGACGGCGATCACTGGCAGTCGCTCAAGGTGGACATGCCGTCGATCAGCGTGCGCGACATCCAGGTGAAGGACGACAGCATCTGCCAGTGCAGCGATCTCGTGGCGGGGACGCACGGACGCGGCTTCTGGATCCTCGACAACGTGACGCCGCTCCGGCAGATGGCCGCGTTGAAGGCGGCCAACGGCCACTTCCTGTTCACGCCGTCGACGGCGTTGCGCGTGCGTTTCGCGACGAACGATCCCACGCCGTGGCCGCCGGAAGTTCCGGCCGGGGAGAACCCCGCCCCGGGCGGGATCATCGATTACTACCTGGCGTCGAACGCGACTGGCCCGGTGCGACTGGAGATCCTCGACAAGTCGGGCACTGTGGTGCGCTCCTACACGAGCGACGACCGCAAGATGAGCGCCGAACCGGCGACGGATCCGGACAAGTACAACCAGATCTGCCAGTCGAATCCGAACGCGCCGGATTGCGGGCTCCCGCTCTATTGGCCGGCCCCGTCGCTGACGCTCGGCACCACGCGCGGGATGCATCGCTTCAACTGGGATCTGCATATGGATCCCATCGGTGCCGGCGGCGGGGGACGCGGGGGCGGTGATGGATCGAGCGGGGCGGTCCCCGGGCGCACCTACACGTCGCCGGGTTCACCGTGGGCCCAGCCGGGTACTTATACGGTACGCTTGACCGTGGACGGCAAGCACTACACGCAGCCGATCACCCTCAAGCTCGACCCGCGCGTGAAGACCTCGGCGGCCGGCCTCGCGCAGCTCACCGCGCTCACGACTTCAATGTACGGCGGTGCCAAGGCGACGCACGCCGCGTATCTCGAGGCGCGCGCGCTGGTGGATGCGCTGAGCAAGAGTCCGAGCGCCGAGGCCGACGCGCTCAAGTCGGAGATCGAGAAGATCGCCCCGGCGCCGGTCGTGACTCCCGCACCGTCTCCGTTCTCCGGTCTCGCCCTCCCGCTCCT
>CAXBQP010000025.1:0-42939 GCA_963978095.1 uncultured bacterium | reverse complement strand
CGAAACGAACACCGCCGATGCCCCGCGAGCGACCTCCAACGATGCGAGCAAGGTGTCGTTGCGGGCGATCGCGTCCCCCGCACTCGTGACCACCGCGCGCAGGAGCCGGAACCCCGGCTCCCCGCCGATCGCGGTCCGGAGTTTGACCTCCCGCTCCGCGTACGGAGCGACCGCGTCGATCGCCGTCCCGCCGATCGACGCACCGGACAACGTCAGCTCCACGCGTCCCGCGGCCGCCCCCGCGGCGCCGCCGCGGACCACTATGACAAATTCCACCGTGTCACCGGCCACCACCGCCGACGGCCCATCCAGGGAGACCAGGGCCGCATCGCGCGTGCCCGAGCCGTCGAGGGCGATCACCCGTGAGCCCGCGGGCAATTCCGCCAAGCGGGCCGCGTCGTCGAGTCGCCCGTCCGTCACCAACACCACGGGGCGACCGGCGCCAAGGACACGCTCCACCAGCGGGGCGACGCGGGACGCGCCATCGGTGGGCGCGGTCGGAATCGGCCCCACGCGAAGCGAATCCCCGAGGAGCAAGAGGGTGTCGCCGCCGGCACCTTCCGCGGCGGCGCGCGCCTTGCTCCACAACGCGCCATTCCCGGCGACCTGCCAGCTCGCGGACGCGTCCAGTGCCACATAGTGCCCCACGGAGGATGCCGGCCCGATGGGCGCGTCCAGTACCAGCGCACAGGCCATCGTGTACACGGACGCGCGCAACACCAGCGGAAGACGAGCGTTCGCCCGGACCCCGAACCGATACTGCGTCACCGCTGCGGCGGACCCCGCCAACGCGGCGAGCAACCAAAGCATCATCGCGTCACGCGCACATCACGGGCATTTCACCGCCGGCGCATTGCGCGACTTGGCAAACTGCTGCTCCGCGGCGCAGGCCGTCTTGAGCGTCAGCAGCCCCTCGCGTCCCTCACGAATCAAATCGGGGAGCAGCGCGGAGGGCGACGCCTGCGTCCACCCGGCTGCGAGCTCGGCGACGGCATCGGCAATCAACTCCGCTGCATCGAGGAAGAGCCCCTTCTTGCTGCTCAGTGTCGCCAGTTCCAGCTTCTCGTGCACGCTCTTCTCGATATTGGCACGCTGCGACACGCCGGCCGCGCGCTGCGCCGCCAGCCGTTCCTCGGCCTCACGCAACCGACGGATCCGCTCGAGCAGGGGGATCGTCTCCAGCGTGGTGTCGAACGCGATCGCCGGCGCCGGACAGGGCCAGAGCTTGTTCGTCACCCCACCGTCCCCTGCCCCTGCATCGCGGGGTTTGTTGCACAACGCCGAGGCATTCTCGAGTGAAAAACGCACCAACTCGCCCTGCCACCGCGCCGACTCACGGTCCCCGGCGAGCGCGAACGACTCGGCCGTCCACGCGCGCATCGCCGCCTCGAGCACGTACATGTCGCGCAAACTCGGCTTGTCGATCGCGACCTGAGGCGTCGTGCCGTCCGAGCAATCCTTGCAGCTCGGACGTTGCCAGCCCTGGATCTTGGCCAGCAGATAGCGCCCTTGGGCGGCGCCCGCCGCGCCGTAATACCATTCGCTTTGCGCGTGCACGGAGATCGGCAACACCACGCAGGCAACGGCAGCCAGCACCCGCCGGGCGCACGGCCACACGACGCCCGGACGGACGCTCACTTCTTGTCGCGGCAACGGCGGTCGTCCCACCCCAACGTGCACGCGCGATCGAACCACTTGCCGGCCTCATCGCGATCCTTCGCCACCTGATCGCCACGATCATACATCTCCGCCAGACTCACGCATCCGGACGAATCGTCATCCGCACACGACCCCTTGAAGAGCTCCAGCGCCTTGTTGCCGTCCTTGGGGATGCCGTCGTCGCCCTTGAGCATCAACTTGCCCAGGTTCCAGCAGCCGTGCGGATTGGCGGACAAGCACGCTTTCTCGAACAGCGTGGCCGCCTTGGGGCGATCCTTGCTCACGCCGGCCCCGCGGACGTACGCCTCACCCAGGTTGTTGCACGAGTCGGCGTAGCCTTTGTCACAGGCGGTGGTCAGGAATGTGACGCCACGCTTCTCGTCGCGCGCGACCCCCTCGCCGCGCATCAACAGGTCGGCCGCGTAGTCGCAACCGCCCAGATCGCCGTTCTTGCACGCTTCGTCGAACTGCGTCAGGAACGGTGCCGCATCCTTCGTGGTGCGGGTGACGAACTTCACGCGCGCCGACTGGACGCAGCCGCGGGTGGAGCGCGACCCACACGCCTTGTCGAGCAAGGCGCCCGCCGCCGCCAAGTCGCGCGCGCCGCCGCGTCCGGTGGCGATCAGCACGCCGAGTTCCACGCAACTGTCGACCACGCCGGCGTCGCAGGCCACCTGATAGTGCGCGCGGGCGTCCACCAGGTTGCGATCCGCGCGACGACCGATGCGCTTGAGATCGCCCAGGGTGCCGCAACCGATGCCGTCCTTCTTGTCACACGCGGCCTTCAGGCTCGCGAGGGCGCGGGCAGAGTCGGGCTTCCCCTCCGCACGCAGGAACAGCGCCCCCAGCTGACGGCAGCTCACGGCGCGCCCCGCGTCGCAGGCGCCCGGCAGGTGCGCGGCCGCCGCCGTGAAGTTCTTCAGGGCATAGTCCAGATCGCCGCCACGCTCGCATCCCACAACGTTCTTGGCGTCACAGCCGGCGCCGAAGCGCTTCGCCGCGGCGGCGCTGTCGACCGGCACCGCGCCCCCCTCCACCAGCAGGGTGCCCGCCGTCACGCAATCGACCGCCGCGCCACCCTCACAGGTCTTGCCCAGCACGCCGACCGCCCATGCAGCGTCCTTCTTGGTGTAATCCTTCTTCACCACCATGTTCGCGATCGTGGAGCAACTCTTCAGATCATTCAGGTCACACGCGCGAACGAGCGCGTCGCCACCGCGCGCCAGATCTTTGGGAAAGCGTTTGTCAGTGGTCAGCGCGTCCCCGAGTTTGCTGCAACTCTCGGCGTGACCGTCCTTGCAGGCTTTCTCGCGCATGTTCGTCCAGCGATCGATGTCGGCCGTGGACAGTTCGTTCTTCTCGATCGCGTCGGCGGCTTTCGCGCAGCCCGCCACCGCGCCGAAGTCACAGGCCTGCGCATACATCTTTCCCGCGCGGACCGGGTCGGCCGGCACGCCACGGCCGATCTCGAACCCTTTGCCCAGGCGCAGGCAGAACTTGGCGATGTTGCGCTCACACTGCACCGCCATCAACCGGGCGGCGTTGACGATGTCGACGCTGTCCTTGCTCGTGTCGTACAGATCGATGCTCTTGTCGCACGCCCCCTCGATCCCGCTCGAGCAGGCCATGAGGTAAAGCTCGGCGGCGCGATGCTTGTCCTGCGGCGCGTAGATGCCTTCCTCGTATTTCGCGGCGGCACTGTCACACGCTGCGGCCGCTCCGGCGGTGCACGACTGCTCCAGTTCCCGCACCTTCGGTGTCACCTTGCTGTCGTCGAGCAGACTCGCGAGGGCCGTGGTCTTGGGCTTCTCCACGCACGACGCTTTGAGCTTGGCGATCAGGTCGTCCTTCGCGCCCGCGGCGCTCAGGGTTTTTTCGTCCGCGGGCGTCAGGGATGCCACGAGACAGTTCTGTTCGACTTTGTCGAGAATCAGAACCGCCGCCTGCTTGCCACGGACGAGCGCCTCGATCTCAGCGACCGTCATGGCCTTCTTGGCGGCGCCCACCGCATTGGCACCCATGGTGCCGCCGGCCACCTGCGCCGCGAGCGGCGACGTCGCCGCGGCGGTTGCACTGAAGAACGCCGCGACGGCGACGCGACGCAGTAGCGTCAACGAACGTTGCATCGGATCTATTCGGTTCGACATGGATTCACCCCGCGAGCCTTCGGTATGGAACGCTGCGGATCGCTCACGTGTCTGCGAACGCCAGAACACGCTAACCTGTTCCTATTCAATGGATTGTAGCGCCACCCGGACGCCAGTGCAAGCACTCGAGGCTCTGCCACCTGACGAAGCGATTTGCCCCGGGGTCACCGGCCCGCTTGGCCGCTCGAGCCCGGCCTGGATGGAGTGCTGGAGCTGCCCGAACCAGGTGACGTACCCGTTCGGACGAAGCACCTCACGTGAGACTCGAGCGTCCGGGGCTACGAACGTTTCTCAGACGACCGCCCGAAGCGTGCAGTCCGGGCGGCTGGAGACGACGTGCGGCGGCGGCCCCAAGGACCACCGCCGCAACAATGCCAGGCGCGATCAGCGGCGCACGACGATGCGTCAATCCATCTGCCGACGGATGAAGGTCGGGATCTCGAGATCGTCCAGATCAGCGGTGGGACGCGACCCGAACACCGGCGAGGGGTGTCCTTTCGGGATCGCGCTGCCGGACGCGCCGTTGTTCGCAACCATCGTCGAAGCCGTGGGAGACCCACCGCCGGCGTATGCCCCACCGATCCCCACCGGACGAGGACGCCCGCCGGCGATCGGAATGACGGGCGTGCCCTTGGAAGCGCTGGTCCGTTCGCTGCCGGCAACGCCATGGACCGGCACCGCCTTGCCGAAGCCGGTCGCGACCACGGTCACGCGGATCTCCCCCGTCATCGACGGTTCCTTGACCGATCCGAAGATGATCTCCGAATCCTCCCCGACCGCATCCTGAATGATCTCCGCCACCTGCGTGACATCGCCCAGGGTGAGATCATCACCACCCGTGACATTGATGAGCACGCCGCGAGCGCCGGCGATGGAGACGTTGTCGAGCAGCGGGCTGCTGATGGCCATCTGCGCCGCATCCATGGCGCGATTCTCTCCGCGGCCGATGCCGGTGCCCATCAGGGCCGCCCCACCGTCCTTCATCACCGTCTTCACGTCGGCGAAATCGACATTGATCTGACCGATGCCCGAGATGATCGCCGAAATTCCACTGGTCGCGTGCAGCAGCACTTCGTCGGCCTTCTTGAGGGCGTCCTGGAACGGGATACCCTTCCCGACGACGGCCAAGAGGCGTTCGTTGGGCACCACGATCATCGTGTCCACATGCTTCGCCATCTCGGCGATGCCTTCGTCCGCCTGACGCATGCGCTTCCGCCCTTCGAACAGGAACGGCTTCGTGACGATGCCGACCGTGAGCGCGCCCGACTCACGCGCCAGCTCGCACACCACCGGCGCCGCACCCGTGCCCGTCCCGCCGCCCATGCCGCACGTCACGAACACCAAGTCGGAGTTCCCGAGGACACGGGACACCTCGTCACGATTTTCTTCGATGGCCTGACGACCGATCTCAGGACGCGCACCGGCGCCAAGACCGCGGGTCAGCTTCTTCCCGATTTGAATCTTGACGTCGCTCTTGGCGGAGATCAGTGCCTGCGCGTCGGTGTTCACCGAAATGAACTCCACACCGGCCAAGCATTCCTCGATCATTCGGTTGACAGCGTTTCCACCACCGCCGCCAACTCCGATGACCTTCATCTTGGCGGCTTGCGGGGCGTCCTCGAATTCGAAGGTGCTCATACGCGTCGGGGCTCCGAGTGTCACGAAATGATGCGGTTCGGTCAGCAATAAAACTGACCATCTGGCGGAAATATATGCGCGCATTCGTTACGCGCTACAGGTATTAGACGAGCCAAATGCAAAAGCGGCACAGTCTTAGACCGCGCCGCTTTGTCCACATCTAGACAGTGATAGCAACTCTGTGATGCATCACTATCAGTCAGTTGTGACCTAAAAGAAATCTTGCAGCCAAACCTTCAGTTTCTGGCCCAGGCCGTCCATGCTGGGAACCGCGCCCGGCATGCTGAGACGCTTCCCCTTCCCACTGGTCGCGCCCATTGCCATGCGATGCGCGCCATACTCGACCAGTCCGACGGCGGTCGCGAAGCGCGACGCATGCACCTTGTCGGCCAATCCGCCGAGGAACTCCCCGGGCGCACCAAGGCGAGCCCCGGTGCCGAAGATATCCGACGCGAGTTCCGGCGTGCCTGGCTGCGCCGCCGCACCACCGGTCACCACCACGCCCGCCGCCAACTTCTTGATGAGGCCGGCCTGTTCGACGTCGCGCACCACCAGTTCGAAGATCTCCGCCGTGCGCTGATGGATGATGTGCGCCATCAGCTCGCGCGGAATCTGCCGGTCCCCCTGGGCCACGGTGCTCGGCAACTTGATCACGTCGCTGTGATCCACCATCGGCTCGTACGCGCAGCCGTAGAGCTCCTTCAACCGCTCGGCGTCGGCCTGCGTCACGCCCAGCCCGTGGACGATGTCACTCGTCACGTTGTTGCCGCCGTAGTTGATCGTGCCGAGGTGACGGATTTTTCCCTCGTGGAACACGGCCACATCCGTGGTACCGGCGCCCATCTCCACCAGACAGACCCCGAGCTCCTTCTCGTCCTCGGTCAGCACGCTGAGGGCGGCGGCGAGCGGCTCCAGCACGAGCTCCCCGACCTTGTACCCGCTCTTCTCGACGGCTTTGCGCAGGTTCATGGCCGGACTGCTGCCGATCGTGACGAGATACATCTCCGTCTCGAGCCGCGTGCCGATCATGCCGAGTGGATCACGGATGCCGACGTTCTTGTCGACGGTGTATTCCTGCGGGATCGCGTGGATGAGCTCACGGTCCTGCGGAATCGCCTGGGCGCGGGCGACGGCGTTGGCGCGTTCGATGTCCGCCTTGCTGATCTCGCTCCCCGTCACGCTCGCGATCCCCTTGGAGGTCATCGCCTGGACGTGCTCACCGGCAATGCCCGCATACAGCGTCGGCACCTTGGCCCCGGCCATCTGCTCCGCTTCTTCCAACGCCTTGGTGATCGACCGGGTGGTCTCGTCGATGTCGGCCACGACGCCGCGGCGCAGCCCCGTGGTGCGGGCCTGGCCGATTCCGAGGATGTTGAGGTTCGGGTGTTTGGGAAAATCGCCGACGACCTCCGCGATGATGGCGGTGGTCTTGGCGCTTCCGATGTCCAGGCCGGCTACGAGTCGCTCTACATTCATGGCAGTCTTGCGATCACTTGGTCGCGATAACGCAGGTCGAGTTCCGTGGCACGTTGATTTCGGTTCTTCAGGTCCTGCTCCACCGGGATCACATCCGTCAGGCGCCGGGCCGTCACATCAGAGCCGGCCATGATGGCGAAGGCGCCGTTCTCGTTGAGCCGCACCAGCAGATCGCCCCGCGGCAGGCGACGGATCTCCCCGACTCTGGCAAATAACCCCGGCGCCAGCTCCCGCAGGTCACCGAGGACCGCCAGCGCCGCCGTGTCGCGTGACGCCAGCACGGGCAGATCCACGTCCGCGGTGGCGGGATCCACCGGAAGCGAACGCCCGGTCGCATCGACCGGCACCAACCCTGACGCCGCCGGCACGAGCGCGACCGGCAGATTCTCCGTGATCCGCACGACGAGCGTTCCCGGGAGCCGCCGCGTGATGCGGACCTCTCGCACCGACGGATGCAGCCGGACCCGCTTTTCAAAGAGTTCCATGTCGTCAAAGACCGATGCGGTGCTATCCACCCTCAATCGCGAAACGATTTGGTCGGGACTGACGTAACGCGTCCCGTCGATCTCCACGCGACGGACGCGGAAGAAGTCCAGGCGGCGAAGCCCGGCCCGCCCCCACCACGGCGCACTGCCCAGCAGGAGTACGACGCACGCGACGAGGGCCGCTCGGAGGCGACGTTTCCAGCGCGGCGTCTCGGTCACCGGGCGCCTGGCTGCCGGCCGCGTGGAGGCGGCGTCGATCGCATCGAAGGTCTCGAACTCGTCGGTGGCCACCGCCGGATCACGCCCTGCGCAGGAGGGCCAGCAGGGCGGGCCCTGCTTTCGTGATGTCCCCGGCGCCGATGGTGATCACGACGTCCCCCTCGCGCACATCGGCGGCGAGCGCCGCCGCCACCGCATCGCCACTCCCCTGCCACTGCGGCGCGCGGCCCGAGTGCGTCATGGCGTCGGCGATCAGCGCACTCGTCACGCCCGGAAGGGGTTGCTCGCGCGCGGGATAGATCGCGGTGAGGTACGTGGCGTCGGCGGCAGCGAGCGCGGCCCCGAATGCCGGGGCGAAATCCCGGGTGCGCGTGAACAGGTGCGGCTGGAAGGCCGCAATCAGGCGCCGCCCCGGGAAGCTCGCGCGCGCCGCGCTCAAGGTCGCGGCAATCTCCGTGGGGTGATGCGCGTAGTCATCGACGACGGTCACCCCGCCGACATCGCCGAGGCGCTGGAATCGGCGCTCGGCACCCTCCACCCGTCCGAGCCCTTCGGCCATTTTCGCGACGTGCATCCCCCACGTGCCCAACCCGACCCCGAGCGCCGCCAGCGAGTTGCGGACATTGTGCAGCCCCGGCACTCGCAACGTCACTGGCCCGAGTGCCTTGCCATCGTACACCACCTCGTAGGTCGTGCCGCGCTCATGCATGCGGATGTTGCGTGCCACCAGCCGCGCATCGGCGCATCCCCCCTCGATCCCGTACCGCACCACTTCCGCCGACGGCGGTGTGGGCAGCGCATTGGCATGCGGATCATCGGCGCACAGTACGATCCAACGCGCGCCCCGCGTGAACTGCGTGAAGGCGCCGCGGATGTCGTCGAGATCGGCATAGATGTCGAGATGGTCGGCCTCGAGGTTCGTGACCACCGCGACATCACAATCGAGCGCAAGGAAGGAGCGATCGTACTCGTCGGCCTCCACGACGAACACCGCGTCCGCGCCGGTCGACAGATTGCCGTTCCACGCCGCGACGCGTGCGCCGACCACACCGGTGGCGTCGAGCCCTGCCCCCTTGAGCGCTTCCGTGGTCATGACGGTCGTCGTGGTCTTGCCGTGCGTGCCGGCAATCCCCACGAGCTGCCCACCGGCCGTGGCCTCCGCCAATGCCTCGGCGCGGCGGATCACCGGAATCCCCGCCGCGCGCGCGGCCTCGACCTCCGGGTGCGTCTTCGGGATGGCACTCGACACCACGAGCGCGCGAGGTGTGCCGAGATGCGCCGCGTCGTGTCCGCTCACCACCTGAATGCCGAGCCGCTCGAGGTCATGGACCCCCTCGGCACGCTGGTCGCATCCCGTCACGATGGCGCCACGGCGCGCACACAACTCGGCGAGCGCACTCATGCCGGCACCAGCGATTCCCATGAAGTGAATGGGACGAGGATCTGTGGAATCGAGCAGTGGCATGGTCAGCGGGTCGGGGGACGGACGGGGACTTCGAGCCGTCGCAAGATGTGCTGCGCGATCTCGTCGGCCGCATGAGGGCGCGCCCGCGCCAAGGCACCAGCGGAGAGCGCGGTGAGTCGAGCCGGGTCGTGCAGAAGCCCGCGCAGGATCAGGTCGAGTCGTGTGGCGTTCAGCTCGCGTTGCGGAAGATGCACGGCCGCACCGGCCTGCTCGAGTGCGACGGCGTTGGCCGTCTGGTGGTCGTTGGCGGCCGTCGGCAGCGGGCAAATCACCATCGGGAGCCCCCACGCACACAGTTCCGAGGTTCCCATCATCCCGCCGCGCACGAACGCGACATCACTGGCCGCATAGGCGTCGCGGATCGGCGACAGGTACGGGACCACACGCACGTTCGCGCCATCGAAGTGCTTGAATCCATCGTACTGCCCCTTTCCGGTTCCCCACAGGATGCAGATGTCGTCCGGAAGGCCCTGATCGATCCAGGCGGCAACGGCCTGATTGATGGCGCGAGCTCCTTGGCTCCCTCCGAACACGAGCACGACGCGGCGCGATGCGGGAAATCCCCATCGTGCTTTGGCTTCGCCCCGATCCGGGCGAACCGCAGGTGGCGGCTCGATGGGATTTCCCGTCACGCGGAAGGTGGTGCCGCCATGTGGGAGGTACCCCTCGGCCTCGGGAAAGCCGAGGTAGGCCTCCTGGGACATCCGCGTGAACCAGCGAGCGGTCATCCCGGGATGACTGTCGCCGATGTGTTGCACGATGGGAACCCGTTGCCAGAACGCCCAGGCGAGCGCCATGCCGCTCGCGTACCCGCCGGTGCCGACGACCAACGAGGGGCGAAGGCGAGCGCCCAGCAGGTTCATTGCGATCCACGCCGAGCCTGCGCCACGGAGGGTCTTCCAGTTCTGCCACACGTTGGGGCGATACAGCGGATGCAGGTCGAGCAGCGTGTGCGCGAACTCCGTCTGCGGAAGTACCTCGCGCTCGATCCCGCGGCGCGCGCCGACGAAGTACGGTCTCACGTTCGGGTCGCGGCGCACAAGCGCACGAGCGATGGCAAGCCCGGGATACAGATGCCCTCCCGTACCGCCGCCGGCGAAGATGACGTGGTGTTCGATCGACACGCGGGCGCCTACGCTTCAGCTCGCAGGAACGTACCGCCGCGGGCCCCGGGTGCCATGGGGTTCGTCGCACGATCGCCGATCACCCGCTCCCGCGCACTGCCGATGTTCACGAGGATCCCGGTCATGAGGAACGACAGGATCAGATTGGATCGACCGTAGGAGATGAAGGGGAGCGTGAGCCCCGTGGTCGGCAGCAAGCCGATCACGACACCGATATGCAGATATGCCGTGACGAGCATCGTGCTCGTGATGCCGATGGCCACCAGCTCCTGGAACTTGGTCCGCGCCTGCGCGGCGATGCGGAAGCCGAGCCATCCCCAGACGGAGAAGAGGGCGATCAGCAACGTGAGCCCGACAAAGCCCCATTCCTCACCGATCGTGCCGCCGATGAAGTCATCGTACGACAGCGGGAGGAAGCCCAGCGCCTGGCGTCCTTCGCCGAAGCCGGTGCCGAACCACCCGCCGGACCCGACCGCGATCAACGATTGATCGAGCTGATAGTTCACCTTCTGGTGCGCCGCGCCAGCCATGTCGGCGAAGCCCAGGATTCGTTCCAACACGTACTGGAGGCGTTGCACTTCACTCCACAGCACGGGGACTGCGGCCACACCAAGGAACACGAAGTGTCCGATGCGGGCCCCGGCCGCGAGCACGATGATCCCCATCTGCAGCGTGAAGAACAGCACCGTCGAGAGGTCGGGTTCGAGCGCGGCCGTGATATCGAGCACGCCGACGACGACCAGAATCGGGAGCAATCCTTTGGTGAGGCGCTGCATCTGGCCGGACTTCTTCACGGCCATCATCGCCGTCCAGAGAATCACCGCGATCTTCGCGAACTCCGAGGGCTGGATCGAGCCGCCATACAAGTAGCGTCGCGCCCCGAGAATCGGGGGAGCGATCTTGATCGTGAACGGAAGCACTGTGACGAGCATGGCAGCGATGGCAAGTCCCATCACCCACCAGGAGAGCCGGCTCCACCGCTCGGCGTCCATCTTGGCGGCCACCGCGAAGAACACGGCGCCGACGGCGACGCCGGACAGTTGCTTGAACAGGAACAACGCGCTGTTCCGCCCGTCGTGCGTCGCTTCGAACGCGCTCGCGCTGTACAGCGCGGCGAGTCCGAAGGCGAGCAGCATGGCCGTCGCGATGACCAGCGCGCGCGCTTCGATGCCCATCCGCCAACGCTCCCGCACGGCGGTCGCCGTGGCGGCGACGGTCACGCCGGCACCGCCAATCGTTGGAAGGTCGCGCCTCGTGCTTCGTAATCGGAGAACATGTCGAAACTGGAACAGGCCGGAGACAGCAGGACGGCGTCCCCGGGCTGCGCCGCAGCCCGAGCGCGCGAGATGACGTCCTCGAATGACGATCCGAGACGCAGCATCGGCACGTGTCCGGCCAGATCCTGCTCGATGAGGGGGGCGGCCTCTCCGTACGCGATCACGAGCCGGGCATGTCGCTGAAGCAGCGGGATCAGTGCCCGGTAGGACTCGCCCTTGTGCCGTCCGCCGAGGAGGAGGACGGTCGGACGCGTCATCCCGGCGACGGCGACGCGCGTGGAGCTGATGTTGGTGGCCTTGGAGTCGTTGATCCACTGCACGCCCTCAACCTCGCCGACCACCTGTAGGCGATGCGGCATCCCGCCGAACCGCGTGACGGCGGCGGCAAGACGCGCGCACGCGTCAGGCGTCCGATGCGCCGGGTCCGCCATCGCCACCGCAAGCACCGCCGCAAGGACGTTCGCCACGTTGTGGTCGCCGAGCAGCGGGATACCGGCGCGCCCCATGAACGGGGCGCCGAACAGCGACAGCGCTCCGCCGACCAGATCCGCCACCGCCTCACCTCCGGCGGTCGGGTCGAGGGAAAACCGAAGATGCGTGCCAGGAATCGCCGCCACTCGGCGCTGAACTTCGCGGTCGTCGGCATTGGTGACCCAATGCGAGCGGGGAGAGGCATTGGCGAACAATCGCATCTTGTCGCCGTAGTAGTCCTCAAGCGATGCGTATCGATCGAGATGGTCCGGCGCGAGATTCGTCAGTACGCCAACGACGGGAGCGATACTCGGCGTGTCGTGGAGCTGGAAGCTGGACATCTCCAGCGCGACCCACGCGGGCGGGAGGTCCCGCAGCGCCAACGCACTGACGGGAGTACCGATGTTCCCGGCGGCGACGGCATCAGCCCCGAGCGCCACGAGGAGATGGTGGATCAGGGAGGTCACGGTCGTCTTGCCGTTCGTGCCGGTGACCGCGATGTAGCGCGTCGTGTTCGGCAGAAAGGCCAATGCCACTTCGACTTCGCTCAGGATGGGGATCCCGGCGCGCGTCGCCGTTTGCAACGGCTCAGAAGTTGGAGGGACCCCCGGGCTGGCCACGACCGCGACGCAGCGGCTGATGCGGTTTAGGTCGTGGCGACCCACGTCGACGTCGACGCCGGCACTGGCGAGTGCGGTCGCAGCAGCACTGACGCCGTCGCCGCTGGCCCGGTCCGACACGTAGGCCCGCCCGCCGTGCCGCGCGATCAACTCGGCCGCGGCGCGGCCGCTCCGCCCCAGACCGATGACCGCAATCTCGCCGCGGCCCATCAGGGCGCGAATCACCGCAGCTTCAGCGTGGTCAGTGCCACGAAGGCGCACAAGATGCCGATGATCCAGAAACGCACGACCACCTGCGTCTCCGGCCACCCCTTCAGTTCAAAGTGATGATGCAGCGGAGCGCGCCGGAACACGCGGTGCTGCTGCGCATATTCCAGCCCGTGCCGTTTGCGACGGAGCTTGAACACCGTCCGCTGGATCATCACCGACAGCGTCTCCGCCACGAAGACCCCCCCGATGAACACCACGAGAAACTCGGACTTGAGCAGGATCGCCACCGCACCCAATGCGCCGCCCAGCGCGAGCGAGCCCGTGTCGCCCATGAACACCTGCGCCGGATGGGAGTTGTACCACATGAACCCGAGGCAGGCGCCGAACGTTGCGGTGCAGAAAATCGTCAATTCGCCCGCGCCGCGCAGGTAGAACAGCTGCAGATAGTTGGCGGCGTTGAAGTTCCCCATCGAATACGCGAACAGGGCCAGCGTTGCCATGGCGATGGCCATAAGTCCCGCCGCGAGTCCGTCGAGTCCATCCGTCAGGTTGACGGCGTTGCTGGTGCCCGTGATGACGAAGGTCACGAACGGTACATACAGCCAGGCCATGCCGATTGTTGCCGGCACCACCAGCACGTATTTCATGAAAGGCAGCGTCGTCGACGCACCCGGCAGCGGATTGAGCGGCACCTGCCAGAGATACACCGCCATCGCCAAGCCGATGGCGACCTGTCCGGCGAGTTTGTATCGCTCGACGAGCCCGCGGTTCTCCTTTCCCTCCCGCTTCTGCTTCAGCTTGAGGTAGTCGTCCAGAAAGCCGATCGCGCCCATCCACGCCATCACGATCATGGCGATCCAGACGTACCGGTTGTCGAGACGCATCCACAGCAGCGTCGGAATGAAGGTCGCGGCCAGGATGATCACCCCCCCCATCGTCGGCGTCTTCCCCTTCCCAGCGTGCGTCTCGGGCGTCCCCTCGCGCACCACCTGATGGATCATCATCGCCTGGAGCCGACGCAGGATGATGGGACCGACCACGAACGCGACCAGCAAGGCGGTGACCGCCGCACCGGCTGCCCGGAACGAGATGTACCGGAACACATTGAAGATCGAATGCTGCTTCGCGAGCGGGAACAGGAAGTAATAGAGCATCGCGCGGTTACCGATTTCCGGGGGAAGCGGACCAGTCCGTAAGGTACGGCACCAGCCGCTCGAGGCGTACCCCTCGCGAGGCCTTCAGCAGAATGGCGGCGTTCTGCGGCAGCACCGGCTGCAACAGGGGCCAGAGCTCATCGACGTCCGGGGCCGTCACGGTCACCGTCGAGCGCGCCCCGCCCCCGTCGAGTGCGCGCGCGAAGTCCCCGATTCCCGCCACGACCGCGGCACCGCTGGCGATCGCCGCCTCCGCAATCTCGCGATGCGACCGCTCGGCGGCTGCCCCGAGTTCGCGCATCGTTCCCAAGACGATCACGCGCGGTCGCCCACCCGCCACGTCCCCGAGCAAGGCGATGGCGGCACGCGCTGATCCGGGGTTCGCGTTATAGGCGTCGTTGACGAGCAGCGCCGCACCGAGCGGAACGACCGACGACCGCATGGACGGCACGCGATCCACATCGATCCCCGCGATGCCCCCTGCAGCATCGTCCGGCGAAAGCCCGCACTCGGCAGCCACCGCTACCGCCAGCAGGGCGTTGCGCATGTTGTGCGCACCGCGGAGCGGCACCTCGACCCGCGTGCCGTGAACCTCCATCCACCCGCGTCCGTCGGCGTGGAGCCCATGCGCGCCCGCCGCGAGATCACCCTCGCCGATCCCGACCGTGATGACGCGGCCGGTGGGGATCACACGTGCGCGGGCCTCGCGCAACAGGTCCGTCTCGGCGGCCGGCACGATCGCCGTCGCGGCGCCATCACACAGCGAAGCCTCTTCGTCGAGCACGCCGGCAAGATCGCCAAACCCCTCAAGATGCTCTTCCTGGATCGCCGTCACGACGACGATGTTCGGCTCGGCGATGGCTCGCAGCAGCGCAATCTCGCCCGGTTCATTTGTTCCAACCTCGATGACGGCGACATCCGTGCCGTCAGGAATGGCCAGCAACGTCAGCGGCACGCCGATTTGGTTGTTGAGATTGCCCGCCGTGCCGTGCACGGAGAGGCGCGCGCTGAGCGCACCGCGAATCAACTCTTTGGTGCTGGTCTTGCCGTTGGATCCTCCCACGGCCACGACCGGTCCGCCCCATGCGCGGCGCTTGTAGCGTGCCAGCGCACCGAGGGCGTGCAGCGTGTTGTCCACGACGAGCGCCGGCACGCCAAGCCCGCTGGCCCGCTGCCCGTCATTCACGATGACGACCGCCGCCCCTTTCGCGACGGCCTCGGCGAGGAAATCGTGCGCGTCGAAGGTTGCGCCGACGAGCGCCAGGAAACAATCGCCTGGCTGCACCGCGCGGGTATCCGTGCAGATGGCACGAATGGGGCGGTCGTCGGCGACGCCGAGTTCGAGCGCCGCATGCAGGCGGCGGAGGGTCCAGAACGGGGCCGCACTCACGAGGCGCCTCCGGGAGGGTTGGCTAGGATGTTCCGCACAATCTCGCGCTCGTCGAACGGGAATCTGGTGGTTCCGCGGATCTGATACGTCTCGTGGCCCTTGCCTGCGAGCAAGACGACGTCCGACGAGGGATCCGCGACGGCGATCGCGCGTGCGATGGCTTCACGTCGATCGACGATCCGCTCGTAGCGGCCACCGACCATGCCGGCCGCGATGTCGTCGAGGATGCGGTCCGGATCCTCCGTCCGCGGATTGTCACTGGTGACGATGGCCAGGTCGCCGCGTTGCACGGCAATCGCCCCCATCTCGGGGCGCTTCCCGCGGTCACGATCGCCCCCGGCACCGAACACCACGATCAGTCGTCCCGGGGTGAAGGGACGGAGCGCATCGAGCGCGCGCGCCAGTGCATCGGGGGTGTGGGCGTAGTCGCGCAGTACGGTCGGATGCTCGCTCAAGATCTCGAGCCGCCCGGGCACTTGCGGCAACGTTGCCAGTCGCTCGGCAATGCGTTCCGGCGACATGCCGACCGCCATCGCCGCCGCCGTCGCCGCGAGGGCGTTGGCGATGTTGAAGTCCCCGATCAGCGGGAGACGGACCGGGATGGCACCGGCAGGGGTGACCAATCGCCAGCGACTGCCTCGGGGCTCGAATCGCACGTCCTCCGCCCGCACGTCCGCTGGTGCGCTCGTGCATCCGAACCGCAGGACGCGTCCCGAGGGGCGCAGGGCGTGCCACGCGGCATCGTCGGCGTTGAGCACCGCGCAGCCGTCGGCGGCGACGTGCTGCAACAAGAGCGCCTTCGCCGCGAAGTACGCGTCCATCGTCCCATGATAGTCGAGATGGTCGCGCGTCAGATTCGTGAAGACCCCCGCCGCGAACTCGATCCCTTCCACCCGATGTTGATGCAGCGAGTGCGACGACACTTCCATTGCCACGCGCGTGACACCAACGTCCACGAGGGCGCGCAACACACGCTGCAGTTCGATCGGTCCGGGCGTGGTCAGGCCACTGCCGCCGCGCAGTTCCTCACCGGCGCTTCCCACCAGCACGCCAAGCGTGCCGATGGATGCGGCGCGCGTCTCGGGCGCGTCGAGCACGTGGCGAATCATGCCGACGGTCGTGGTCTTGCCATTCGTCCCGGTCACCGCCACCAGGACCAGCGCCCGAGCCGGATCTCCGTAGAATGCGCCCGCCGCCACCGCCGCCGCCCGTCGTGCATCGTGCACAACGATCGCGGGCAGTTGCGTCGCGGCTGCGTCCTCGACTATCGCCATGCCGGCACCGGCCTGTTCGACCGTCGGCAGGAAATCGTGCCCGTCCCGCGCGTATCCGCGGACGGCCACGAACAATCCGCCGGTAACCACGGCGCGACTATCGTCCGTGATGCCGGAGATCGTGAGCGGCAACTCTCCTCGCACCGAGCGAACGAGCGCCGCTTGCTCGAGCGCGCGGAGCACGTGCTCCGTGCTGACCGCAGCGGTTGAGTTCTCATGGGGCGCGGGGGTCGTGCTCACGGCGCGCGCTCGATCCGTACGACCGTGCCGGCGGGGAGCATCGCGCCGGCGACCGGCACGGTTCCGCGCACCGGCCCCGGCGCATCGTTTCCGAGCGCGACCCGGAATCCCGCGCGATGCAACGTATGCACCGCATCCCGGATGCTCGTCCCGGCCACGTCCGGCACACCACGTTCGGCCACGACGCGCACCTCGTCGGACCGCTTGTGTCCCACGTCGAACACGATCGGCACGCTGCCCGAGGCCGAAGCCCGTACCACCGAGTCCACGCGCTGGACACTGTCGGTATTCACCGGCTTCCCGCCGGTGCGCGTCGGTGCGGCAGCCAGCGAGGCGCGATCCAGCGACACATCACGCGCCGCAATCGCGGCTTGGAGCACGGCCTTCGATACGGGCGCCGCCGCTTTGCCACCGTAGATCGTCTTCGACGGATTGTCCAGTTTGACGAGAATCACCACCTGCGGCTTGTCCGCAGGAAAAATTCCGACGAAACTCGCCGTGTACTTCCCCTTCACATACCGTCCGTGTTCGGTGCGCTTGGCCGTTCCGGTCTTGCCGGCGACATCGAACGTCGCGAGGTTGGCTTGGTCACCGGTGCCGCCGGTGACCACGCTGCGCAACATGGCCAACGCGGCCTCGGACGTCGCCGGACTCATGACCCGACGCACGACCGTGCGCTGGTGGGTGTAGCGCACGGTGCCGTCCGTCGCGCGGATTTCCTTCACCAGCGCGGGCTCCAACAGCTCGCCGCCATTCGCGATCGCCGCATACGCGGTCGCCAACTGCATCGGCGTGACCGTCAGCGCGTAGCCCATCGCGAGCGACGCGGGCGTCTGCTTGTCCCAGTTGCGGGGGGCGCGCAGCGTCCCGGCCTGCTCCCCGGGGTAGGGCAAACCCGTCTGCGCCCCGAAGCCGAGGTCCCGCAACAGCTCGAACTGTTCACCGGGATTCAGGCGCTGCGCGAACTGCACGATCCCGATGTTGCTGGAATACTGGATGACCTGCGCGAGCGTGAAAGCCGTCCCGGGATGGTCGTCCTCGATCTTGCGTCCGTTCAGTTCCCACTTGCCGCCATGGACGTTCATCACTTCATCCACCTGGGCGCGCTTCAGGTCGAGCAGTCGGGCCGCGACGAAGGGCTTGAGCGTTGACCCCGGCTCGTACGGCTCGATCAGCGCCGTGGCACCCGAGGACAGGACGTCCGTGCGTCGGCTCGCCATCGCGCGGACCTCACCGCTCCGGGGGTCGAGCACCACGATATCTCCGCCGTCGGCACCGTATTGCTTGACCGCATCGGCGAGCGCCCGCTCGGTGATGTCCTGCAGCGCTTGGTTGATCGTCAGGGTCACGGTGTTGCCCGGCGTGGGCGCGGTACCGCTGACCAGTGGTGAATCGAAGCTCGCGCCACTCCCGTCGCGGAGCAGCGCCGCGCGTCCAGGCGTTCCACGCAACTGGGCGTCGAGCCCCTTCTCCACCCCGTCGATCGCGTTCCCGCTCTCGTCCGCGTGACCGAGCAAGCGTCGGAGCCCGTCGGTCCCCGCCGGCACGCGCTCCAGCACCGTCGTCGAATGCACCCCGCGAATCGTCCGGATGCTCTGCACGTCACTCGCGAGGAACCGACCGGGGATCACGGCATACGCACGACTGGTGTCGGTCGCCTTCGCGACCCACTCGGGACTCACGCCGGCACGTGCGAGCACGCGGCGCACGCTGTCGAGCCGTTCCAGCCCCGTGAGACCGCGCTTCCTGGCCACGGACTTCACCTTGTCGGACAGACTTTCCTTCTTCTTCCCCTTCTTGACGGTATCCGATACGGCCCCCAGCTTGGGCAGCCCGGCGACCTCGCGCGGTGCGACCTCCAGCCGCACCTGTTCACGGCTCTCCACCAACAGGGCGCCCGTCGCATCAAGAATCATCCCGCGCGGCGCCTGAACGGGGGCCCCGGCCTCATGCAATCGTCGTGCCTTGGCGCGCCACTCGGCCCCGTGCAGCAGCTGCACGTAGCCCGCACGTCCCACCAGCGCCGCGGCAAAGAGCGCGAAGCACCCGTGAATCACCCGCGTCCGGTTGATCGCCATCAGCGCTTGCCTCGACCGGTCACCACGGCGCGCTCCACGTACCGCACCATGCTGTCGCTCGGATCACGCATGTCGAGCCGCTGGCTGACGACGCCCGCGAGCCGTGAACGGCTCGACGCATCGCGAATATCCCCTTTGAGCTTCGCACGCTCGGCCTCGAGCGCGGCACGTTGGTCTTCCAGCTTGTGCTGTTCGCGCGCGAGGATCGAGCCGTAGCTCCGACGCCAAATCACCCCGGCAGCCACGAGCACGAATCCGACGAGCAGGAGCGCCAAGACGGAGCGTCCTCTCACCGCCGCCCCCCTACTCGGCCCGTCGCCAACAGCGCAGATGCGCGCTGCGGGCGCGCGTGTTCCGGGCCGTCTCCTCGGAGGTGGCGGAGAGAGCCTTCTTGGTGAGCGGCAAGCCGAGTGGACGTCCGCGACAGGTGCACTGGAGCTGCTTGGGGGGACAGATGCACGACAAGCTCCACTCGCGGAAGGCGTGCTTGGCCAGCCGGTCCTCCCCCGAGTGATAGGCGATCACTGCAAGGACGCCTCCAGGGGTCAGTCTGTCACGGAGCGCGGGGAGGGCGCGGGCCAGGCCGTCGAGCTCGTCGTTGACGGCGATCCGAACCGCTTGGAAGAGCCGCGCGAACTCGGGGGCGCCCGACCGGGGCCCCAGCACCCGACGGATGGCCCCGACCAGGTCGTCGGAGGTCGCCAACGGCCGACTCTCACGCCGAAGGATCACTTCCCGCGCGAGCCGTCCCCCTTTGGGTTCGTCCCCGAACTCCTTGAACGCGCGCGTGAGCTCCTGCTCGCTCGCCCCATTCAACCACGCAGCCGCGCTCTCCCCACCCGCATCCCCCTCCATCCGCATGTCCAAGGGCGCGCCCTCGCGAAAGGAGAAACCGCGACCCGCGTCGTCGAACTGATGGCTGGAGACACCGAGGTCGAGGAGGATGGCATCGAACGTCTGGCCGTTGAGGGCTGGGGCGTGATCGGCGTCGGCGTAGTTGGTGAGTACGGCCCGGAACCGCCCCACCGCCTCGAAGCCTGCGAGCCGCCCCCGCGCCTCCGCGATCGCGACGGGGTCGCGGTCGAGTCCAGTCACGTCCATCCCCGCCTCGAGGAAGGCGAGTGAGTGCCCGCCCCCACCCAGCGTGCAATCCAGGGCGCGCCGCGCACCCCGGAAGGCGTCGAGGATCTCCGCCACCATGACGGGGGCGTGGTAGGGGGAGTCGAAGCGGGAGGCGTCGGTCACAGGAGAAAGATAACGGAACGGAGAAGCCCGCCGGTCAGGGACCGGCGGGCTTCGAGGAGCATCGGAGCGAGAGGGCTACTTACAGAGGCCCTTCACCGCTTGGTCGGCCGCCGGCGAGTACTGCGCCAGATTGCCGAGGAGCTGCTTGATGACATCGGCGTTCGTCGCACCACCCGCCGGCAGGTTGATCTGCGCGTTGGTGAAGGCTTCCTGAGCCGCCTTGGCATCAGTGCACTGCTTGCTCTTGGTGAGGTCGGCGTAGTGCAACGTTCCGAGGAAGAAGTACGCGACACCGGAGACGAACTTGCCGCTGTTCTTCATCGCCTTGTCGGTGAGCGTGCTATCCGCGTACGCCACCCAGGTCAGGACCTTCTCGAAGTCGGGAATGGTCTTCGGCTCCGCCTTCTGCGCGGCCGACAGGAGCTTGCTCGACGCGCTGACGGCGAACTGCCCCACGGTTCCAGCATCCTCACCCGCCTTGATGGCCTCATGCATGGCGGTGTAGAGCGTGTCCCACTGCCCCGCGTCGTGATACGACTTCAGAATGATGAGGCGCGCGCCCGGGGTCTTCGGATTGATCTCGAGCGCCCGCTTGAGCGAGCTGATCGCCAAGGCGGTCTGCCCGCCCTTCAGTTCGAACTGGCCACGCTTGGCCCAGAAATCATCACGCTTCGGGAACTTGGCGGTCGCCTTCGCAGCGGTCGCCGCGGCCTTCGCCGAGTTGCTGTCGGCCGAGTAGGCCGAGATCATGCGGTCAAAGTAATCGGCGTCGGCGAGCGAAGTGTCCATCTGGACCATCTCCTCACCGACCTTCACGAACTTCTTGAGGTCGTCGGTGGCGCCAAGGATCAGCCAGTACAGCTTGGCCAACCCGGCGTCGCCCGGGTTATCGGCGACCGACTTCTCGATCATCGGCTTGGCGAGATCGAACTTCTTGGCCGCGGCCAGCTCGTTGACCACGGTCAGCTGCAGGCGGCTGTTGGTCGGATCGGCCTGATACAGCTTCATCAGGGCATCGATTTTTTTGTCCGTCTGGCCAGCCGCTTCGTACTGATTGACGGCCTCGGCCAACGCGGGCCGGCTCTTCGGGTCGAGCTTGAGGATGTCCTCAAGCACCGGAAGGATTTCGGCGGCCGGCTTCTTCTGTGTGGTCAACGCCTGCATCTGGCAGAAACGGATCCAGGTGCTCCCCGGGAAGGTCTTGACCCCCTCCGCCACTTCCTTGGCGACTTCCGACCACTTCTGCTCACGGACCGCAAGGCGGCAGCGCTTCTCGCTGTCAAAGACGCCATGTGCCTTCTGATAGGCCTTGGACACCTGCGCGGAAACATTGTCGAGCTTCGGTCCCGAGAAGCTGCCGAGCGGCTGCACCAGCGACGCATCGCGGGCGAGTACCACACTCGCCTCGATCGTGAAGCCCGTGGCGGTCTTCTGGACCGACCCCTCGATGTACTCGTCGGCGCGCAGCATCTTGGCGAGCTGCACCGCGTCCGAGGGCGAGAGCGCCTCGGTCACGGAGTAGCCCGACTGCTCCAGGTTGTTGTTGATGTCGTTCTTCGGAAACACGTAGAGCTCGCGGATCGAGACATCACCCGCGATCCGATCGCGGAGCGACTCCGCGGCATCCGGCCCCAACTTCTTGTCGTCGCTCTTCAGCGTG
Organism: uncultured bacterium; assembly: GCA_963978095.1. Lineage (GTDB taxonomy): Bacteria > Gemmatimonadota > Gemmatimonadetes > Gemmatimonadales > Gemmatimonadaceae > Fen-1231. Next base: position 21,107 of record CAXBQP010000025.1, on the reverse strand, counting down.
CCGATCATCAAACGGGGCGCATTGGGATTCGCGCCGCGCGAGTACTGTGCGCCAGCGGGGGATGCCATACCAACGAAGAGCGCCGTCGCAATCGCCGCGAACGCGCGGGCCTCATACCGAGCCATCACTGTGAATCCTCCAGAACGGTGATCCCGCCAGCCTACTGAGTTATTCTCGGCACCCCACTCTGGAGTGCCCGGGTCTTGCCAAGGTCCTGCGATGGGCGAAGAGGGATTCGAACCCCCGACACCCTGCGTGTAAGGCAGGTGCTCTAACCAGCTGAGCTATTCGCCCGAATTCTTACGAGAGAATCGCCACCGGTACGAGCACCGCGTACCCGACCACCAACAAGATCGGGGCCAACGTCATACCACCCCGCGCGAGGTCCGCATAGCCGGCCGCCAGCACAACGGCCGCAACTCCCCACTTCAAGGCGGACGTGCCGCCCCCCGCCTGTTTCTGTTCCGTCATAGTCGGCTGAGTCTACGCCCCTATATAGATAGTGTCAAGGAAAAACTAACAGGTGGACCCTGAATTAATGAACTCGTCATTCTGCCCTATTCCTTCCCCACCGGATCCGCGGCGCCATCCTCACCATGCCGAGAGGCCGCACCGGACCGAGGGGCCTCGCCTCCGAGGCCGAGCAGCTCGGCCAACGCGCCCTCCCGCTCCCGACGCTCCTGCTCGGCGTCCGCGATCCTCAGCCGCTCCATCCGCTTCTGATCCCGCGCTCGGCGCTGCCACCAAAGCGGACCCAAGAGGACCAGCAAAACGCACGATCCCAACGTCGCGTCGGTGAGCATCGCCAAGGCCCCGTAGCGCAACCGGGCGCGGGAGCGCCACCGCGCGTCCAACTCCTCCGACGTTTCCCCGTACGCCCGACGCAACCCCCGGTCGAAGGAGCCGGTTTCCCTCCAATACTGAAAAAACAGCGACAGCCCCCGTTCGGGGTCTCCTCCGGCAATGGCCTCAACCGCCCGGAGCGACAGCGCATAGCCGGCCTGCGCTCCCTGCTCCCCCTCTACGAACAACCCGTCCAACTCGCTCAGATGGGGGAGTCCTCTTAGCGCCAGCGCCAAGTTGACGGTCATCAGACCGTCCCCCGGAAGCTCCCCGGCGACGAACGTGGCATACCCCTCGTCGAACCAGCGCGGGGGGAGGTCTCCCAGCGACTCGTGCAGCGCCAGATGGGCCATCTCGTGCCGCAGGACCCGGAAGGGATCGCCGGCCGATGACGGCGCCAAGCGCCCCTGCATCACCACCCGTCCGAATGCCGGATACGCCACGGCGGCCCCCCATTCGGGGGCACCGGCCCCACTCCAGCGATGAAAGGTCCGGGTATCCGGGGCCACGAAGAGCTCCACCCCTTGGCGGGGGCGCGGTAGCCCCGGGAACGAGTCCATCCCCACCGCCGCGGCGAGCAGGGACCGGGCCAAGGGTTCGTCCCCGGGAGCGGCGACCACGGACACCCGTCCGCTGCGGACAACCAGGTACCCGGCCCCACTCGGCGGCCCTTGCGCACCGGCGGCAGGCGCCGCACTCGCGGACGCAAGCGCGGTCAACATCGCCGCCGCGACGGCGCGGACGATCAGCCGCGTACGAGCTCCGCGCCGTTGGCGGCGGCCTTCAGCAGCTCAGCACACCGCTTGCCCCACGGATTGAACTTGTTCGCCGCCGCGCCTCGCGACCAGCTCTCCAGCGCCTGGGGGCGTTGGTCGTTCAGCCAGTAGGCCCAGCCAAGCTCGCAATGGGCCTCGATCAGGTTGGGCCCGAGCACGATCGTCTTGAGGAAGAAGTTCTCCGCGTCCTCGAACATCTCGCGCTCGAGGTAGACCAGCCCGAGATAAAAATGCGCGTATAACGACGCCTTCGGATCGTTGCCGAGTCGGATCGCCTTCGACAGATGCTCGATCGCGTCGGCGAAGGTCCGCCGCTTCAGGCAGATATACCCCACATTGACCCGAGCCAGCGCATTCGCGGGCTCACGGATCAGGACCTTCTGGAAGTTCGCCAACGCCGGCTCGAACTTCTCCTGCAGCATCTGAGCCCATCCGAGCAACGATTCGCCCGTGGGATCGTTCGGCGACAGTTCGAGGGCGCGCATCAGCGCCGCTTCCGCGCCCTCGTGGTCGCCGAGTGACAGCCGACTCCATCCTTTGTCGATGAAGGTCGACGCCCCGAGGTGATCCGCTTGCACCGCTGGCCGTTCCACGCTGAACTGAGGAGCGAGCGACGTAGCCGCGGCGGCCTGCTGCGCCTTCCATTTCTCGACGAGCCGCCTGATGTCGTCCTTCAGCTGCGCGAGTTCGGCGAGTTGCTGCTCCACATGGCGGAACAGGAGCACAATCTCCTGCTTCACCGCGGCGCGCTCGCTCTCGACCAGACCGGCATCGAGTCGCTGGTCGATCCCGTAATAGCGGGCCTTGAGGGCGGACGGCGTTTCGTCAGTCATGCAACGGGTGTTCCGCCAAGGAGGCCAACTGCGCGGTCGCCGTCGGATTGCCGGGATCCAGCGCGAGCGTCCGCTCCCAGCAGCGACGGGCGTCCCCCATCTGATGACGCGCCGCCGCAATCTCCCCCAGCTTGATCCAGACGTCGGGGCCGAGCGTCTCGTCGATCGTGACCGCGCGCTGGTACGCCACCTGCGCATCATCCAGCGCGCCACGCCGGAACTGCTCATCGCCGATGTTCTTGGCGAGTTGCGGAATGCCCGGGTCGATCTTGGCGCCAGCGGTCGCCGTGACGAGCGCATCGCCATGAGCGCCGTTGCGCTCGAGGGCGACGGACAGATTGTTGTGGAGCCGAGCGGCCTTCGGATGGGCCTCCACGCCCTCGCGGAGCGTAGCGACCGCGGCCGAAGTCCGACCGGCGAGCGCAGCGACGAGGCCGGCGTAATGGAACCAGACCGCGGGAACGACGCGCGAGCCATACGCAGCGCGGGCATCATCAAGGAAGGTCGCCGCGGTGGTCAAGTCACCCTCGCGCAGCGCGATGACGCCGAACGAGAGGAGGACACGCGGATCCGAGGATCCGCCGCGCGCAGCCGCTTCGAGCAGCGCTTCACGCGCCTGCACCAACTGCCCGGCGCGCTCGTACGCGAGCGCGAGGTGATGGAACACATGCCACGCCACCGGACGGGTGCGGGACGCCTCCTCGAACTGCGCGGCAGCGGCTGCCCACCGCCCGCCGCGCAACTGCAAGAGGCCAAGAAAACTCCGCGCCCTCGAGTCGCGCGGCCGCTGTTGGAGCACGCGCCGGAACTCCTCCTCGGCGTCGGCGTACATCCCGGCCCGGTAGAGCGCCGTGCCCAGCGCCACCTGCTCTTCGGCAAGGGAATCCACGACCCGGACGACACTCTCCAAACGTTTCGGCACAATGGTGAGATATCCGGCCATGGCCAGCCCGTACAGCGCTTTCCCCACCTCGAACTCGCCAAGACCACACTCGTCGGCGAGCGCCGAGACGTCGCGAAGTCCGTCGATCAGCGGCACCAGACGCTCCTGCTCACGCGAGAGCTCCGGCGTCATCAGTTCGAGCTTGCGATGGTCCAACTGGAACACCACGCCGAACGAGGGGATCTTCTTCTCGATCAGGGACCATTCGTCCACGCGGCGTGCACCTTCGAGCAGCAGCGACTCCGCGTTCATCGCCACGAGGAACACCTGATCCTGCGGCATGACATCCGGCTCGAAGTTGAAGGTGCCGTCCATCCACGTGAAGAGGAAGAACACGATGTGCTCGATCTGCCCCCGCACCGCGCGTTCGAGATCCGGCGACGAGATCGCCCCCAACTCGACGAGCACCTCACCGAGCTTCTGCCCGCGACGCGCGACTTGGGCGTCGAGCGCGACCTGCAGCTGTTCCGCGCTGACCACACCACTGCGCACGAGGACCTCGCCCAGCCGGTCGCGGCGATTCGCCAGCGCCGCGTGCGTGATCTGTCCGTGCTCGAAGTAGATCGCCCCAACGCTCCCCCGATCCGTCACCGACAGGCACCCGGTCTTCTGCCCCATCGCCAGCAGCTGGAGGACGTCGGCGAGGCTCGCCTCACGCAGGCTTCCCTTGATCGCCATCAGTCGAGCTCCTCGATCAACCGCGCCGACATCTCCGGCCAGTCCCACACGATCTTCTCGGGATCCGCGAACACGAGGAGATCCTCGAAGCCCTCGCTCGCGCGCTCCACCAGCTCCGGTCGCCGCGGCGATTCCACCTTCACCTGGAATCGTTGGGTGGCCACGAGTCGTCGCACATAGCCGAACAACTGCCGCGCGTCCGTGATCGCGAAGCGCGCGATTTCGTCGATGGCCGCGTCCGTCAACGTGGCCCCGTATTCCAGTGCCGCCGCGTGCACGAGTGCGGCACGCGTCTGCAGGTCCGGCGGATCGATCGCCACCTGCACCCCGACCGCGAGCCGGCTGCGCAGCGATGCGCCAAGCCCAGCAAGCTGCTCGACCGGACGATCCGCGGTCAGGACGACTTGCGACATGTCGGCGGCGTCCACGATGCGCGCGAGCAGTTGGCACGCGGCGGTCTTCCCCTCGAGGTGCGACAGATCGTCCAGTGCGATCAGGAACGCGCGCTGGGCCTGCTGCAGCACTTCGGCGCGTCGCTCGGGGGAACCGGCGATCGCATCAAGCGCGTGCGGATCGAGCACCAAGTGCGGACGCCCCGGGAATCTTCCGGCGACGAAATGCCGCAGCGCGCGGAGGAGATGGGTCTTTCCCGTTCCCACGCCGCCGGTGATGATCAGCGGGCTGTCGGAGCGCCCCACATGCTCGGCGACCGCCGTGACCGCCAGGACGGCAGCGCGGTTGCCCGCGCCGACCACGAAGGTCTCGAACCGGAGCCGCTCCTCAGCCCTCGATGGCATAGAAGCCGAGGAAATCCAGCGGATCCGGCACGGACCGCAACTCCGGCATGCCGCTGACCGCGACCAGCGAGGTCCGCAAATCCATGGGGAGCACAGAGCGGAAATCCAGCAACTCCCCGCTGACCGGATGCTTGAGCACCAACCACGCGGCATGCAGGAAGTGCCGCTTCGGCGGAAGGGCCACGATGCGGCGTGCGCCACCACCGCCGTACGTATCGTCTCCCACGACGGGGTGCCCAACCGACGCCATGTGCACGCGGATCTGATGCGTCCGCCCCGTGTGCAGGTGTGCCCGCAACAACTCCACGGAGTCGAAACGCGCGAGCTTCACGAAATCAGTCTTTGCCGGGCGGCCGCCCGCGAGGACGGCCATCTTCTTCCGGTCATTCGGGTCACGGCCGATCGGCTTGTCCACGGTCAGCGCCGGGGCGTCGATGTGCCCCCAGGACAGCACGGCATACCGGCGCGACACCCTGCGCTCGGCCATCGCCTTGCTGAGCACCCGATGCGCCACCTCGGACTTGGCCACGACGATCAACCCCGACGTGTCCTTGTCGAGGCGATGCACGAGGCCCGCGCGATCCTCGTCTCCGGCGTCGGCCAGCGCCTGCCCGCGACCTTTCAGCGCGTTCACCAGCGTGCCGCTCCAATGTCCCGGCGCCGGATGCACGACCATGCCGGCCGCCTTGTCGACGACCATCATGTGCTCATCCTCGAACACGACGCTGATCGCGATATCCTCGGCGAGCACGGGATGCGCCACGGGTTCCGGCGAGGTCACCACGATCTCGCTTCCCACCTCCGCGCGGAACGAGGCCTTCTCCGGTTGACCATTGACGGTCACGGCCCGGTTGGCAATGAGCGTCGCGCTCTGCGTGCGCGAGAGATCGAGGCGGCGGGCGACCAGGACGTCGAGTCGCTCGTCGTCCCCGTCCTCAACCGTGAATCGCTGCGTCCGTTCCATGGGCTCCCTCGGCAAACGCCTCGCGCGCCGCAGGCGCCGGAAGGTCAGCCGCCGACGAGGGCACAGCGTGCGCCGCTGCGCTCCGGTCCCGCATGTCTTCCTGCCACAGGACGAACGCCAACAACACGGCGCCACAGGTCACCGCGATATCGGCGACGTTGAACGTCGGCCAGCGCGCACTGCCGATCCCCACGTCGATGAAATCGACGACACCACGCGCGGACTTCAGCCGGTCCAGGAGATTCCCGACGGCCCCACCACAGACCAGCCCGACCGCGACGGTCCGCAGCCAGTCGCCGGCACGCGTCGCACGCTGCAACTGCCCGAGCACGACGAGCGCCACCAATGTGAGCCCGGTAAAGATGCCGCGCGACCACGGTCCGAGGTGAAGCCCGAACGCCGCGCCGGGGTTGTACACGAGCGTGAATCGCACCGCCTCGCCGATCACGCGCCGCGGGAGGTACACCGGCGACAGGGCGTCCACCGCCACGATCTTGGTGAACGCGTCGGCCAGCACGACGGCCGCTGCAATCGACCAGAACGCCCGCCCTTGCGCCGCGGTCGGCTCACTTCTTTGCATCTTCCTCCCGCTGCTTGCAATCGATGCAGAACCGCGCGTGCGGGAGAGCGTCGAGACGATCGAAATGGATCTCGCCCTTGCACTGGTGGCACATGCCGTACGTCTCGGGCGTGCGGTACAACCGCCGCAGGGCCTGGTCGATGTGCCACAGGAACCGTCCTTCCTGGCTGGCGAAGAGCGCGGCCTTCTCCCGCTCCATCGCATCGGTCCCCTGATCCGCCATGTGGAAGGAGTACGACGAGAGGTCGCCGTCCGCACCCTGGGGCGAGGACCCGAAGGTCTCGTCATAATGCCCGAGCTCCTTCACCACACGACGACGTTCCTCGAGCAACCGCTTCTCGAAGTACGCGATCTGCTTCTTCGGCATGGGCTTGAACTTCTTTTCGCCGGTCGTGGGGCCAGTACCAGGCATCGTCAGCGGTCCTTGGTGAGAGCGAAATGTGCCGTGATGCCGTCGAGGTCGACGGCAACGGCGGTGAAAGCTACGTCGGTCGCATCCTTGGTGACGAGCGAGGCCGCAAGGACCTCGCCGGCGATCCACTCGCGGTGCGCGGCGACCGCATCACGCACCGCATCCGGTCCACTGATTTCGAGCTGAATCCGGTCACTGACCTGCAGACCGGTCTCCTTGCGCATGCGCTGCACCCGGCTGACCACCTCGCGCGCGAGCCCTTCACTCCGCAAGGCCGGCGAGATCACCGGATCGAGTGCGGCGAACCGCGTCCCGTCCTCCTGGACGACCAACGCGCCACTGGCACGCCGCTGGATCCCGACCTCGTCGGCGAGCAGTGCATGCGCGGTGTCATCGACGCGGATGATCACGGGCGTGCCGTTCTCGAAGGCGCGCAGCGTATCGCTGTCGAGTGCGGCGATCGCGGCCGCGGCACGCGGGGTCTCTTTCCCCCATCGCTTGCCCAACGTCCGGAAGTTCGGCTTGGCCTCGAGGGACACCAAGGCGTCGGCGCTGGTGGCGAACTCGATCGCCTTCAGGTTCAGTTCCAGCTGCAGCAACGGCGCGAGGGCACGCACGCACGTGGTGGCGTCGGCCGACAACCGACCGGTCACGCAGATCATCGCCCCCAGCGGCTGCCGCACTTTCACACCGGCCGACTCCCGCGCGGCGCGACCCAGCGTCGCCAAGGCGCGGATCTCCCGCATCGCGACCTCGAGCTCCGGCTGCACCGCGAACGGCGTCGCGCGGGCGTAGGGCGCGAGATGCACCGAGGTGCCCGTGAGCTCGCGATGCATCCAATCCGGCAGGAAGGGCGCCAACGGGGCGAGCAACCGGCACACCACCACCAAACATTCGTGCAAGGTCGCGAATGCGGCCCGGTTGTGCGGCGCTGACACGTCGTAGAACCGATCACGGGAGAGGCGGACGTACCACTTGGACAAGTCCTCGTCCACGAACTCCATCACCACACGCGCCGCGCTCGTGGCATCAAAGGCCTCGAGCAACCGGTTCGCGTCGGCCTCGGTGGCCGTGAGGCGCGAAAGAATCCACTGATCGAGCAACGCCCGCTCTTCCGGTCGCGGATCCGCTGCACCGGGCGTCCACCCGAAATTGGCGAGCTCCGCGAAGAACTTGTAGACGTTCTTCAGTGTGAGGAGGAAGCGCCCCGCGGTGTCGCGGATCACGGCCTCGTCGAAACTGCGCGGCTTCCAAATCTGGCTGGCGCTCACCAGGAACAATCGCACGGCGTCGGCACCGTGCCGCTCGAGCACCGCCGCCGGCGCCACGGTGTTGCCACGCGATTTGGACATCTTCTGCCCCGCGGCATCGAGCACCAGATCGTTCACCACCACGTTCCGGTACGGGCTTGTGGCGTGGCGCTGCGCCCCGGGGTGCAGATCGTCGCCGAGTCCGGTCGCGATCGCGAGCAGCGAATAGAACCAGCCGCGTGTCTGATCGACCCCCTCCGCGATGAAATCGCCGGGGAAGTGCGCACGGAACTCGTCGGCATGCTCGAACGGATAGTGCCACTGCGCAAAGGGCATGGAGCCCGAGTCGAACCAGGTGTCGATCACCTCTGGGACTCGCCGCATCGTGCCAGTACCCGACGGCGCGGGCCAAGTGTAGCGGTCGATGAACGGCTTGTGCGGATCGAAGTCGGCCGGCAGCTCGCGCCCGGACAGCGCCGCGAGTTCGGCGTAGCTCCCCACCACCTGCCGCTCGGCCGGGTCCGCGTCGTTGACCCACACGGGCAGCGGCGTCCCCCAGTAGCGGTCGCGCGAGATCGCCCAGTCGATGTTGTTCTCCAGCCACTGACCGAAACGGCCGGCTCCCACCTCGGGCGGATTCCAGTTCACGGCGGCGTTCGCCGCCATCATGCGGTCCTTGAAGGCGGTCGTCCTGATGAACCACGACGTCCGCGCGTAGTACAGCAACGGCGTGCGACACCGCCAGCAGTGGGGATACGGGTGCGTGAGCGTTCCGGCCTTCCACAGCACATCGCGCTTCTTGAGCTCGTCGATGATCAGCGGGTCCGCCTTCTTCACGAACAACCCGCCGACGACCGGCATGTCCGCGGGGAACTCGCCACGCGCGTTCACCGGCTGGAGGAAGCTGAGTCCATGACGCTGCCCGGCGGCATAGTCATCCGCGCCGAACGCGGGGGCCATGTGCACGACGCCCGAGCCATCGTCGGCCGACACGAATTCCTCGGCAACGATGATCTGGTGCTGCCCGTCGGGGTACGCCGCCCAGTCGAGCGGGCGTGTGTACGTCTGCCCCGCCAGCTCACGCCCCGCGTGTGTCGCGAGCACCTCCCATCGCTCCTCCCATCCCTGCCCCAGCACGGCGCCCGCACGCGACGCCGCGAGCACCAGCGACCAGTCGTCGCGTCCGTTCTTGCGCACCTCGACGTAGGTGAGATCCGGATGCACGGCAAGCGCAGCGTTGGACACGAGCGTCCATGGCGTCGTGGTCCACACCACGATGCGCCGGCGCTTCACCCGACCATCGCCCGGATGCGCGAGATCCAGCGCGAGATACACCGACGGATCTTCCACGTCCTCATAGCCCTGGGCGACTTCATGACTCGAAAGCGCGGTGCCGCAGCGCGGGCAATACGGCAGGATCTTGTGCCCTTGGAACAGCAACTCTTTCTTATACAGCGTGGCGAGCGCCCACCACACCGACTCCACGTACTCGTTGGAGTACGTGACGTAGGGATTCTCATAGTCGAGCCAGTAGCCGATCCGGCCGCTGATCGCCTCCCACTCCTGCCGGTAGGTCCAGACGCTCTCGCGGCAGCGCGCGTTGAACGTCTCGATACCGAACCGCTCGATGTCCTGCTTGCCACTGATGCCCAGCGCCTTCTCGACCTCGATCTCCACGGGCAACCCGTGCGTGTCCCACCCCGCTTTCCGGCTCACCGCGTGGCCGGTCATCGAGCGATGGCGGCAGAACAGGTCCTTGAGCGTTCGCGAGAACACATGATGGATCCCGGGACGGCCATTGGCCGTCGGTGGTCCTTCCAGGAACACCCAGCGCGGCTTGTCCGCGTGCTGCGCGAGCGTCTGTTCGAACAGGCGCTCGTCGCGCCACCGCGCGAGAAGGGCTTCCTCCATCTCTCGGGCCGGCTGTTCCGGAGGGAGAACGGCGTAGTGCGGCTGCTTGTCGGTCACGCGGGAAGCTTCTCCAGCACGCCCGTCACGAGCGTGGTCAGTACGGGTTCGGCCTTCGCGGCAACGGCCATGATCTGCTCGAGCGTGGCCGGTACGAGCGCGTCAGGCAAACACTGATCGGTGATGATCGAGAGTCCGAGCACCCGCATCCCGCCGTGTACGGCCACGATCACCTCGGGCACGGTGCTCATCCCGACCACGTCGGCACCGAACTGTCGGAGCATGCGGTACTCCGCGCGCGTCTCGAGATTGGGACCCGGGACGGCCACGTACGTGCCTTCGCGCAGCGTGACGCGATGCGCGACGGCCACCTCACGCGCCAGCGCGCGCAACGCGGCATCGTAGCAGGCGCTCAGATCGGGGAACCGAGGACCGAAACGCTCGTCGTTCGCCCCGATCAACGGGCTGTCACCCAGCAGGTTGATGTGGTCGGCGATCATCATGATGTCGCCGGGGGCCCACAACGGATGCATGCCGCCGCACGCGTTGCTCACGACGAGCGTCTGCGCGCCGAGTGCCCGCAGCACGCGAACCGGGAACGTCACCTGCTGCAGCGAGTACCCCTCGTAGCGGTGGAACCGCCCCTGCATGGCCACCACCCGCCGGCCGCCGAGCGTCCCGAACAACAGGCGCCCATGATGCGACTCGACCGTGGAGAGCGGGAAGCCGGGGATCTCGTCGTACGGGATCGTCTGCGTCACCTCGATGGCGGCACCGAGCGCGCCAAGACCGGTCCCGAGGATGATCGCCACCTCGGGCACGCCGGGCGTGCGTGCACGGATCGCACGCACGGCAGCGTCCACCGCCGCCCGCGTATGCGCGTGCGCCGCCCCGAACAGGCGGCCGTCCGCGAGCTCGACCGAGGTGGGGGCGTGACTCACGCGCTCACTCGCCTTCCTCAACCTTGGCATCCATCCACGAACGCCGCGCGCCACCCTCAGAGGAGCCGCCGGCCTCACCGGTCGCACTCGCGCTTCCCAACGACGCGACGGGCGACGGCGCCTGCTCGGCGGCCTGCAACTCCGCCAACTGTCGCTCGGTCATGGCCCGCATCTGCGCCAGAAACCCGCGGCGCGCGCGGTCGAGCGCATCGATCTCCGCACGCAGGCGGGCCGTCGACGCACGCGCTTCGGTGACGATCCGGTCGGCGTCCGCCTGGGCCTCACGCACGATCAACTCCGCCTCGCGCGTCGCCTGTTCCTTGGTGTCGGCGCGCATCTGCTGGGCCGAGATCAGCGCCTCGTTCAGCGCTTTGTCGCGCTCACGGAAGGCGCGCAACTGCTCGTGGAAACTGCGGGCCTTGGACTCCAACTCGGCATTCACCCGCGCGAGACGCTCGAGCTCCTCGGCGACCTGCTCCCGGAACTGATCGACGCGCGATTTGTCGTACCCGCGCAACGCCGATCCGAAATCGAATCGGCGGGCGTCCATCGCCGTCAGATAAAAGGCTTCATCCGTCATGGTCATCTCGCTCCGAAAAGGATCGACCCCAGGCGCACCATCGTCGCGCCCTCCTCGACAGCAATCTCGTAATCGCCCGACATCCCCATCGAGAGCTCGCGGGCGTCGTGCCCCGCGGCGCGCAACACGTCGCGTGTGGCCCGCGCCCCTTGGAACACGGTGCGCAACACGTGTTCCGAGGCATCCAACGGCGCCATCGCCATCACACCCTGCACCTTCAGGCCCGGCAGCGTGTGCAATCGGGCGGCCTCGGCTTCGATCATGGCTGGCGCGTAGCCGCCCTTGGTCCACTCCCCGACGACATTGACCTGCACCAGAACGTCGATCGGCATCCCCCGCTTCATCCCCCACACACTGATCGTGTCTGCCAGCGAGGTACGATCCACGGAATGCACGAGATGGAAACCATCCAGGAAGCGCACCTTGTTGCTTTGCAGGTGCCCGATCATGTGCCAACGGGCCTCGACCGCCGCACCTGTGACGCGGCTCCGTTTGTCGAGCGCTTCCTGCACCTTGTTCTCCCCAACGTCATGAATGCCCGCCTCGTACGCAGCGTCGACCGCGTCGGGGCCGTGCGTCTTCGTGACCGCGATCAAACGCACCGATTGGCCGTGTCCACCACGGGCAACCGCTGCGGCGACACGACCCCGAACATCCGCCAACCGGTCTGCAAGTCCTGGGAATGGCATAACAGGGTAATTTAGCCCCGGTTCAGGCGGCTCGGCAAGTGACCGAAATCACGCCGCGACAACGGTTTACCGCGCCGTGACCAGGGAAACACACCGCCCCCGAACGGGACGAGGGGAGCGACCTCCGCTCCCCTCGTCCACCTGCACCTGCCCGCCTGTGACTTCCGCTTACGCCGGGCTCGGCTCCGGTCCCCCGAGCAGTCCCGGCGCAGGTCGGCGGGGCTCCGGCGTCACGGCAGCCGGTGGCACCGTGGGCGGGTTGGTCGGGATCTCGACCCGCGCGGCCAGCGGCTCACCCCTCAGCAGACGATCGAAGTCATCGCGAATCAGGGTCTCGCGCTCCAACAGCCCCGCGGCGATCGCGTCGAGGAGCGCGCGGTGCGTGGTGAGCACTTCCTTGGCGCGATTGTACGCCTGCTGGATCACGCGCGAGACCTCATCGTCGACGGCCTGCGCCGTCCGCTCCGACACCGCGCGACGGCTCGTGAGCTGTTGGCCCAGGAAGACCTCCTGCTCATTGTCCCCGACGAGAATCGGGCCGATCGAATCGGAGAGTCCCCACTGCGACACGTAGCGACGCGCGATGCTCGTGGCCTGCTGGATGTCGCCGCTCGCGCCCGTCGTCACGTGGTCGTGCCCGAACACCAGTTCTTCGGCCACACGCCCGCCGTACGCCATCACGAGACGCGCCTCGAGCTGCTCGCGCGTCACACTGACGCGATCGTCCTCGGGCAGCGTGAACGCCACGCCGAGCGCACGGCCGCGCGGCACGATCGTCACCTTGTGCAGCGGATCGTTCCCCTTGACCATCATCGCGCACACGGCGTGCCCCCCTTCGTGATACGCGGTGAGGCGACGCTCCTCCTCCTTCATCACGAGCGACTTGCGCTCGGTGCCGAGCATGACCTTGTCCTTCGCGTCCTCGAAATCGACCATGTAGATCTTGTCGTGATTGCGGCGCGCCGCGAGCAGCGCCCCTTCGTTCACGAGATTCGCGAGGTCGGCACCGGCCATGCCGGGCGTGCCCTTGGCGATCGCGACGACGTCCACATCCTCCGCGATCGGCTTGTTGCGGAGATGAACCTTGAGGATCCCCTCGCGACCGCGGAAGTCCGGGGCATCGACCACGATCTGGCGGTCGAAGCGGCCCGGGCGCAGGAGCGCAGGGTCGAGTACGTCCGGACGGTTCGTGGCGGCGATCAGGATCACGCCGTCGTTCGACTCGAAGCCGTCCATCTCGACGAGCAACTGGTTCAGCGTCTGCTCGCGTTCGTCATGCCCCCCGCCCAAGCCGGCGCCGCGATGGCGCCCGACGGCGTCGATTTCATCGATGAAGATGATGCACGGCGCGCTGGCCTTCCCCTGCTCGAACAGGTCGCGCACGCGGCTCGCGCCAACACCCACGAACATCTCGACGAAATCGGAACCCGACATCGAGAAGAAGGGACGCCCCGCTTCCCCAGCCACCGCCTTGGCCAGCAGCGTCTTGCCGGTGCCCGGCGGGCCGACGAGGAGCGCACCCTTGGGCAAACGGCCGCCGAGCTTGGTGAACTTCTGCGGATCCTTCAGGAACTCGATGATCTCCTGCAGTTCGACCTTGGCTTCGTCGCAGCCCGCGACGTCGGCGAAGGTGATCTTCGGCGTGTCGCCCGACAGGAGCTTGGCCTTTGACTTGCCGAACGAGAACGCCTTGTTCCCGCCGGCCTGCATCTGCCGGAAGATGAAGATCCAGATCGCGATGATCAGGATCACCGGGAGCCACGCGATGAGCAGCGTGCCGAAGCTCTGCCCCGCCTCGCTCGACGCGACCACGACCTTGTTCGCCCGCAGCTGGTCGCGCTCACGCTCGGTGAGCGGTCCGGGGAGCAGCACATGGAACTTCTTGCCCGAGTGCCCGTCGACGGCCACCTTCTGCCGGAAGTCGCCGTTGACATGGCGGTCCGACGAGATGTTGATCGCGGCGACGTTGTTGGCGTCGAGCTGCTGCTCGTACTGGGAGACGTTCAGTTCGACGCGTGCATCGGCGCGCGCGTTGGAGAACTGGATGAAGGCCACCGGAACCAGAAGCACGAGCACCCAAAACGCGATCGTCTTGGAGGTGCTGGACAAGTTGCGCGGAGGTTTCTGCGGAGTGTTGGACATGTATTCCTATCCAGCCTTACTGCAGACTGGCAACGTACGGCAGATGTCGGAAGTTTTCCGCATGGTCGAGGCCGTACCCGACCAGGAACTCGTTGGGAGCGTCGAACCCGATGAACTTCGTCGGATGATGCAGTTCGGTGGCAATATGCTTGTGGAGCAGAGCGCAGATCTCGATCGACGCCGGATTCCGAGCCGAGAGTAACTCGATGAGTGTGCTCAGGGTCCGACCCGTGTCGACGATATCCTCTACCAATAGAATGTGCTTCCCCTCGAGTTTTGTTTCCGGATCGTACACCAGTCGGACGTTTCCGCTGGAGACGGTCCCGTGGCCGTAACTGGAGGCGACCAGGAAATCGACGTGCAGGGGGCGCTGGATCTCGCGCACCAGGTCGGCGAGGAAGACGAAACTCCCCTTGAGCAGCCCGAGCACGAGCAACTCCCCGTCGGGGTAGGCGGCGGTGATCTCCGCGCCCAACGCACGCACGCGGCTCGCGATCGCGGCTCGATCGTACGCGATGTGCTTGACCGCCCGGCCGAGCAGTCGCGCATCGTGGTGATCAGCAGCGACGGGCGCGGGCTCGTCGAATCGATGGTCAGCAGTCATTCATCCAAATATAGTAGCGTGTCCGCTCGAGGAGGGCGCAGCACGAAGCTCGTGCCCGTGCGCTGCACCGTGGCCCCCCCAGAGAGCGGAATCGTCCCCGCTCGTCCTCGGGATGTGGTAAACTGCGCGAGCCGTTCCGTTCCGCGTCGGTCCAAGGTTACGCCGAGCCGAGCCGCAAGCGCCGGCCAGAGAACCGCCAGCCCGGCTTGATCGAAGGGGGCAAGCGCCGTACGACGCACGACGAGCGATTCGCCGGCCACGACAGGCGCGAGTCCATCGACGACGGACTCCACCTGTCGGCGCCACGCCCCAGCCGACCGCCCGACTTCGGCAAGGGCGTCGCCAAACCCCGGGTGCACCGCCTCGAGCGCGGGCAACAAGTCGTGCCGAACCCGGTTTCGAAGAAAATCCCTGCCGGCATTACTCGGGTCTTCCACCCATCGGACCCGGAAAAGGTTCGCGTAGGAGGCGATCTGAGGGCGCGAAACGCCCAACAAGGGACGGAGAGGCCCGGAATCGACATCCATCGCCGCAAGGCCGCGGACCCCGGATCCACGCAGGATGCGGATCGCCACGGTCTCGATCTGATCGTCGCGCGAATGCGCCGTGACGATGGTCGCCATCAACTCAGAGGCCCACCCCATCAGGAAGTCACGTCGGGCGGTCCTCCATGTCGCTTCACGTTCGTTGCGGCTCGCCGTCCGACGCCCCGTGACCACGGCAACCCCAAGGCGTTCTCCCGCGCGCGCGACCAGGGCCGCAGCTCTTCGCGCGGCCGGTCCGGTGCCGTGATCATAGGTCGCGACCGCGGCGATCGGCGCGCCGGCACGGACGGCCGCATCGAGCAACACCATGGAGTCGCGCCCTCCTGAGACCGCCAGCAGCCAGCGTTCCGCCCCGCGACCTGACAGTCGACGGGACTCGCCGTGGGGCTGGCCCACATGGTGCACGGCTCGATCCACCGCCTGCCCCACGGGGTGTTCTTGAAACAGCGCTTCCATATCAGGGGACATTGTGCTAAGATAGTCGTCGCACCGTTCATCTCAGAGGACGACTCGTGGAACACAGCTTTGGCGGACCGCTCGGCACCCTGATCGCCGGACTCGGCATGGGGGCCTTCTACACCGCCCTGATCTGGATCAACATGTTGCTCGGCATCTTCCTGACGCCGCTCTTCTTGATTCCGTTGACTTGGATCCAGGACGCACTCGCGGCCAAGAAGAACGCGAAGGCCTGAAGCGCGAGGCGCCGTCCACGGCCCGCGCCGATCGGACGGTCAGTGTATTATCACGGGGTCGGCTCTTCAGCCGATCCCGATTTTTTTTGCGTTTGCACGCGCCATGTGACGAAGCGCCCTATTGGCAGTCCTTTGGATGGAACCACGTACGAGAGGCTGAAGATCGAAACGCGATCGCCACTAATCGGTTGTGGATAAGTCTGAGATTGGTGGTATGCCGCCTCGTGCGGGCGGTGTCTCTCTCGCCCGCGATTGCTCCAGACCAAGGCGCTGTGGATATCAGTATTTGTGATCACCGCGTCGACCCAAGCCGTATGCAAACACTTATGCATGTGATTTATGCATATCCACACGGCAACCATACTTAATATTTCACATTATGCATATGCCGTAAAATGGCTATATAAATATGTTTATGTTACATTAAATAAACTAGATTGTTGCATCCATATGCATTTCCACATAGGATCTTGGAGAAGTGCGGCTTTCGGGGCTTCGAGTCAGGATTTTCACCTCTGTGCAGCTCGACGAGGGAACTCCGAGGCCTCCGCCGGTCTCCAGCGGTCGCGCCAGGGGCAATCGTAATGTGGATAAACATCTCATTGGGGGGATCGCCCCCCCCCCCCCGAGTTCTGCCCTCCTCCTTTGCCAAAGTTGATCCGTCAAATTTCATGACATTTTGACATTTCGCCGTTGGAACCATAGGCGGCGCTCGCCCCTTTCCCCTTCGTTCCCTTTTTCGGATGTTCCCTTCCGACGCGGCACACCTGGACAGCGGAGAGCGTGTGGGGAGTCGGAGGGCGCCGTAGCGCTTTGCGGTTGGCGAGTTCCTGACCGCCGACCGAGCGACCGTTAGGAAATGAGTTGTCAACGAAGACTGGCGCCTAGCCCCGAAACACTGCATTTATATGGGGAAGCGGCCCGCCCCCCCCTTTTCGGTTCTGATATGTCGCGGTTGCGATTCTCCGGTTTGACCGTGGTGCTGGTTGCGACGTCGGCCGCATGGGCCACGCCGGCGGCCGCGCAACGGCAGGGCTTCACGCCCCAGATGCTCGCCGAGATGCTTCGCAATGGCGTGGCTGACGAGAAGATTCTGGCGATCGTCAACTCGGGATGCCTGGCCAAGCCGCTCGCAGCGTCCGAGGGTGCGGATCTTCGGGGCAGCGGGGGAAGTGCGGAGCTGGTGATGAAGCTCAGCCGCGCGTGTTTGGTGGGCGAGGCCGCGGCGGCTGCAGCTGCCGCGGCCAGCTCGGCGCCTACCGTGGCGGTGCCGGTTCCCGTGCCGGTTCCGGTGCCGGTGCCGGCTGCCCCCGTGCAGCAGATGTCGCAGAGCATGGCCAGCCCGACGGCGGCGGCGGAACCGGCACGTACGCGGTCAGCGGCGCCCAGCACGGCCAAGGAAAAGGCCGCCGCGGATATCTCAACCCAGCGGTTGGCGATACCCAACTCCGCGACGCTCGACGTTGCGGGGTTGGGGGCGGTAAAGGCCTCGATGGACTTCTTCGAATGCCCGGCACTCAGTGCGACGCCGGAACACTACTTGGGCCCGGCGGCCGACCGCTTTGACTCACGATTGGCCCGGTTTGTCTGCGCGCGCATGAAGTTCGTGAGCGCGCAGCCGGCAGCGGCGACGCCGTCGCTCAAGCTCCAGTGCAAGTATGACAAAGATGGCGGGACGCTGGCTTTCGGCGAGATCGACGGCACGCCGACCGCGGGGGCGTCCGACTGGGAAGCCTACATCCAGTTCGGCAAGGACGACTACGACACGTGGAAGAACGGCCAGTACAATGTCTACTGCGATTATGGCATCAAGACGGTCTTGCGGGCGCCCTTTTCCGTGTTCACGTCCGGGACCGTTGGCTCCGACATCCCGAGCCTGAAGGCCCGGGTGCTGACCCTGCGGACCTTTGCCACGGGGCCGCAGATCGTCCCGTTGATGGAGCGTTCGTACACGGACGTGTTCGTGGGCGACAAGCTTCGGATGGTCGGTATGGAACTGCAGTTGCTCTTCCCCCCGCCGGACGGCAAAACCACGGAGACCGTGTCCTGCGTGTGGAAGCACGTGGACACCGGGAAGTTGCTGTACACGGATCAGTTGTTGCTGGCACCCAAGTTGGAGTCGTACACGTCCATCAAGGCAACGGCCAACGGATTTGCGGACCCGG
The DNA here is from genome assembly GCA_963978095.1 of uncultured bacterium. Lineage (GTDB taxonomy): Bacteria > Gemmatimonadota > Gemmatimonadetes > Gemmatimonadales > Gemmatimonadaceae > Fen-1231. Next base: position 2,765 of record CAXBQP010000025.1, on the reverse strand, counting down.
GCGGGTGGACCAGTGGCAACTACACCGTGGATTGCGCGCTCGCGGACAAGGTGATCGCCAGCACCAAGTTCACGGTCAAGTAGCCGATCAGGGCGTCTTGCGGCGCACGAGCGTCAGGATGGTATAGAGCGCCACGGATTCATCGTCCTGATTCCGCACATCGACGTCCCACGCGACCACTCCCTGCGGAATCCCGTCGGGGAGTGTTTCTTTTGCGGTCTTCTGCTTGACCGTCAGCCGCACGTGGATCGTGTCTCCGGGATACACCGGCTTCACGAACCGGAGGTTCTCCAACCCGTAGTTGGCCAGCACCGGGCCGAGCGCGGGCTCGACGAAGAGCCCCGCAGCGGCGGAGACGACGAAATAGCCGTGCGCCACGCGACCGGTGAAGATCCCGTTGGATTTGGCGGCCTCGTCATCCATGTGGGCGTAGAACGTGTCCCCGGAGAGCTCCGCGAACCGGGCGATATCCTCCAGCGTGATCGTGCGGCTCTTGGTCACGAGCGTTTCGCCGACGGTGAGTTCTTCGAAGTACTCGCGGAAGGGATGCACGGCATGGGTGGTCTCCTCGGCGCCGCGGACCCATTCGCGGGTGATGGCGGCCACGACGCTCGGGCTTCCCTGCACCGCGGTGCGCTGCATGTAATGCATCACGCTCCTGCTGCCGCCGAGTTCTTCGCCGCCGCCGGCGCGTCCGGGGCCGCCGTGCACGAGGGTCGGCATGGGGGAGCCGTGGCCGGTGCTCTCCTTGGCGGAGGTCCGATCGAGCACCAGCAGGCGGCCGTGCCAGGGCGCGACGCCGAGCACGACTGCCCGGGCCACCTGCACATCGGCCGTGAACAGCGAGCCGCAGAGCGAACCGCGCCCGAGTCGGGCCAGCGCGATCGCATCGTCCACGTTGGCGTACGGCATGACGGTGTTGACGGGGCCGAATGCTTCGATGTCGTGCGGCTCGTGGTGCGCGAACGGATCGGCACAGACCATGAGCATGGGGCCAAAGAAGCTTCCGGCGGTGCGGTCGGCCCCGACGACTTCGAAGTTGTCGGTGCCGCCGAACACGAGTTCGCCCGCGCCGCGAATGCGCTGTGCCGCGAGCCCGACGTCGTGGACCTGCGTGCGACTGGCCAGGGGGCCCATGCGAACGCCGTCCACGGCCGGGTCGCCGATGGTGGTCTTGGCGAGTCGCGCGCTCAACGCCGCGATGACGGCCTCTTCGGTGCCGCGGGGGACGATGGTGCGGCGAATGGCGGTGCACTTCTGTCCCGCTTTGGTCGTCATCTCGCGCACGACCTCCTTGATGAAGAGGTCGAACTCCTCGGTGCCGGGCACGGCGTCGGGTCCGAGGATGGAGCAGTTGAGCGAGTCCGCCTCCATGTTGAAGCGGATCGCGTTGCTGACGATGTTCGGACTGGTCCTCAGCATCTGCCCCGTGGCCGCGCTGCCGGTGAAGGCGACGAGGTCCTGTTCCGAGAGATGGCTCAAGAGGTCGCCGGCACTGCCGCAGATCAACTGGAGCGCCCCTCTGGGCAGCAGCCCCGACTCGATCATCGACCGGACCATCGCCTCGGTGAGATACGAGGTGACCGTGGCCGGCTTGACGATGGCCGGCACCCCCGCGAGGAAGCTGGACGCGAGCTTCTCGAGCATGCCCCAGCAGGGGAAGTTGAAGGCGTTGATGTGGATGCCGACGCCGCGGATCGGCACCGACAGGTGCATCGCCTGGAACGCCTCTTCGCGGGCGAGGCGCTCGAACTTGCCGTCGCGCAGTTCGAACACCGAAACGTCCGCATTGGCACCCGGCTTCAGCGTGCCGATCGTGCCCTCGTAGCCCATGATCTTCGCCGGCCGAGAGGTCGCGCGCGGAATGATATCGTCCAGCGTCATCCCGAAATGCAGCAGCTTGGTCATCGTGGTCGGCAAATCCCACACCGGTCCCTTGGTCGCGCTGGTGGATGTCAGATCGGTGGAGATCGTGTCGGTCAAGAAACCCTGCGCGAGCGCCTTCTCGATCATACGGAAGTTGAAATGGTTGCGCCCGTGCGCGCAGTCGAAAATGATTCCGGCCTTCTGGGCCTCGACAATTTCCTTCAGCACAAGCTGCTTTTCCTGCCCCATGATCCCGTGCGCGCGGCCGTGGTAGCAGTGGGTGACAATGTCGCCGGGTTTCATGTGCTCGACCAAATCCGGCAGCGGGACGGGCGAGTCGGTGATGTGCATCATCATCGGCACGCCGCCCGCCATGTCGGCCGCCTTGCGCGCGACCTTCACCGGTTCGGCGGAATATTCCCAAACGAGGTTCGGCCCGAACCGCAGCTTCACGCCGAACGCCAAGTCGGGATTTTCCAGGATCGTCTTCGCGCAGCCTTCCGGGTCGGCATAGGGAAAATGCTGCAACTCCCCGCCGCGGGAGGTGCCGGTGATGCCGAGTGCCGACAGATTCACCAGTGCTCGGACGCGGGTATGGACGTCGCGGTCCAGCACTTGGCGCAATCCCGCGAAGTTCGACGACCCGGCCGAACCCGCGTCGCACAGACTGGTGACGCCGGACGCCTTGCAGAACCGATCGGTGCAACAGCCCATGTCGTGGCCGTTGACGAAGACGTGCGCGTGCATGTCCACGAGGCCGGGGAATACATACTTGCCTTTTGCCGACAGCGTCTTCCGCGCTTGGTTTTGCGGTAGGTTCGGTCCGACCTCGAGGATTTTGCCGCCGGCGATCCCGACATCCATGATGCCCTTGTATCCGGCGCTGGGGTCCAGCACGT
>CAXBQP010000024.1:0-43332 GCA_963978095.1 uncultured bacterium | reverse complement strand
CGAGCGCGAAGAGGTTCAGGTGGTTCATGCGGTCACCGTTGCGCGCTGAACCGTGGCACCGCGCAGGCCAAGGGTGTCGTACGACAACCCACCGAAGGCGGGCTCGGCCTTGGCCAGCGCATCAAAGGTGGCACTCGCGGTGAAGTACTCCGTCCCGTCGCCGAGCGCGGCGAGCACGTCGGAGAGGATGTACCACGCCGGACGCGCGGCACCGGTGGTGGCCTTCGCCTGCAGGTACCGCTGGACACGTCCGCGAAGATTGGTGAACGTCCCTTCCTCCTCGACGTAGTTGGTCATCGGGAGCACGGCTGCCGCGCCAGCGAGCACCTGCGTTTCGGCGGTTCCGATCACCACGACGGCCCCGGCCCTTGCCGCTGCGTCCTTGTCGTGGTCACCGAGGGCGACATCAACGAGCACGAGTGTGTCTCCCGCGCCGAGCGTCGCAAGCGGCGCGTCGGTCCGCGTGAACCCGAGGAGCTCAGCGCCCGTCGCATTCGCCGCGCGGTCCGCCCGGACCGCGAGGTCTGCGACTCCCGGGAGCGGCGCCTCGGGGCCCTGGACCACGCTGAAGTACCCGGCACCGCCGGTCTTCGCGATCAGCTGCTTGAGCGCGAACAACGTTTCATTGCTGAGCGAGGCGTTGACGACCACATGGGCCCGCTTCCCCTTGAGCGTCGCCGCCGCGGCACCGATCGCCTCCTCCCAACCCGTGACCGCACCCGCCGCGTGCGGCCACGTGATGCGGTCCGGGCGGTTCAGCCACGCATAGTTCAGACGCCCCTCATCGCACATGAAGTGCTTGTTCACGGCATCGTTCGCGCGCGGCTTGTAGCGCATCACGACATTGTCCCGCGTTTCGACGACGGTATTGCAGCCTTGGGAGCATCCGTTGCACACACTCGCCGTGCGGTCCAGTTCCCACGCACGCGCCTTGTTCAGGAAATCCTTGCTGAGGAGGGCGCCGACGGGGCACAGGTCCACGACGTTGGCGGCCCACGCTTGCGTCAGGTCGTTGTCCGGCGCCTTGCCGATGCGGGCGCGGTCGCCACGATCCTGGACCTCGATCACGGGATCATGGTGCACGTCCTCCATGAACCGCACGCAGCGCGTGCAGAGGATGCATCGATTGCCGACGTACATGACGTCGCCGCCGAAATCCTCGACCGGATCGAACCGCTTGGGCTCGCGATATCGCGAGTCCTGACGCCCCTCGGCGAACGTGTAGTCCTGCAGCTCACATTCGCCGGCTTGATCGCAAATCGGGCAGTCCAGCGGGTGGTTGATGAGCAGCAACTCGAGGACCCCTTTGCGGGCCTCGAGCGCCTGTTCCGAGTACACGTGGACCACCTGCCCCTCCGCGACCGCCGTCGCGCAACTCGGGAGGAGCTTCGGTGCCTTCTCCACTTCCACGAGGCACATGCGGCACACGCCGGCGACCGGAAGCGAAGGGTGGTAGCAGTAATGCGGAATCAGCACGCCCGCGGTCTTCGCCGCCTCGAGGATCGAGGTACCCGCCGGGACGCTGACCGCGTGACCCTCGATCGTGAGATTCACCATCGGAGTGTCCGCCATCATGCCACCGCCATGGGTACGGTCGAGGAACGCTTGCCAGTGATCAGCGCCTCGAACTCATGCCGGAACTTCTGCAGACCGCTGGTCACCACGGTCGCGCAGGAGTCGCTCAGCACGCAAATGGTCTTGCCGGTCATGTTATCCGCGAGCTCGAGCAGGGTGTCGAGATCCTCGAACGTTCCCTGCCCCGCCACGATCCGCTCCATGATCTTCGTGGTCCACGCGGTGCCCTCGCGGCACTGCGTGCACTGTGCGCAACTCTCGTGTGCGTAGAAGCGCGCGAGACGCGCCATCTGCCGCGGGATCGACTGCGCGTCGTCGAACACGATCACGCCGCCGGAGCCGAGCATCGTGCCCTGTGCGACGAATCCTTCGTAATCCATGAGCGTCGCTTCCGCCTCTGCCATGGTCTGGATCGGCACCGAGCACCCGCCCGGGATCACCGCCTTGAACTTCCGTCCCGGCGTCGGGCCACCGCAGAGATCGTAGAGGAAGTCCTTGAATGGGAATCCCATCGTGATCTCGTAGTTGCCGGGCTTGCTGATGTTGCCGCAAACCGAGAAGAGCTTGCTGCCCGTGCTCTTGGGGCTGCTCAGGCACATCGCCTTGTACCACTCGGCGCCATTGTTCAAGATGTGCGGCACGGCGGCGAGCGTTTCGACGTTATTGATCGTCGTCGGCTGCGCGAAGAGCCCCGAAACGGCCGGGAAGGGCGGCTTGATGCGGGGATTCCCGCGCTTGCCCTCGAGCGAGTTCATCAACGCGGTCTCTTCACCGCAGATGTAGGCGCCGGCTCCCTTGTGGACGTAGACGTCGACCCGCTTTCCCGAACCCATCGCGTTCTTGCCAAGGATCCCGGCCGCGTAGGCTTCCTTGAGCGCCGCCTCCATGCGCTGGATGGGCTCCGTGAACTCGCCGCGGATGTAGATGTAGGCCGTCTCGGCGCCAATTGCGTATGCGCCAACCGCGCACCCTTCGACCAGGGCGTGCGGCGTCCACCGCATGATTTCGCGGTCCTTGAAGGTTCCCGGCTCGGACTCGTCGGCGTTGCAGCACAGATAATGGGGCTTCCCGTCGCCCGGTCGCATGAACGACCACTTCACGCCCGTCGGGAAACCCGCGCCACCGCGGCCGCGCAGGCCGGATGCCTTGACGATATCGACAATGGCAGACGGCTCCATGTTCAACGCCTGTTCGAGCGCCTTGTAGCCCCCGCGCTTCCTCCAGCCGTCCAGCGAGATCGCGTCAGGATCGCCGAAGTGCTTGCTCAGCACCGGGGTCTCGCGCGGATGTGATTTGTGCGGATATCCCATTACTTCAACCCCGCCAGGATGGTGGGGACCTTTTCAGGGGTCACGTTCTCGACATAATCGAGGTTGATCTGGACCGGCGTGGCGAACCCGCAGGCACCGAGGCACTCCACTTCGATGACGGTGTACCGGCCATCGGCGCTCGTCAGCCCGAGTTCCTTGCAGCCGGTGTGCTCGAGGAAGGCGTCCACCACCTTGTCGGCGCCGGCGCAGAGGCAGGGCGACGTGGTACAGACCTGGATCAGATGCGTCCCGGTCGGATGCTGCTTGTACATGGTGTAGAACGTCACCACACCCTTGACGTAGGCGGCGGTGAGTCCGAGGACTGCCGCGACCTCGGTCATCCCCGCTTCGGGGAGCCAGCCGCGATCCTCCTGGACCATCCAGAGCGCGGGGAGGAGGGCGGCCTGCTTGGTCGGATAACGGGTGAGGAGCTCATCGAGCTCGGCACGTCGCTTCCCGACGAAGACGGGTTCGTATGGCGCGTCGGTATGGCCCGACATCAGGAGATGCTCCCGGTGGGAATCGATTGGCTCATCGATCGATCTCGCCCATGACGATGTCAATCGAAGCGTTGATCGCGATCACGTCGGAGAGGAGATGTCCCTCGACCATCTTGGGGATCGCGGAGAGGTTCACGTAACTCGGGGGCCGGATGCGCCAGCGCACCGGTTTGGAGCTGCCGTCGGACACGAAGTAGTAGCCCTTCTCGCCCTTCGGACTTTCGACGGCGACGTACGACTCCCCGATCGGCGGACGCGGCCCTTCCATGACGTTCTTGAAGTGATGGATCATGGACTCCATCTCGCTCGTCGCCTTCTGTTTCGGCGGGAGGATCACGCGCGGGTCGTCCACGTTCACCGGCCCGTCCGGCAAGCGCTTGAGCGCCTGAGCCAGGATCTTGACCGATTCGCGCATCTCGGCCATGCGTACCAGGAACCGGTCATAGACGTCCCCGGAGGTTCCAACCGGCACCGTCCAGTCGTACGTCTCGTAGTCCAGGTACGGGAAATCCTTGCGGACATCGTAGTCCACGCCACTGGCGCGGATCATCGGTCCCGAGAGGCCATAGTTCAGCGCTTCGTCCGGTGTCATGACACCGAGCCCGACCGTTCGCCCCACCCAAATGGCGTTCTTGGTGAGCATGCGCTCGCATTCGTCGAGCGTCCGCGGGAAGTCCTGCACGAAGCTCTGGAGCTTGTCGGTCCAGCCGTCCGGAATGTCCGCCGCCATTCCACCGACACGTGTCGCGGTGGTCGTCAGCCGGGCGCCCACCCATTTCTCGAGCATCTCGTAGATCTTCTCACGGTGTTGGAAGCTCCACAAGAATGGCGTATAAGCGCCGATGTCGATGCACGTGGTGCCCATCCACACGAGGTGGCTCGCGATGCGCGAGAGCTCCATCGCCATCACGCGGAGCACTTTGCAGCGCTCGGTGATCTCGATGTTGAACAGCCGCTCCGCCCCAAGCGCGAAGGCGACGTTGTTGCCGATCGAGTTGAGATAGTCTTCACGATCGGTCCACGGGATGATCTGATTGTACTGGCGATACTCGCCGATCTTTTCGAACCCGCAGTGCAGGTAGCCGACGTGCGGAATGCAACGCACGACGGTCTCGCCCTCCATCTCGAGGACCAGGCGCAATACGCCATGCGTCGCCGGATGCTGCGGTCCGATGTTGATGAGCATGTGCTCCCCTTCGAGCTCCGGCTCCATGCTGGGCGGGGCTTCGAGGGCGACGGCGGACGCACCGCCGGTCACGAGCGGAACGCGCTGCGCCTTGCCGTCCCTGGTCAGGCCAGTGGTCGAGAGTTCGACTTCGATCGTACGCTTGGTGGCCATGAGTTATTCCCCCGTCTTCTCGCCGCCGAGCAACCGGTGGCGCATATCCAGCGGGAGCTCTTCGTACGCGTCGACGATGGAGAGCTCCTCCATCGAATAGCGCGCTTCCGGGTTGGCGGAGAGGGCGTTCTGGAGTTGCTGCGAGCGACTGAACCGGCCGCGGAGGGGGAAGTCTTTCCGTAGCGGATGCCCTTCCTTGAACTGCTCCCACAGCAGGATGCGGCGCAGGTCCGGATGACCTGTGAACTGAATGCCGAACATGTCATAGCATTCGCGCTCGAGCCAATCCGCGCCCTTGTAAAGGTCCCACACGGAGCAGATGGCCAGCGGCGATCCCTTGACGATCAGCGCCTTGAGGCGGATGAAGCGCCGGAACTTGATCGACCGCAGGTGCCAGACGACCTCGATCGGGCGTTGCACATCGCGGTGTTCGACCGCCGTCACGTCGGACAGGTATTCGTACGATTGCGACGGCTCATCATGCAACCACGCGATGATGTCGTGTGCCGAGTCGCGGTCGACGATCACCGTGGTCTCGCCATTGATCACGTCGACGCGCGTGATCGCCGCCCCAAACCGCTCCTGCAGCGCCGCCGCGGAAGGATTGGCGGCCCCCCCCGTGTGGGGCACGTGCCGCGGTGTCGCCGGGACGTCACCCCCGCCGTGACCCGCACTGATGACGCTGAACTTCTCGGCGCGTGTGCTCACGGGGCCGACCGGGTCTGATGGACCGAGTTGCCGAACGGCTCGGAGAGCTCATCGATGCGCGACGAGGGGATGTAGAGCTTGCTGGTCGGGTCCGGCTCCATCTCGTTGCGCGGCGTTCCATTCAGGCGCTCGTTCATGACCTTCTTCTGGAGCATCATGATGCCGTAGATGAGCCCCTCAGGTCGAGGCGGGCACCCGGGAACGTAGACGTCGATCGGGATGATGGTATCGATCCCCTGCACCACCGCATACGTGTCGAACATGCCGCCGGTGGAGGCGCAGGCACCCATCGAGATCGCCCACTTGGGCTGGGGCATCTGCTGCCAGATGCGACGAAGCACCGGCGCCAGCTTGAAGGGGACACGTCCGGCGCAGATCAATACGTCGGATTGCCGCGGCGAGAACGCCATGCGTTCCATCCCGAAGCGCGCCAGATCGTAGTTCGACGCCGCCGAGGCCATGAACTCGATGGCACAACACGCGGTGCCGAATGGCATCGGCCATAGCGAGTTGGCGCGCCCCCAGTTCACCAGGAAATCCAGCTTGGTGGTGACCCACGGCTCATTCGGTCGCGCGTCCATCGACACCATGGACGTCGCGTCACCGTGCGTGCCATTGGCACCCGCGTTGAGCAGATCCTTCAATCCCACTGGAGCGCCCCCTTCTTCCAGACGTAGACGAATCCGGCCACGAGGATGGCCATGAACACGAGCATTTCGGAAAGCCCGAAGAACGAGAGCTGGCCCGCCGGGCACGCACCATTGGCGAGGGTCACGGCGCAGGAAAGCTGCCGATAATACGCGGCCCAGGGAATCATGAACACGGTTTCGATGTCGAACACGATGAAGAGCATCGCGACCATGTAGAACTTCACGGAGAATCGCTCCCGCGCATTGCCAAGCGTCGGGATCCCCGACTCGTAGGGACGTTGTTTGTCCGGCGTCGGACGCGACCGCATGGTGAAATGCGATCCACCGATGATGAGCACCGCGTTGGCGACGACGAAGCCAAGCAGGAGCAGAACGGGAAGGTAGTTGCGATCCATGTCTCTATGGTTGTTCGTGAAAAACTTCACGAACCTGCGGGAGCCGACGCTGTAAAGTATTGGCTGTGCAAAAGGTGTGTCAACGTGGTGTCGTGCGGATAGTAGGCCCTATCCGAACGGGCAGGTTGCCGGGCGGGATTTGCTGTTGGGCGGTGCGCCGGTTCGGGAAATGTTCGCTGACGCACCTCCGGAGTCCCCCCCACCCTGACGGCTCCATCGGGAATGCGATAATCTTAGTCGTCCCCGCGCCGCCCATTCCACTGTGAGGCGCCGGTGCCCCCTTTCACCCGCCTCTTTCCATTATCAGATGTCGATCAAGAACGACCGTTGGATCATTGAGCAGGCCCAGCGCGGGATGATCGAGCCGTTCGAGCAGAGTCAGGTCGGCTCGGGGGTCGTCAGCTACGGCGTCAGCAGCTTCGGCTACGACATGCGTGTCGCGCCGGAGTACAAGATCTTCACCAACGCCCTCAGCTCGATCATCGACCCGAAACACTTCGATCCGAAGTCGTTCGTCGAGTTCGAGGGTGATGTGTGCATCGTCCCCCCGAACTCGTTCGCGTTGGCGCGGAGCATCGAGTACTTCCGCATCCCGCGCAACGTCGTGACCATCACCGTCGGCAAGTCCACCTACGCGCGCTGCGGGATCATTACGAACGTCACGCCGTTCGAGCCGGAGTGGGAGGGGCATGTCACCCTCGAGATCTCCAACACGACGCCGCTACCGGCGAAGATCTATTCCAACGAAGGAATCGCGCAGGTTCTCTTCTTCGAGGGGGAGGCGCCGATCACCTCGTACAAGGACAAGCGCGGGAAGTATCAAGGGCAGACGGGCGTGACGTTGCCGAAGATCCTCGGATAAGCGCGCGTGGCCGACTCGGGCGCGATCCTGCTTCCGTTGCTCGACCTCGAACCGCTCGAGGTCAACATTTATCGTGGGCAGAATCGTGACCTGGGCACAGGTCGCGTCTTCGGTGGTCAGGTCTTTGCCCAAGCGCTGGTCGCCGCCCGACGCACGGTCGACGGCTCGCGCGAGGCACACTCGGCGCATGGGTACTTCATTCTGCCGGGTGACCTGAAGGCCCCGATCGTCTATTTCGTCGACACGCTCCGAGACGGCAACAGCTTCACCACCCGCCGCGTGACGGCCATCCAGCACGGCCGGGCGATCTTCAATCTCTCGGCGAGCTTCCACATTGCCGAGCCGGGATTCGCGCATCAGGATCCGATGCCGGTGGTCCCGGCCCCCGAGGCGCTGAAACCGGAGCTGGAGTTGATTCGTGAGATGGCCGAGCGGATTCCCGACCGGTTGCGCCCGATCCTCACCCAGGAGCGACCGCTGGATTTCCGGCCGGTGAACCCGATTGACCAGTTCTCACCGGAGATCCGAGAGCCGAAGCGCTATGCGTGGTTCCGCGTCATCGAGGAATTGCCGGCCGATCTGTGGATCCACCAGGCCGTTCTTGCCTACGCGAGCGACTACGGGCTCCTCACCACGGCGCTGCAGCCGCATGGGGTTCCCTTCCGCTCGCCCCGGTTACAGATCGCCAGTCTGGACCACTCGCTGTGGATGCACCGGCCCTTCCGCGCGGATGAGTGGCTCCTCTACGCGACCGACAGTCCGGTCAGTGGCGGAGCCCGGGGCTTCGTGCGCGGATCGATATTCACCCGCACCGGTGAGCTCGTCGCCAGCGTGGCGCAGGAGGGGCTGCTTCGGGTACGCTCGGCAGACCATTCGCAGTAGCGCGTGCGACGCGCCGCGGTACCAGTTTCGTGCCGCGCCCGCAACTGGCGGGGTGTCATCCGGCGCGGTATCGTTCCTCCAGCATCACGTTCCCACTAATCACTGAGGGTATTCCATGCGTCGTTCGCTCACGATGGTGTTCACTGCGGCCCTGATGGCCGCCCCGATGGTGGCCGCGGCGCAGGGTGCGCCTGCAGCTGACGAGCAGTCGCGCTCGATCAAGGATGGCGGCGTCAAGGTCGCTGGTTGGAAGGGAATGATCGACGCGTCGGAAGCCAAGAAGGGATTGACGATCGAGAACGCCAAGCTCGCGGCCGAGGGGAAGGATCTCCGGGTGACGACGGGGCCAGCCTCGACGTATTGGAACGACAAGAACGCCGCCAAGGGCGACTATACCGTGATGGCGAAGTTCACGGAGCCGAAATTCCAGAACCTGAACGATCACCCGCATCCGTACGGCATCGTCATCGCCGGCAACGATATGGGCACGGAGAACGCCAGCTATCTGTACTGCGCGGCCTACGGCAACGGTACCTTCATCGTGCGCGGCTTCGGCCCGACGGCGTTCCAGATGAACGGGCGTCGCGGCGGTGCGGCTCCCTCGGTCAACAAGGCCGCGGCCAAGGATCAACCGGTGTCGCAAGACATCTCTGTGGTCGTGAAGGGCAACACCGTCTCGTGCAAGATCAATGGCGCCGAGGTGTGGAGTGCGCCGAAGGATTCGCTGGTGATGGCCGGCCGGTTGAAGTCCACGGATGGCGCGTGGGGGGTACGGTCTGCGCACAACACGGATGTGATCGTGAGCGGACTGATGGCGATGAAGCCGTAATCGCGGTGTCCTTGAAGGACAAAGGGGCGGCGACTTCATGAGTCGCCGCCCCTTTGTCCATGCAGCGCCGTTGCCGCTCAGAGCTTCGCGATGGGGACCTTGAGCTTGATCGCCGCCGCCGTGAGCCGGTCATCGTAGCTGGCGAGGGCCACATGCTGCCCGTTCTCCCGCAGGAAGGCGATCGAGGCCAAGTGGAGCGCGTCGAGGGTGCGCAGCTCCACCGGGAAAGGCTCCAACGCCCGCTCGAGCACCGGGCGCGCCATCTCGAGCATCGCGACCTGCGATAGCAGCACGCGCGCCGCATCGCCGTGCGTCGCGCCGAGCTTCCGAGCGTTGAGTCGGTTCCACAGTTCGAACTCCAGTAACCGACTCGAGACGAGCGTCTCTTTCCACAATGACTCGGGCGGATGCCGATCCTCGGCCAACAGATGCGCCAGCGCCACCGAGGTGTCGAGGTAGATCACCGCTCCCCCCGGTCAGCCGTGAGTTCGTCGAGGAGCACGGCCACAGGGGCCACCGGCATGCGCGGCGGGGGTTCGTGGATGACATACGCTGGTGGCACCAACCACCCCTCACGCACGGCCGAGGCCAGTTGGGCATCGGCGAGCAGCGGGCTACGCCCTGGCCGCGGAGGGACCAGTTCGGCGACCACGCGGTCGCGGTCAGTGACGAGCACCGTCTCACCATTGGCGACGAGACGCACGTACTCGCTCAGCTTGTTCTTGAGGACCTTCAGGCCGACGCTTCGCATGAAACCAATGTAGCGACCGGGCGCTACGTTGGCAAGACTCAGGTATGTGGTCGTCATGGAGGAGAAGCTACACAGGAGAATTCGCCGCACGACACCACATCGTTGCGCGACGCATCGATTCCACGCCGAACGAAAGAGCCGCCCGCGATCGAATCGCGGGCGGCTCTCGAACGCCTGTCCCAGAGACGGTTACCCCGCCCCCATCTCCGCCTTCTCCTCGCGCTCGTTGGCCGTGGCCACGATGAAGTCGCGATTCATCTGCACGATCGTATCGATCGAAATGCCCTTTGGACACGCTTCCTGGCACTCGCCGAACAGCGTGCACCCGCCGAAGCCTTCGAGATCCATCTGCGTGACCATCTTCAGCGCTCGGCGGTACCGCTCCGGCTGTCCCTGCGGCAGATGTCCGAGATGCGTGATCTTCGCGGCCGTGAAGAGCGAGGCCGAGGCGTTGGGACAGGCGGCCACGCAGGCGCCACACCCGATGCACGCCGCGGAATCCATGGCTTCATCGGCGTCCTGCTTGCTGATGGGGAGACTGTTGGCGTCCTGCGGCGTACCCGTGGGGGCGGAAATGAAGCCCCCGGCCTGAATGATCCGATCCAACGCACCACGGTCGACCACCAGATCCTTGATGACCGGGAAGGCCTGCGCTCGCCACGGCTCGATCCAGATCTCGTCGCCGTCCTTGAAGGTGCGCATGTGCAGCTGGCAGGCCGTCGTTTGTTTCATCGGCCCGTGCGCAGCGCCATTGATCATCACCCCGCAGCTGCCGCAAATCCCTTCTCGACAGTCGTGGTCGAACGCGATCGGATCCTGTCCGCTCGTGATCAATCCCTCGTTCACGGTGTCAAGCATCTCGAGGAAGGACATCTCCGGGGAGATCCCCTTGGCCGCGTAGTCCACGATCTTGCCGACCTTCTCCGGGCCGGACTGACGCCACACGTGCAGCGTCAGATTCAGTCCGCCGGCACTCACTTGTAGCTCCGCGTCGAGAGGTGGACGTTTTCGAACACCAGCGGCTCCTTGTTCAGAATCGGGGGCTTCCCTTCACCGGCGTATTCCCATGCGGCGGCGTAGGCGAACTTCTCGTCGTTGCGCTTGGCTTCGCCGTCTTCCTGGTATTCCTCACGGAAGTGGCCGCCGCAGCTCTCTTCCCGATGCAGGGCGTCGGTCACCATCAGCTCGGCGAACTCGAGGAAATCGGCCAGACGCCCGGCTTTCTCCAACGACTGATTCAACTCCGCGCCACTCCCCGGCACGTTCACGTTGTTCCAGAATTCTTCGCGCAGCTTCGGGATGAGCGCGAGCGCTTCCTTGAGCCCCGTCTCGTTGCGCGCCATGCCGCACTTCTCCCACATGATATGGCCGAGCTCGCGATGGATCGAGTCCACCGTGCGCGTCCCCTTGATGGACAGGAGCTTCGCGGTCGTGGCCTCGACCTTCGCCACTGCCGCGACGAACTCAGGGTGGTCGGCCGTGATCTTCGGCAGCTTGGCGGTGGCCAAGTAGTTGCCGATCGTGTAGGGGAGCACGAAGTAGCCGTCGGCCAATCCCTGCATCAGTGCTGATGCCCCGAGGCGGTTGGCGCCGTGGTCGGAGAAGTTGGCTTCGCCGATCACATGCAACCCCGGGATCGTGCTCATCAGGTTGTAGTCCACCCACAGTCCGCCCATCGTGTAGTGCACGGCGGGATAAATGCGCATCGGCACCTTGTACGGATTCTCATCCGTGATGCGCTCGTACATCTCGAACAGGTTGCCGTACCGCTCGCGGATGGCGCTCTCGCCCAGCCGATGGATAGCGTCGGCGAAATCGAGGTACACGCCGCGGCCGCCGGGGCCCACGCCCCGCCCTTCGTCGCAGACTTCCTTGGCAGCGCGGCTGGCGATGTCACGCGGGCTCAGGTTGCCGAAGCTCGGATACTTGCGTTCGAGGTAATAATCGCGATCCTCCTCGGCAATGTCTGCGGGCTTCTTGCCGCAGTCTTCCTTCCGCTTCGGGACCCAGACGCGGCCGTCATTCCGGAGCGACTCCGACATCAGCGTCAGCTTGCTCTGATGGTCGCCGCTCTGCGGGATGCATGTCGGGTGGATCTGCGTGAAGCACGGGTTGGCGAACGCGGCGCCCTTCTTGTAGGCACGGTACGTCGCGGTGACGTTGCACCCCTTCGCATTCGTGCTGAGGAAGAAGACGTTGCCATAGCCGCCGGTGCCGAGGACCACGGCGTCGGCCACGTGCGAGCTGACCTTGCCTGTGACGAGGTCGCGCGTGACGATGCCGCGCGCGACGCCGTCGATCACGACGACGTCGAGCATCTCATGCCGGTTGTACATGCGTACGCCGCCGCGCGCGATTTCCTTCTCGAGCGCCTGATACGCACCGAGCAGCAACTGCTGGCCCGTTTGGCCGCGCGCGTAGAAGGTGCGCGACACCTGCGCGCCGCCGAACGAGCGATTGGCCAGCAATCCACCGTACTCGCGGGCGAACGGCACACCCTGCGCGACGCACTGGTCGATGATGTTCACCGACACCTGCGCGAGGCGGTAGACGTTCGCCTCGCGGGCGCGGAAGTCGCCGCCCTTGACTGTGTCGTAGAACAGACGCTGGACGGAGTCGCCGTCGTTGCGATAGTTCTTGGCGGCGTTGATGCCGCCCTGGGCGGCGATCGAGTGGGCGCGCCGCGGGGTATCCTGGAAGCAGAAGCAGCTCACGTTGTAGCCGAGCTCGCTCAGGGTGGCCGAGGCGCTGGCGCCGGCCAAGCCCGAGCCCACGACGATCACATGGAACTTCCGCTTGTTGGCGGGATTCACCAGCTTCATCTCGAAGCGGTGCTTGTCCCATTTCTCGGCAAGCGGTCCTTCGGGGATGCGGGATTTCAGGTCCACGAGTTTTGGCTCCAGGTCAGTGGACGAGGCCAAGCTTCACGGCGAGCGGCACGAGGGAGAATCCCCCGGCCACCACGACCGCCAGCACGAGGGCGATCTGCCGCTTGAGCGGATCACCTGACGGCCGCGCGAGCCCGAGCGTGCGGAACGCCGCCCAGATGCCGTGATAGAGATGCAACGACAGGAACCCCATCGCGCCCAGGTAGAACAGGGCGATCGGCCACGTGCTGAAGCCGATCATCACATTGCCGAACGCCCCTGCTTCGCTGAACGCGGGATGAAAGGTGCCGGTGGTGAAATGTCCGATGTGGTACACGATGAACAGCAAGAGATACACGCCGCCGTACCGCATCGTCTGCGAGGCGTAGGTGGAGACCTGCGGCACGCGCTTGGCGTACGCCTCCGGGCGCGCGGCCCGGTTGCGCATCGTGAGCTGATACGCGGAAACGGCGTGGAGGATCACCGACGCCAGCAGCGTCAGACGCACGATCCACGTGAGCTCGATGACATCGTGCTTGAGGAGCTTGCTGTAGGCGTTGAACCGCTCGGCCCCGAGGAAGAGCTGCAGGTTACCGGCCATGTGGACGATCAGGAAGCCGACGAGGATGATCCCCGACGCTCCCATCGCGACCTTCTTGCCGACCGACGACGCCCAGAACTTCCCGACGCGTCCCATCAGCGCTTGATCACCGACATCGGCTCACGCACGGCGTCGGCGCTCTTGGAGAGGGCGGCCTTCTCATCGGCGGTGAGGTCAATCTCGAGGATCTGCTCCATGCCGTTGCGCCCGAGCTTCACCGGGACGCCGAGGTAGAGCCCCTGCATGCCGTACTCCCCTTCGAGCCACGCGGAGCACGGGAGAATGCGCTTCTGGTCCTTCACGATCGCCTCGACCATCTGCACGGCGCCCGAAGACGGGGCGTAGTAGGCGGAGCCGGTCTTGAGGTACTTCACGATCTCGGCGCCGCCGTTGCGGGCGCGATCGACGATCGGATCGAGCTGCTCCTTCTTCATGAGTTGCAGGATCGGGATGCCCGATACCGTGGTGTAGCTGATGAGCGGGACCATCGTGTCGCCGTGGCCGCCGAGCACCATCGCTTGGATGTCAAGGACGGAGACGCCCAGTTCCATGGCGAGGAAGGAGCGGTATCGGGCCGTGTCGAGGACCCCCGCCATGCCGATTACGCGCTCGCGCGGGAAGCCGGTGGCTTCCTTGGCGACATAGCACATCACGTCGAGCGGGTTGCTGACGACGATGATGATCGCGTTGGGGGAGCTCTTGGCGATCTGCTCGGAGACCGACTTCACGATGCCGGCATTGGTGTTGAGCAGGTCATCACGCGACATGCCCGGCTTGCGGGCGATGCCAGCAGTGATCACGACGATGTCGGAGTTTGCGGTCTCGTCGTAGCCGTTGGTGCCGATGACGCGCGAATCGAAGCCCTCGATCGGGGCCGATTCCCACTGGTCGAGTCCCTTCCCCTGCGGCACTCCGTCGACGACGTCGACGAGGACCACGGTGCGGGCGAGTTCCTTCTCGGCGATGCGCTGAGCGGCCGTGGCGCCGACATTGCCGGCGCCGACCACGGTGATCTTATTGACCATGTCAAACTCTCACGTGTGATGGAAAAACTGCTGATGATATAAGCTACAAGATTGGTTCCGGACGGGGCAACGAGGGAACTCCGGGATCGGGTCGACGCGCTGGGAGTTCACGCAGGTCCTTCCCGCCTGCCCTGCGGGCCTGCCCCGCACGTCGGCCCTGCTACCCTCCGACCTGCGACAGCGCTTTCAGCCCTCCGACCTGCATCTGCAACAGCTGGTGCTCCTTGGGTTTCTCAGCCAGGGCACGCACGAACAGCGGTTCCAGCGGGACGCCATTCCGAAGGGGATCCCGCAGGTTGACCTCGTGGTCGCCGTACAGGCAGGTGCGCAGACGTCCGTCGGCCGTGAGGCGCACGCGATTACACGTCCCACAGTAGGTGTGGGTCATCGGTGTGATTACCCCGATGGTGCCGCACCCGCCCTCGATCTGGTAGTACGTGGCGGGACCGTTGCCGCGGCTGGGGCCCGTGTGGGGGGCCAGTGGACCGAGGGTCCGGATTTTGTTCAGAACTTCTTGGCTGGGTACCACGTGGTCCCAACTCAGGTTCGCCATCTCCCCCACCGGCATCAGCTCGATGAAGCGCACGTGGAAGGGATGCACGAGGGTGAGCCGGGCGAAGTCCTCGACCTCGTCGTCGTTGATGCCACGCATCACCACCACATTGAGCTTCACCGGGCCGAGGCCCGCGTTGAGCGCAGCGCAGGCGGCGTCCACGGGATCGAAGGGGACCCGCCGTCGTGCAATCGAAGCGATGCGTTCAGCGCGCAGCGAATCCGCGCTCATGTTCACCCGGTCCAGGCCGGACGCCTTGAGCGCCGCGGAGAGCTCCGGAAGCTTCACGCCATTGGTGCTGAGCGCGATATCCTCGATACCCGGAATGGCTTTGAGCATCGCGATCAGGGTGACGAGCTCGGGGCGGATCGTCGGTTCGCCACCGGTGATGCGCAGACGCTTGAGCCCGAGGGGGGCCAACTGCCGCACCACCGCGGCGATCTCCTCGTAGGTCAGGATGTCCGTGCGCGGCAGCCAATCGAGCCCCTGCTCCGGCATGCAATACACACACCGGAAGTTGCAACGGTCGGTGACGCTGATGCGGAGATACTCGATGCTGCGGCCGTACTGATCGATCACGAGGCAGCCCCCACCCACTCGCGGGTGCCGTCCGTGTAGTGCTCCCGTTTCCAAATCGGGACGCGCTTCTTGAGTTCCTCCACGACGTAGCGCTGTGCGTCAAGTGCGGGAGCGCGATGCGCGTGGGCTGCCGCCACGATGACACTGGCCTCCCGCAGCGTCAGTGTACCCAGTCGATGCTCGACGACGATTGCGACCCCCGGGAACCGCTCCGAGGCCTCGGCGAGGATGCGTTGCAGTTCCGCCGTCGCCATGGCCTCGTACGCCGAGTACTCGATTCCGCTCACGTCGCGTCCGCTGTTGACGTTGCGCACGGTCCCGACGAACAGCGTCGATGCACCATGCGCGTCGTCAGCGACCTCGGCGAGCAGGGCCGTCGCATCGAGCGGCCGGTGCACGATGGCGGCACGCATCATCCGCCCGCCACCGGGGGAATGAGGGCTACCTCGTCGCCCTGTCGCAACAGCACGGCCGCCGCGGCGTACGCCTGGTTGATCGCGACCAATGGCCGTGGCGGAAGTGCTACGTGGGGAGCACGTGCACGCACCGCCGTCACGAGGTCCCCCACGGTGGCGCCCTCCGGGAGATCGAGCACGATCTCCGGAGCACCAAATGCGTCGGCGTATGAGGCGAAGAGAAGCACCTGCAGTTGCAACATCGACTCCGTGGTGCGAAGGGGCGAACAGCGAAAAATAGCACGGGCCCCGCGCGGGTGAAGGCGCGGAGCCCGGACGTTTACACCGATTTCAGCAGCGCTCTGTCGCTATTCGCCCGCGAGTTCCGAGATGTCGACATCCGCGACCAGCGCGCGCAACTCCTTGCTCGGCTTGAACACCGGCACCGGGCGCGCGGACACCTCCACCGGTGCTCCCGTCCGCGGATTCCGGGCCATCCGCGTCTTGCGCTGTCGGATTTTGAAGGTGCCGAAGCCACGCACCTCGATGTTCCTCTGCTCCTTGAGCGCGTCCTTGATGGCGTCCAGGAACGCATCGACGACACGAGCGCAGTCCTTCTTGGAGATCATCGGTCCAGACGTCTTCTCGATTGCCAGCGTGACGCCTTCGACGAGATCGGCTTTGGTCATGACTACCCTCGAGTGTTCAGAACCACAAGAATTGCCGTAAGTGAATACAGTCTAAAGCGTTATGGCTTTTGTTGTCAAGTTTCGGCCCACAATGGGCGTCGCGGCCACCGTGCGGCTTATGACGGCGCAGGACAAAGACTTAGCACGAACAAGGCCTCCAGCGGGACGCTGAAGGCCTTCACGATGCATTCGAGGACACGGGGGGTGGCTCACACGGTTCGATTCGTCACGGCGAACATGAAATCGTCGAACAGCGGCCGGGCATCGTGTGGTCCCGGAGCGGCCTCGGGATGATACTGGACCGAGAAAATCGGGAGGGTGCGATGCTTCAATCCCTCGACCGACCCGTCATTCAGGTTGACGTGCGTGACCTGAAGGTCCGGCGCACCCGGGATTCCCTGTTCACTCCCCTCGACCGCGAATCCATGGTTCTGCGACGTGATGAACACTTTCCCGGTCGAAAGTTCCTTGACCGGGTGATTCCCTCCGCGGTGTCCGTAGGGAAGCTTGTAGGTGTGCCCGCCATAGGTGAGGCCCAGCAGCTGATGCCCAAGGCAGATGCCGAAGATCGGAACATGTCGGTCGGCGATGGCGCGAATGGTCGCGGGCGCGTAGTCCACGGCTTCGGGATCACCCGGGCCGTTCGACAAGAACACTCCATCGGGCTCGAGCGCCAAAACATCCGCTGCGGTCGTGGTGCTTGGCACGACGGTCACGGTGCACCCACGCTCTTGGAACAGTCGCAGGATGTTGGACTTGATCCCATAGTCAACGGCGACGATGTGGTGCCTCGTTAGGGATGCGGCCCCTTCGACCGGCTCGAGCACATAGGGCGACTGCGTGGTGACGCGACTTGCCAGATCGAGACCTGCCATGGACGGACACCCGTCGAGGGCCGCCCGCGCAGCCGCCGTCGGCTCGGCACCACTGCCGATCACCCCGCGCAGCACCCCAACGGTCCGCAGATGGCGGGTGAGCCGTCGGGTGTCCACGTTGTGCAGAATGGGGATCCGTGAGCGCTCCAAGTAGGTGGAGAGGTCGGAATCGGCTCGCCAGTTGGAGAACGTCGCGGAGAGGTCACGCACCACCACCCCACTCACCTGGGGGCGGGTGGATTCCGGGTCCTCCGCATTGACGCCGTAGTTGCCGATCATCGGCGCGGTCATCACGACGATCTGTCCGCGGAACGAGGGGTCGGTGAAGACTTCCTGGTACCCGCTCATGTTGGTCGTGAAGACCACCTCCGCGACCGCCGGTTCCGGGAGCGGGTGCGAGAGGTGCCCAGCAAAAAGGGTCCCATCCTCAAGGAGGAGGAACCCCTTAGGCGCATGCAGCATGCTCACCGTATCGTCGCCGGGCGTGCTTACGGCTTCTTGGTCGCGGGCGCCGGAGTCGGCGTCGCGGCCGGCGCGCTGGTCGCCGGTGCCTTGGCGTCGGGCTTGGGCACGGCCTGGAGCGGCACTGCGCCGCCGGTCGCCGGGGCGTTCTGAGCGGGCGCGGCGCCCGCGGGGGCCGTCGGAGCGCTGGCCGGAGCCTTCGGGGCGCTGAACGACTTGTCCAGCACCGACGTCGGCGTACGACCGCGGCTCGCCATGATCGACAAGATGAAGGAGATGCCGATGAACAGCCCACCGCACCACCACGACATCTTGGTGAGCAGGTTGCCGGCTTGTCGCGTCCCCATGAACTGGTCGGACGAGGAAGAAGCACCACCGAAGCTCGCCGCCATTCCGCCACCCTTCCCGCTTTGCAGGAGGATGACCGTGACGAGAATCATGGCATCAAGGATCAGGACGATCAGGAGGAACGTGGTCATCGCGAACTCAGCGAGGGTCTATCGAAAAGAGGCAAGCCTAGAAGAATAGCAGACTTAGCACACTGTATCAAGTACGTACGAGGCCCGACCAGCCATCAACCTCGAGACTGGCACCGCCGACCAACACCCCGTCGACCTCAGGCGCTGCCAACAGCGCGGCGGCGTTGCCCCGATTCACACTCCCACCGTACAGAATCGGAACGGCCTCCGCCCGGTCATCGGTCAGTGTTTTCAGCTCGAGCCGAAGTGCTCCATGTGCCGCGGAGGCATCTGCAGGCGTCGCCGTTTTTCCCGTCCCGATGGCCCACACCGGTTCGTAGGCGACCATGCAACTGGCCACCTGACTCGACGTCAGCGTACTGACAGCAGCGCGCAACTGCCGCACGATGACCGTGTTGGTCTCGTCCGCCTCGCGCTGCGCCAGGGTCTCGCCGACGCAGATCATCGCCGTGAGACCGGCGCGCACGGCGGCCGCCACCTTCCGGCTGGTTTCCTCTTCCGTCTCACCAAACACATGACGCCGCTCAGAGTGTCCAACCAGCACGAAGCGAGCGCCCGCGGCACGCGCCATCGGCGCGGAGTTCTCGCCGGTAAAGGCGCCGGCATCTTCCCAGTGGATGTTCTGAACCCCCACGGCGATGTCGGGACGGTCCTTGGTCGCGTCCACGACGACGCTGATGGAGAGCGCGGGCGGGAAGAAGAGCACCTGCCGATCCTGCTGGCGGGGGTACGTGGCGATGAACTGCTTCATGAACGCTTTGGCGTCCGCCGGAGCCTGGTTCATCTTCCAGTTGGCAGCGAAGACGGGATGGCGCATCACTGCCCCCGCTCGTCCAGGCAGGCAACACCGGGAAGGGTCTTGCCCTCCAGGAACTCGAGCGACGCGCCGCCTCCGGTCGAGACGTGACTCATTTTGCCGGCGAGTCCGGCCTGCTCCACCGCGGCCGCCGAGTCTCCTCCGCCGACGATCGTAATCGCCCCTTTCTCACCGGCTTGTGCCATCGCGTTCGCTATGGCCATGGTGCCGGCGTCGAGCGGAGGCTTCTCAAAGACGCCCATGGGTCCGTTCCACAGGATCGTCTTCGCCGTGAGGATCGCACGCGCGTAGCTGGCGGCGCTGTCAGGGCCGATGTCCAGCATGGCCTCGTCCTCCGGGATCGCGTCGCGCTTGACGGGATGGGCGGCCGCCGCTTCCTCGATGCTACCAGCGACCATGGCATCGTGCGGGAGCGTGAGGCGGAAGCCCGCGCGCTCGATCAAGTCCTCGGCCATCTCGACGCGGTCGTCCTCCACGAGACTCTCCCCGGTTTCGAGACCCATCGCCTCGAAGAAGGTACAGGCCATCGCACCGCCGATCAGGATGCCGTCCACCTTTGGCAACAGCGCCTCGATGACGTCGATCTTGCCGGAGATCTTGGACCCGCCGAGGATCGCGATGAAGGGGCGCTTCGGCTTTTCCAGCGCGTGGCCGAGGTAGTCGAGCTCCTTTTGCATCAACAGGCCCGCGACGGCGGGTCGCAGGAATGCGGCAACGCCCGCCGTGCTGCTGTGCGCGCGATGCGCCGTTCCGAACGCGTCGTTGACGTATAAATCACCGAGGCGCGCGAGCAATCGGCTCAACGTTTCATCATTCTGTTCCTCGCCCGGCAGGAACCGCGTGTTCTCGAGGAGCAGCACGTCGCCGTCTTCCAGAGAACGCGTGGCCGCGACCGCCGTATCGGAGTCAGTTTCGGCGCAGAAATGCACCGGCTGATTCAGGAGTTTCGCGAGGTGCCGCGCGACCGGTGCCAGGGAATACTTTGGATCGACCTTGGCCTTGGGGCGTCCGAGGTGCGAGAGGAGCACCACGCGGGCTCCGCCGGCGATCAGCAGCTTGATACTCGGGATCGCCGCACGAATGCGGGTATCGTCCGTGATGCGCTCGCCGTCGAGGGGGACGTTGAAGTCGACGCGTACGAGGGCACGGCGCCCCCGGAGCTCATCGCTCCGGAGGTCGCGGATGGTGCGCTTGGCCATGGGTCGGGTGGCGGAAAAGGCTTAGAGTCGCGCGCCGAGGAACTGAATGAGATCCACGCAGCGGCAAGCGTAGCCCCACTCGTTGTCGTACCAGCTGGACACCTTCACCATCGTCCCATCGATGACATTCGTGCACTTGCTGTCGACGATGGATGAATGCGGGTTTCCGATGTAGTCCGACGACACGAGCTCCTCCTCGCAGTAGCCGAGGACACCCTTGAGCGCGCCGTCCGAGGCCGCCTTGAACGCAGCGTTGACCTCGGCGATCGTGGTGGCCCGTTCGACCTCGACCGTGAGTTCGACGAGGGAGACGTCCGGGGTCGGCACCCGGATCGAGATCCCGTCGATCTTGCCCTTCACTTCGGGGATGACCAACGATGTGGCCTTGGCCGCGCCCGTCGTGGTGGGGATCATCGAGAGACCCGCGGCGCGGGCCCGGCGCAGGTCCTTGTGTGGCAGGTCGAGCACATTCTGGTCATTGGTGTACGAGTGGATCGTCACCATGGACCCGTGCTTGAACCCGAACTGATCGCGAATGACTTTCACGAGCGGCACGAGGCAGTTCGTGGTGCATGACGCGTTGGAGATGATATGGTGCTTGGCGGCATCATACTTGTCCTGATTCACGCCGAGGACCACCGTCAGATCCTCCCCCTTGGCGGGCGCGGAGATGATGACCTTGCGTGCGCCGCCGGCGATGTGCTTGGCCGCGTCCGGGGCGTTGGTGAACCGCCCCGTGCTTTCGACGACGATATCGACTCCGAGGTCCTTCCACGGGAGCGCGCCGGGATCCTTCTCCTTGAAGATCCGGATCCGGTGTCCGTCGATGGTGATCGAATCGGCATCGTGCGTGACGGTGCCCTTGTACGTCCGATGGACGGAATCGTACTTGAAGAGGTGGGCCAAGGTCGCCGTGTCCGTGAGATCGTTGACGGCGACGAACTCGATGGGGGCGCCGTGTTCCTTGGCCGCGCGAATGACTTGACGGCCGATGCGGCCGAATCCGTTGATGCCAACTTTGAGGGCCATGAGGCGTGATCCTGGAAAAGAAAGCGTGATGTCATGCCGTCGTGCCGCTGCGGGCACGACCGAAGGTCAGATAGCTGATGGTGCGCGCGCCCGCTTCGAAGAGAACCGACGCGCATTCGTTGAGCGTGGCCCCCGTGGTGAGGACATCATCCACCAGAACGAGGTGCTGTCCGCGCAGGTTCACATGCGCGTTCGGCCGCAACGCAAACGCATGCTTAACGTTCGCGGAACGCTCTCCGGGAGTCAATCGCGTCTGGGTCTCCGTCGCGACGCGCCGTGTCAGCAGGGCCGGCGCAACGGGAATGTTCCAGTGCGCGGAGACGCCCCGCGCGATTTCGGCCGACTGGTTGTAGCCGCGCTCGCGCTGCCGTGTGGGATGGAGCGGGACGGGAACGAGTGCTGTTCGTTCGCGGCGGACATCGGCGGGAAACGCCAGTCGCGCCAGCCGATGGCCAAGATCCGCCCCGACGCCGCTCCACCCCTCGTATTTCAGCGCGGCCAGCATCCGACTGGCGGTCCGTTCCGGGACCCAACAGAGGGAGCGCACCGCTCGCACGTACGGTGGCAAAGACGCGCACAGCACGCACCCAGTGCCAGTCTTCGGGTGACCACAGCGCTCGCACTGCGGCTTTGGGAGGAGCGGGAGCCTGCTCCAGCACCGGCCGCATACCAGCCCTGCGTCCGCGGCCGACATGGGCGATTCACAGGCCGCGCACATGCGCGGGAGCAAGAACTCAAGCAGGGCGTTCGCGGCATCTTGTGCCGCACGACAGGACGCGGTGCCGATCATCGCCGTTCTCCTATGGCGGTCCAGATCACCTCCCGCACCTCATGGGGGGAGAGACCATGCGCGAACCATCGGGAAAACGCGAGGGCACCCTGCTCTACGAGCATCGTCAGACCGTCCGTCGCGCGCAGACCACGCGCTCTACAGCCGTGGACCCAGGGCGTCTCACCTCGACGATATGTCAGATCGATGCAGGTGGCGCGCGGTCCGATCGCGGCCGGAGCCACGGGCATGGTCTCATTCGCCAATCCGATCGGCGTGGCATTCACCACGAGGTCGGCTGCGTCGAGTGCGTCGGCGGGATCGACCGCACGTTGCGCGAGCCCCGGGAATTGGTTGGCCAGCGCGGCGGCCCGTTCGGGGGTCCGCGCGACAATCTCCACGCGTGAGACGCCGAGCGCCTCGCACGCCGCGAGCACCGCGGCGGCGCCCCCCCCTGCTCCGAGCACGACAACTCTCGCGTTTCCCTGCAGCTGCGGCGCGTGCGCGCGAATCGTGGCTACGAATCCCCCGACGTCGGTGTTGTCGCCGAACAGGATGCCGTCGTCCGTCCAGAACGTGTTGACGGCCCCGACGCGCATGGCGATCGGGGTCAGCCAATCACAATGCTCGGCGACCGCCGATTTGTGTGGCACGGTCACGTTGCCCGCAACGTCCGCGGCGCGCATCGCCTCCAAGGTCGCGGGGAGCTCCGCGTCACTCACATCACGGGCTTCATAGCGCACCGGAATCCCGGCACGTTCGAGCAGCGCGTTCTGGAAGAGCGGCGAGAGGGAGTGCGCGACCGGGTGTCCGAGCAGGACCAGGTGCCGCGGCATCCCCATCAGCCGTCTGCGGAGAAGTGTTCCGCGCGAATGCGATCGAGGACCTTCGCAATGAGCGCGTCAAGCTCGTCAGCGGTCGTCCGATAGGTGGCCAAGTCACCACCGAAGGGATCGGACACCCCCCGTGCCGCGTTGGTGCCCTCCGCAAAATCACGCAGTACCCAGGTCTTGCCGGTTCCGCCCAAGGCCTCGACGCGATCGCGATGATGTCCTCCCATCGCAAGCACCAAAGATGCCTGCGCGACCAGCGCGGGTGATACGGTCTGCGCTCTGTGCGCGGAGAGGGCAAGGCCGCGTTCCATGCCGACCAGCAACGCGCCGTCGGACGCCGTGGTGCCGTCGCTGGCACTGATGCCAGCACTCGCAAATTCCACGAGCAGCCCCCGCTCCTGCGCCATGCGTCGTCCGATCGCCTCAGCGAGTGGACTCCGGCACGTGTTCCCCGTACAGACGAACAGCACCCGCACGCTATTGGTCCCCCACCAGTTCGGGGCAAGACTCCCGAAGGACCGTCGCGGGAATCGCTCCAGGCCGAATCACTCGCAGGTGGCGTGTGGTGCAGTCGACCACTGTGCTCGGCGCGCTCGGATTCAACTCTCCGCCATCGAGCAGCAACAGCTGGCCGCGGGCGATTTCGGTGTGCCATTGCCCGAGCACGTCCGCAGCCTTCATCGCGGGGGGAACGCCCGGGCGATTCGCGCTGGTGGAAGTCAGGGGGTCGCCGAGCGCGGTGATCAGCCGCTGCAACCCCGAGTGCGACGTCCATCGAACGGCGATCCCCCCCTCCGGTCCGCGCAAACGTGGCGAGATGCGCCTCTCACCGCCCTTGAGCACCAGGGTGAGCGGGCCGGGCCAATGCTTGGCGGCGAGCACAGCCGCCGACCGCGACAGGTGCAGGCCCATGCGCTCGATCATGGCGCTGTCGGAGATCAGCAGCAGGAACGGCTTCGCTGGCGGGCGGCGCTTGAGCGCGACGAGCTTCTCGACCGATTCATGGTCGATGCCCCCACCAAACCCGTAGACCGTTTCCGTCGGATAGGCGAGAACACCACGCCGCTCGATCTGCGCCAGCACGGCACCAATGGCCCCCTCGACGTCGGGGGGCGACCAAAACGGGACGCCGGTCGGCTCTCGGTTCATGTGCAACTACTCACTGAGCGGAAAGAGGGCTTCCGCGCGGGTGAAGTCGGCCTCCTCGGTCACCTTCATCGCACGCTCGCTCCCGCGCACGACGACGACGGGCACGCCGATGCGCTCGCACAACGCGGCATCATCCGTCGCGTCGACGCCCGCGGCCCGCGCCTCCTCATGGGCGCGAACGATCAGCTCGCGCGGGAATCCCTGCGGCGTTTGCGCGCGCCAGAGGTTGTCGCGGGGCACGGTGCACACGATCCGGCCGTCGCCATCAACTTCCTTGAGTGTGTCGACCACTGGAAGCGCGGCAACGGCGCCGTGCCCTCTCCGTGCCTCGAGAACCACGCGATCGATCATCTCCGGTGTCGCCAACGGGCGCGCGGCGTCATGGATGAGGACGTAGCGGCACTCCGCGGGCAGATCTTCGAGCCCGTGGTAGACGGATTCCGCGCGCACCTTGCCGCCAGGGGCGATCAGCATGCGGTCGAGATCGCACTGGAAGAGCCACGGGGGCGGATCGCCGGCGTAGCGCTGGGGCAGCACGCAGACGACCATCGCCACGTCAGGACGCGCTTGAAAGGTCTGGAGGGAGTGCAGCAACATGGGCTTGCCCGCGACCCACCGGAGTTGCTTCAGCTCGCCGGATCCGCCGGCTTGGGTGCGCGTACTGCTGCCCCCCGCCACAATGACGACCCCCACATCGCGCTCGCTCATACGCGCCTCAACGAAAGAGCGACCTGAAAAGTGCCCCGATGTCTCGAACGCCCTCGACGCGGATCTGCTTCGGAGAGCGCTTGGGTACGCTGCGCTCGCCAACGTACGCCACCGACATTCCCATCTTCTCCGCCTCGGCGATGCGTCGTTCGACTTGGGAGACCGCCCGGATTTCCCCGCCGAGTCCCACTTCGCCAAGGAACACCGCCTCGCGGGGAAGCGGTTTGTCATACACGCTGCTCGCCAGCGCTGCGGCCACGGCCAAATCGCCCGCGGGCTCCTGTACGCGCACACCGCCGACCACGTTCAGGAAGACGTCGAGCTGCGCGAACGAGAGTCCGGCCCGTTTGTCGAGCACCGCCAACAGGAGCGCGAGGCGCCGACCATCAAATCCGGTCGCCACGCGCTGGGGCGTGCCGAAACCGGCCTTGGCTGCAAGCGCTTGCACCTCGAGCAGCATCGGCCGGGATCCCTCGAGCAGCGCAGTCACCGCGCTTCCGCTGGCATGATTGCCGTCGCGATCGCCCAAGAACAGCGCGCTGGGATTCTCGACCGGCATCAGCCCCTGCTCCGTCATCTTGAACACCCCGATCTCGTCGACGGAACCGAACCGATTCTTGGTCGCCCGAAGCACGCGGTGGTCGAGTGAGCCCTCCCCCTCGAAGTACAGCACCGTGTCCACGATGTGCTCAAGCGTCTTCGGGCCGGCGATTCCGCCACCTTTCGTCACGTGTCCGACGACGAACACCGCCGTCCCGCTCTCCTTGGCGAATCGCATGAGCCGCGCGGCACACTCCCGCACCTGTCCGACATTGCCCGGAGCGCCCTCCAGATCCCCCGTGAAGACCGTTTGGATGGAATCGACGATCATCACTTGGGGCTGCCGATCGGCGGCGGTGGCAAGGATCGTTTCGAGCAACGTTTCCCCGAGTAATGCGACATCCCCGGAGTGCGCACCGAGGCGATCCGCGCGGAGCTTCACCTGGAGCGGGGACTCTTCACCCGACACGTACAGGGTGCGAATTCCCATCCCCTCGAGCTGCGACGCCACCTGCAGCAGGATCGTGGATTTGCCAATGCCGGGCTCTCCTCCGACCAAGACCATCGAACCCGGAACGACACCGCCGCCCAGCACAAAGTCGAACTCGTTGAGCCCGGTCTGGAGCCGTTGGTCCTCGGCGCCGATGACGTCTCGCAGCTTCGGGGTCGCTGCCACGGCCCCGCCGGAGCCGAGCGCGCCCGCGCCCGCCTTTCGACGCGCTGCTCCACCTGCGATCGCACGTGGCGCTGCCACCTCTTCGCCGAGCGTGTTCCACTCGCCGCACGCGTCGCATTTCCCCGACCATTTGGGAAAATCCGCACCGCACTCCGTGCACCGGTACACTGTCTTGACGCGAACGGCCACGACGCGACTCCCTACTGCCCCGGTTCGCGGTTGGTGTAGTTCTCGAACCGAGTGAACTGTTTGCGGAAGTTCAGGCGTGCGATTCCCGTGGGTCCGTTACGTTGTTTGCCCACGATGATCTCGGCGAGCCCTTCGAGCGGAATGCCGTCGCTGGTCTTGTTGGGATTGCCCTGCTCGTCCACCGCCCGCTCGTAGAACTCCGGCCGGTAGATGAACATCACGAGGTCCGCGTCCTGCTCGATGGCCCCCGATTCGCGAAGGTCGGAGAGTTGCGGACGCTTGTTCTCACCCGTGCGCTGCTCCGGGGCGCGCGACAGCTGCGACAAGGCGAGCACCGGCACCTGCAGCTCCTTCGCCAGGATCTTCAACGAGCGGGAGATTTGCGAGATCTCCTGCTGCCGACTTTCCACCCCCGGCGGTCCGGTCACCAGCTGCAGGTAGTCGACGATGATCATCTTGAGATCATGCTGCGACTTGAGGCGGCGGGCCCGCGAACGGATCTCGAGGAGTGAGAGGCCGGGCGAGTCGTCGATCCAGATCGGAGCCTGTCCGAGCAATGCGGCGGCCTTGGCCAGGTTCGAGTGATCCTGACTGGTGAGCTTGCCCGAGCGCAGGCGCTGGGCATCGATGTATCCCTCGGAGGCGAGCATACGCATCACGAGGGACTCTTTACTCATTTCCAACGAGAAGATCGCCGTCGGAATATTGCGTTCAACAGCGGCGTATTGCGCAACATTCAGGACAAACGCCGTTTTTCCCATCGACGGGCGGGCGGCAATGATGACCAGATCCGAGGGCTGGAAGCCGAGCGTCATGCCGTCGAGTTCGGCGAATCCCGATGGCACGCCCGTGAGCGGTCCCCCCTCCCGGAGCGACTCGATCCGCTCCATGGCGGGCCAGAGCAACTCCTTGATGCGGGTGAAGCCATCGGAGCCACGCTGCTGGCTGACCTGGAAGATCTTGTGCTCGGCCAGATCGATCAGTTCCCCAGCCTCGGACGCCGATTCGTGCGCCTCCGTGACCAGACTTTGCGCGACTTCGATGAGACGGCGGCGTAAGGCTTTTTCGCGAACGATCTTGAGGTGGTACTCGATGTTCGCCGCCGTCGGCACGACGTAGAGCAACACACCGATGTAGTCCTTCCCACCAGCGGCCTGCAGCGAGCCGTGCTTTTCCAGTTCATTCGAGAGGGTCAGCGGATCGACGACCGCCCCGCTCTGGGAAATCGCGAGCATCGCCTTGAAGATCCGGCGATGTCCCTCGCGATAGAACATGGATTCGTCCACCATCTCGAGGGCGCGAACAATCGCGTCGCCGTCGAGCAGCATCGCACCGAGCACGGCTTGTTCGGCATCCTCCGAATACGGAGGCCGCCGATCGCGGAAGGGATCAGACCGATCCGGAGACGTCATCGTAGATTCGCCGAGCGAGCTGGACATCTTCCCAAGTTGGGCGCTTCCAGTTCGGATTCCGAAGGAGCGCTGCAGGGTGATAGGTCACGATCAGGGGCACCCCGTGAAAGCGATGCACCTGCCCGCGCAATTTACCCATTGGGGTGCTCGTCCGCAGGAGCGTCTGAGCGGCGAAGGTTCCCAGGGCGAGGATGACCTTGGGCTGGAGCAGTTCCAACTGCCGCCACAGGAAGGGGCTACAGGCCGTGATTTCGTCGAGCGCGGGGTTGCGATTGCCCGGCGGACGATGTTTGAGGACGTTACAGATGAAAACGTCGTCCCGCTTGAACTGGATGGCCTCAAGGATCTTGGTCAGCAGCTGTCCCGCGGCCCCCACGAACGGGCGCCCCGACTCGTCCTCGTGCGCGCCCGGCGCCTCCCCGACAACAACGAACCCAGCCTTCGGGTTTCCTTCGCCCGGAACCGCGTTGGTCGCTGTAGTGTGGAGGCCGCACGCCTGGCATGTGGCGACAGCCTTGGCCAGTGCATCCAGCGATTCCACGTGGGCCAGGGGGCTGGTCACGTCCGACATCGTGGTTCCGATGACCAAGCCTTTCGCGGGCTCGCCCGCGACCGGTGCGCCGGCTGGCGGCTGGGGCATCTCGTAACGTCCAACCTTCTCTTTGGGCGCCTCGGTCCGCGCGACCGGCTCAATCGCATTGGTACCGGGGTCGCTTGGCAACGGCGGGGTGGCGGCTGCGCTACCAGGCCGCTCCGCCCCGACTGCTCGCAACGCTTCGCGCCAGTCACCCGACTGCGCGAGTCGCTCGGCCTGATGCCTCGCGGCGCTGGGGGGTGTGTGACGGCCCGGCGGCAGCTCTCCCCGCATCCCGAGGCTTTTGAGCGCGTCCTCGACGCTGAGCGAGTCGAGAACATATTCGCTCTCACCGAGTTCGCGCCGTTGTTCGAGGTATTGCCGCAGCCGGTCTCTAGCGTCCACCCAACGCACCTCCCACGCGGTCGAGAATCGCATCGGCGACCTCGGTCTTCAGCAGGAGTGCCAGCTCCTCCGGTGGTCGTCCCGGCGCGAGCAGTGTGACGCGGTTCGTGTCCCCGCCGAATCCGGCGCCAGCTTCGCGCTGATCGTTGACGACGATGAGGTCGAGCGCCTTCGCCGCGAGCTTGGCCTGCGCGTGCGACATGACGTCGTCGGTTTCCAGCGCGAAGCCCACGATGACACTTCCGGGTTTCCGCATGTCACGCGTGGATGACAGGATGTCGACGGTGTTCTCGAGGGTGATCGCGTCGGGCCGATTCGCCTTCTTGAGCTTGGCGTCGGCAATGGTCGCCGGGCGGAAATCCGCGGGCGCGGCCGCCATGATCAGCACGTCGCTCGTGGGCAGTGCGGCACGCACGGCCACGGCCATCTCATCGGTGGTTTCCACGCGTGCGACGCAGATTCCCTGCGGCAGCGCTACGCTGGTTGGACCGGCGATAAGCGTCACCTCGGCACCGCGTCGCCACGCGGCGGCCGCGATCGCAACGCCCATCTTCCCAGAGCTGTGGTTGCTGAGGTAACGCACGGGATCCACGGCTTCTCGGGTCGGCCCTGCGGTTACCGTCACCGTCCGTCCCGCCAGATCGTGCGACTCCAGCAGTCGTCCCGCCTGCGCGAAAATCGCGTCCGGCTCCGGCATACGACCAGGTCCCGCGCCCTCCTGGGGCGACGCGAGCGCACCGGCATCCGGCTCGAGCACGGTGTACCCCAGCGCGCGGAGATGCTTGACGTTCGCGCCCGTCTGCGCATGTGCCCACATCCGGTCGTTCATGGCCGGAACCAGGAGCACCGGGGCATCGGTCGCCAGAAGACAGGCCGTGAGGAGATCATCACTGCGTCCGCCGGCGGCACGAGCGAGAAAATCCGCCGTCGCCGGCGCGACGAGGATCAGCTCCGCCGATCGTGCGAGCTTGATGTGATCGAGCGCATGTCCTTCGGCGACGAGTTCCGTGTGCACCGGACGTCCGGTGAGCGCCTCGAAGGTGACGGCGCCGATGAACTCACGGGCGGACCGTGTGAGGACGACGTCCACCTCGGCTCCGGCCTGCGCGAGGAGCCGCGCAAGCCAGGCCGTCTTGTAGCTCGCAATCCCCCCGGTGACGCCGAGGAGGATCCGCCGGCCCTTGTAGGGGCGCACGGCGTGATCGCGGGCGGGAGCTGTTTACTCGGCCGCGCGGCGGCGCGGCACGACGCGATACTCGATGTCGCCACCCGACAGCTCTTCGAGCGCGCGGGTCGTCAGCTTCTTCTCGATCTTCGAGCGGTCGCGGGGAAAATCGTTGAGCACGCGGGCGTACTTGGCCGCCACCAGCACGGACAGGTACTTGTTGGCCGCATGTTCCGTGACTTCTGTCGGGGTGAAGACTCGCATGGTGTGTCCTTGAAGATGCCTAAGCCGAATACTGCGAAATTTCCTGCTCCAACCGTTGCACCAATCCCAACACCTGCTGATCCAGCGCGCGTACCCGATCGCGCCGTACCATTTCCGCGTCGATGATAGCTCCCACGCGGGCGATGGTCGCCTCGAGGTGGTCGTTGA
This sequence comes from uncultured bacterium, assembly GCA_963978095.1. Classification (GTDB taxonomy): domain Bacteria; phylum Gemmatimonadota; class Gemmatimonadetes; order Gemmatimonadales; family Gemmatimonadaceae; genus Fen-1231. The sequence goes on along the minus strand of CAXBQP010000024.1, from coordinate 13,109 downwards.
CCACGACATAGTGATACCGGTCCACATCCTGCAGCTCGGCGTGCGCGCTCCGCAGGCGGGTGAGCAGCGTCGAACGGTCTTCCGTGTTGCGCCCGATGAGCCGTGCAACCAGCACCTCGACCGAGGGGGGCAGCAGGAACACCAGCACCGCGTGCGGATAGGCGTGGGCGAACTGTCGCGCCCCCTGCACATCGATGTCCATCATGACATGCTTCCCGCTGTCGAGCACCGTTTGGACCGCACTTTTCAACGTGCCGTACATCCGGCCGTGCACATTGGCATGCTCCGCCATTTGCTGCTGTTCCACCCGCGCGAGAAAGTCGGACGGCGTGAGGAAATGATAATCGACTCCGTCCACCTCACCGGGGCGGGGCGAGCGCGTCGTGCACGACACCGAATACCCCAGGTCGGTACGCCGAGCAAGCAACTCTCTCGTGACCGTCGTCTTGCCGGCACCGGATGGCGCCGACATCACGATTGGAAACGGGTTCACTCGAGGTTCTCCACCTGTTCGCGGATGCGCTCGAGTTCCTCCTTGATCTGCATGACGTCGCGCTGGATGCTCGCGTCGTTGGCCTTGCTCCCGGTGGTGTTCGCCTCGCGCAGCATCTCCTGCAAGAGAAAACCGAGGCGCTTCCCAACCGGTTCCACCGTGTCGTGCGAGAGGGCCTCACGGTAGGCGGCGATGTGCGCCGCGAATCGATCGAGCTCCTCCCCCACGTCCAGCCGATCGGCGAGAATCGCGATTTCCTGGGCGAGCCGCTGCTCGTCCACTGCCACACCGTCGGCCAGCACCTTCACATTTTCCCGCAGTCGATCGCGCTGCGCCACCACACGCTCCGGCGCGCGGCCCGCGATGCGTCCGAGCGCTTCCTCGATCGCGTCGACCCGGCCGAGGAGGACCGTCACGAGACGGGCCCCTTCGGCCTCCCGCATCCGGTTCAACTCAGCCGCAGCCGTCTCGACCACCGCCATGAACTCCCCGACTGTTCCTTCGGCGACATTCTCGGCATCCATCCGAATGACATCCGGCATCCGGAGCACGGCGGCGATGTCCACCGGGCCCTCGAGGCCGTGGCGATCGCGCAGTGCCTTGAGCGCGCCGGCGTAATGGGCGAATCGCGCTTCGTCCACGGCGGCCAGCTGCTCTCCCTCCCGCTCGTACCGGGCGAATACGGTCACATGACCGCGGGCGACCGACTTGCGGAGGGTTTCGCGCACTTCGACCTCCCAACGCTGGAAGGCGCCGGGCAGCTTGATGCTCGGATTGAAAAAGCGGTGGTTCACGGAACGCAACTCAACGGCGACTCGCATTGAGCCGACGCTGCCTTCCGCTGCCCCGAACCCCGTCATGCTTCTAATCATATGTAGCCGTGTAAGTTACGCTACAAAGGCGACGTTGTAAAGCCGCGGTCGGCGCGCGGGGATTCGAGTGCCGTGACTCGGGTCGAATCGGGGACAGGCTAGTTCCAGAACTCCCAGCGCACGCCGTAGATGTTGAGCAGGCGCGGCATGAGGTAGCCAGGCACGGACTCGTATTGGTAGCCCGCCATATTGCGGTACTGCCACGAGATGACCGCCGAGGAGATCCGGATTTCCACCATGCTGCCCCAGATGCTACCGCCGCGGCTGGTCTGACCGAAGAGATTCTTGCCCACCGGCAGATATGCCGCCGTGCGATAATCGTTCGTCAGCTCCACCGCGAGGTGGAAGTTCTTCCGGGGGAAACGCTCCAGAAACCAGGATTGGAACCACAGACGCGTGTGCAGCTGCTGCTGGGGTCGATATGGCGCAGGGTCATTCCAGGAGGTGCCGTCGATGTCGAGTTCCCAGCCGCGCCATACCGGACCGCGAATCCCGACCGTGAGACCGGTCGCCGCAGGCACCGTGAATCGGCGGAGCGACGTGTCCATCTCGATGAGCGGCAGCATGGACTGGGCGCTCCGTGAGATCAGGCCGGCCGAGATCCATCGGTCGCGGAACCTGAGAGCGGCCTCGAGCCGGGTGCTCGATCGCGCCGGCCCCAGGGCGGTATCGCCCGGCGCGGCTCGGCTGGCCGATGCTCCGATATTGAGCCATTCAGCCGGGGTGAATCGGGCGGTGATGTCGCTGTACTTGGTCAGGTCCAACGCCTGCTCGGTGAAGGCACCGATGGCGACGAACCGGTTCGCGTATTCCGCCCTCGCCCCGGATGAGAAAAACGCGTGATGTTCCACGGAGCGTACACGCGTTGTTGCGCTCAGGCGCAGCGCCCCACGTGTGAACCCACCGGTGATGGTGTATTCACTTCGGGTTCGAACGGTGTCGACGGAGTCGCCCGGCACCGCCACCGCGGGCGCGCCCGTACTGGACGTTGAATGGTCCTCGGCCGTGCGGAGCGTCGCCGCGATCAGCTGCACCCAGGGCCCGTCCGACGCGGGATCGCGCCACGCGATGCGTGCATAGGCGGTACCCTCGTTGCCCTTGAAGGCCGGCACACCGTCCGAGGTCGCGGGGCCGAAGAGAAGTCCCCGTGGGCCCTTCTGTCGGTCGATCGACTGACGCACAGTCATGGCGTCGACACTCCAGCTACCGCGGGCCCAGCCGATGCGGCTCATGACGCCGAGGTTGTCCCCATACGGATTCGTGCTGGAGAGCGTCGAGTACTGCTGTCCGCTGAACTGGAGGGCGATGCCGTTGTCGAACCGGCGTCCGTACCAGCCGCGAAACAGGTTCATGTTATCGGATCCGCTCAGGACATCGACCCGAGTCTGCGGCGTTGTGTTGTCCACGCGCCAAGTGCGCAGATGCACGCGCAACTCGCCGGCGCTCCTCTCGACACTGACATCCTCCAGCGTCCAGAGAGGGAGGAATGCCAGATCGGCAATGCCGCCGTTGCGAGGTTGCAGCTGGTCGAGTTCGACGCCATCCAGATATACCTTGGTGGCGCCCGGGTCCCCATGCAGCGCGGCAATTTGTGGCGCCATCAGAAACCCGGCAGTCAGTGTGGTCACGCCGGGAACCACGCTGAGCAAGTCTCCGAGGGTCAGGGCGCCGGAGGCAAATATCGAGTCGCGGTCCCAATGCCACGACCGCTGTGCGATTTCGAGGTTGGCGGGACTGTACGCCCGCGCGATCGGCGCCTTGATGCTGTCTTTCCGGATGCTGTCTCGCTTCGGCGGCTCCGCCGCCTTGAAGGAGAAGGAATCGACTTTCGCGCTATCGGGGGCTGCCCGGACTTTGCCCGAGTCCGCCGCGATCCGGGGCAATGGGACAGCTTGGGCGCGCCCGACCAGCGGCGCGCCCAGAACCGACACTGCAAGCAGTGCGAGCGAGAGTCGACGGAACCCGATCAGCGCGCGCGCCCCCGGACGAACTCCACAAAGGTTCGCACCGGAACGCCGGTGGGGCCGCGCGGGATCATGACCAGATCGCTCTCCGAATAGGCGGTTCCCGCCACGTCGAGGTGCGCCCACTTGAAGTTGGTTGCGAACTCCGACAGGAAGTGCGCGGCGGTGATGGTCCCCGCCCCGCGAACCCCGACGTTGCGCAGATCCGCCACGTCGGACTTGAGTTGATCCTTGTAGTCCGCGGTCATCGGCAGCTGCCAACCCGGTTCCCCTCCCCGCGCATTCGCGGCAAGCACTTCGTCGATGACCCCCTGATCATTACCCAACACCCCCATGTGGATGTTCCCCAGAGCAATCACGACGGCACCGGTCAGGGTCGCGGCATCAACGACCGCCTGCGGCTTGTAGCGTTCCGCGTACGTCAGCACGTCGGCCAGTACCAAGCGACCTTCGGCGTCGGTGTTGATGATCTCGATGGTCTTGCCGTTCGACGCGCGGACGACGTCTCCGGGGTTCATGGCGGTGCCGCTTGGCATGTTCGTCGTGCTGCCGATCAGCCCCACCACGTTCACCTTCAGCTTCATGCGGGCGATCGCTTCCATCGCGCCAATCACGCCGGCTGCACCGCACATGTCGAACTTCATCCACTCCATGCGATCGGCGGGCTTGATGCTGATACCGCCCGAATCGAAGCACAGTCCCTTCCCGACGAGGGCGATGGGCGCCTCCCCGCGCCGTCCGCCGCGATATTCGATGGCGATCAGCTTCGGATCCTGCGGCGTCCCCTGGGCCACGGCGAGGAAGGAGCCCATCTTGAGTCGCTTCATGTCGCGGCGGCCGAGGACGGTCACCTTGAGCTTGTGACGCGTGCCCACGTCGCGCGCGGTCCGGGCGATGTGATCCGGCGTGCAGACGTTGCCCGGCATGGCGCCCAGCGTGCGGGCGATGCGCTGGCCCGCAGCGATCGCGACGCCGTTGTTGAACGCCGATTTGGCGCTCGCGGCGTTCGCGACGCACAGCGTCGCGGTGCTGAGCGGCTTGGGCTTGTCCGCGTTCGGGGTGCGGAGTTCGGCATAGTCCCAACTGCCGAGCGAAAGGCCGATGACAGCGTTCTCCAGACGGCAGGCGGCGAGATCCTCCGCCCAGAACGCCATGGCACGGACCCCCATGGCATTACCGCGTCGGCCGGCGATACTCGCGGCGCGAGTGATGGCGTTGTCATCCGGGTCCGCGCCGAGTCCGATGAGCAGCACGCGTTCCGGCCCGCGCCCCGGATTGAGGAGCAGCAGGGTCTCGTCGCGTGCACCCTTGAAGTCCTTGGTGCGCACGACACGTGCGATCGCCCCCCCAAGCGTTGCATCAAGCGTCGCCAGTGATTTCGGAATCGGGCGATCGGCGGGCACCGCGATCGCCAGCAGCGGGGTTGCCGCACGCGCTGGATCGCCAGCGCGGAGGAAAAACTCGATCGACATCTCAGCCCTGCATGCCGGCGATCACCCGGTCGCCGAAGGCCGAGGTCGAGACTTCCGTAGCGCCCGGCATCTGACGGGCGAGATCGTAGGTCACCGTCTTGGCGGTGATGGCGGATTCCATGCCGCGCATGACCATGTCCGCCGCCTCCTGCCACCCCATCTGTTCGAACATCATGACGCCGCTGAGAATGACGGAGCCAGGATTGATCTTGTCGAGGTTCGCATACTTCGGCGCCGTGCCGTGGGTGGCCTCAAAGACGGCGGCTTCGTCGCCGACATTCCCGCCCGGCGCGATGCCGAGCCCTCCGACCTGTGCGGCCGCGGCGTCGGAGACGTAGTCGCCGTTCAGGTTCGGCGTCGCGATCACGTCGTACTCCGAAGGACGAAGGAGCAACTGCTGGAACATCGAATCGGCGATGCGGTCCTTGATGACCACGGCGTTCGCGGGCGCGCTGGCGCCGTTCGGCAGTGCGTCCTCACGCACCACCTGCGCACCGAACTTCTCGGCCGCCACTTCGTAACCCCAATCCTTGAAGCCGCCTTCCGTGAACTTCATGATGTTGCCCTTGTGCATCAACGTCACCGACTTCTTGCCCTTCTTGATGGCGTACTTGATGGCCATTTCAACCAGACGCTTGGAGCCGAAGGGCGACATGGGCTTGATGCCGATGGCGGATCCGTCGCGGACGTTCTTGTTGAACTCCGCCTTCAGGTAGTCACGCAGCTTGTCCGCTTCCGCCGACCCTGCCTTGAACTCGATGCCGGAATAGACATCCTCGATGTTCTCGCGGAAGATGACGATGTTGACTTTGCCCGGCTCCTTCATTGGCGAGCCGACGCCTTCGAAGTAGCGCACTGGACGGATGCAGGCGTAGAGATCGAGCTCCTGTCGGAGCGCGACATTCAGCGAACGGATCCCGCCGCCCACCGGGGTGGTCAATGGCCCCTTGATCGCGATCTTGAACTCGCGGACCGCTTCCAGCGACTCGGCCGGCATCCACTCGCCGGTGGTATCGAAGGCTTTCTGTCCGGCGAGGACTTCCATCCAGCGCACCTTCCTCTTCCCTGCATAGGCGCGATCGACCGCCGCATCAAACACGCGCACCGAGGCGCGCCAGATGTCCGGGCCGGTGCCGTCGCCTTCGATGAACGGAATGATCGGATTGTCCGGCACCTGGAACGCGCCGCCGGACACCTCAATGCGCTCCCCACCGGCGGGAACGGTCGAATGCTTGTAAGTCGTCACGTGCGTCATCCTCGTACGGGTTGATCAGCGAAAGCTAGGAGCGGTCGCTGGGAGCGGCAACACACGGCCGGTCAGTTGATCTGGTTCGGCGGTCGCTGCCCCGCGAAGTAGGCCTCAAGATTCTCGACAACCAGCATCCCCATGGCCGTGCGGCTCTCAACGGTGGCACTGGCCATGTGCGGGACGGTGCACACGTTCGGCAGGGCCAACAAGGTGTCGGGGACGAATGGTTCCTGCGCGAACACATCGAGCCCGGCCCCTGCGATCCGGCGGTTCGCGAGGGCGTGAATGAGCGCGTCTTCGTCCACGACGGAACCGCGGGCCGTATTGACCAGATGTGCGTGGGACGGCATCTGCGAGAGCCGAGAGGCATCGATCAGGTGCCGCGTGTCGGCATTCCCGGGAACGTGCAGCGACACGAAATCGCTGTGCTGCAACAGTGCGTCGAGGTCCGCGATCCGACGCACGCCGTGTGCGGCCGCCAGCTCGTCGGTCAGGGACCGACTCCAGGCGACCACCTGCATGCCGAAGCCGAGTCGCGCACGGCGGGCGACCGCCTGTGCGATTCGCCCGAATCCTACCAGACCGAGCACCTTTCCAGACACGCGCGTGCCCAGCAGATGCGTGGGTCGCCATCCCGTCCAAGCGGCGGCGCGCAACTCGCGGTCGCCCTCAGCCATCCGTCTGGCGCTCGCCAGCACAAGGGCGATGGCAAGATCGGCGGTATCCTCCGTCAGCACGCCCGGGGTATTCGTTACGGTGATGCCCCGTTCGCGTGCCGCATCGACCGCGATGTTGTCGTAGCCCACGCCGAAGTGCGCGATGAGCGTGGCCCGTGGACGGCAGCGCGACAGCAGTTCTGCCGAGATCGGATCCCCAAGCGTGCTGACCAGAGCGTCCGACGATTCGAGCGCCTCTACCAGGGCGCCGCCACTCAATGGGACATCCGACGGATTCAACACCGTGTCGAACTGCCGCTGCAAGCGGTCTTCTACGGCAGTGGGCAGCCGCCGACTGACGGTTACTCGGGGTCGTCCCATGATGCCTCCACCCGTGGAGCGTAGGTATATTGGTCGATGGTCATGCACGTCCCTACTCCATTCCAGCGTGTCTCTCGCGGTCTCACGTTGCGCTGTCCCGACTGCGGGACCGCGGGGATGCTGCACGGATGGTTCAAGCTGCAACCGTCGTGCCGGCGCTGCGGCCTGCTGTTCGATCGCGGCGCCCATGACTACTTCATCGGGGCCTATCTGGTCAATCTGATCGCGAGCGAGTTGATTTTCGCGATCGGCCTTGGCGTCTGGTTGCTGAACACGTGGCCGAACATCCCGTGGGACACTTTGCAGTGGGCCGCCATCACCATCATGATCATCGCCCCGGTGGTCACCTACCCGTTCACCAAGTCCACTTGGTTGGCAGTGGACTTGGTGTTCCAGCCCCCGTCGGCGAAAGATCGCGTGCCGGTGTAACGACGCGGGTCGGTTCGCGCCCGGTCGTCCTCAGGCTCCGGCCGTTGACAGTTTCGCGAGTTTCTCCACGGCACGCTCCAAGGTGTGCTGCGTCTTGCAGAAGGCGAATCGGGTGTAGCGTTTGCCGTCGGCGGCGCCCGGCCGGAAGAAGCTGGAACCGGGGACGGTGGCGACGCCGATCTCCCGTGTCATCCATTTCGCGAACGTCACGTCATCGTCTGTGGAGAGGGCGCTGAAGTCGGCAAAGAAATAGTACGCCCCCTGCGGTTCGGCGAACGTGAACCCCGCCGCGCGCAGTGGGCCTGCGAGATAATCCCGACGGGCGCGGTACGCGGCGGACATCCCGGCGTAGTACTCCTCGGGGTAGGCATAGCCGATGGCCGCTGCCTGCTGCAGCGGTGCCGGCGCGCCGACGGTGAGGAAATCATGAACCTTGCGGATCGCGCTGGTCCATTCGGGGTTCGCGATCGCGTATCCCAATCGCCAGCCCGTGATGCTGAAGGTCTTCGAGAGGCTCGAGATGGTGACCGTCCGCTCCCGCATGCCCGGAAGGGTGGCGATCGGAATGTGTTCGCCGGAAAAGACGATGTACTCGTACGGATCGTCCGTGATACAGATGAGGTCGTGGGCGATGCAGAGTTGTGCGATCTCCTCGAGTTCCGTTCGGGAGAAGACGTGGCCGGTCGGGTTGTGCGGCGAGTTGAGGACGATGGCGCGCGACCGTGGGGTGATGGCGGCACGCAAAGCGTCCCCGTCGTATCGCCAGTCCGGGGCGCGCAATGGCACAAAGACCGGGGTGGCCTCACAGAGGACCGCGTCCGGGCCGTAGTTCTCGTAGAACGGCTCGAAGATCAGCACTTCGTCGCCGGGATTGAGCAGCGCCAGAAACACGGAGGCTGCGGCCTCGGTCGCACCGCACGTCACGGTGATCTCACGCTCGGGGTCGACCGGCATGCCGTACCGCGTGTGATACTTCCCGACGATGGCGTCTCGCAGGGGCTTGGCGCCCCAGGTGATCGCGTATTGGTTCACATCCGCATGGATGGCCGCGGCCGCGGCCTCCTTCATGGATTCCGGCATCGCGAAGTCGGGAAACCCTTGCGCCAGGTTGATGGCGTCGTGCGCGCGCGCCACCCGCGTCATCTCGCGAATGACCGATTCGGTGAAAGTGTGGGTCCTGCGGGCCGTCGTGTGCGTCGTCATCGGGGTGTCAGCGAGAAGGAGGGCGCCGCCGAGCCGTGATCAATACGGCGATCTCGTCGGTGCGGGGGTTGATGTATTCGAGTCGTACGCGGCCGTCGGCCTGCGTGCTGACGGTCGCCGGTACCGAGCTGTTGGTCAGGATCCATCCGCTCGGGAGAATGACGATGTTCGAGGGGCGTCCGAACGTGCGATCCCAGACGAGTTCATCACCCACCAGCTTGTAGCGCGCCGAGTCTGTGTACGTCTCGAACATGCGGATCCGCGTCGTTCGACCATTCGCCACCGCGGGGAAGCGAAACGCGACGACTTCGCTCGCGGCGGTCACATTCTTGACCTCGAGGCCGGCGTCGGTGATCGCGGTGCCTCGCAGCACCTGCCAGGTCAGCGTATCGCCGGTATCGAGATTGCGTGCCGAGGGGTGGGACACCGTACTTCCGGCACGCACTTCGTTGACGTACACCGAGACTCCGGGCCGCGACTCCGTATAATCGTGGTAGAGCGCGAACGCATGGGTTTCCGGTTGCTGGAGGTCGTACACGATCTCCCGATTCTGGTGGGCCCGCTCATCAAAACGGGACACAAGCGCGGACGGCGTGGACGGGAGTCCGCGGACCGGCACCGCTCGTACGGACACCGCGGCTTCCGAGGGGGTATTGTTCCAGAACGAAACGCCGACGCGCCCGTCCGGTTCCTGAAGTACTTGCGACGGGAAAGTGCTGCTCAGCAGTTCGTAACCCTGCGGCAACACGACCGCGTTGCGCTTGATGCCCAAGCCGCGGGTGAAGACGATGGTATCGCCGAGCATGAGATAGCTCTTGGGATCCTCGTACGTCTTCACAATCAGGACGCGTGCCTCGCCACCGTTTGCCGGCACGGGGCGTGTCAGCGCCACTTTGATGTATGTCTGCGTCGAGTCCCGCCCCGGAACTCCACCGGCGGTCGCCTCCGCTTGACCGACGACGGAGAAGGAGAGCGGCTTCCCGGTCGCGCGATCGAAGACGCTCTCGTCCGTCGCGATGCTTCCTTTGCGAATGGGGTTGAAATAGTACCGTGCGCCCGGGGTCGTCGCGGTCACCTCATACACGATTTTGAACTTCGCACTCCCCGGTGCCAGCAGTTCGTACCGCGTGTAGGCATCCGCCTCCGTTTGGCGCGGTACGGCGGGCGGTGCGGTCTGCGCCAGGGACGGCGTGGCTCCACCGGCGAGTGCGGCGAGTGCGGCAAGCAGTGCGGACAGCGGCATGCGGTGCATCGAATCTGCTCCGGAAATCGGTCGAACCCATGATAACGCCCGGAGCGCCATCCCGCCTCCGCCATCCACGGGGCGTTGGCCCCGCGGCAGAGGCTACCGTCCCCGAGTTCCGGGCTCCATCTTCCACCGTGAGCGGACCGACAACACCCGGTCCGCTGCTGTTCTTCCCGCATGGAGAACCCGCCGTGAGTACTCGCCGTTTCAGCCCCCCCCAGTCGTACGAGCGCCTGACCGAACCCTTGGTCCGCGACAATGGGTTGTTGCGTCCTGCTTCATGGGATGAGGCCTTGGATCGCGCGGCCGCGGGTTTCCGCCGCCTCAAGGGGGAGCACGGCCCCAATTCGCTCGGAATCTTCAGCTGCTCGAAGAGCACGAACGAGGTCAACTTCCTGGCGGGAAAGTTCAGCCGAGTGGTGTTCGGCACGAACAACATCGACAGCTGTAATCGAACGTGACACGCGCCTAGCGTCGTCGGTCTGGCGACGGTGTTCGGAGCGGGCGGCGGCACCAACTCCTACGAGGAGGTGGAGGACGCGGACGTGGTATTCCTGTGGGGGTCGAATGCCCGCGAGGCGCACCCGATCTGGTTCCACCATCTGCTGAAGGGGATCCGTCACAACAACACGCGGCTCTACGTGATGGACCCGCGGCGCACCTCGAGCGCCAAGTGGGCGGACGTATGGCTCGGGCTGCGCGTGGGGAGCGACATCGCGCTCGCCAATGCCATGGCGCACGAAATCATCGCGTCGGGGCTGACGCATCCCGGCTTTATCGCCAATGCGACCGAGGGGTTCGAGGCCTACAGGACGGCCGTCCAGGACTACTCCCCGGAGGCCGTCGCGGAGACGACAGGGATCCCAGCTGACGTGATCCGGGAGGCGGCGCGAGCCTTCGCGACCGCCAAACGCGCGATGATCTGCTGGACGCTCGGCATCACGGAGCATCACAATGCAGTCGACAACGTCCTCTCGCTGATCAACCTCTGCCTGCTGACGGGGCATGTGGGACGCTGGGGGTCCGGCTGCAATCCGCTGCGCGGCCAGAACAATGTGCAGGGAGGCGGGGACATGGGCGCCATCCCCAACAAGCTCCCGGGATTCCAGGACATCGAACTCGACGCCGTAGCGCGCGAGCGGATCGGGAAGCTCTGGGGCACGGAGATTCAGCCCAAGTACGGCAAGAACCTGACGCAGATGCTGCACGCGATCGAGCACGGCGAGATGAAGGGGCTCTTCGTGATCGGCGAGAACCCCGCGCAGAGCGATGCCGACGGCAATCGCGTCGAGCGGATCTTCAACGGCCTCGAGCATCTGGTGGTGCAGGAGATCTTCCTGACCAAGACGGCACGGTTGGCTGACGTGGTCTTTCCTGCCGCCGCGACATGGTGCGAAGGCGACGGCACCGTCACGAACAGTGAACGCCGCGTGCAGCGGGTGCGGAAAGCGCGCGAAGCGCCGGCGGGTGCGCGCGATGAGCTCTGGATCATCGCCGAGCTTGCGCGCCGCATGGGTCACGACTGGTCGACGCCTACCGCGGAGGAGGTGTGGAACGAGTTCCGCCTCGCCGCGCCGGCATTTGCGGGCGGGATGAGCTACGAACGTCTCGAGCAACTCGGCGGGATCCAGTGGCCCTGCCCGGACGAATCGCATCCGGGAACGCAGTTCCTGCACGGCCGCCTCTGGCAGGAGCCGCGTGAGGGCCGCGCGGCGCCCTTCAGTGTGGTGCACCACGAGGTACCACACGAGATGCGCGACCCGAAGTATCCGTTCCTGCTCACCACGGGTCGTCGCCTCGAGTCATACAACACGGGGGTGCAGACGGGCGGCTATCGTTCCCCGCTGCACTGGGGAGAATCGCTCGACATTTCCCCCGAAGACGCACGAAAGTTGCAGATCACCGATGGCGAGCTGGTTCGCATCACCTCGCGGCGCGGAAGCGTGGTGGCCCCGGCGTTCATCGACCCGTCATTGCGGGAGAAGCTCCTGTTCATGACCCTTCATTTCCCTGACGAAGTGGCGACGAACGTTCTCACGATCGACGTCGCGGATCCCAAGTCGGGGACGGCCGAGTTCAAAGCCTGCGCGGTGCGCGTCGAGCGCGTCGCCGCGCCGGTCCTCGCGCTCACGTCCGACACCCTGATCGCGGAGCCCCGCTGAGTGGATCTCAAGCTGCTGGACGCGACGCCGACCGCCGAGGAACGCGCCGCCGTGGATGCGGTAGTCGGTGTGCCGCGCAACGCCTGGGACGGCGGTTCGCGCGGATCCGAGCGCGATTACCACACGGGGACTGGCGGTCAGTCCGTCCGTGACCGTCGCCACGAGCTCATCCCCGCGCTGCATGCACTGCAGGGGCGTGTCGGTTGGATCTCGGAGGGCGGGCTCGCCTACGTCTGCGAACGTCTTGGAGTCCCTCCCGCGGATGCGTGGGGGGTCGCGACTTTCTATGCCCTTTTCGCCACGACGCCGCGGCCGAAGCGTGTGCTGCACGTCTGCGACGACGTCGGATGCCGAAACCGAGGGGCGCGTGCGATAGAAGAGGCGCTCGAAACCGCATGCGGCCGCTCGGTGCATGCGGCGCCCGCCGGGTCGCAGGTGGTGCTCGACGACCGCGACGGCGCCTGGATGCACTCACCCTGCCTTGGGCTCTGTGATGCGGCTCCGGCCGCTCTGCTGACCGTCGCGGGTGAGCAGCCGCTGGAACGACTGCTCGGCCGAGTGACGGCGGACCAGGCCGTGGCCCTCGTGAGCGGTACGACGGCCGCGCCGGCCGATAGCCACGTGCCCGCTCTCCCCCAGCAGGGGGATCCCGCGCTCGTGTTGCTGAGGCGCTGCGGGGTTGTGGATCCCACGAGCATCGACGCGTATCGCGCCTCCGGCGGCTTCGCCGCATTGACCAAAGCGCGCGAGATGGGCGCGGATGGGGTGATTGCCGAGGTCACGGCGTCAAAGCTCGTGGGACGTGGCGGCGCCGCGTTTCCCACGGGACGGAAGTGGGCCGCCGTACGCTCGCAGCAGGCCACTCCGCACTATCTCGTCTGCAACGCCGACGAGTCGGAACCAGGGACGTAGATCGGAAGAGCACACGTCTGAACTCCAGTCACGTGGCCTTATCTCGTATGCCGTCTTCTGCTTGAAAAAA
>CAXBQP010000023.1:0-44256 GCA_963978095.1 uncultured bacterium | reverse complement strand
GTCGCACTCCTCGTGCCAGGGCATCTCGCGTTGGCATTCGTCGTCCGAAGGGCGCTTCATCAGGGATCGCGCGCATGAGTCTCTCGGTCGGAATCGACGTCGGTGGTACCTTCACGGATCTTGTCGCCGTCCGCGGCGACGGTTTCGTGGACACGCGCAAAGTGCTGTCCACGCCGTCGGATCAAAGCCAGGGCGTGGCGGCGGCACTGGAGGCGCTCGGCGCCGGCGGACCGGCAATCGGACGTGTCGCCCATGGGACGACCGTCGTCACGAACCTGCTGCTCGAGCGGCGTGGTGCGCGCGTCGTGCTCTGCGCCACCGAACATGCCACGGACCTGCTCGAACTCCGCCGACAGGAACGGGCCTCCCTGTACGACTTGACCAAGCAGCATCCCTCGGCGCTCGTCCCACCCGAGCGGGTGATTGCCGTGCGGGAGCGTCGCACCCCTGACGGAGTGCGGACGCCCTTGCTCGACGTTGAAGCCCATCGCGTGGCCGACGCGGTCGCGGCGCTGCATCCGGAAATCGTCGTCGTCGGATTGCTCCATGCCTATGAGGACGCGTCCGCCGAGCAGATGCTCGCCGGAGTCCTTCGACAGCGCTTGCCCGATGTGCCGGTCGTCTGCTCATCGGAGGTGTTGCCGGAAATCCGGGAATACGAGCGCACGGCGACCGCGGTGGCCGAGGGGTATTCCCGTCCTCGCGTGGCGACGTACTTGGAGCATTTGTCCTCCCGCCTTGCGGTCGGGGGGTACCCGGCGCCGAACGTCATGACCTCCGGCGGCGGCATGCGCACCGCCATGGAGGCCTCACACACCGCCGCCGCGCTGGCACTTTCAGGCCCCGCCGGAGGCGTCGTGGGCGCGGCGGCGGTCCTGCGTGCCGCGGGCATGCAGCGGGCGCTCACGATCGACATCGGCGGCACGAGTGCCGACGCCGGGCTGATTCTCGATGGTGACCCCTTGGTGGAACCCGGGGGCAGTGTTGCGGGCGTTCCGATCGCCTTGCCCCGCGTCCTCGTGGAAACCGTCAGCGCTGGCGGTGGAAGCATCGCGTGGATCGACGACGGCGGGGCGCTCCGCGTCGGTCCACGGAGTGCAGGTGCCGTGCCCGGACCCGTGGCCTTCGGCCGGGGCGGCACGTTGCCCACGGTCACGGACGCGCATATCGCGCTGGGACGTCTCGATGCGGCCCAGTTGTCCGGCGGCGTGCGCATCAACGCCGACGCGGCCCGGGCGGCCATCGCCGACCTCGCGAATCGGTTGGGGACCGATGCGACACGGACCGCTGCCGCCATCATCGCGATCGCCGACGCGGAGATGGCCCGTGCGTTGCGCCGCGTGAGTGTCGAGCGCGGCATCGATCCCCGCTCATGTGCGCTGCTGGCGTTCGGCGGTGGCGGGCCGCTCCATGCCTGTGCGCTGGCCGATCTGCTCGGCATGCGCACGATCATCGTGCCACCGCACGCGGGCGTGCTCAGCGCGCTCGGACTCGCGATCGCACCGGAACGCCGGGAAGCGGCCGCGAGCGTCATGCGCGCCGCCCGCGACGTGACGGCGCAGGCGTGGCGCACCCTGCTCGAGGGACTCGTCGGGGAGGCCGGGCCGGTCGGTTCATCGGAGGCGCGGTCGCACTGGACGGCGCGGGTCCGCTATGCGGGGCAGGGGCACGAACTCGACCTCGTCTGTGCCCCTGAGGACGACGGTCCCGCGATGGCGGACCGTTTCTCGGCGTTGCACCAGGCCCGATACGGATTCACCCTCGATCGACCGGTGGAGATCGTCGCGGTGCGCGTCGCCGTGTCGGGCATCCCCGTCCCGGTACGGTTTGCACCGCCCGCGCCCTCGCAACAGGACACGCGCGGCCCTTCCGTGGTCACGCTATCCGATGCCACCATGGTCGTCGCCGACGACTGGATCGCACGGCCGCTTTCCGTGGGCGGCTGGCTGCTGGAGCGCGCATGAGTTCTCGTCCGACCTTCGATCCGCTGGATCTGGCCGTCATGGCCAACGCCGTGGCGATGATCGCCGAAGAGATGGGGACCGTGCTGGAACGCGGATCGCTGTCGCCGAACATTCGCGAGCGGCGCGACGCCTCCTCCGCACTCTTCGACGCGCAGGGACGCATGGTGGCCCAAGCGGCGCACATTCCCGTGCACCTCGGCGCCATGCCGGAGTCCGTGCGCGCGGTGCGCGACCGCCAGCCGTCGCCGGGTGACGTGTTCATCCTGAACAGTCCGTTCCACGGCGGGTCGCATCTCCCGGACCTGACCCTCGTGGAGGCCATCGATCTCGAGGGGGAAGTCGCGGGCTATGCGGCCGTGCGCGCGCATCATGCGGATGTCGGCGGCATGAGTCCGGGGTCGATGCCGCAGGGAGCGACCGAGCTCGTGCAGGAAGGGCTGATCCTTCCGCCCATCCAGCTGGTGCGGCGCGGCGTGATGGACGATGCCATCCTCGAGCTCATTCTGGCCAACGTGCGCACGCCGGAGGAGCGGCGTGGCGATCTCGCCGCGCAGCGCAGCGCGTGCGCGGCCGGCGCATCGGGGTGGCGGACGTTGGTCGCGCGCGAAGGCGCCGACCGACTCGCCGCCGGATGCGACGCCCTGCTGCAATACACCGCGCGCCGCGCCACCGCGCGATTGCTGGAGTTCGGCACCGTCACCGGACACGCCGAGGATATCCTGGAGGGCGACGGCGTCTCGGAGCAGGCCATCCCACTCGCCGTGACCGCCACGATCACCGGCGGCACGCTGCATCTCGACTTCGCCGGCACGTCAGCCCGCGTCCGGGGCAATCTGAACTGTCCGATCGCCGTCACGCGATCGGCCGCGATGTTCGTGCTCCGGTCGCTGATGTCGGACGATGTCCCCACCAACGAAGGCATCGCGCGACCCATCAGCATTCAGACGCCGGAGGATTGCTTCCTGAATGCCCGATGGCCCTCGGCCGTTGCGGCGGGGAACGTGGAGACCTCGCAGCGCGTCACCGATCTGATTTTCGCCGCGCTGGCGGATGCCGGGTTGCCGACGATCGCCCAGGGCCAGGGGACGATGAACAACATCACCTTCGGCGGGCGCGGCTGGACCTTCTATGAGACGCTAGGCGGTGGGCAGGGCGCCAGTCCGCACGGCGACGGACCCAGTGCCGTCCATGTCGGCATGAGCAATACGCGCAACACACCGATCGAGGCGTTGGAGCGGAGTTACCCGATCCGCATTACCGAATATGCCGTGCGCCGCGGCTCGGGCGGGGCGGGGAAGCACCGTGGCGGCGACGGCGTGATCCGCAGCTACGAGGTCCAGGAACCCTGCACCGTGACCCTGCTCACTGAGCGCCGCTCCCGTGGCCCCACGGGGGCTTCGGGAGGACACGCCGGAGCCACCGGGCGGAACCTGCTGAACGGGGCGCCGATCCCGGCCAAGTGCCGCCTCGAGCTGAAACCCGGTGATGTCGTGACGATCGAAACCCCCGGCGGCGGCGGGTGGGGATGACGCCGCCCGGCCGCTCAGGCCGGTAGCGCGGTCGCCCCGGAGCGCCGCCGCTCGAGGTCCTGCTGGACCGACGCGAACACACGCGCCTCGACGAACGTGTCCAGCAGTTCTGCATCGATCGCGCCCTCGGCGGCCTCGGCACGCAGAATACGGATCGCCTGATCCAGCGGGACCGCGCGCTTGTACGGGCGGTCGGTGGCGGTCAGCGCATCGTAGATGTCCGAGATCGTCATCATGCGCGTTTGCACCGGGATCGCCTCCGCGGTCAGTTGCCGCGGATAGCCCGCGCCGTTGAGCTTCTCGTGGTGCCCGTACGCGATCGAGGGAACGCCCTGCAACGCCGTCGTCCACGGGATCTGGTCGAGGAACCGGAAGGTGTGCGTCACATGCGACTCGATCTCCCGGCGTTCCGCGGCGTCCAGGTTCCCGCGGCTGATCATCAGAAAGCGCAGCGCGTTCTCATCGAGCAACGGCCGTTCGATCCCGTCGAGGTCGACGAACGTCTGCAGGTGGCTCGCCCGGATCGCGTCGGAGTTCCGTTCATGCAGCACCGTGGGCTCGTTCGCCGCGACGACCGCTTCGAGGAACTCGTGCAACCGGTCACGTTCGGCGCGGCGCGCGGCATCCAGCTGCTCCACGGCCTCGGCATATCCGGTGCGACCGTGCGTGTACAGGAACTCAGCCCGGTGGTGCTCGAACTGGAGGTCTGCCCGCTGCTGGAGCAACAGCACCCGTTGTTTGACGAGATCGAGATCCCCGGGATACAGTTTTTTCTGCTTCACGAGCACCTGTTCGCGGACACCGACCTTCCCGAAATCGTGCAGCAGTCCGGCGTACCGCAGCTCACGCAGCTGATCGCGCGTGAACGTCGTTTCGCGATAGCGGCCGGTGCCACCGCGGTCGACCGCTTCCGCGAGCGTGCACGTCAGGGTCGCCACACGCCATGAGTGGCCGCTCGTGGCGGGGTCGCGTGATTCGATCGCCGTGACGGCGGCGGTCACGAACCCCTCGAACAGCCGTTCGATGTCCTCGTACAGGCGACTGTTCTCGATCGCCACGCCGGCCTGTGAAGCCAGCGCCTCGACCATCTCCACCGAGCGGACATCGAACGGAACCACTTCCCGCGCGACATCTTCGTGGGTGCGCAGTACCGCATTCGGGTTCCGCTTCTGGTTGATGAGCTGCACCACGCCAACGACTTCCTGCAGGTGCGTCTGCATCGGAATCACCAGCGTGGACTTCGTCCGGTAGCCCGTCACGTCGTCGACCGCACGGTTGAAGCGGTACGGCATGTCGCCGTGCAGATCGTAGACGTCGTCGATCCGGAGCGATTCGCGCGTGATGGTGCAGTATCCCGCCAACGAGTGGTGGTCGATCGGCATTTCGAACTCCTGGAGCTGGAGCTCGGGCATGCTGTGGTTCTGCGTGAGCGTGAAGCGGAGCGTTGGCGGCCCCTCGCGAGGCCGCATCACCAGGAAGATCGAGCCGGCATCCGCGCCCGCGATGCGCCGCGCCTGCGTGAGGATCAAGCCCAGCAGGGTGCCGAGGTCCCGCTCCGTGGAGAGCGCCACGCCGACGCGGGCCAACTCGCGGACATCGCCGGCGTCGCGGGCGTCGAACTGCGACGCGCGCCGGGAGGCCAACAATGTGGCCCCGTGCCGCAATCCGGCGCGGAGCGTGAGGCGCGCCGCGTCGATTGGCGTGTCCGGGGTCAGGAGTCCGGACAGGAGTCCCTCGAGCGCGGTGAGATCGGGCCACGCGCCCGCCGCACCAGCGAGTCCGATCACACCGGCGAGCTCGGCCAACGGCGCGATCGAGACATCGGAAGCCATCGCGAGGGGGACCACCACCACGTGCGCCCGTTCCCGATCGAGCGAGGCCGGATCCGGGAGCGCGGCCTCGCGCACCACCTCGGCACGACCGGCAGCGGTCAGCTGGTCGAGGGCCGGCACGGCCCAACCGTCGGCGACATGGATCTGCGGAATCAGCACGCAGAAAATCTCACACCGACCGGCCGGAATTGCGAATCCGCCGGCGCTCCCGATGGAGCACCGGCGGATGCGAACGACCGCTTACTTCCCGGCGATCGACGCCTTCTCCTTCTTGGCGAGATCGTATTCGGGGAACTTGTCGAGCACTTGGTTGAAGAGCGCGACCGCCTCGTCCTTCTTGCCGGCATCCTTGGCATCCAGCGCACGGGCGAACTTCAGCGCCTCCTGCAGCGGCAGCTTGATGCGCTCCGCCTTGGCCTGCTGCGCCTGCTCTTGGACCGGGGCGAGCGGCGGCAGGTTGAGCCCCTTGGTCGCCTTCGACGCGAGCTGGTTGATCAGGACGAGGATGTTGTCCGTCTTGCCGGTGACGCTGCCCGTCCAGACGATCTCCGACGTCTCGACGCTGAACGCCTTCATGGTGAGGACGAGGGAGTTGCCCATCGTGATGTAGGCCCCCGTCAGCATGTACTTCGCCGCGACGATCTTGCCGAGCTTGACCACCGTGGACGGATCCACCGCGCCGGAGGACGAGAGCTTCTGCTCATCCATGATCTTGTTCATCTGGTCACGCTCGACGACGCGGATGCTCGGATTCGGGAGCAACTCCTCGATCGTCATGTCGGCCAACCCCTTGGCCAGCGGGGCGAGTTCGTCGTGCGCCTTGCCGGTCGCGCTGTTCGTGAAGGGGAGCAGGCCGAGCCCCGGCTTTCCCTGCGCCTGCAGGGCCCCGCCGAACAATGCCACGCTTCCGATGATCGACATCACGGTGGAACGCTTCATCTGACTCCTCCTCAAGAAGTAATGCTCAAACCGTCAGTGTGAGACCTTCCGCGGCCGCCATCACGTGTAGCGTGGCCCCGCGCTCCTGCACCAGCGCCCTGCATGCTGCGACCTGCGCGTCGAGTTGCGCATCCGAGCGCCGCGGCTCGTGATGAAAGAGCACGAGCGTTTCGACGCCGGCCTCCAGCGCCAACTCGACGCCGTCCTGATAGGTCGAGTGCCCCCACCCGCGGTGGCTCGGGTATTCCTCCGTCGTGTACGTCGTGTCGTGCACCAACACGGTTGCGGCGCGCGCGAACTCCACCAGCTTGGCGCGCCAGCCCGCGGGGGTGTCGTATCGTGCGTGCGGCTGGAGCTCGTTGTCTGACACGTAGACGAACGAACGGCCCGATTGTCCCGGCTCCCGGAAGCGATACGCCAGCGCCCCACCCGGGTGCTGGACGTCCATCGCCGTGACCTCGTAGCCGGTGCCGCTGCAGACATCCCCTTCGTGAATCTTGCGGAAGTAGATGGACGCGCTCAACTCGTCGAAGGCCACCGGAAAGACCACGGGATTCATCTGGTCGCGCACCACGCGGTCGATGCTGGTTTGCAGCGACGCCGATCCCCAGATCGTGAAGTTGTTCCCGCCCTGGAAGATCGGGGCGAAGAAAGGGAGTCCCTGGATATGATCCCAGTGCGCGTGGGTGAGAAAGATGTCACCCGCGATGACCTTCCCGTTCGCCTGGGCCAACAGGTGATTGCCGAGGGCGCGAATCCCCGTGCCGGCATCGAGGATTACCAGCCATCCCGATTCCGTGCGCAGCTCCACCGACGGGGTGTTCCCCCCGTAGCGCACGGTCGACGGCCCGGGGCTCGCGATCGAGCCGCGCGTTCCCCAGAATGTCACGCGCAAGGTCATGGGTGCTTCCTGATCAGGCCAAGTGTGCCGGCCGCCAGTGCGTGGAGGGGAGTGCCGGGCAGGCGCGAGGAGGTCGGGGCGACGGGACGTTGCACCTTCACCCTCGCTGCTGCGCGCGCTGCGTGAGCGCGGAGGGATTCATGATCCGGATCCGGCGGCGTTCGACGGTGATCCACCCGGCGTCCTGGAAGCCGCGCATCGCCCGGGACACCGTCTCCCGGCTCGCCCCGATGACGTGGGCGATCGTCTGGTGCGTGATCGGCTTGTCGATGAGCGGTCCGCCGCTCTCGTCCGCCGAATCGAGCAGCAGCCGCGCGATGCGCCCGGGGACGTCGAGCAGCACCAACGCGCCGATCTTGCCGTCCGCCCGCCGCAAACGGCGCGACAACTCGGTCAGCAACGACCACGCCACCGCCGGACTCGCTTCGACGCGGCGACGGAAGTCATCGCGGCGCAACACCAGCAGCGTGGTGTCTTCCATGGCAATCACGTGCGCCGAACGGGGCTGGTCGTCGATGAGGGAGAGCTCGCCGACGTGTTCCCCCACGCCCAGAATGCCCAAGATCACCTCGCGACCGTCTTCCGCGACGAGCACCACCTTGACACGTCCGGAACGCACGACGAAGAGGCTGTCGCCGGGGTCGTCCTCGAACAGGATGACGCTCCCCTTGGGATAACTCTTCTCGCGCACGAGTTCGCCGAACTTGGTGAGTTCGGTGGCGTCGAGCGACTTGAAAAGGGGGACCGTGGCGAGGAAGGACGCAGTCATGAGGTAGGATGTTGACCGTGGCGAAGTTACGCCTCCGGGGCACGGCTGTCAAAGTACGGCACCGGCCGCCGCCCGGTCTGTGACGGGCGTCACTGGCATCGCCCGCACTTGCCTCAGGGCTGATCGCCCTTTATTGTTCAAGGCTAGTCCTGAATACTACCGAGGTGCTCCCATGAAGCCCGACATCCATCCCGTGTACGCGACCGCCAAGGTCATCTGCGCCTGCGGGAACTCGTTCGAGACGCGCTCGACGCAGCACGAGATCCATCTCGACATCTGCTCCCAGTGCCACCCCTTCTTCACGGGCAAGCAGAAGCTGATCGACACCGCGGGTCGTGTTGAGCGCTTCCGCCAGAAGTACGCCAAGGCCACGGCCTAAGGCGAGCACCTGAGCCTCCGCTCGTTGCTCGCCGGCGCGCTCGCGCGCCAGGCGGTCGTCGAACAAGAGCTTCTCGACCCGAAAACACTCCGGGACGCGAAGCTCTTGGCGTCTCTGGGTCGTGAGTCGCAACGACTCACCCAGGTCGCCGAGCTCGCGCACGTCCTGGCCAAGGCCGACGAGGAGCTGATCGAGACTCGGGAACTCGCCAATGGCGACGACGCGGAAATGGCGGCCGAAGCTCGCGCCGAGCTCGATCGGCTGGCGGCGACCATCGCCGCCACCGAAGAACAGCTCAAGCCGCTGCTCATTCCGCGTGACCCGCTGGATGACCGCAATGCGATCGTCGAGCTGCGCGCCGGGACCGGGGGCGACGAAGCCGCCCTCTTCGCCGCGGACCTCTGGCGCATGTACTCCCGCTACATCGAGCGCCGCGGCTGGAAGATCGAGATCATCACGATGTCCGACGGGACCCTGGGCGGCGTCAAGGAAGTCATCTTCAAGGTCGTCGGGGACGGTGCCTTTGGTGACATGCGCGGCGAGAGCGGCGTGCATCGCGTCCAGCGCGTTCCCGCCACCGAGGCCGCGGGACGCATCCACACCTCGGCGGCGACCGTGGCGGTGTTGCCGGAGGCCGACGAGATCGACCTCAAGATCGACCCCCAAGACCTCCGGATCGACGTCTTCCGCGCTTCGGGTCCGGGCGGACAGTCGGTGAACACCACCGATTCGGCCGTGCGCATCACCCACATCCCGACCGGACTCGTGGTCAGTCAGCAGGACCAGAAGTCCCAGTTGCAGAACAAACTCAAGGGAATGGAAGTGCTCCGCGCCCGTCTGCTCGACCTCCGCGTCTCGCAGCAGGAAGCCGAACGCTCCAAGATGCGCAAGAGCCAAGTCAGCACCGGCGACCGATCGGCCAAGATTCGCACCTACAACTGGCCGCAGAGCCGCGTGACGGACCACCGGATCAACTTCACCACGCACAATCTCCCCGGCGTCATGAACGGCGAGATCGGGCCCCTGATCGAGGCGGTGCAGTTGGCACGTTTGGAGGAGGACATGGGGGACCAGTGACCGTCGGCGAGCTGCTGGACGAGCTGGCCGATGCATTGGCGGGACCCCACGTGCCCCCCGCCCGCGCCGACGCGCGGGACCTGATCGCTGCCCTGCTCGACACACCACGATTCTGGCCAAGCGCCAACCGCGCACGCCCGATCGACGAGCACACGGAGGGTGCGATTCGCGCCGCCGCCGCCCGCCTCATGCGCGGGATGCCGATGCCGTACGCCGTGGGCAAAGCCGCCTTCCGCCACCTGACCCTCGCCGTGGACGCCCGCGTGTTGATCCCACGCCCGGAAACCGAGGTGCTGGTGGACCTGGCACTCATGGCGAGCGGCGGCGTGGGGACGATCGCCGACATTTGCACCGGGTCCGGGTGCATCGCCCTCGCCCTCGCGGCGGAGGGCAGCTACGACCGCGTGATCGCGACCGATGTCTCGCCGGATGCGTTGGAGGTCGCACGCGGGAACCTGACCGCGATCTCCGAGGCGCGGCGTCCCCTCCTCGAGTTTCGGCAGGGGGACCTGCTGGCGCCGCTGCGCGGCGAGCGGGTGCGTACCATCGTCTCGAACCCTCCCTATATTTCACCGGCGGAAGCGGGTGATCTCCCGGCGGCGGTGCGCGACTGGGAACCGCATCTGGCCCTGTTCAGCGACGCGGATGGCATGGCGGCGATCCGGACGCTCGTGGCGGGGGCACCCGACGTGTTGCAACCGGGTGGGGTGCTGCTGATGGAAGTCGACAGCACGAGAGCCCGGCTCGTCCGTGATGTCGTGGAGGGCGACCCGCACTACCGCGGGGTCGAGATCCGGTTGGACCTCACCGGCCGCGAGCGCTTCGTCGTGGCCCGACGCAAGGAGTCCTGAGATGTTGAGCGAACGTGCTGCCGAACTCGGGCGGTTGATCGGGCAGAGCAACGAATATCAAGCCGTGAAGCGCGCCAATGAGGCGATGAGCGGCGACAGTGAAGCGTTGGGCCTGCTCAAGCAGATGGAGCAGATCCGCACCGACGCCCAAGCCATGATCGAGCGCGGGGAGAACCCGACACCGGAGATGGAAGCGCAACTGGATGCCTTGCTCTCCAAGGTCCAAGTGAACCCGACCTACCAGCGAGTGCTCGTCGCGAACGAGAACTACGAAAAGGTCATGCAGCAAGTGAACCAGTGGATCATGGACGGCATCCGCAAGGGTGCCACGAGTTCCATCATCACGCTCGGCTAAGGAGCCGATGCCGGGCCGCGTGATCGTCTTCGAGGGGGGAGAAGGGGCGGGGAAGAGCACCCAGCTCGCCCGCCTCGCGGCGCGTCTGACGGCGGCGTCGATCCGAACGGCCACCTGGCGTGAGCCAGGCGGGACGCCGCTCGGTGACGACATCCGCCGCCTGCTCCTCGATCCCGCACAGCAGATCACCCCGACCGCCGAGGCGTTGCTGTTCATGGCGTCGCGGGCGCAACTGGTGCGCGACGAACTGCGTCCTGCGCTCGAGGCCGGGACGACTGTGCTCCTGGACCGCTTTTTCCTCTCGACATATGCGTATCAGATCGCCGGCCGTCAGATGCGGGAGCCGGAAGTCCGCGCCGCCAACGCGCTGGCGACGGGGGGGCTGATCCCGGACCTCACCGTCCTGCTCACGCTGAGCGCGGACGAAGGATTGTTGCGCGCCGGTGCGCGGGGTGGCCACGACCGGATGGAAGGTTCCGGCGTCGAGTTCCATGCGCGTGTCGAAGCGGCCTTTGCCGAGTTCGCGACGCCGGAGTGGCAAACGAACCATCCGGAATGCGGGCCGATCGTCGCGGTCGCCGCGCACGGGAGTGTGGAGGAGGTCGCGGCGCGTGTCGTTAGCGTGATCGTCGCGCGATTCCCCGACATCGCGCGCGAACTGTTGGTGCCGTCATGAATCGTCGCTGGCGTGCCGCGTTGGTGCTGATCGCGGCGAGCTTCGTCACGGGAGGGTGGCTCGTCCAGCGGGCGATGCGGCCCCCGGCGCACAGCGCGCGGCTCAGCGCGTCGGAAGGGGCGCGGCTGTTCGAATCGGTCATGAAGCGCGTGCAGAAGAACTGGGTGGACAGCATCTCCGTCGACGAGATCTACCGCCGGGCCGCGATCGGTGTGGTGAGTGAACTCGGCGATCCCAGCAGTTCGTATCTCCCGCCCGAACGCCTGAAGCGCCTGCGGGAAGTGACGAGCGGGAGTTACCGAGGCGTTGGGCTCTCGGTCGATCTGCGGGAGGGATGGATCGTGGTGATCCAGCCCCGCCTCGGATCGCCGGCAGAGCATGCCGGGATTCGGGCGGGCGATCGGCTGGTGGAACTGAACGGGCAATCGATGCGGGGGTGGACGGTCGAAGAAGCGCGCGATGCGCTGCGGGGTCCGCTGGGATCGCAACTCAAGCTCACGATCCAGCGCGGCGGCGTCCGCATTCCCTTCGTGCTCGAGCGGAGCGATATCCACGTGAGTTCCGTGCAGCGTGCCCAGATGCTGCCCCAGCACGTCGGATATTTCGCGCTGAGCACGTTCAGCGATTCCACCGCGATCGAGGTGGCCGAGACCGTGGATTCGCTCGTGAAGGCGGGCGCACACGCGCTGATTTTCGATCTGCGCGGCAATCCGGGCGGGCTGCTGAGCCAGGGAGTGGCGGTCGCCGATCTCTTTCTCGACGTGGGAAAAAAGATCGTGAGCACGCGCGGACGCATGCCGGGGACGACGACGGAGTTCGTGTCCAAGGATGCGCAGCGCTGGCCGACCCTTCCGATGGTGGTGCTCGTGAACAGTGGCACCGCGAGCGCGGCCGAGATCGTCGCGGGTGCGCTGCAGGATCACGATCGTGCGCTGGTGATCGGGCGGTCCAGCTACGGCAAGGGAAGTGCCCAGCAGGTGATCGCGCTGGACAACGGCGGCGCGATCCGCATCACCAATGCGTTCTGGTACACGCCGGTCGGACGCACGATCAGCCGACCGCACCACGCGGCCAACGCGGACTCGACGCTGACGGATTCGCAGCGGCCGCGCTACAAGACCGAGCGTGGACGCACGGTGATCGGCGGTGGCGGCATCATCCCCGACATCGTCGCTGGGGACAGCGCGCCGCCACCGGCGGAGCGGGCGTGGGTCACGGCGGTCGGAAGCCGCGTGCGGCCATTTCGCGAGGCCCTGACCGCCGTTGCCGTGCAGATCGCGCGCGACCCGGCGGTGAACTCGCCAGAGTTCACGGTGACCGCGGCGATGCGCGAACAGCTGTGGCAGAAGATGCAGCGCACGAACCTGGATGTGTCGCGTGAGGTGTATGACCGGGCGCACGAGGCGATCGATCGCGTGCTCGGACTCGAGGTCGCGCGGCAGAAGTTCGGAGTCCCCGGTGCCGCACAGCGCTCGGCGACCGGCGATCCCGTCGTGGCCAAGGCGTTGGAGTTGCTGCGTGGCGTCACGGCCCCTGAGGCACTCTTGCAGCGACTGGCGCAACGGCCCGTGAAGGCGACGACGAAGCCGGTCCCCAGCGGTCCGTCCGGATCGAATCAGCAGTAGTCCGCCGGGTACGCGCGAACAAAAGGGGCGGTGGCCGAATCGGCCGCCGCCCCTTTCGTTCGCATCGTACGACTGGTTACGGGATCGGACGCGGCGCCGGTGCCGCCTTGCGCGGGAGTTTGTCGTCGCGCTGCGCCGCCTGCCAGGCGAACGCGGCGAGCACCGCCGAGTTGAACTTCATGTCCTCGGCCTGGATGCGCTCGTAGACATCCGCGTTCGAGTGGTGCGTACGGGTGTTGTATTCGATCCCGTCCTGGATGTACTGGAAGCCCGGGAGTCCGACCGCGTCGAACGACTGATGGTCGGTGCCGCCCGTGTTGGAGATGGTCAGCGTCTTCATCCCGATGTCCTTGAAGGGACCCATCCAGGCATTGAAGATCGGCGCCACGTCGGCGTTCATCTGCTGGTAGACGCCGCGGATCTTGCCGGTTCCGTTGTCCACATTGAAGTAGGCGGCGAACTTCGCGTGCTCCGGCGTGAAGTGGTTGCCGGTGGAATCGCTGTAGCCGAAGTGCTGGCGAACGTAGGCGCGTGATCCGAACAGGCCCTGTTCCTCGCCCGTCCACAGTCCGATGCGGATCGTGCGGCGCGGGCTCACGTTGAGCGTCTTGAGGATTCGCATGGCCTCCATCATCGTCGCCGAGCCGGCGGCGTTGTCGGTGGCACCGGTGCCACCGTGCCAGGAATCGAAGTGACCACCGATGATGACGACCTCGTCCTTCAACTTGGGGTCGGTTCCGGGGATCTCGGCGATCACATTGAACGACGGGGCGTCGTCGTTGCCGTAGAACTTGTTCTGCATGTCCATCTCGAGCGTGACCGGCTGTTTGCGCTCGAGCTCACGCGCGATGCGGCCGTATCCCTCGATGGCGACGTGCACCACCGGGAGCTGCGGCGCTTTGCTGCTGCGGTTGTTCCCGTTGTCGGTGAAGATCGTGCCGCCATCACCGCGCGAGGGGACGAGGATCGCCGCGACCCCTTCCTTCTCGAGCCAGCGAAGCGCCGTCGTGTCTTGCATGGCATTGAAGGGGCGCGGTACGCCGGTTCCTCCAGGGCCACCGCGACCACCGCGTCCGGCACCTCCCGGTACCGCCGGCTGCGCCGCCGCCATGATCGCCAGTGCCGAATCGCTCAGTCGTGACGCTTCCGGGGCGAGGTGCATCGCCACGTCGCGCATAGCGCCGATCATCACGAACTTCCCCTTGAGCTGTCCCTGCATCTTCTGGAGATCGTCGAGCGAGGTCGCGGTGAGCATCACCGCCGCGCCCGTGACCTTCCCCCTGGTGCTCGCGCTCCACGCGCGCGGGACCGCGGCGATCTGGAACGGGTGCGGCCCGACCGCCTGGAACGAGAATCGCTCATTGGTCCAACCGCGGCCGAACGGACCCCAGCTTTCGAAATGCGGGTTGGCCAAACCCCATCCTTTCATCGTCGCTAGGGCCCAGTCTCCCGCGGCTTGGGTGATCGGCGAGCCCGTGAGTCGCGGACCATGCACGTCGGTGAGCCAGCTCATGAGATCCATGACCTGCGACCGCTGCATGGCCTCGGTCTTGATGCGCTCCATCGTTGCGACGTCGACCTTTTCCTGTGCCGCGAGGCCGGCGGGAAGGGCCCCCATGGTCAACGCGGTGGCAGTGGCGGCGCGCCGCAGGGCGCGCGCGCTCGGGGCAAAGTTCATCATGATTCTCCGAAGTCTGGTGACGAAGAATCTACGAGTCGCGCCACACGTTCGTTGGTGCAGAACGTGCCGCGAGGGCTACGGGGCGACGTTCATGGTTTTCCCGCCATCATCGCCTGTGGGTCGACGATCTTCACGCCCGCCGGGGGCGTGAAGCGGAGCGCCCCGTCCGGCAGCGATACATCAAGTGCCATCGTCGTGAAACGCACCCGCCGGACCATGCCACTGGGCTCGACCGTCTCGACCATCCAGAGCTTGTCATCGTCGCGACCGATCCACAGCGTTGCCCGCAGGAAGGGCGAGTTCGCCTTGCGCGGCGTCAGCGCGTACGCGGCGGTCCGATGTCCACCGACGGAGGTGTCGGCACGGGCGGTGACGACGTACGACTCGCGCGGCGCCCGCAGCAGTTGCGTCAGGAAATCGAAGGTGCCGCTGGCGGCCATCGGCAGTTTCATCACCTGCCCCGGCATGGTACTGGGGAGATACACCCAGAACGTCGTGCCGTCATTCACGATGGCATCGGCCGCGGGCTCGGTGAATCGCAGCGCGAACTGCTTGCGGTCGCGCTGGAAGAGCTCGCCCTTGGCGTTGAAGGTGCTTTTCGTCTGCGGGTTGGTGAGCGTCTGCTCCAGCCTGGCGCGCACCGTGGTCGCGCTCCCGTACAGGCCGACGGCGCGGTCCAGGGCGGCGAACGTCGAATCCTGCGCGGCGGCGCGGTGCGGCGAGAGGAGCGATGCCACTGCCAGCGCGACCGCCACGCGACGCACGGTCAGCCCGCCTCGGACGGTGCGACGGCGATCTTCCGGTCCACGGCGACCGCCACGCGGTGCAGTTGCTTCATGCACTCCCCGAACTGCTCGGGGTTGAGCGACTGCGCGCCGTCCGATTTCGCCTGATCGGGCTGCGGATGCACCTCGATGATGAGCCCGTCACACCCCGCCGCGACGGCAGCGCGCGCCATCGGCAGGACCTTGTCACGGCGCCCCGTGCCATGGCTCGGATCGGCCACGATCGGGAGGTGGGACAGCTGATGCACCACGGGGATCGCGGTCAGGTCGAACAAGTTGCGCGACGTCGAGTCAAAACTGCGGAGGCCGCGCTCGCACAGGATCACGTGCGGGTTTCCCTCGGACAGGATGTACTCGGCGCTCAGCAGCAGGTCCTGGATCGTCGCGGCCATTCCGCGCTTGAGCAGGACGGGCTTTCCGATCTTGCCCACCGTCTTCAGCAACGAGTAGTTCTGCATGTTGCGCGCGCCGAGTTGGATGCAATCGGCATACTCGGCGACCATGTACGCTCCGCCGTCGTCCATCGCCTCGGTGACGATCGGGAGTCCCGTCTCGCGCTTGGCCAGCGCCAAGAGCTCGAGTCCCTTCTTGCCCATGCCCTGGAACGAGTACGGGGAGCTTCGTGGTTTGAAGGCGCCCCCGCGCAACGCAGTGGCACCGGCCGCCTTGACGGCGTGCGCCGCGGCGAGAATCTGCGTTTCGTTCTCCACCGAGCACGGGCCGGCGATGACCGGTACGCTCGTACCGCCGAAGCTCACACCGGGCGCGATCGTGACGATCGTGTTCTCCGGGCGCCACTCACGGGAGACCTGCTTGTACGGATTCGAGACGTGGATGACGCGCGACACGCCCGGCAACTCGGCGATCAGCGAATCATCCACGCGTCCATCGTTCCCCACCAAACCGACGGCCGTGCGCTGCGCGCCAGGCATCGGGGCGGGGGTGTAACCCATGGCGGAAATCGTCGAGCAGACCAGCTCGACGTCGGCCTGGGTGGCGGTATGCGACATCACGACCAGCATGACAGAAACCCCGAGAAAAGGCGGATCCGCCCCTCGGTGAGGGACGAACCTTGCAATATACACGAGCGCCCCGTGGAATCGATATTCCAAGGGGCGTCCAGCCACGCTCAGGGCTCGGAGACGGCCCGGCGGGGGCTCGTGCGGGGTCGGTCAGCCGGTCGTGATGGGAATCTCGGATTCTGCGGACGCGTCGCCGTCGTCCACCGCCGGTCCCTTCATGCGTACACTCACCAAGGAGCTGACCCCGGGCTCCTGCATCGTCACACCGTAGACGGCATCCGCCGCCTCGGTCGTGGTGCGCGGGTTGTGGGTGATGACGATGAACTGGGTGTTCGTCTTGAACTGGTTCAACATCTTCACGAAGCGCCCCACATTCGCGTCGTCGAGCGGCGCGTCCACTTCGTCCAGGAGACAGAACGGACTGGGCTTGGTCAGGAAGATGCCGAACAGCAACGAGAGCGCCACCAGCGCGCGCTCCCCGCTCGACAGCAGGTGGATGCGCTGCGTCTTCTTGCCGCGCGGCGACGCATGCACCTCGATGTCGCAATCGAGGGGCGCATCGGGGTTCTCGAGCTTCAGATCGCACTCGCCGCCACCGAACAGCGTCTGGAAGATCTGGCGGAAGTTCTCGCGGACCTCCGTGAAGGTCTTCATGAACATCTCGCGCGCGGTGACGTCGATCTCCTTGATCGCCTGCTGCAAGGAGACTTGCGCCGCCGCGAGGTCGGCGCGTTGGCCGGTGAGGAAGTCGAGGCGCTTCACTTCTTCCTCGTGCTCCTCGATGGCCAACGGGTTCACCGGGCCCAGTGATTCCAAGGCCGAACGCAGTTCGTCGGCCTCGGCGCGCAGCGCCTCGTCCTCGGCCTCGACGGGGGTGTAATCGGCGAACAGGTCGCCGAGCGGGCGACGCCATTCGGCCTCGAGCCGCTCGGTGATCGCGGCACGCTTGCCGGACAGCTCGGTGTGTCGGAGTTCGGCGGCATGCAACGATTCGCCAAGTGCCGTAACGTCATGGCGGGACTGATCGAGTGCCTGCTCGACCGCCGCGAGCTCGGCGTCCGCGGTGCGTACGCCCTGCTCGGCGTCGGCCAGCGACGCTTCGGCTTCGGCGAGCGTGCGCTGGCGTCCGGCCAGCGAGTCGCGCCATTCCTGCATCTGTCGCTCGAGCACCGCATCGCCTTCGGCGAGCGCGCTGAGCTCCTGCTGCAGGGTCTCGAGGCGTGCGGCCGCATGGGCCCGCTCGCGCTCGAGACGCGCCCGCCGCTCCGTGGCGACTTCCCGACGGGCCTGGGCTTGGGCGTGCGAAACTTGCGCTCCCGAACGCGCCTCTCGTGCCGCATCCTGCGCCCGGTCGGACTCGGCGAGCGTCTCGCGCGCCGTGCTCGCCACCTGTTCGGCGGTCGCGAGCGCGACCCCTTGTTCTTCCTGGGCGGCGATGCTCTGCGTCACGCGGGTGGTGAGGTCATTCCGGCGACCGGAGAGCCGTTCGCTGAGGGCGACGGCATCCGCGAGCTCCCGCGTGGCGCGTTGGTATGCACGCTCACGTTCGGCGCGTTGCAAGGCGACCTGCTGGGACCGCGCGTGCGCCTGGGTCGACGCATCCGCGGACGCCGTGGCCTGGGACTCCGCCGTCAGCAACGCCGCGTGCACTTCGGCGAGTGCGGCCGTGGCGTGATCGCGGGCGGCCTCGCTGAGCGTGAGTGACTCGCGCAACTTGGTCAGCTCGGCGCGACGACGGAGGGGACCATCCGATGATGTGGAATCTGGGAGCCACACGGCACCGCGAGCATCGACGAACGCCGAGCCCGAGTCCACGGCCTTCACGCGGCCGAGCAACGTCCGTACCCATCCACGGACGGGGCCGTCCGTTTGCACCGAGGCGGATAGCTCCTCCGCTTCGGCGGCGTCCGGCAGCTGCGCCACGACGTCGAGGGGCAGCAGCAGCAGGGCACCGGGGTTCGTCCGCCCGTGCCACTCACGCACGGCCGTGGCCACTGCCGCATCGCGGATCACGACGGCATGGACGGTGGGGCCGAGGAAGCGCTCCACCAACATCGCGGTGGTCGCATCGGCACCGATGTAATCGGACAAGGGACCGAGAACCGCACCCTCGCCGAACTGTTCGCGGTCCTTCAGCAGTCGTGCCGCGCCCGGGGCGAGGCCCACGCGCTCGCGTTCGAGTCCTTCGATGGCGTTCACCCGACCGGCGAGGCCGGCGGTCGCTTCCTCGGCCTTGCGCGCGTCGGCGCGGGCGGCGGTGTCCTTCTCGCGCCAGTCGCGGGCATGATCCCGCGCCTGCGACAGTGCGGCATCCGCCTCGAGTGCGGCGCTCTGTGCGATCGCAAGCTGTTCGTCGGCCGTGGCGAGTTCGCGTTCCGCGAGTCGTTGCGTGGACGCGAGCGCCTCATGTTCCACCGCGAGCGTGGCCGAGCGTTGTGCGACATCCGCGAGTTCGCGCTCTGCCCCCTCGCGGTCGAGTTCCAGGCGGCGCAGTGCGTCACGCAGCGAGCGCACGTGCTGGTCGGCGCGCTCCAGCGCCGAGCGCGATTGCGTCACGGCGGTGCGAGTGGCTTCTTCGACGGCCGTCTGCTGTTGCAGTGCCTCGACGGCGGCCTGCAACGCGATGGTCGTCTGCGCTTCCTCCTCGCGTGCGGCTTCCCACTCGGCGACCACGCGCTCGCCGATCGCCGCGCCTTCACTGCGCTCCGCCTCGGCGCGCTCCCGACGGCTCACGGCATTGCGGTGGCGTTCCTCGGCGACCGCGATCTCCCCCTGCAACGTGAGCGCCGCTTCGCGTGCCTCACCCGCCACCCGAGCCCGCTCGTGCCGCACGGTTTCCGCCGCCGCACGCGCGGCGTGCGCCGTATCGCGCTGTGATTCCTTGACCACGACCTCATTCTGCGCGTGCGGCAGCTGCGCGCGCAGTTGCACCAGACGCGCGTCGAGCTGCTCGAGTTCGTCCTTCCATGCCGCCATCTCGCGCGAGGCGAGGGTGAGCTCCACGGCGAATCGGCGGGTGGTGATTTCGGCGTGCCGTTCGGCGCGCTTCCGTTGGCGCGCCAGGGACCGCACCTGGCTCGTCACCTCGTTGATCAGGTCGTCGAGGCGCGCCATGTCGGCGGTGGTCTGCTCGAGGCTGCGCTCGGTGCTCCGGCGACGGTCGCGATACAGTCCGACGCCCGCCGCTTCTTCGAAGAGTTCGCGGCGGTCATCCGGACGATCCGACAGCAGTGCGTCGATCATCTTGCTCTCGATCACCACGCCGCTGTCGGCGCCGAGGCCGGTGCCTCGCACGAGGTCATGGATGTCGCGCAGGCGGCAGGGCGCGCGGTTCAGGAAGTACTCGCTTTCGCCGGAGCGCGACAGGCGCCGGGTGATCACGACTTCCTTGAACGGCACCGGCAAGGCACCATCGTCGTTTTCGAAATGCAGCGAGACTTCGGCGAGGTTCACCGCGCGGCGGGCGGACGATCCCTGGAAGATGACTTCCTCCATCTTGGCGCCGCGCAACAGGCGCGCCCGCTGCTCGCCCAGGACCCACCGCACCGCGTCGGACACGTTGGACTTGCCGCAGCCGTTCGGCCCCACGACCGCGGTGACGCCCTGACTGAACAGGAGTTCGGTCGGGTCCGCGAAGGACTTGAAGCCATGCAACTCGAGTTTGGTCAACCGCACGTTAGAACATTCTCCCTAGACGATAAACGACCGACGCCGGAACCCCGGCGCGCCGCAACTGTGCAGCCAACGGTGCGGCTTGCGCCGGCGTCTCGAACGCACCAGCCAGCACGCGCACCCGCCCATCCGCCTGCAACAGGGCATACGCCATGATCTCCTTCGCCCGCCAGCCGGAGACCACCGCGTGCGCCTCCGTCACCGAAACGCCGTCCGCCACGAGCAGCGCATACGGCAGTCGGACCACCACGCCCCCATCGGTGCGCACGACCCCTTTGCGCCGCAGCAGCTGCAGCATGTCGTCCGCGTCGGCGCGCGTCGCATACGCCCCGATGATCACCTGATACCATACCGTTCCGCCACCGAGGGTGACCGGGGATACGGTCACCGCGGGGAGGAGGATCGCCTTCTCTCCATCTTGAAGCACGGAATTTGCACCCGCGACCGTATTCGCCGCTACGACATTGACGGCATACGGGACGCCGAGTAGCGAATCCGCCCCGGCGGTGGGGTCGCTGATCGGGATCGTGTCGGCCTTCGGAACCACGAGTTGCACCGGCGTGGTGTCCCGGGCCGCAGGCACCGGTGGGGGCACGATTCTAGCTCGGGGAGCGGAGGCGTGCCCTGACCGCCAGACAAGAGCCCCCCAACCCGCCGATATCAGCAGGCCCAAGGCGCCGATCACCGCGACGAGGCGTCGCGTTCTCCGGGCCGCCAACGGCGGCCGTCCGGGTCCGGGAGCACGCCCCGACGGGGCCGCGGTCGGCCCCCATCCTCGCCCGGGCTGACCGCGGGCCTCCGGGGCATTCGCGGCGCCGAGCAGGTGGTAGGCCTGACGCCGATTCTGCGGCACGTCCACCGCAATCACTCCGCCCACCAGCGATGCCAGATGCTCCAATCCGACCGCTCCGAGCGGGGCAATCAGCAACAGCAACCCGCCGGCCTGCGCGAACCCCCCGATCAACTTCTCCCAGCGCTCGTGCCGGAAGAACGCCTCGGTGGCGATCGGCGGGGTTCCCGCCGGAAGAACGAAAAGTCCCTCGGCACGCGGGGCTGGACGTGCGATGTCATTGAGCGAGAGGTCGTCGCGGAAGCAGTCGGTGAGGCCCGCGGCGTCCTCACCCCCGGCGAGCTCGTACAGTGGAAATGCGAAACCCGTGAGGTCGCCCACGGCAACCCCTTTCTTGCTCCGCCAGCCCTGCGCGAGCCCGATTGCCACGCGTGCGGTCGCATCCGGGTCGAGCCCCACGACCAGGGCTGACGACACGTCACGGAGCGATTCGACAAGACGAAGCCCCTCAGCCTCCCAGTGGTTCACGGGAGGGGCGAGCAGGGGGCCGTCGTCGGTGCCGGACAGATCGTGCACCTCGTCGTGCACCTCGTCGTGCGGCGCGTCGCTCACGGCGTGGCCTCGAACACCCAATACGGGAGCCCCGTCTTCTTGCCCGCCTTCTCGGCGGCGTCACGAGAATCGAAGGGCCCGAAGACGATGCGCCACGAGGTCGTGCCATTGGTCGACATCGCAAGCACTTGCGTAGGCTTGCCGTCCACCTTGATGGACTGCGCCATGGCTTTGGCGCGCTCCTCGGAGAGCAGCGATGCGAAGGCAATCGTCCAGCGCCCGGTGGGCGCGGCCGGCGGACTGGGTTTCGGCGAAGTCGGTGATGCCGGTGCAGGGGGCGCGGCGGATGGGGCAACCGGCTTGATGACGGCCGGTACTGGCTCCGGCGCCGACGAGGCCGCACGAGCGGTATCGGCGGGCGGTCCGGCGGCGCGATCGTCGGTGGAGTCATCATCGAACGTGACCGGGGAGTCGAGGCCGGCGGCGCGCGGGCGGAACCCGTTCCACCGCACCAACGTCCACCGGTCGCCGGCGCCTCCGCGGAACCGCACACGCTCCCGGCGCGACTCTGCATCGATGATCACCACATCGCTGTCCCGAACGATGGCGATCCCGCCGTCCGGACCGACCACGGGGAGGTCTTCGCGCCATTCGGACCGAACGGCCCCGATGAGTCGCCCACTCCCGATCGCGAACACGAAGGTCGAGTCGCTGGAGGCCCCCTTGATCAGCAGATATTGCCCGTCAGAGTCGATGCGCAGGGCCGTCGCCACATCCGGGAGATCCACGGTGCGGTCCACTTTGTCGGCGTAGCGATCGACGATCGCGAACCGCTTCTTCCCCTCGAGCGCCACAAAAATGCGGTCGCCACTCGGCGTCGCGACCAGTGCCGTCGCCCGCTGTGGGAGTTTGATCGTCTTGGTGCGCGTGAAGTCGCGCACCCGGATGCCCACGAGGCCGGAGTCACCGGTGAAGTAGATGCGGTCCCCGATGTCCGTGCGCATCACCAGCGCCGGATGTGGCACCGAGTTGGTGTCGGTGATCCTTGGCTCCGGTGGCCGGAGCCGCCGCAGGCGCGAGCGATTGCCCTCGTCATGCACGAGCACGAGCGAGCCGTCCGGTAGCGGAATCAGCAGGCGCGCGGGGGGAGCCGGCGCATACGACCAGCTGCCGCTGGGCGTCGTGCGCGACACCTGCCCGTTGGTCGCCAACCCGTACACCGCCCATCCGTCCGCGCTCGTGACGCCGGTGAGTGTCCCCGTCGCCGCCGGCGTGGCGACCGCGAGACGCAGATCCAGGCGGCTCGCGCTCCCCTTGTCGTCGAGATAGGCGATCGCCCCTTGCTCGTCGTCGAATCCGAGCACGCGCCGCATGGGAGGGACCCGCTCCGAGGACGTCCACAGCGCGGAGTCACGACCGAAACGATACGCCTTCGCCGCTCCCCCGTCCTTCGGGACGCGCACCAGAATCGCGTCGGGACCGTTGGCCGCCGACGCCGATGCGTTGCGGCTCGACGCGTCACCCCCGGAACAGGCGGTGAGCGCGAGCAGGAAAAGGAGCGATCTGCGCACGCTGGAATCTAACCGGAGGCCCCCCGCGACGGAAAAGCGCGGCGACCCTGGTCCCCCGGGCCGCCGCGCCGTGCCGATGACAATCGCGTCAGAACGACTGACCGATCGACCACCACCAATAGCCCTTGTGGTTGAACGAGTCCAGCGGAATCGAGTAATCCCACCGAATGATCGCGAAGTTGAACAGGTTCAACCGCAGACCGTAGCCGTAGCTCCGCAGCAGGAACCGCTGCTTGTTGAAATCGTACACGTCGGGCTTGGCGGCCGTGAGCGTCTGCCCGGAGCTCCACGCCATGCCGGCGTCGTAGAAGAACAGACCGTCCAGCGGCGGCAAGGAGACCGGCAACACGCCAAGCTCGAAGCGCCGGATCAGCGGGAATCGCAGTTCCGCGTTCATCACCAACGTATGACTGCCCACCAGTTGCATCAGGGCGTTGCAGTCATTGGCGTTCGTGGATCCGCAATTCGACGACAGGTAGTTCTCCCGGTCGTAGCCCCGGATGTACTGCGGGACGCCGATGTATTTCTGGATGAGGCTCTCGCCCGGTCCCTGCGAGATGTCCGCATAGAGGCGGGTGGCCAGCGTCAGGAAGCTGAACGCGATCGCATCGTAGCGCCGCAGGTCCGCGAGCACGTTCACGAAACCCTTCGTGTCCCGCACGCCGACCCACGGGGAGACTTCGACGCGGTACCGGTGCCCGTAGATGGGCCCCGTGTAGCTCTGCAGCGCATTATCCGAGACGAACGCGGCCACCGGGTTCACGAAGTTCAACGACCCCAACCCCCGCACGCTGTCGACGTAGAACCCAGTGCTGTACCCGGAGTTGAAGTCGATGCCCTGGGACAGATACATCGCGCTGCGGTCGATGTTCGTGTAGGCGGCGCCGATCTCGAATCGCGTGAAGCGATTGATGGGGTAGATCGCATTGTAGTTCGCCGTCCGGACGATGTAGCGCATCAGCGACTGACGCTGATAGTACTGACCGGTCCCGACCTGATCCGTCGAGTACCCGGTGAACAGGTAGAATGGACTCTGATTGAATCCGGTCGAGAAGTTCAGCCGATTGGAGAAGTTCGTGTAGTTGAGCGCGACCTGCGCCTCCTCCACCCGTCCATTGATGGCGAGGCCGGCAAGCAGCTGGCGATTGCCCAGCAGGTCGGCAAAGAGGATGGCGGTGCCGCCGTAGACGCCCCGCTGGTAGTTGTCCTGGGCATATCCGACTTGCGGCCGTTGCACCGCTTCCGCGCGGAGCTCCGCCTTGTACGGCTCGTCCTTGATGCTGGCGTCACTCGGCAGGGCGAGCGAGGAACTGTCCATGAGCGCCGCCACCGACACCGGCGAGGTCGCGCCGGGGCTTCCCGGCGCGGGGAGTTCCCCCGACGCGCGCATCCCACCCACCCCGCGATAGATGGACACTCGACGCGGGTTGGGTGGCACGGCCAGCGCGGAATCCTTCGAGGCCTTGGCAATGTCCGACACCGCCATCGCCGCCTGCGCACGACGTGCCGTCGCCGAATCCTCGGCGGTCACCGGGGGACGTTCCGCGCTCGCGACCACGGCGGTGGCCGTCGGTTCGCGGTACGGCTCCTTCTTGAGTTGGCGCGGGTTCGAGATCGACCACACCGTGTAGTCGTTGTTGTCGTAGTACACGAACGCCAACTTGTCCGCCTGGCGCGCCCAGGTGATGGCCGGACTGTTTTCCGTCAGGGAGAGCACGCCGCCGATGTAGCGCGTCAGCTGGTAGTGCTCCTTCGCCTCGAAATCGTACAGGAAGATCTGCGCGATCCCGGTGCGGTCACTGATGAATGCCAGCGATTTCCCGTCCGGCGCCCAGGCGGGGTTGAGATTCTTGCCGCCCTGACCGGGGATGGTCTCGATCGCACCCGTCGCCAGATCGAGGAGGTTGATCTCCCACTTTCCGAAGCGGAGCAACTCGAGGTTCGTCTTCGGTCCGCGGTCGCTGACGAATGCGATCTTGCGGCCGTCCGGCGACCACGAGGGCATCAGTCCGGCATACCATCCGTTCGTCAGTTGCTTGAGGTTCCGCCCGTCCGCATCGATGACGTAGATGTTGGTCGATCCGCCCTTGCTGCCACTGAACGCGATCCGCTTCCCGTCCGGCGAGAAGGTCGGGCCCACCATCGCATCGAGGTCGGTGTCGAGCCGGCGGATCACCTCGCGTGACCGCAGGTCGAGCAAAAAGAGGACATCCTTGCCCTTGCGCATGCCGGTATAGGCCAGCGTGCGCCCGTCGGGGGAGAAGGCGCTCTGCGAATAGACGTAGCGCAGTTCCTCCGTTTCGGGATTCAGCACGCTGTTCGTGAGCCGCTTGGTGCGCTTGCCGGTCGTGGCGTCGGCGAGGTACAGGTCGAGGAACACCTCCGCCCGCAACAGCGACCCGGTGGAGATGTACGCGATCTGCTTGCCGTCGCTCGAGAGTGCCGGTGCCACATATACGGGGATGATCCCGCCGGTCTTCTTCTCGTTGAGCAGCGCCTGCGCGTTCTTGCGTGGACGCTCGAGCGTTGCGACCGCGGGCAGATAGTTCGTCTGTTGCGTTTCCTTCCACTCGTCGCCGAGTTCGTCGAGCTCGAAGCCGGTATGGCGCTTGAAGCCACGCTCCACTCCGATCGTCGCCGTGGCCTGCAGGATCTCGCCGACGATCTCGTCTCCCCATCGCTGGCCGATGAAACGCCAGAACGATTCTCCGTAGCGATACGGGAAGAACCGGTTGGGTTCATCCTTCAACTGCTTGATCGTGGGCAGATTGCCGTTGAGGGCCGCGTCGCGCATGATCGCGTCGGTCGCCTTGTGGTCCGGGCCGATCGACAGGTACTCCGCCATCCCTTCCGCGAACCAGAGCGGCAGGTTGTCGCCCTCGATCATCTGCTGCGCGCCGCCCGTGCGCCCCTTGAACATGATGTCGTACTGGAACTGGTGCACCATCTCGTGCGCCATGACATGCTCGACTTCGGCGAGATCGCTGCCGAAGAAGAACATGTTGCGCTGATGCATCGCGTCGGTCACGCCGCCGGTGCCTTCGCCCAGATCCCCCGTGACGTTGTTCTGCGCGAAATCCCCGCGGGAGGCAAAGACGACGATCGGCTTCCGTTCCTTGAACGTGTACCCCATGAGGCGCGACAGTCTGGCGTACGACCGCTCCGCCATGCGGGCGGCGATCTTGGCGCCCTCCGCCATGCCCTGGTAGTAGTGGACGTCGAAATGCTCGGTCTTGTAGACGCGCCACTGGAACACTTGGAACTGGACTTGGTTCTGCCCGAAGTAGCCTTGTGCGCGGACGACATCCGGTGCGAGCGCGGTCGACACGAGGCATGCCACCAGCAGGACGGCCCGCGCGAACGGGCGGGAGACGACGGCGATCCAGCGACGAGACATCAGCGAACCCCCACTCAGGGTGTCACGGCGAGCTCGGGGGCATCACCCCAGAGTCGCTCGAGTTGGTAGTACGACCGCATCGACGGGTGGAACACATGCACCACGAAATTCAGGAAGTCGAGCAGGACCCATTTGCCCTCTTCCAACCCCTCTACCGAGACCACGGACACGCCGTCGCGGGAGAGCCGCTCCACCACGTGACGGGCCACGGCGCGCACATGCGTGTCTGATGTCCCCGACGCGACCAC
This sequence comes from uncultured bacterium, assembly GCA_963978095.1. GTDB lineage: Bacteria > Gemmatimonadota > Gemmatimonadetes > Gemmatimonadales > Gemmatimonadaceae > Fen-1231. The sequence goes on along the minus strand of CAXBQP010000023.1, from coordinate 17,641 downwards.
GAAATAGTCGGTCATGTCGGTCACGCCGTGCAGGTCCAGCAGCACGACGTCCGCGGCTTTGTGATCCAGGCACGTCGCGGCCGCACGTCGCGCGTGGTCGAGACCGATGGTGGTGCTGGCAGCAGGTACGGCACTCATGAGTCGGGAATGCGGTAGGGCCCTGAACGGGTTGTAGGACGGTCGCGGCCGAATGTTCCCTGGCCGCATGGCCGCACCTCGCGGTGCAGGAGCGGGCGAGGCTTCCGGAAAACAATAACGCCCCGCAAAGCGGGGCGTCAGTGAAGCGGGGCGGAGCGCCCGCATCGGGCGGTACCGGCGCGCGCTCAGGCCTTGATGATCCAGACCTTGATCTCGGGCTTGACGTCGGCGTGGAGCCGGATCGGCACCTTGTAGACGCCCAGCGCGCGGATCGGCTCCGGCAGGTCGATCATTCGCTTCTCGACTTCCGGGAACCCCTGGGTTTCCAGCTGGTGCTGGATGTCCGCCGAGGTCACCGAACCGAAGAGCTTGCCTTCGTCGCCGACGCGCGCGGAGAAGGTGAGCGAGACCTGCTCGAGCTTGTTCGCGTATTCCTGAGCGGCGGCGATGCGGGCGTTCTCCGCCGCCTCAAGCCGCTCCTTTTCCTGGGCGATCCGCTTCTTGTTGCCCGGAGTCGCCTCGTAGGCGGCGCCGCGAGGCAGCAGGAAGTTGCGTGCGTAGCCCGCCGAGACCTTCACGATGTCGCCCGGATGACCGAGCTTATCGACCGCCTGTCGCAGAATGACTTCCATGGGACCCTCTCTCAAACGTTAGGATTTCTGCCTGGCGCGGTTGCGCCAGTCCAGCCACGTATCACCCACACCCAACCCCAGCGCCAACGGGCCGACCAAGTACCAGAAGACGGCCACGACCAGCGTGAGCAGGATCGTCACGATCTTTCCCGGGGCGAGAATCCAGACCAACACGCCGAATCCGCGCGCCGCGTACAGCACTCCGAAGAACACCAGCAGATTGTAGCCCACCAACTGCAGCGGGGCGACCCCCGGCACGACGACCAACATCAGGCCCAGGATGAAGCCCCATACCCACTGGTCATTGAAGCGGAACTCCCGGACCCGAGCCAGCGGCGGTCCGATTCTGGTCCGCGCCAGCCGATGGTACAGGGCCCACGCCAATGCCAAGGCCAGCAACGACTCCAACGCCAACATCGCCGGGTACAGTTGCCCCCCGCGCCGTGCCAGGATCGGCAACTGCCGTTCCCCATCCTGCATGATCGTCATCCACTCCGGGTTCGCCGCGATGAAATCCTTCATCTCCGGCGCCCCCTGCGACACATGCCAGTTCTGGATCGTTTGCGCAGCCCGCCGATCGAGCTCACCCGACACTGCCTGCGTCAGTCGCGCCCCCCCATCGGGGACGGCGACGGCCGCAATGGCCGCCAACACGATCGTCAGCGCGATCGCACCGAGCGCCCTCGGCAAGAACGGCCGCGGCGACTCATGCGATCGCACGAGCGCACTGGCACCGAACGCGGCCGCCACGAAGAGCGACCAGCCTGCCGCCAACAACTCGATCCGGTCCACTCCCGCCGATGTCAGCGGGAGCAGGATGGACACCGCAACCGCCACCCAAAGCAGCATGAGGCCGAAACGCCCGCCCCGCATCCAGCCCACCACCGTGCAGACGGCGAACGCCGGCACGAGCAGCAGGAGCATGTTCTCCACCGGCCAGAGCAGGCGGAGCGGGGTGATCGGGACCATGAGAAACAGCACCAGCACCAACGTGACGCGGCCCCACCCACGTTCGCGCACATGATCATGCGCGGTCTCGACCGGGAACTCCCGGCGAGCAGCCCCGTCCTCCATCACGATGCCAGCCTTACGACTGGCCGCCCCGCATGTACGGCAACAGCGCGAGGTAGCGGGCCTTCTTGATCGCCCGCGCCAACTGGCGCTGGTGACGGGCATCGACGCCGCTCAACCGGCTCGGCAGGATCTTGCCGTTCTCGGTGATGAAGCGGGCGAGGAAACGCTCGTCCTTGTAGTCCACGAAGCGGATGCCCGCTTCGGTAATCGGGCACGACTTTCTCTGGCGGCGCATGCGTTAATCCTCGTCGTCGTCGTCATCGTCGCCGCGGGCGCGGGCGGCGAGCTGTTCTTCGGTCATCGGCGGGGCGCCGAGCTCGTGCTCGTCGACCGAGATGAGCCAACGGATCACGCTCTCGTCGAGCTTGAGCGATCGCTCGAACTCGGGGAGGGCCGTGGGGTCGCACTCGAACTTCGCGACGATGTAATACCCCGACTCCTTGGAGCCGATCTTGTACGCGAGCTGACGACGCCCCCAATGGTTCAGGGCGATCTCACCCGTCGCTCCGAGGAGCGCGTGGTGCTTCGTCATCTTTTCGTTGATGGCGGCGTCTTCGAGCGCAGAATCGAAGATGTACACCGCCTCGTAGGCACGAGTCACTGTGGGCAATCCTCCCTTTGGTCTGGAACGCCCGTCGCGGGTTGCCGGCGCGGCGGGAGAGTGATCCGAAGGCCCCGGGAGGGCACTGGATCGTGATGGTTGAACATCAACAGCCTCTCAACATACCTGCGCACGGCGCGGGAGTCAACCTGGTCAAAGCGCGTACCCGTGTCCCGCGATTGCCGCCCGGACTCGGCGGTCACTATGTTGCACCCATGTCCCAGCCTTTGGCTCTCTCGTCGCGCGTGGTCGCCTCGACGCATCAAGTCTCCACGACACTCTCCGGCGAAGCGGTCATCCTGCACATGACGGATGGCATCTACTTCGGCCTCAATGCCGTGGGTGCCACCATTTGGGGACGGATGCAACAGCCGGTCGCGCTGGCTGCGGTCGTGGACCATGTCACCGCGACCTTCGACGTCGACCGAGACACGGCGGAACGCGATGTCCTCCGGATCAGCGCCGAACTCGCGGACAAAGGCCTGCTCGACCTTGTGGGTGAGCCGACTTCGTAGCCTCGCGGCGCTCAGCGCGGCGGAGCGCACCCTGTCCTGGCGCGCCGTCTGGTGGCTGGTCGTCTTCCGCATGGCACTCGTGCTCGTCCCCTTTCCGAGGATCCGTGCGTGGATGGACGCACGCCTCGCAGCACGCCACCGCTCGGCGGCGGTGGCGTCGCCGATGCACGCCTGGGCGGTGCGCCGAGCGCTGAGCCGGGCCGCCCGGACCTTCCCGAGCGCCCCCTGCCTCCCCCAAGCGCTGGCGGCGGAATGGTTGCTCCGCGCGCAAGGGGTGGCGGCCGTACTCCGGATCGGCGTGGCCCCCGCCGCCGGCGACGGGCGACCCATCGACGCCCATGCGTGGGTGGAGAGCGATGGGCTGGTGGTCGTCGGTGACGCCGAGTTCGCCCGGTTCGCCGCGCTGGCGGCCTACTCCAGCGCACCGTGAGCGCCTTCGCGGCGGTCATCACCGTCGACGGTCCGCCGCTCGCTCCCGCCGTCCTCGCCCGCCTGCGCGCGGAACTCGCGCGGGCCCCCCACGACGACCTCAACGCGGTCACGGTCGCCCCGAGGGACAGCGACGCGCCCCGTGGTGGGGTGGCCATGGTGCATGCGCTGATGACCACGCGCGAGGGCGCGCGGTGCGGTCCGCATCGATCGGCACGCGGCGTGTTGTTGACCGGCAATGTCCGCGTGGATGCGCAACGCGAACTGCGAGAGGCGCTGCGCGTCGCAGGGGTGCGTCCGCCGGCGATCGGCGACGACGAGGGGTTGCTGCTGGCGGCCTGGGAGGCGTGGGGGGAGGAGATGCTCACCCGCGTGTTGGGGGACTATGCGTTCGTCCTGTGGGATCCCGGCGCCGGCCGCGGACTGGTGGCGCGCGACGCCCTGGGGATCCGCCCGGTGTACTGGGCGTCGATCCGCGGCGGAATCGTGGTATCGTCGTCCATCGACGCGGTGCGTGCGCATCCCGACGTGTCGGACGGGCTCGACGATGCGTGGATCGCCTCCACCTTGGCCGTCGGGTACGCCACGGACGTCACGCGGACGGTGTTCGCGGATGTCCATCGGCTCGCGTCCGGGTCGAGCATTGCCCTCGGCGGCCCCTCGATTCGGCGCCGCGTCTGGTGGCAGCCGCCGTCGCCGGCGCCGTCACGGAGGTCCGACCGCGAGGTGATCGCCGAGTTCCATGCAGTGCTTGGCGATGCGGTCGCCGATCGCATGCGGCTGCCGGAGGTAGTGATCCCGTTGTCCGGCGGGCTCGATTCGCCGAGTCTCACGGCCACCGCTCGCCGCGTGCGTCCGGGGGTCGACGTGACCTCGGTGACGATCGCCGGGCCGGACGCGATGGACGACCCGGAACCGCCGTTGGCGCGCCGTGTCGCGCAGCGGCTGGGGACACGACATGTGGTGACGACCTTTGGGTACTCGGGGATGCGGGTCGACGAGATCCCCCGCGAGCGACTGCCCGAGCCCACCAACTCCGTCTCGAACGGACGTGAGATGCGCATCGTGGCGGCGATGGCCGCGCATGGGCGCGTGCAGCTGAATGGGGAGGATGGCGACGGGCTGCTGCTCCCCTCGTCGTTCGCCGAGGAGCGTCGACGGTTCGGAACCGTGCGCACCATCGCGCGTCTCGCGCGGTTCGCCGTCCAGAGTGGACGCAAGCCGCACACGGGGCTGCGGCTGCGCGAGTGGTGGTCCCCACCCGAGGTCGAGCCGCCGGCTCCAGCGTGGCTGGCGGCTCGGTGGCGGGACGCCGCCGCACGCGCCGTTCCGCTGCCATGCCATGACATGACGGCGTTGGTCCGTCCGGATACCGTGGCTCGGGTCACGCATCCGTTTTTCCAGATGGTGACGCAGCCTGATTTCGGCGTCCTTGGGGCGCTGCGGCACGAGGTGGCGTGGCCGCTCATGGACCTGCGGCTGCTGGGATTGGTGATGTCGCTTCCCACGACACCGTGGTTGCAGCGCAAGGAACTCCTGCGTCGCGCCTTTCGCGGCACGCTGCCGGACGAGGTGTTGCGTCGTCCCAAGACACCGGTCCGGACGCCGTCGTCGTCCATCGTGGCGACCTGGCGTGCGGAGCAGGGGGCGCATCCGCCAACGGTCAGCGACCGAGTCAGCCGCTGGGTGGACCCGGCGCAGGTGAATACGGCGCTGGCGGGTACCGCGACGGACGCGATCGATCACGCGTGGCGTGTCCTGGCACTCGACAACTGGTTGCGGGCAGGGATACCGTAAGCGGCATGTATAGTCTCGAACATCTCCAGTCCATGTTCGCGGATCCGGGCCGGGGGGCACCCATGGCCCGTGCGTTGCGGCACATGGTGTCGGCCGACGACGTGGTGCTCGAGGTGGGCGCGGGCGCCGGCCACTTCGCGGTCATTGCCGCACAGTCGGGCGCGGACCACGTGTATGCGATCGAACCGAGTCCATTGCTGGCGATCGGCCCGGAGTTGGCCGCCCGGCACGGTGTGGGCGACCGCATCACGTGGATCACCGAGACCGTCGAAGCCGTCACCCTCCCACGGAAAGCGACCGTCCTCGTCGGTGATCTGCGCGGCGCCCACACCCTCGTCGGTACGGCGATCGCCTCCATGAACGACGCGCGCCGGCGTCTGTGCGTCGATGGCGTGCGAGAGTTGTTCGTCCGTGACGTGCTGTACGCCGCCCCAGTGGACTGCGGCGGAACGAGGGTGTCCGATGCGTCCACGCCAATCTTCGGCCTCGATTGTGCACCGGTGTTGCGGAGGACCACGGTCCAGCCCCGTGGAGCACTCAAGCTCCGACCGGAGAACTTGCTCGCGGCGGAAACGGCGTGGTGGACCCTCGAGCACCAGCGCGAGACTCCGACGGATGCGCACGCCGATCTCCAGTTTTCGGTGGAGCGAGACGGCGTGCTCGATGGCATCGCGGTGTGGTTCGACGCCCTGCTGGCGAACGGGGAATGGATCAGCAACAGCCCGCGGGTGCCCGTCCGCCCTTGGGGGCGTCAGCTGCTGCCGTTGCGCACACCGATCGACGTGCGTACGGGTGACGACGTATCGGCCTCGCTGCGGTTCAGGGCGCTGGACGATCAGTACGTGGTGCGGTGGTCGGTGGACGTGACGCCGCCCGCGGGTTCCGGCCGAATCGGAACCCGAGTGACGCATTCCACGCTCGAGCAACTCACGACGTTCCCCCAGGAGATGCTGCGCCGGGACACGGCGCACCTGCCCGTCATCACACGAGACGCGGCACTGTTCGCTCGTCTGGCGTCGCTCGCGACTGGGGAGCACACGGTCGCTCGGATCATTGACACGATTTACGCCGAGATGCCGGATCTGTTCGCCGATCGCCGCTCGGCGATGCGCCGCATTGCCGCGTATCTTGAGCTGGCCGATGTGTCGCCGCGCGTCGGCCCCGGATCCTCGGTGACCTGATAGTCCCCGCGCTGGGCGCGGACGCACTATATTCCGAAAGCGTCGCATTCCTCCCGTCACGCAGAATCGCACAATGACCCAGTCGATTGGTGGCAGCCCCGAGTCGCAGCGTACCCTTGCTCGGTACAGCGCGCCGGTGCTGCGCGAGTTCGGTTCGCTGACGGATCTGACGCGTACGCTCTCCACTAAAACGTCGAAGCCGCAGGACTCTTCAACCAAGACGAGTTCGCGCTCCGGTTGACGCGGCGGGCGTCGGCCAGCGTTCGACGACGGTGCGCGGTCACTGGTACTTCGCGAGTGGGGTGACCCTCGCGTCCGACCACCCCATTCCCGGATTGTTCCCGATTCCGCCGCTGGAGCACGCGACCGTGCGTGTGCACTTCCACGCGCTGCCGGTGTGGCGTGACGCGCCGATCGACCCTGCCACGATCCTGCGGCGCGAGCCGGCCGATACCGCGCTCCCGGCAGCGCTGGAGATCGGGTGGGTGGCGGGAGGGGCCGGGACTCGGTTTCAGCTGCCGGACGGCGCGGAGTTCTTCATTGACGCTGACGGTGCCAACGTCTGGTGTCGCTGGGAGCAGGCCCACAGTGTGGACGACGTTGTGGGCTATGTCGCGGGATCCGTCCTCGGATATGTGTTGCGGCTCCGGGGGACACTCGCGCTCCATGCGAGCGGAGTGATCATTCAGGGGCGGGCCATCGGATTCGTGGGGCCGTCCGGTGCGGGAAAATCCACGCTCGCGGCCGCATGCTGTGCCACCGGTGCTGCGCTCTGCACCGATGACGTCCTGGCGATCGGTGAGCGCGATGGCGGCGTGGTGACGTGGCGCGGCGGGGATCATCTGCGCCTTGCCTCGCAGTCCGTGCGCGGCGTAGGCGCCGTGTTGGGGCGACCGCCGGACTGGGAACCGGCGACGTTCGGATTGGTCGGTCCGACCTGGGACAAGCACATGCTGCCGATGCCCGCCGCGTCGCGCCGGTTCCAGGGCGCGGTCGAGGGCGCGGTCCAGGGCGCGGTGCAGGACCCGATACCGCTCCGCGCGCTCTTTCGCGTGACGCCGCACGTCGATCCGGTCGCGCCGGAAGTGGTCCGGGTGGCGGCGCCCGAAGCGCTGCTGATGCTCTTGCCCCACACGTCGAGCGCCCATCTCCTCGCTGGAACACAAGCCGCTCGCAGTCTCGCGCAACTCAGCCGGCTGGTGGAACGACTCCCGGTATATCGGATCGAGTTCGGGCCGGGCTACGAGCAGTTGCCACATGCCGTGCACGCCATCCGGCGCGCGCTCGATGACTGAGCCAATCCTGCGCGAGCTGGCCACGCCCGAGATGCGGCTCCTGCTCGCGGCGGCGTGTTGTGAGCAGGGCGACTCATCAACGCACGAGCGAGTCCGGCGGGAGGCGGCCGCCCTCGGGGATTGGGCACGCCTGCAGCACGTGGCACGCGCACACCGGATGCTGCCGTTCGTCGTGGACGCCGTGGCATGGAGCGGGGTACAGGTGCCGGCACCGACGATGCAGTCCCTCCTCCACGAGCGGCTGGAGATCGCCGCTGGCGCCTGGCGCGCGGTGCACGAAACGGCGGCGTTGCACCGACGTCTGACCGATGCCGGCGTGCGCGCGCTCGTGTACAAGGGCCCGCTGTTGTCCCAGCGGGCGTATGGTGACTGCACGATGCGCGCGAGCATCGACATCGACCTCGTGGTGGAACGCGCGCAACTCGCGCGTGCGACCGACGTGTTGCGCGGCGCGGGGTACGGTCTTCGCGCGGATGCGACGCTTCGCGGTGCCACCGTCATCTATGCGGCCTACGCACAACTGCCGTTCGGGCACCTCGAGGATCCCGTCGCTCGTGATGTCGACCTGCATTGGCGATTCTCCAATCGCACGCTGCCGTGGAACCCGCCGCTGCGTGACCTGCTCGAGGCCGCAGAGCCCCTGTCGATCGCGGGGGTCGCGCTGCCGATCGTACCGCTCGAGCACGAGCTGCTGTTGCAGCTGCTGCATGGCGCGCGCCACCACTGGCGAACGCTCGAATGGCTGCTCGTGGTGCGGGCGCTCCTGCGGGATCGGTCGCTCGACGCCAACGGGCTACTCGAGTTGTCGCGCGACCACGTCCATGGGTGCCGGGCGGTGCTCACCGGCTGTGCCCTTGCGCACCTGCTCCTGGACACACCGCTGCCGCGCGCGATCGCGGACGCGGTCGAGGCAGACCGCGCGGCGGGCTCCCTTGCCTCGGAACTCGCGCGGGCGATCGTTGCGAGCAACGAGCTGATCCCACGGTCGCGTCGCTGGCTGCTCCGTACGCAGGATTCGGTGTGGGATCAGGCGCGACTGCTGGCGGTCGCGGCGGCCGTCCCGACACCGCGCGAGGCGGAATGGATCCGGCTGCCACGGGGTGCCACCGCGCTCTACTGGCCGCTGCGCTGGATCCGGCTCGTCCTGCGCGCGGTGGGGCTCGCGTCGAGCCCCACCGGGAGTGGGCCGGTCAGACGTTGAAGCGGAACAGCAGGACGTCTCCGTCCTGCACGACGTACTCCTTGCCCTCCGACCGCACCGCTCCCTTCTCGCGCGCGCCTTTCCACCCATCGTGCGTCACGAAGTCGGCGTACGACACGGTCTCCGCGCGGATGAATCCACGCTCGAAGTCAGTATGGATCACACCGGCCGCCTTCGGACCGGTGTCCCCGCGATGGATCGTCCACGCGCGCACTTCCTTCTCCCCCGCCGTGAAATACGTCTGCAGCCCGAGCAGGTGGTAGCCAGCGCGAATGAGTCGATCGAGCCCGGCAGACTCCAGGCCGATGGACGCCAGGAAGTCGGCGCGGTCCTCGGGTGCGAGCTCCGCGAGCTCGGCCTCGATGCGCGCGGAGAACGGCACCACCTCGGCCTGTTCGTTCGATCCCGCGATCGCGGCGCGCAGCGCGGTCAGATATGTGCCTTCGTCCCCGGCCAGTTCGGCGTCGGTGACATTCGCGGCATACAGCACCGGCTTCACCGTGAGCAACTGCAGCGGACGCAACAATGCCGTGTCCTCGGCGGAGAGCGTGACATGCCACAGCGCTTTGCCCTCGGCGAGTGCCGCGTGCGCTTTTTCGAGCGTCGGCAGTTCACTGGCGGCGTCTTTGTCACCGGTACGCGCCGCGCGCTTCGATTTGTCGAGACGCTTCTCGACCGCTCCGAGGTCAGCGAGGGCCAGTTCGAACTCGATGACTTCGCGGTCGCGCACCGGGTCCACGCCACCCATCACGTGCGTGACATCCGGGTCATCGAAGCAGCGGACGACATGCACGATGGCGTCGCACTCGCGGATGTTGGCCAGGAACTTGTTGCCGAGTCCTTCGCCTTCCGCCGCGCCTTTCACCAAACCGGCGATGTCGACGAACTGGACCGCCGCCGGCAGCGTGCGCTCCGGATGCACGATCTCGGCCAGTCGGTCGAGGCGCGGATCCGGGACGTTGACCATGCCGACGTTCGGCTCGACGGTGCAGAACGGATAGTTCGCCGCATCGGCTTTGGCAGCCGTGAGGGCGTTGAACAGCGTGGACTTGCCGACATTCGGCAGACCGACGATGCCGAGCTTCAGCATTGCGTGGGGATCAGGAGGTGAAGCGGGTCGAGCCGCGGAGAGGACGCAGGGGCAACCTGGGAAATCTAAACGGCGGGCGCGCAGGCGTCGGCATCGGCCGTGACGCGGGAGACGGCGGACTCGAGGAACGCCTGCAGCGCCGCCTGCGCCCGGGGGTCGCTCGCGAGACGTTCCCGCCTCTCAGGAGCGGTCAGGGACGCGCGCACCGAGGCGACGAACGCGGTGTCGTGCGCGATCCGTTCGACGATCTCGACGTAGGCGGATGCGGACGCGGCGATCGTTCGGGTCTCGCCGAGCAGGGTCAAGATCGCCGCGCTCTGGCGCGTGCGGGCGACCGCCCCTGGCCGACAGACGATGGGAAGGCCGAAGGCCACCGCATTGACGGCGGTGTAGCCCGCCGACCAGCCGTCGGGGTCGAGGAGGGCGTCGGCGACGCACACCAAGTTGTCGAACTCGAGCGGGGTGAGTTCCGGGAGCGCGACTTCGTGACGGCTCCAGTCGAGTCCCGCGTGCTCGAACGCCCGGGCGATGCGTTGCCGCAGGACGGTGCCGCCGCGCTGATGACCGACGGCGAACACGAATCGGCTCGCCGGGACGCGTCGTGCGATGTCGATCAGCACGGTGTCAAAGGAGGGCAGGAACTTGCTGACGTTCTGCGCGCACAGCAGCACGACGTCATCATCGCACAGCCCGAAGTCCGCCCGCCGATTGATGTGCAGTGGCCGCAGTGCATCCGGGAGCCGGAACGTCGTACCGAGCCCCGGGAGGCGTACGAGGCGTTCGCGATAGTGCGCGGCGGCCCCGGGCGGTTCCATCGCGTCGCTGCCGAGGAAATAGTCGATCGTCGGCAGTCCCGTCGTGCGTGGGTGTCCCCACGCCGCGCATTGCACGGGGGCGAGGCGCTGCGCGGCGAGTTCGAGGACGGCCGACGACATCCCGACGGCGAGGTACAGGAGCACTCGCGGCTGATCCTCCACGATCGCCGCGCGGAGTACGGCCGTGTCGGGCGACTGCACGAAGCGGCTGGAGGCGGCCTCGAAGGCCTGCGACATCCGGTCGCTTTCGGTGTGCAACGCATAGCAGCGGAGGTCGAACCGGGTGCGGTCCAGGGCAGTCGCCCAGCCGACGAACAACTCACTGACGACGTGCGCGCGCAACGTGTCGCCGACGATGCCGATCCGGATGCGGCTGTCCGCGGCGCGTGGCGCGGGTGTGGCACCCTCCATTGGTGCGGCGCCCGTGGATGCGGAGGCCGAGAGCAGGCGCGCGAGCCAGTCGCCCCACGCGTCATGCAGATCACGCGACACATCGCCGAGATAGTCGACGTAGTAGGGGTTGAAGCGAAGCGTCGCGTCGATCAACGCCGCGTGCGGAAGTGCGGCCAGCTCTGGGTCGTCCAGCGACAGCGAGGCGAGTCCGCGCGACAAGCGCTCGCGCCAACGCGCGGGTTCCCCAGAATCGCGGAAGACCGACGGAAAGGCCAGTCGACGCAGCAGCACCAGCTCGGCATCGAGCGGGAAGCGCGGCGCGGTGGCGTCGAGCACCGCCAACGCCTCCTCGCCATGGCCGGCATCGAGCAGATCGACGGCGACGCGACGCACGAACGCAGCGTCGACCACGGCATCGCGCATCCCCTGGCGGAGCACGTCGAGCGCCTCATCCGCTTGGCCGGTGTCCCGCAGCTGACGCGCGAGACGACGATACGGCGCGACGGCGGACGGATCGGCCGCGATCTCGGCCATCGAGCGATCGATCGCCGCGCGAAATGTGAGCTCCCGTGCGGCATTGGATGCCTCGAGCGCGTTCCGGTGCGCACGCTGCAGCGGAGACATCCACGAGGCTTCCGGAGGAACACGCAAGAGTCCGCCCGGTCCGCGCATGCGCATCGGGAGCGGCGCCGCGCTCACGGCGAGCCGTCCGTCGCCTTCCCCGGGAATCGATTCATGGTGACCGCCATCCCCTCGTGGAGCCACAGCTCGATCGCGGTGACCAGCGTCGGGAACAGCGCCCGGATCTCCGCGGCCTCGATCTTTCCGAACGTGCCGAGCACGTAGTCTCGCAGCACGCCGATCTGTCGCTCCGGCTCTGCCGGCGCGACGCCGATGCGCAAGCGTCCGTACTCCTGGGTGTGCAAGTGCTGTTCGATGCTCTTGAGCCCGTTATGGCCGCCGGCGGACCCTTTGGCGCGGAAGCGGAAACGGCCCACCGGCAGGGCGACCTCGTCGACGACGACGAGCAGGTCGCTGCTGGCCGACCAGAAGGGGCGGCGCCGGTAGTGGTGCAACGCCTCGCCGCTCAGGTTCATGTACGTCTGCGGCTTGACGAGCCGCACCTTGATGTTGCCGACCACGCCATTCGACACGAGGGCGTGGCCGTCCTTCTTCCAGCCGTCGAAACGCCAAACGTCGGCTAGCAGGTCGATGACCCACCAGCCGACGTTGTGCCGGGTGTCGGCATATTCGCGCCCCGGGTTCCCGAGGCCGACGATGACCTTCACCGCTCAGGCAGCGCGTGAGGCAGCGCGCAGCGCACGGGAGATTACTTCTTCTCCGCGGCAGCCGCGTCCTCGTCTGCCTTGGCCTTGCGGATCAGCTCCGGCTCGGCGGCGGCAGCGGCTTCGGCGGCCGAGGGCTCGGCCGAGGTCTTCGGGATCGCGACCAGGCAGATCGTCTCGTCGCCATCGGTGACGACCTCCACGCCGGCCGGGATCGGGATGTCGCGCACGTGGTACGAGTGCCCGACGGCGAGGTTCGCGACGTTCATCTCGAGGTGGTTCGGAATGTTCGACGGGTCGCAGGCGATCATGACCTCGCGCATCACTTCTTCGAGGATGCCGCCGCCCTCGCGGACGCCCGTGGCGGTTCCCACGAAGATCAGCGGGACCTTCATGGTCACCTTCTCGCCGGCCACCAGTTCCTGGAAGTCCACATGCTGGATGAAGCGCTTGAAGGAATGGCGCTGGATCTCGCGGATCAGGGTCTTGGCGGTGGTACCGTTGTCGAAGGTGAGCTCGAACACGGTCGTCTTGTAGGCGACCTTCTCGAGGAGACGTTCGAAGGTGTGGTTGTGCAGCGTGAGCGCCTGCGGCTCACGGCCGTGGCCGTAGATGACGGCGGGGATCTCACCAGCCGCACGAAGCTTGCGGGCGGCACCCTTGCCGGTGGAGGTGCGGAACTTGGCGCTGACAGTCGTTGAAGCCATCCGGAACCGAATCCTGCGAAAACGTGAGAGAGGGAGTGTGCGCTACGGGGGTGCCCGGTCAAAGGCCGGCCCGGCGTCGCACGGGAGCTCCAAAGGTCCTGCGGTGGTGCGGTCCTGCGGTGGTACGGGTGGTGCCGACTACTCGAACAGACTGCTCACGCTCTGATCAGCGTGGGTGAAGCGGATCGCTTTGGCCAGCAATTCGCCGACCGAAAGGATCTTCAAGGTGGAGAATTGCCGTTCCTCCGGGATGTAGATGCTGTTCGTGACCGCCACTTCCGTGATCGGGGCATCGGACAACCGCTGCTTCGCCGGACCGGACAGCAACGCGTGCGTCGCGCAGACGTAGATGTCCTTGGCTCCCAACTTCTTCAAGGCGCGCGCCGCTTCGCTCACGGTGCCCGCTGTATCGATCATGTCGTCGGGGATCAGCACGTCCATCCCCTCGACCTCACCTACCACGTTCACGACTTCAGCCACGTTTGCCGTCGGGCGACGCTTGTCGATGATCGCGAGGCTGCCGTTGAGACGCTTGGCGAAACCGCGGGCCATCTTGGCACTGCCGACGTCGGGTGCGACCACCACCAGATTCGTCAGATTCTTCTTGCGATAGTGCGCGGTGAAGACCGGGGCTGCATACAGATGGTCCACCGGGATGTCGAAGAACCCTTGCAACTGATGCTGATGGAAATCGAGTCCGAGGACCCGATCCGCCCCGGCGCTCATGATCATGTTCGCCATAAGCTTGGCGCCGATGGCCACGCGCGGCTGGTCCTTGCGGTCCTGGCGCGCATAGCCGTAGTAGGGCAGTACCACCGTGATTCTGGCCGCCGAGGCCCGTCGCACCGCGTCCACGAGGAGCAGAAGCTCCAGCATGTTCTCGGCGGGCGGGTTCGTCGGTTGCACAATGAAAACATCCGCACCCCGGATGTTCTCGTCGATGCGGACGAACACCTCACCATCGGCAAAGCGATTGACGGTGCACTTGCAGAGCTCCACACCCAAGCTGCCCGCAATGGATTCCGCGAGCGCCCGGTTCCCGGTCCCGGTCAGGACCCGAAACCCATGCATCGGTACCGACAAGCCGTCCATGATTTGCCGTAGCCTTGAAAGCTAGAAGTTTTTCGTCCCCCGGTCAACGCCGGGAGGCTTCCCGCGGACCTGCACGCGCCATTGCCCCCGGTGGATTCGAACCACCATTCGCGGCTCCAAAGGCCGCTGTCCTGCCATTGGACGAGAGGGCATTGTGTGACAGACCTACAAACTTAGGCGATCACCTCGATTGGTGCCACGTGTTCCACGGTTTTCGTGAGAAATCGTGACGTGGGGGCGGCCTGGACGGCACGTGCGGCCTCGTCGGGCGAGTCGAACACCCCGAAGACGGTCGATCCGGAGCCGGTCATGCGCGCGATCCCGGCGCCGGCCTGTGCCAACGCGGCACGGCGCTCTTCGAGCGACGGATGGCGTCGGAAGACCGGAGGCTCGAGATCGTTCTGGGCGGCACCGCGGATCTCGTCCCAGCTCGCTGACGCGGGGAGCGGCGCGGGCTCGGCCGTGTAAGGGCGTTCACCCCGGTCCTGGGCAAACCAGCCGAAGGCGTCCTTGCTGGACACTGCGAACCCGGGAAGCTCGAGCACGACCGCCCGCGACGGCGGGGCGACGATCGGCGTGAGCTCGGCGCCGGTCCCGGTGCCGACGGCGGTGGCGTGCGTCAGCAGTAGAAAGGGGACATCGGCGCCGAGTTGGCTGCCGATCGCCATCAGGGCGCTCGGCGCGAGCGGGGCGGGCGCGAGCGCGTTGAGCGCGCGCAGGACCGCTGCCGCATCGGCACTGCCGCCCCCCATGCCACCCCCGATCGGAATGTGCTTCTCGAGCGTGATCGCGAAGCCCGTGTCCCACGCCGCTGCCTGACAAAACGCTGCCGCTGCGCGCCACCCGAGGTTGTGCTCGACGGGCCCGATGGCGGGCGCATCGCAGACGAGGCTCCGGTGCGGCGTGTCGACGCGGACCGTGACGATGTCCGCCAGCGCCACACGCTGGAACAGCGTGTGCAGGGCGTGGTAGCCGTTGGCCATGCGCCCCGTGATGCGGAGCGAAAGGTTCAGCTTGGCCTCAGCCGCGACGCGCGCTGCGGGTGCTCGCGCGCTCACGTCGCCGTGGCTCCGCCGCCACTGAAGTCGGACAGGCGCAGATTCAAGCGCGTGAGGTACCAGGCGCCGATCACGGTGATCGGAATGTAGGAGAGAATGTGAAAGCCGAGCCCGAAGCTTACGGCCTGCGTCTCGCTCACCCCGTAGAGGCCGAGTCCCACTTTGGCGGCGGCCTCGAAGAAGCCGAAGAAGCCCGGCGACGACGGGATCGCGACGCCGATGGCGATGATCCCCTGCAGAAAGAGCGCGGCGGTGAGCGGTGCCTCGATGCCGAGCGCGCGGAATCCGAGCCAGAAGGCCGCGGCATTGCAGAGCCAGTGGAGCAGTGCCCAAACGAAGACTTCGATCACCAGTCTCGGGCGGCGCAGCACGCCGAGTCCGGAGGCGAATCCTTGGAGGAGTGGCCGAATCCTGGCGGCGAGGGTCGGCGCGAAACGGCCGGCGGTCGCGTCGTAGGTCGCGAACAGCGTGCCTGGTGCAAAGACCATGGTCGTCAGCACCACGAGCACGGCGGCGAGGAAGAGCGCCGCATAGCGCATCGACTGGGCGACGCCTGCGGCGGCCGGTGAATCGTGGGGGAAGCGCGGATCGAGCGTGGCGACGATCATCAGCAACAGGACGATCACGCCATCGAACAGCCGATCCACCGCGAGGGAAGCGAAGGCGGCGGTGAACTTGACCGTCGGCTCGGAGCGTGACAGCACGAAGGGGCGCGCGAACTCGCCGGCCCGTCCGGGCGCCACGTTGTTCATCATCATCCCCACGGCCGTGGCTTGCCACAGGGGGGAGAAGGGAAGTCGGCCCGCCACGGGTTCGAGCAGCGCCGCCCACCGGCGCGCGCGCAGCGGGAAGATCGCCGTCGCGGCGGTCGTGCAGGCGATCCACAGCGCGAGGTTCGAGCTCGAGAGCACGCGCCAGACCTTCGCCAGGTCGACGTCGTGCAGGGTCCACCAGAGTGCTCCGGCGCTGAGTGCAATCCCCAGCGCGCCGCGCCAATCGAGTTTCACGCGCTACTCCGACGTGGCGAGACGCAACAGGTCGCGAATCTCGTCGAGGCGCTCGTCGAGGCGCTCGCGATCGGGCGCGCTACCGCGGGCCGCCAGTTGATCGACGAGGGTGATGGCGCGCGCGAGGGCGGCATCACCCCGGTAGAGCAGCGACGCGATCGGGACCAGCGGCTCGTCGAGCGCCTCGAGCGCGGGAGCCATGGTCGAGAGTCGCTGGATCCCCGCCCCCAGCAGCGCGTTCAGGTCATGTCCGGAGGGCATCGGGGCGTCGGTGCTCATGCGATTTCCTGTTGGAGGTCGGGGCGTCGTGCCCACCGCCCAAGAGAACGCATACCCCCCGCCGGGCGCAACCGGTCAGCGACGGGCGGCATCCATCACCTGGCGCATGTCGCGGACGGCCTGCGCGATGCCCGTGAACACGGCCATGCTGACGATCGAGTGGCCGATGTTGAGCTCCTCGATCTCTGGGATCGCCGCGATCGGCGCGACATTGCGCACGGTGAGCCCGTGACCCGCGTGCACCTTGAGTCCGAGCGCGGCGGCCTGGCGCGCCCCGGCCTGCAGCGCCGCCAGCGGCCGCACGTCCTGCGGGTGGTGCGCGAAGGTGCCGGTGTGCAGTTCGATCGCGTGCGCGCCGAGCCAGGCGGCCCGCTCGATGATCATGGGGACGGGGTCGATGAAGAGCGCGGTGCGGATTCCCGCGGCGGTGAGCCGCGCGATCGCAGGTTGCAACAGGTCGCTGGCTTTCGTGACGTCGAGACCACCTTCCGTGGTGATCTCCGCGCGTTTCTCCGGCACGAGCGTCACCTGCGCGGGGCGGACCCGCTCGGCGATCGCGAGCATCTCGTCCGTGCACGCCATCTCGAGGTTGAACGGCGTGCGGCACCGCAGGGCCAGCTGTTCGATGTCGGCGTCCTGCATGTGCCGCCGGTCCTCGCGCAGGTGCGCCGTGATGCCGTCGGCGCCGGCTTCCTCGCAGCGCAGGGCCGCCGCGACCGGATCGGGTTCATCGGTGTGTCGTGCCTGCCGCACGGTGGCGACATGGTCGACGTTGATGCAGAGACGAAGGTGCAGCATCGGCGGAAGGGAGCGGGGGGAGGTCGAAGGCCGGAGCGCGGCCCCTGCACGAAAGTTAGCAACCCAACGCGCTTGCTGGCATTCACGTGCCCCGCTTAGCTTCCGGTATCCCTCTCGAAACGGAGTCGCGCGTGAAGCGAGTCGCCTTGGTGCTCCTCGTGGTGGTCGCGTGCCGGACGGTCCCGGTGAGCGGCGGTGGGTCGCCGATGGGCAGCGGTGCCCGCGCCGGCGGTCTCGCGGGCGCGGCGGCGAC
>CAXBQP010000022.1:0-46427 GCA_963978095.1 uncultured bacterium | reverse complement strand
AGGCGGGCGGAGCGGTTCGCCCGCTGACTCGGGTGGTGGCATGGCGATCGGCACCCGTGGGGCGAGCTATGGCGACCTCGTGGGGAACAAGGGCGGGCTGACACCGCTGCTGTTCGCGGTGCGAGAAGGCAACATGAAGACCGCCGAGGTGCTGCTCAAGGCCGGTGCCGACGTGAATCAGGTGAGCGCCGGGGACCACACGAGCCCGCTGCTCCTGGCCACGATCAACGGCCAGTTCGATCTGGCGAAGATGTTGTTGGCGAAGGGAGCGAACCCGAGGCTCGCGAGCGACGCCAACGCGACGCCGTTGTATGCGACGATCAATGTGCAGTGGGCGCCGAAGGCGCTCTATCCGCAGCCGGTCGCGCAGCAACAACAACAGACGACCCACCTGGAGCTGATGGAGGCGCTGTTGAAGGCCGGCGCCGATCCGAATGTGCGGCTCAAGAAGCATCTGTGGTACATGTCCTACAACTTCGACCTGCTCGGCGTGAACACGCAGGGGTCGACGCCGTTCTGGCGCGCGGCGTACGGGTTGGACATCCCGGCCATGAAGCTGCTGATCAAGTACGGTGCCGACCCGAACATTCCCACCGAGAAGCCGGTCGGTCGCACGCTCGGCGACGATGCTCCGGCCGATGCCGACAGTACGGCCGGCGACAAATCCGGGTTGCCCCCGATTCCGCCCGGCGGCCCCGGGGTGTATCCGCTGCACGCGGCCAGTGGTGTGGGCTACGGTGAAGGCTATGCGGCCAATGCGCACATGCACGCGCCGGATTCGTGGCTCGCGGCGGTGAAGTATCTGATCGAGGACTTGCACCTCGATCCGAATGCCCGCGACTTCAACGGCTACAACGCCATCCACCATGCCGCGGCGCGCGGAGATGATCAACTGATCGACTATCTCGTGTCGAAGGGGGTCGATGTGATGGCCGTGTCGCGCAAGGGACAGACGACAGCCGACATGGCCAATGGGCCGGTCCAGCGGATCCCGCCCTTCGTGGAGACGTTGGCGCACCTCGAGAAGCTGGGCGCCAAGAACAACCACAAGTGCAAGAGCTGTTAGGCGACGGCGCGTGATGTGACGACGCCCCGGTGCTCGCGCGAGCATCGGGGCGTCGTGTATCCGGAGCATTTCGGGTCAGATCTGGCGGACCGGGGCGTGTGCGTGATGAATCGTACGCCCGCCTGCTGCGCGGATCGCGGCCCAGCTCGCGTGGACCGTTGCCGCATTCTCCTCGGACACCGCGAAGGGGGCGGTGAGATCACCGATGAAGGCATCGCCGGTGTCGAGGACGAGCGACACACTGTCGTCGGAGTGGCCCGGCGTGGCGATCACCTGTCCATCGATACCGATCGAACGGAGGAGCGCGCGGCTGTCGGCCAACGGGACCTGCACATTGTCGTGCCGCGTGATCGGGTCGTAGCGCATTGCCGGTTTCATCCATTGCGCGAGCTGGGGGATGAACGGCTCCTGTCCCTCGAAGACGAGCAGCTTGAGTCCGGCGCGTTTGAGTTCCTGTGCCAGCCCCGCGTGGTCGGGATGGAAATGCGTCACGAGCAGGTATCGGAAGGCGGAGAGTGCGATGTCGGCGCGTTTGAGGTTTGCGAGCAGCAACGGCATGCTCCCCGGCCACCCACAGTCCACCAGCAATGGCGTCCCGGTGCGGCCGACGGCGAAGTAGTTCACCGACCGGTAGCCGACGTTCACGATATGCATGATGTCAGGCGCCCAGCGCCTTTCGAACGGCGGGCGCGACGACGGTACCGAACAGTTCGATGGACCGCATCACCGCGGCGTGCGGCAGCGGGCCGACCGTCATCTGCGCCATGAAGCGTGTGTTGCCGAAGAGTTCGTGCTCGTACAGGATCTTGTCGATGACTTGCTGGGGGCTTCCGACGAGCAGGGCGCCCTGCGGCGTGCAGAGGGCATCGAACTGGGCGCGTGAGAGGGGGGGCCATCCGCGCTCCTTGCCGATGCGTCCCATGACCTCGGCGTAACTCGGATAGAACGTATCGGCGGCCTTCTGGGCACTGTCGGCGATGAAGCAATGCGAGCCGATGGCGAGCGGGAGGGTTCGCCCGTGCCCCGCACGATCGGCGGAGTCTCGATACAGATCGATCAGGGGGACGAAGTTCGCGGGTGCGCCACCGATGATGGCGAGGGAGAGCGGGATGCCGAGTTGTGCGGCGCGGGCCACGGACTGCGGGGTTCCGCCAACCGCGATCCAGACCGGCAGTTGGCGCTGGACCGGTCGCGGATAGACGCCACGACCGTCGATGGAGGGGCGCGTACGCCCCTGCCACGTGATGACTTCGGTGTCACGCAGCTTCAGGAGCAGGTCGAGCTTCTCGCTGAAGAGCGCGTTGTACTGGTCGAGGTCATAACCGAAGAGCGGGAAGGACTCGATGAAGGATCCGCGGCCGGCCATGATCTCGGCGCGACCGTTGGAGATGAGATCCACCGTCGCGAACTCCTGGAACACGCGGACCGGGTCATCCGAGCTGAGGACGGTGACGGCGCTCGTCAGACGGATGCGAGAGGTGCGGGCTGCGATCGCGGCGAGGACGACGGCCGGGGTGGATACCACGAAGTCTGCGCGGTGGTGTTCTCCGACACCGAAGACGTCGAGGCCCAACTGGTCGGCCAGTTCCGCTTCCTCGAGGAGGTCCCGCATGCGGGGAGCGGCTGGCGGCACCGTGCCGCTCGCCTCGTTCCATCCCGATTCCACGAAGGTGTAGAGTCCCAGTTGCATCCCTTGAAACTAGCGATTGCCGGCATGACTCCAAGCGTCCGCGGGGGCTGGCGCGTAGGCTATTGTTGGGGAGGACCGTTGCGGTCCCTGACCCGCCGTCCCAGACTTGGAACGAACACTTTTCGACGGAGCCTGCATGCGTTCCCCGTTCATTTCTTCCCGGGCCATCCTGCTCGGTGTCGCCCTTGCCCCCACGCTGCTGGGCGCGCAGGGTACCGGCCTGAACCGCTACGGAAATCCTTCGACCCTGAAGCCGACGCCCACGTCGGCCGCCATCACGCCAAAGGACCTCCAAATCCGTCTATACCAGTTCGCGGACGATTCGATGCTCGGCCGTCAGGTTGGCCGCATCGGGAACATGAAGGGTACGGCATACATCGCCGCGGAGGTCAAGCGGCTTGGGCTGATTCCGGCCGGGGACAACGGCACTTATTTCCAGGTCCTGCCCTTCCATACGAAGCAGTACACGAACCATTCGCGGCTGACCGCCAATGGCAATCCGCTCACGTGGAATGCGGATTGGGTGGCGGTGCCGGGCAGTGCGGCGCCGAAGCCGATCAGCAATGTCGAGGTGATTTTCGGCGGCACGCAGGGTGATACGACCAAGCAGATTCCCGCCGCGGCGGCCAACGGCAAGTTCGTGGTCGTGCTCCCGGCCGCTCCGGTGGCCGCGCCAGCGGTCGGGCGCGGCGGTCCGGGTGGCGGAGGGGGCCGCGGCGGCTTTGCCGCGCCGGCTCCGTCGCGCTTTGCGGGGGCCGTGGCGGTCGCGACCATCGATCTGGACGGGCTGACGGATGCGCAGCGCGTGGCGATCAACACGCCCACGGTCGCTGCCCAAGGCGGCGCTGGTGGTCGCGGGGGCCGTGGTGGACGTGCGGGTGGACCTGGCGCCCCCGTGGATTCGCTCGCGATCATGCGCGGCCAGCTCGATCAGCTCATGCCGCAGGCGCAGCTCCGCGTGACCAAGGCGGCCGCCGCGACGCTGTTCGGCGGACGGGGGATCGACGGCATGACGCCCGGCACGCGTGGCGGCACCGTCTCGGCCTCGCTCGACTTCGTGGAGCTCCCGAGCGAGTGGGCGCGCAACGTGGTCGCGATTCTCCCCGGCAGTGATCCTGTCCTGAAGCATCAGTATGTCGCGATCGGCGCGCACAACGATCACGTCGGCTTCACGACCGTGCCGGTCGACAAGGATTCATTGAAGGTCTTCAATGACATCCGCAACAAGATGCTCATCGAGAACAAGATGATCGCCCTGACGCCCGCGCAGCTCGCGACGATTAAGGTGAACATGGATAGCATCCGCAAGGTGATTCCGAAAGCGCGCATGGATTCCGTGAACAATGGGGCGGACGACGACGGCTCGGGCTCGATGGGCGTGCTGGAGATCGCCGAGTACATGGCGAGTCTGAAGGTGAAGCCCAAGCGATCCACGTTGTTCGTCTGGCATACCGGCGAGGAAGGCGGGCTGATCGGATCGGCGTTCTACACGGCGAACCCCACCGTCCCGCTGGATTCGGTGGTGGCGCAGCTCAACATCGACATGATCGGTCGTGGGCGCGCGGAAGACCTTCCGGGCGGCGGTCCGGACTACTTGGGTGTCGTGGGTTCGTATTTCGATTCCAAGGATCTGGGCGACGCCGTGAAGGCCGTGAACGCCAAGCAGGCCAAGCCGCTGCAGCTGGACTACAAGTTCGATGATTCGTTGTCGTGGAGCGGCTACAACAACATCTATGGCCGCAGCGACCACTACAACTACGCCAAGGTTGGGGTACCGATCGCCTTCTTCTTCACCGGATTGCATGGCGATTACCACCAGAAGACGGACGAGCCCGAGTTCATCGACTATCCGCATTATGCGAAGATCACCAACTACATCGAGAAGCTGGTGGAAGAGGTCGGGAACGGCCCTCGCCCGCGCATGAACGGCAGCAAGCCGGCCAAGCCGCCCAAGCCGACGGTTCCGTAGCGTGCCGCGTCGGTCAAACCGCCGCAGCGGCGTGAAGTACTGGTGACACCCACGTGACTTCGCTTTGCTCCCTGCGACGGCTTCCGGCGCTCCTCGTCCTGCTGTGTAGCCTGGCCGTTGGTGTCGCGGCGCAGACCCTCGGACCGGCGTCTGGCCGGCCGCGCACCGGAGGGGGCGGATCGGCCGCGGTCGATGCGCCCCCCCCGGTGCGCGAGATGTCGGCGCGTGCGGTGCGCGCCGCACGCCCTCCGGTCATCGACGGGCGAGACCGCGACGAGGCGTGGGAGCTCGCGCCGGCGATGCGTGATTTCCGCCAGTTCGATCCGGGGGAGGACCTCGACCCGGCCTTCCGCACGGAAGCGCGTGTGGTGTACGACGACCGGAACCTGTACGTCCTCGTCCGTGCGTTCGACCCGCATCCGGACAGCATCGTGAGTCTGCTCAGCCGCCGCGATGTGAAGACCGCGAGCGATCAGCTCAAGATCGTGATCGACGCCTTCCACGACCGGCGGACCGGCGTGGAGATGGCGGTGAATCCCGCCGGCGTGAAGCGGGATTTTGCCATTTACGGCGACATGATCGAAGATCCGACGTGGGATGGCGTCTGGGATGCCGCGGTGAGCATTGATTCACTCGGCTGGATCGCGGAGTTCCGTGTGCCGTTCAGCCAACTGCGGTACAAGGATCAGGACGTTCACGAGTTCGGGTTCGGGATCTGGCGCGACATCGCGCGACTGAACGAGCGGGATTCCTGGCCGGTCTACCGGCGTTCCATCAGTGCCCTCATTTCGCAACTGGGGACACTCCGGGGCATTTCGGGGATTGCGTCGCCACGCCGTCTCGAAGTGTTGCCGTATACCGTTGCCAAGACCGAATCGTATGCGGCGAGTGCAGGCCCCGCGATGCGTGCGCGCGCCACGGGCGGCATCGATGTGAAGGCGGGCCTCACGCCGAACGTCACGGTCGACGCCACGGTGAATCCGGACTTCGGCCAAGTCGAGGCCGATCCGGCGGTGCTGAATCTGTCCGCATTCGAGATCCGTTTCGACGAACGCCGTCCCTTCTTCCAGGAAGGGGCTGGGCTGTACCGCTGTTCCGGACCGTGCGAGGGGCTGTTCTACTCGCGGCGCATCGGGCGGACCCCGCAGTTGCGACGTGCCACCGACGTGGCCTTCACCCCGATCCTCGGCGCCGCGAAGCTGACCGGCCAGTTCGTCAACGGCGTGTCATTGGGATTGGTGGACGCGGTCACCGAACGGGTGATCGGCGGCGCGGGCACGACCATCGAGCCGCAGACGAACTATCTCGTGGCCCGCGCGCTGCGCGAATGGGACGGGGGCCGGGCGCAGCTCGGCACCCAAATCACGAATGTGAGCCGTTCGCTCGATGCGGCGACCTCGCCGCTGCTCCGACATGATGCGACGACCGTACTCGTCCAAGGGTACATCGACGTGACCGATGCCTGGCGCTTGCTGGCGTATACCGCCAACGGACGGGTGAACGGGAGTGCCTCGTCGATCGCGCTCACACAGACGAGCAGTGTGCACTACTTCCAGCGCCCGGACGGCGACACGCGGTATGACTCCACCCGCACCTCGCTCGGCGGCATGGCGTACTCGGCACAGTTGACCAAGCGCAAAGGGTGGTGGCGTTCGGACACGTATGTGCGCCGCGCGGAAGGCGGGATGGAGTTGAATGATTTCGGATTCGTGACGCTGGTGAACGACGAACAGATCACGCAACGATTCGACCTGCAGCAGACAACGCCGAGTCGGTGGTTGCGGGCGGCTACCGGCTATGTGTCGGTCGATGCGCACTGGACGATCGGCGGCCTTCCGGCCGCACGCGTCGCGCAGCTGTACGGCAACGTCACCTTCCTGAACAGTTGGTCCGCGGCCCTGACGCTCACGGGCAGCGATCTGAGCGGCGTCAACTGCGTGAGCTGTGCGCGCGGTGGACCGGCGCTGACGCAGTCACCGAAGGCTGGCATGCGTGTGGACCTGATCGGCGACCCTCGGCCGGACTGGGTTCCGCGTGCGGCGGTGCGTTTCGGGAGTTCGGATGTCGGACGTTCGTGGTACCGCGGTGGAGATGTCAGCACCGACGTGCGCGTGTCGAGCCGCTACTCGGCTACCGTCACGGCGTCGTTCGACCATGTGGTGAACGATCAGCAGTGGGTCGCGAATTTCGGGGCGATTGGTCAGGACACCACGCATTACACCTTCGCGCGCCTCGAACAGAACATCCTGACGATCACGGGGCGTGCGAATGTGACCGTGACGCCGACGCTGTCGTTCCAACTGTATGCGCAACCGTTCGTGACGACCGGACATTTCGCGGATTGGCGCGAACTCGCGCGCCCGCGCGCGCCGGCCTACGCGGATCGCTTCCGACCCTTCAGCGGACCCAGCGCGGTACTGAACGACTTCAACGTCAAGCAGTTCAACTCGAACATCGTCGCGCGCTGGGAGTACCGGCCCGCGAGTGCTCTGTTCGTGGTTTGGCAACAAGGGCGCGCGCAGAGCGACCTGCATGCGGGCACCTTCGATGCCCCTCGGGATGTCCGTGATTTGTTCGCCGCGCATCCGGACAACACGCTGCTCGTGAAGCTGTCCTGGTGGTTCACGCCCTGAGCAGAGCGCGGCTCAGGGCGTCTTCGCCGTGATCACGGGGTGATCACGGCGCGATAGCGAGGGCGGCGATGAGGCGTGTGAGGGCATCCACGTCGCGGAGGTCCAGCACTTCGCCTGGGGTATGGGAATAGCGCCCGGGCCAGCTGATCCCCAGGTTCGGTGCTCCGTAGGCGCCAACCGCGGAGCCGTCCGTGCTGCCGTGCGTTGTGCCGACCTGCAACGGGATGTTGTTGGCCTTGGCGATTCGCATGACGCGATCGCGTTCGGCGCGCGGCGCGATGGAGCCATCATCCAATCCGCGAAGCACCGCGCCTTTGCCGAGCGGCGCGTACGCGAAGGTGGGCTGCTCCAACGGGGTATCGCTCGACACGAAGGTATCAATCGCATACACGCGGCGGAGTCCGGCACCACTGCGCGCTGCGAAGGCACGGGCGCCGAGCAATCCCCCTTCTTCGCCAGTGGTCCAGACGAGGATCACTTTGTGGTTGAGCGTGGCGGGGTCGATTTTCCGCGCAGCCAATACCAGTGCCGTAGAGCCCGTGCGGTCATCGGAGGAGCGTCCCGTGACGCGTGTGCCGGCAAGGCGTGCGGCGCGCTTGAGGCCGAGCACCGCCGCGCCGGTCTTCACGCCACGGGCAGTGAGCCCGGCGGCATCGAGTCCGAACCACGCGAGAAGTCGAGGGGGTGCTTTGCTCCGTGCGGTCTCCCGCGGCACGAAGACGCCGCGCAGCGCTTCGTTCGTGTTGCCGCTGGCGTCAGGATCGAAGACCAGCATGGCGGGCTGTCCTTCCCACGCCGAGGGGATGACTCCGCCCTTCCGGGTAAGCGTCACATGGCCGTCGGGCAGGATGCTGTCGACTTCGAACGAGACCTCGTCGGTGTGCGCCACGAAGGCGACCGAGTCCTTGTCCGGCCCGACGGCCACGATCAGGTTGCCGGCCGAGTCGACCACCGCGCGATCCGCCGCCCATTTGGGGAGCGAGGCGCGGATGGCGTTCCGGACGCGCCACTCGTGGCCGGGGACGCCCGGGAGATCGAGGAGCGTGGTGACGAGCTTCTCGGTCGCTTCGTAGGCATCGGAACGGGGCACGCGGACTGCGGGTGGAGTGGGAGCCGGTGCGAGCCATGAGGCGTCGGCGGCGAGGGTCACGCCCGCGGCTTGGGCCACGCTCTGCAGCAGCGTCCGCGCATCCGTGCCGCTCATCGACTCGACGAGGGAGCCGGTGTAGCGGGACTTTGGCACGATGACTTTTGCCTGAGGCACGGTGGTGCGGGCGGTGACGTCGACGATCGCGAGTTCGTTGACCGGGCCGATACGGCGCAAGGCGCCGGTGAGACCGTTCCAGCCGAAGACGTGCTGCGCGGAGATGATGAAGATGGTCTCGCCGGAGGTCACCGTTCCCTGCGAGGCCGTGGCCACCGCGGCGCATCCGGCACGTGTCGCCGCACCCGGCCCGGACGCGAAGGATCCCCACGTCCAGGGGGCGCGATCGGGTATCACCGGGTCGAGCAGGGCGATCCCGAGCTTCTCGACCTCGGCACGCGATGAGGCCCCGACGTCCACCCAGAGTTGGTCGACCCCCACGACGGTGGTGTCGGCTCGATGCTGGCGGGAGAAGTGGCCGTTGGCGATGGCGACGACCCCCGGCACGGCCCGTACCGCCGTGTGGATCTGGACCCTGGTGGCCTCGAGGAACTGGTCGGCCAGCGGGTGCTGGAGCGTCGTGCCCGACCGGTGCAGGCGGAGATAGCCCTGCTCGGTGATTTCGCTCACGACATAGGCGGTCACGTCCAACCCGCAGGCGACCACGCGGCGGGGGCTTCCCTGCCCCACCCGCTTGATCCAGTTCCCGGACTGATCACGGGTCCAGCCACTGAGCAGCTTGCCGAGGGCTGGCGCGGCGAGGTCCTCGGCGCCGGGCGCCGCCGGCAGCGCGATCCAGCGGGAAAGGGCGTCGGCGGTTCGGGCGTCGTCCGCCGACTGTGCGGGAGCGAGGGCGGGGAGGCCGACGAGGGCGAGAAGCGGAAGAATGACGCGGAGGCAGAGTCGCATAGGGAGATGTTATCAGCTGCCCCGCGCAGGGGCAACACGGCGACCGCCCGCTCCGGGCGTTATGTTCTTGGGCACGCCCCGAGTGCGGGACCATCCCCGCCGGATGGGAGATCCCCGAACCAACGCCGCCGTGTACGCGATCGCCATCATCAGATATCGTCGCCCCCTCGAAGAGATTCTCGCCGGCCAGGATGAGCACCGCGCATATCTGCGGACGCTGCACGAGGCCGGCACCTTGCTCGCCGCCGGGCCGATGGATCCGCGCTCGGGCGGGATGCTGCTCCTCCGCGTGAGCGATACGGATGCCGCGGCGGCGCTCAACAGGGTGCGCGATGGTGACCCGTTCACCGTGCACGGCCTCGCCCAGTATGAACTTGTCCAATGGAAGCCGGTGATCGGCCTCGAGGCGCTCGAACGGCTGTGACCCAGACGCTCGTCACGATCGTCACCGGCTGCTACAACGAGGTGGAGAACGTGCGCCCGTTGTACGAGGCGCTGCAGGCCGTTTTCGCGACGCGTCCGCAGTATCGTTTCGAGATCCTCTACATCGACAACGCGAGTCAGGACGGCACGCCAGAGATTCTGCGCGCAATCGCGGCAGAGGATCCCAGCGTCAAGGTGATCCTCAACGCGCGCAACTTCGGGCATATCCGTTCGCCGATGCATGCGCTGATGGAAGCGCGGGGCGATGCGGTGATCCTGATGGCGAGCGACTTCCAGGATCCGCCGGAGATGATCCCGCGGTTCCTCGATGCCTGGGAGTCGGGGCACAAGGTGGTCATGGCGGTGAAGGAGAGGAGTGAGGAATCGTGGCTCCTGTACCAGGTGCGGGAGCGGTACTACCGTCTGCTCGCGCGGATGTCCGACGTGACGTTGGTGAACCAGGCGACGGGGTTCGGGTTGTACGACCGCGTGGTCGTGGAGGCGATCCGGGCGATCGATGATCCGTATCCGTACTTTCGTGGCCTGATCGCGGACATCGGATTTGAGCCGGCGCGCGTCCCCTTCACGCAACCGCGGCGACGCCGCGGCATCTCGACCCAGAACTGGTATACGCTGTACGACTACGCCTTCCTCGGCATCGTCAACCACTCCAAGATCCCGCTGCGGATCGCGACGATCCTGGGGTTCCTGCTTGCCTGCGTGAGCCTGTGCGTCGCGCTCGGCTACCTGATCTACAAGTTGCTGTACTGGGACTCGTTCTCGCTCGGCGTCGCGCCGGTGTTGATCGGATTCTTCCTGCTGTCCTCGGTGCAACTGGTCTTCATCGGCATCGTGGGGGAGTACATCGGATCGATCTGGACGCAGGTGCGTCACCATCCCTTCGCGATCGAAAAGGAGCGGATCAACTTCTGAGCGCCGTCGCCACGCTGTTCCACAGTCTGCGGGACCCGCGGGTGCGTGGGGCCGTGCTCAGTCGAGCCATCAGCCTTGGCGGGGCGCCGATCACCTTGTGGTTGGTGGCCGCACGCCTGCACACCGCCGATCAGGGGCTGTATTTCGTGCTCCTGGGCGTGGTGACGTTGGCGCCGTTCATGGAAATGGGGCCCGCGACGATCCTGGTGCAATTCGCGAGTCACGAGGCGGGCCGGCTCCAGTGGTCCGCCGGCGGGCAACTCACGGGCGGTGTACATGCGCGCACCGCCATCAGCGTGCTGCTGCACACGGCGCTCCGATGGCACGTGCGCCTCGCACTGCTGGTGCTGGCCGTGGCCGGTGTCGGCGGTGCCTTCGTGTACGCCCCGCGTCAGGAGTCGCTGGGATTCCTCGTACTGTGGTTGTCGACCATTGTGCTGGTGGCGGCCTACATCGTGATCGTACCGTTCCTCGCGATCTGCGAAGGGACCGGCGCGCAAGTGCCGCTGCAGCACATGCGCGCGGTACAAGCGGGGGGAGTCCTGCTCGCCCTGTGGTCAGGGCTCCTGCAACATCACGCGCTGCTCGCCTGCTGGCTGGCGGCGTTCGTGCAGATCGGGATCGCCGGCGGCTGGCTCGTGCTCACGCGTCGCGGCTTGCTGCGCGCCCCCACGACACTTCCCTCGAATCTTGCGGGGACGCAGGATACCACGCTGGCAGGAAAATTGGACCTCGAGCAACGCCGCAGCGCGCAACTCTGGCTCGCGTTGCAGTTCGCGTCGCAGGCGATCGCTCCGGTATTGCTGGTGGCGCACGGCGGCGATCACGCCGGTCGGTTCGGACTCACGCTCGCACTGACGATGGCGCCGGCGTGGCTCGCGGGTGCGTGGCTGCATGCGCGGTTGCCGACGTTCGGAACACTCGTGGCAACGCAACGGCTCCGCGAGTTCGACCGTGCCGCCGCGCAGGCACTGGGCCAGACCCTCCTCGTCTTCGGGGCGGCGGCGGTTGCGGTGTTGCTGCTCCCCGTCGCGCTCTTGCGCTGGGTGCCGGTGCTGGGGGTGCGCGTGCTGCCATTCGCGGCAACCGGTGCGATGCTCTCGGGCGCACTGGCGGTGCTCCTCCTGCAATCGATGTCCGCGTGGGCCCGCTCGTTCCGCGATGAGGCCATGCGGACACCGGTGGTCGCCGCGTGCGCGGCGATGGCACTCGGGGGGATCAGTGGTGGGATTCTCGGCGGCGCCACGGGTGCTGCCATCGGCTACGGAGGGAGTGGGCTGATCGCTCTGGTGCCGGTCTTCCTGCTGTTTCGCGCACATCGGGCCGTCCGGTTGCAGGCCTGATGTCGGCGCACGGTCCGGCTCGGCTCGTCCCATCGGCGCGCGGACGCGCGGCCACCCCGTTCACCCTTTGAAGCTCTGACGATGGCACGTTCCGATACCGATCCCCGCACGCTGTTTTCGCAACTTCCATCGGATCGCTGGATCGACCTGGTGTTCGAGCGGCTCCACGCCGAGTCGCCGGCTGCGGTTCGGGAACGGGAGGCGCACAGCTTCGACGCCGTCGCGGCGCCGTTCAGTGATGCGCTGTTGCTGTTCGGAGCCGGATGGCTCGGTCGGTTCGTGTTGAACGGATTGCGGAAGGCTGGCGTGGAACCGATCGCGTTCATCGACAACAATCCCGAGATCTGGGGCACGACGGTTGAAGGGCTCCCGGTGCTCTCGCCGGTTGATGCGCTCGCGCGTCATGGTGCCACGTCCTGCGTGGTGGTGACCGTCTATCACGGCTCGACCGTCACGGCGCAGCTCCGGTCGGCTGGATTCCCACGGATCGCACCGGTGATCCACCTGTTCTGGAAGTACGCGACGCAGTTCATCCCGTCGTCGTGTACCGACCTGCCCCACCGGCTCGTGGAGCAGGAGGGAGCCATCCGTGCCGGATTCGCAGTGCTCGCCGACGATGCCTCACGCCGCGAGTTCTGCGAGCAGCTCCTGTGGCGCTTCCATCCTGCGGGCAGCATCCTCTCGGCGCATCAACCGGGGGCCGACACGTACTTCCCGGACGACGTGGTCGTACCGCTCGCGGAGGAAGTGTTCGTCGATTGCGGAGCGTTCGACGGTGACAGCGCGCGGGCCTTCCTCGCGCGGCGCGGCGGCGCTTTCGGACGGATGTTCCTGCTCGAGCCCGACGCCGACAATCGCGCCGCGTTGCGCGGATGGATGGCCACGCTCCCCACCGAAGCCGCAGCGAGGATCACGGCGCTGCCGTACGGCGTCAGCGATCAGGACGCGACGTTCTCTTTCCGGGCCACGCACAACGCCGGCTCGACCCTGCTCTCGACCGACGGTGATGTCTCAATCGATTGCCGACGACTCGACACGCTCTTCGCGCAGGAGTCACCGACCTTCATCAAGATGGACATCGAGGGAGCGGAACCGATGGCGATCACCGGGGGCGCGGGAACTCTGCGGACCCGTCGTCCGGTACTGGCGATCTGCGTCTACCACCGCTCCGAGCACCTGTGGGAGATCCCGAGGTTGATCCACCGCATCCAACCGGATTACCGGCTCTTCGTGCGGCGGTACGCCGAGGACTGCTGGGAACTGGTGTGCTACGCTGTCCCAGTGGAGCGGTTGGTGGAGCGGTTCGCGTCGCCGCGCTGAGTTGGCCGCAGCTCCTCCCCTGGCCGGTCAGTCCGGCAGCGCCGGGATGATCATGTTCGCCAGGAATTCGTCGCGCGGCAGGAAGGGCCAGAGGTCCTCGAGCGGACGCGATACCATGGAGCCGTCGGGCCGGCGCACCGACGACAAGCTCGGCGCTCGGGGTTCATCACGCGGGGTGATGACTTCGATCACGCACGGCCCCGGCGCGTCGATCAGGGCGCGCACCTGTGCCGTGAGGTCCGCATCGGTCTCGATGCGGGCATACTCGACGCCGAAGGCGCGAGCGATCCCCTCGAGCGGCGGCTGCGTAACACCGCTCGTGGCATCAGCGCCGGCCAGTCGGCCGAAATAGCGGCTCTGGGAGGTCCGGATCGAGGCGTATCCATCGTTGTTGAGAACGAAGAGCTTCACCGGCAGCTGCAACCGGCGGGCGACTTCGAGTTCCTGCACGTTCAACTGGAATCCGCCGTCGCCGTCGACGGTGATCGTCGGCCGTCGGTCGTTGGCGATGCATCCCCCGATCACGGCGGGGATCGCGTTCCCCATCGATCCGAGTGCGGGAGAGAGATAGAGCCGCTGACCGTCCGTGAGCGTCAGGGCGAGACAAAAGATCTCGATCCCGGCGCCCGAGCTTCCGGATACGAATAGTTGCTCTGGCCCGGAGGCCGCCGCGATCGCCTCGGCCAACACATACGTGCTGACACCGTCTGAGCGATGCCGGTACTCCGGCTGGATCACGGGGTACGTGGTCTTCCACAGGACGCAGCGGTCGTGCCATGCCGTGGGCGGAGCGATCGCGGCGCGCGCCTCGAGCTGCCGGTGCATCTCGGCGATGTACTGCGCGACGTCGGCGCACACGGGCTCCTGGATGGTGGCGCCGAGCTTCCGTACTTCCGCGGCATCGATGTCGACCATGGTCTTGAAGGCTGCACGCGCGTAGTGGTGCGGTGCGTAGCCGGTGACAACGGTCCCAAGGCGCACGCCGAGCGTCAGGAGCCAATCGGCGTTCTGCAGCGTGAAGTTCGCACCGCGAGGCGCGACGGGCCCTGGGCGTCCCATCATCAACGGATGGTCATCGGCGACCAGATCGTGGGCGAGCCAGGTCGTGAGCACTGGGACACCGAGTCGCGCGATCAGGGTCCGCATGGCGGAGCGCGCGTGGCCGAGGCGGACGCCATTCCCGATCAACACCACGGGTCGTTCGCTCCGCGTCAGGGCGTCGAGCGTACGCGTGACGCTCGCGACGAGCTCCGCTGACGGCGTGAGCCCTTCGACCGGGGTCTCGGGAGGGCTGAATCCGGGGAGTGACGTTTCGTCGATCATCGCCCCTTGCACGTCGATCGGGATGTCGAGCCAGACCGGGCCAGGCCGTCCCGTGCGGGCGAGCCAGAGCGCGTGCTCGAGGTGATAGCGAATCTGCGACGGCTCGAGGACCGTGAGCGCGAGCTTGGTGATGGGACGCGCCATCGCCACGACATCGATCTCCTGCACACCCATCTGACGGACGCCGGTCGTGCCGACCAAGTCGGCGCGTTTCACCTGCCCCGAGAGCACAAGCATCGGCGTCGAATCGGCCCATGCGGCGGCAACGCCGGTCATCGCGTTCGTGCCGCCGGGTCCCGTCGTGACGAGGCAGACCCCGATGTCCCCAGTGAACTTCGCATAGGACTCGGCGGCCATCGCTGCCCCTTGCTCATGCACCATGCAGATGTACTCGATCCCGCTCGCCCCGAGGGAATCGTTGAGATGCATGGCGCCGCCACCCGTGAGCTCGAAGACCTGTCGCACCCCTTCGCGCTTGAGCGACGCGAACACCCAATCGGAAAGTTTCACCGTCACGCGATGGTCTCCGGGAGATGGACCGGATTGGCGTAGTCGATCAGCCGTCCATTCGCATCGAGGATCGGCATGAGGCGGGTGCGACCGGGGAGTCTGGCCAGCAGCGCCGCCGCGGATTCGCCCGCCGTGCCGTAGGTGAACTCGCGGGTCATGACTTCGCGCACGCTGGAGTGGAGACCAAAGCCGCGCACGAAACAATGGCGGACGTCGCCGTCCGTCATCACGCCGACCACACGACCAGTGTCGTCCAGCACGAAGACGATCCCCATCCGGTTGGCATCGATGGCGCGAAGGGCCGTGAAGAGCGTCGCGCTGTGGCCGACCGTCAGGGCCTCGAGATCGGGGCGTGAGGCGACGTCCGTCCCGCGTTGCAGGGCGCTGTCCGCCCAGTGGACATCGGTGAGGTGCTCGAGGGCGGTCTGGAATCCTGCGCCCGCCTCGTGATGCCCCATCCAGATCTCGGGGATCATCGTTGGGCGACGGGCTGAGAGGATCGGGAGAAGTTCG
This sequence comes from uncultured bacterium, assembly GCA_963978095.1. Classification (GTDB taxonomy): domain Bacteria; phylum Gemmatimonadota; class Gemmatimonadetes; order Gemmatimonadales; family Gemmatimonadaceae; genus Fen-1231. Next base: position 30,651 of record CAXBQP010000022.1, on the reverse strand, counting down.
ACGAAGTTCACGGTGCCCTCTCCGACCTGCAGCCCCTCCCCGGAGACTCCGGCGCCATCGCTCACGTGCAGGTGACGGACGTAGGGGGCGACCTGCTCCGCGAACGCCTTGAGACTCGCGCCGCTGCGCGCGCACTCGAGCGCTGCATGCGAGGTGTCGAAGCAGAGCCCGAGGCCCGATTCCCGACACAAGCGTGCCGTGTTCTCGGCGTCACAGGCGACGTGCCCGAACCATCGTCCACCGAAGTACCACGGGTACGGAGGAAGGTTCTCGAGCAGGAGATCGACGCCGGTGCTGTCGATGGTGGCGAGCGCGTCGAGCAGGCGCATGGTGGCTGCTTCAACATCGTAGCCGCCGGGACGCGGCCACATCCCGCCGACATGCATCACGACCTTCGGGCCGTGCGGAAAGGCCGCCGGATCCAGCGTGAAGTGCGGGGCGAGCGCGCGCGCGAGGTCGACGGTCTTCTGGATCCGTGCGGCGCTCAGCGTGCGTTGTGCCACATCCTCCGCGCAGAGATCGATGAGGACGTCATGGGCGTACTCCGGGGCGTGGATCACGAGTCCGTAGGGCTTCGTCCCTCCGGTGTAGGCCTCGGCACCCGCGTCGAGATCGCGGTCACTCACATGGAACTCGACGAAATGCATCCCCTGTGGGGCGAAGCGTGCCTCGAGCGCCGGGAGGTCGAGGAAGCGCGCGACGATGCCCCACGGCGTACCGACGTCGATCGGACGTGCCGAACCGGCGGAGACCTCGCGGTCCTCCAGATCCGCCGGCAGAAAGGGATCGTCGGGCGCGAGATCGCGGTCCAGGGTGCGACCGACGAGCCGATCCACGAACTGCGGCGAGAGGCCGAGCCCCGGGCTCTTGCTCACGATCATCGCGCGGGTGATCGGAGTTCCCGCACCGATGGATGTCGCGGCCACCAGACTCTTGCTCAGCGTACGGCGGTTGAGCGTTTCACCGCGCGTGAGCCAGCGATGCGGAGCACCCAGCGAGGCTTCCACGTCACGAACCGCCCGCACCTGTTCGGCAAACTGGGCGGGCTCGAGACTCGCTTTGTGGTCCGGCCCCCGCATCGAGCGGTCCAGCGTCAGATGCCGCTCGAGCATTCGCGCGCCCATCGCGACGGCCGCGAGCGAAATGGCGGTGCCCGTGTCATGGCCGGAGTACCCGACCGGGCGACCGGACCACTCCCGAAGCGTCTCCATGAAGCGGAGGTTGATCTCTTCCGCCGCGGCCGGATACGTGCTCACGCAGTGAAAGAGCGCGTAATCGGCATTCAGGTCACCGAGATAGGCGAGCGTCCGGCGGATCTCCTCTTCCGTGGACATACCGGTGGAGAGCAGCAGCGGTTTCCGCGTCGACACGACGTGTTCGATGAGCGGGAAATTCGTCATGTCGGGCGAGCCGATCTTGTAGCCGTCGAGCGCCATCGTCTCGAGGAAGTCGACGCTCCCCAGGTCCCACGGGGTGCACATGAACGTCGTACCGCGGGCCCGGCAATATTGATGGAGCTCCCGGAAATCGTCGTCCGACAGTTCGAACTCGACCAGCAGGGGCACGATGTATTGCAACCCCTGCTCTCCACGTCGGGGTTGCTCGAGGATCTCCCGGCGATACGTCTCGACGAGTGTGCGCTTCTGGAATTTCACGGCATCGGCACCGGCCGCGACGGCAGCATCGACCAGCTGCTTGGCAATGTCGAGACTGCCGTTGTGATTCAACCCGATTTCCGCGATGACATAACACGGCTCGCCAGGGCCGATCCGTCTCGTGCCGATCTGGAGATGGCGTTCCCTGCTGGTCATGCCGGAAGGTTCCGAAGCCAGCCCCAAGTGCGGCGGATCGCATCGTCGAACGGAATCCAGGCGTCGAGTCCCAACTCAACGCGCGCACGGGCTATGTCGGGAATATAGCGCGAGGGCTCCACGCCGGGCGATGGCTCGAGCAAGCGTCGCACCGTGACCGGCGGCGCGGGCAATCGTGCGACGCGGTGTGCGGCCTCCCATAGCGACATCGACTCCGCGGCGCCGACGTTGTAGGCACGTCCGGGCACTCCGCGCGCCAACAGTGTCCAGCACCATGCCGTGAGGTCTGCCATATGCAGCCAGGACCGTTCGACCGTCCCGTCACTGTTGATGCTGATCGACCGACCGGCAAGGGCATCGCCGAGGAAGTTGCCGAGGGCAAACGCCGCGTCGAGCGGCAGTCGGGGACCGACCAAGGCAAACGCCCGCGCGCTGACGAACGCGACGCCCTGCGCCACGGCAGCCTCGCCTGCCTGCTCCGCGCGGCGTTTGGCGGCGCCGAACCGTTGGCGCGGATCACGGTGGTCGGCGGTGCCGTCGAAGCGCTCCGCGAGCGACCCCACCCCTCCCGGTTGCGGCCCGTACACGGAACCCGAGCTCATCTGCAGAAAACGCACCCCCGCCGACTGACGGGCGAGCTCCAACATATGGGTGGTCCCGCGCTCGATGATGTCCACCACCTCGTCCGGCCGCTCCGCCACCATCGCCGGGGACGACGCCGAGGCACAGTGCACGATGTGCGTGATATCGCGCATCGGCAATTCGCATGTGCGGATGTCTCCTTCGACCAGGGTCAGCGTGGGGGCCGTGGCCAAATGCGGCAAGGACGCCGCGAAGCGAGCGCGGTCGCGGACGAGCGCGGTGACCTGCAGGTCCAGTGACAGGGCCCGACTCACATGCAACGCGGATTCCAGCAGCCAGCTTCCCACAAATCCCGAGGCGCCGGTCACCAGCAGTCGCGCGCCGCGGCACGCCTCCATGGCGTCGCGCGCGTGGTCGATGGCGTGGACCAGGTCCGCGGTGGGGAGCGCCGCACCGGGACGATTCATGCGTCGACCTTCGGCGACATCGACGACACCATGTTCGACGCCAGCTCTGCTCGATTCAGCAGGGGTGACATGTCTTCGAGCGGCGGTGAGACCATGGTGCCATCGGCCAGTGCGCGCGAGCCCAGCTTCGGCTCGAACAACTGTGCCGGATCCAGCACCACCTCGCAGATAGCCGGTCCGCCGCAGGCTAACGCCTCACGCATCGCGGATTCGAAGTCGGGACCAGCGGCGCGGAAAAACGGGAGTCCGTAGGCACCCGCGATGCGCTGCGTGTCGGGAAAGGAGATCCCGCTGGTCGCGTCCGCACCGACGAGTCGGCCGAACGCGCCGCGCTGGGATCCCCGCATGGAGAGATAGCCGCCGTTGTTCAGGACGAACAGCGTGATGGGAAGCCGGTGATGGGCGACCGTCTGCAGTTCCTGGAGATTGAGTTGCACGCTGCCGTCGCCCGCCAGGCAGACGACACGACCGCCACCACGTGCGACTGCGGCACCTATCGCGGCGGGGAGATCGTAGCCCATCGAGGCGCTTCCGCTGTTCGTGAAGAGGCGTTGCGTGCCGCGGATGGTCGCGACCTGGTTCGTGATGACGCACGCGGAACCATCTCCGCAGACGATCACCTCGTCGTCCGCGAACAGCTGGAACAGCCGATCGAGGGCATGATACGGATTCACCCACTCATCGGGCGTGAGGCGTTGCGCGGGCTGGACGACGGGGTAGCGCCGCACCCGCTCGCGCACCCACTGCACCCACGGCGCGTACCGCGTCGCATCCCACGCGTCCTGCGCGAGATGGGCGCGCAGACACTCGAGGAATCGCCGAGCGTCCGCATGGACGGGCAGGTGCGGCCGCACGGTCGGCTTCCGCAGCTCCGCGTCGTCCGCGTCGACCTGTGCAATCCACGCCTGCGGCGCGAACGCGCTCCAGTTATAGCTGACCTGCCGGATATTGAGGCGACACCCGATCACGAGCAGGAGATCACTGTTCTGCACCGTGAAATTCCCGGCACGATCACCGACGGTTCCCGGGCGCCCACCGAAGAGCGGGAAATCCGTGGGCACGGTGTCGACAGCGGTCCACGCCGTGACGACCGGCACACCAAGGGCCTGCACGACCTCGAGCAGTACGGCGGTCGCGCCGGCGATCCGAACGCCGGAACCCACCATGACGACCGGCCGTTGCGCCGTTGCCATGCGCGCCACGATTGCCTGCACGTCCGTCTCACGGACCGGTGGGGGGGCAGCGGCGGAGTCGTCGTCCGGATCGTACGCGCGCATGTGCGCGAGATCCGCCACGGCGGCCTGCACATCGATCGGGACATCGATCCAGACGGGTCCCGGGCGCCCGGTGGTCGCGAGATGCAGGGCGCGCTCGATCACGTAGCGGGCATCGCCCGGCGCATCGAGCGACACGGCGTACTTGGTGATGCCACGGACCATGCCGAGGATGTCGACTTCTTGGTCGCCGAGTTGCCGCAACCCGGATCCCGGAAAATTGGCCGCGACCGTTTGGCGCTTGACCTGACCGGAGATCACGAGCATCGGGATCGAGTCGGTCCACGCGCCGAACACGCCGTTGATGGCGTTGATGCCACCCGGCCCCGTGGTCACGTTGCACAATGCAGGCCGGCCACGGACGCGCGCATAGCCCTCCGCTGCCATCGCCGCCGCCTGCTCGTGATGGGTACACAGCCAGGACAGCCCGGGCGTATGTCCGATGGCGTCATTGAGGTACATCGCGCCGCCGCCGGTCACCAGAAACGCCTGATCAACGCCCAGCGCGACCGCGCGCTCCATGAGGTACTCGGCGACGCGCATCAGATACCGCGCTCGAGGATCTGCTGCCGCATCTGCGGATGGTCGCGGTACGGCGTATCGATGTGATCGATCGTGATGGGCTCGTCGCGCCGACATGGGCGACGCATCCGGTGCCCAAAGGTGCCGAGCATGAGCTCACGGGTGGACAACTGGCCCTTTTGCAGGGGGATCGCCATGAAGATGTCGGCGTCGGTCAGCAGCTCGCCGACCTGCAGGTCCCGTGCGGCGTAGACGCCGCGGACATAGGAATCCAGGTAGGCGAGCTCGCGATCCAACGGCACCAGTCGCGTCGTCTGCGCATTGCCGCAGAATTCGCGCGCCTTGCGGAAGGCCTTGAACCAGTGATCCACTTGATCCGGCAGCGATGAATACGGGGCGACCGTGTCATTTCCTTCGGTGATGTCGATATGGCGTTCGAAGGTGCGTGCGCCTTTGGCGTACGCGATATGCATGGAGGTGGTCCAGTCGTGATACTCATGACAGGAGTACCCGATCGTGTGGCCCTGATATCGCTGTCGCAGGAAATCGATCTGATGCAACTGCGCTTCCGAATCCTCGTGCGGGTACGCTGCGACGCAATGATTGATGGCCAGGGGGATGTTCCGGCGCTCGAAGAAGGTGACGAGATCATCCATGTCCTTGAGCGGAGTTCCGCCGAAGGAGACAATCACCGGCTTCCGGGTCGCCGCGATGCGCTCGACGAGCAACCAGTCGTTGCTGTCCGCGCTCGCGATCTTGATGATCGGCAACGCGAGTTCGACGCAGAAGTCCACCGAGCGTTCGTCGAACGGCGTGGCCATCGGGATGCAGCCGTTCTTCCGGATATGCTCCACGATCGTGCGGTAGTCGTCGTGGGCGAGCCGCGTCTCCATAACGCGACGGATGTAGCGAATGTCGGTCCGGTCCCGGAACGCCGGATGCACGAACCGCTCGGTGTCCCGGAACTGCAACTTGATCGCCGCGCGTACTCCGTTGAACCGCACCACGCGTGAATGTGCACGAACGATCGCCAGGGCACGATCGAGCCGTCCCTGATGATTGTTGGTCATTTCGAGGACAAAGAGATCCTCGAACGGGTCTTGGTTGATCACGGGGTTGCCTCGCAGTCTGTCTCTAAGCTATCACCGGGTCGCGGAGCCTCGCACGGCGTCCCGGTGAACCGCGGAGGTCAGCCGGCTCCCACGTGTCACCTGCGTCCGCACCACGTACCCGATCTCCGACAGCAGGGCCTCGATCCGTCGGTCGGTGTACGCCCCAGCGATGCGATGCTGCGTGTCGATCACGAGGGTGGGCCGGTGGACCTGTAGCCACGAACGTGCGGCCTCCACGATCTCGAGTTCCGCGCCTTCGACATCCATCTTGATCGACGTCGGGATGCGACCCGCCCGTTGGGCCGCACCTTCGAGGGTCACGACCGGGACGTCGATTACCGGCGCAAGACCTGCGCGCGGGACCAGCGCCGCGAATCCGGCACCCAAACTGGCCTCGGCAGTGAACGATCGGCGGCCCGCCCGTCCACCGATGGCTTCGGGATGCACGACAGCGATGGTCGGTGCGTATCGGGCAACGTTCCGCTCGAGCATGGCGCGATTTCCGGGATCTGGCTCCCACGCATGCACCGCCCCGGTCGGTCCGACCAGCCGCGCGAGCATCACCGTGGACAGTCCGCAGTTCGCCCCGAGGTCGAACACGCAATCTCCCGCCGACGGCCGCATCTCGCTTGCATACTGTTCCAGGACTCGCATGCCTTCGATCGGACTGCTGAGCCAGAAGGGTCCGCCGAGCGCGGCGACATGGTGCTCCGCGGGCACGGAGAAATCGCGGCGGCGGTTGTCGGTCGTCGCCTCGACGGCGCCGAAAAAGTCGTCGAACGCCGCTGCGATCTCGGGCGCAAAGGGGAGATGGGCGTCGGCAAGAACGATCGTCCGTCCGTTGCGCGTCAACCAGAGCACGTCATCGCGTCGTTCCAATGTTGCGCCCAGGTCGTGCACGAGCGCGCGCGCACGACGGAACGCCAGCTTCCGAACCAGCGGACGCAACACCGGGAGCGCGCCGACGAACGAGCGGAGCACGGCTTTGCTATGCGCGAACGCCGTCGCGACAGAACGCGCGAAGGCTTTCCACCATCCAACGCAACATCGGCGCCGTCAGCCCTGGCCACGTTCCGATCCAAAGGGTCCCGCGCATGACCTGATCGCTGTTGCCCAGGTCACCAATCACGCGGAACGCACGTCCCGCATAGGCCGGCTGCCGTACGAGATTGCCGCCGAACAGCACCCGGGTCGCGATCTTCCGTCCCTCGAGGAATCGCACCAGGTCCGCCCGCTGGAATCCGGCGCTTTCTCGCACGCGCATCGGGAATCCGAACCACGACGGCTCGGCTTTCGGGTGGACCGTCGCGAACTCCAGCACATCGGAGAGTTCATCCAACTCCGCGCGCAGCATCTCGTAATTGCGGCGGCGCGCGGCGATGAATCCGTCGAGGTGCGCCAGCTGCGCCACGCCGACGGCCGCCTGCATGTCCGTGATTTTGAGGTTGTAGCCGATGTGCGAATAGATGTATTTGTGGTCGTAGCACGGCGGAAGCTCGCCGAGTTGCCATCCGAAGCGCTTGCCGCAGGTGTCGCTCTGTCCGGTCTCACACCAGCAGTCGCGCCCCCAATCCCGGAACGATTCCACGATCCGCTTGAGTTTGGGGGATGCCGTCAGGACGCATCCCCCTTCGCCCATCGTGACGTGATGCGCCGGATAGAAGCTGACGGTCGCGAGATCGCCGAAGGTGCCGACCGATCGCCCGTCGAAGCGCGCGCCGACGGCGTCGCAGCAATCCTCGATGAGCCAGAGCCCGTGTTGCTGCGCGAAGGTCGCGACGGCCTCGAGATCGTACGGATTGCCCAGCGCATGCGCGACGATGATCGCGCGCGTCCGGTCGGACCTCGCGGCCTCGAGCTGCGACACATCGATGCCGTACGATGGCAATGCGATGTCCACGAACACCGGCACGAGGCCGTTCTGGAAGATCGGGTTGACGGTCGTCGGAAAACCGGCGGCCACCGTGATGACTTCGTCGCCCGGCTTCAAGGCGCGTTCACCGAGTTGTGGCGAGGTGAGCGCGGTGACGGCCAGCAGGTTGGCGGACGATCCCGAGTTCACCAGGATCGCGTGGCGCGTCTCCATGATCTGTGCGAACCGGCGTTCGAACGTGGTGGCGAACCGTCCGGTGGTCAGCCAGAAATCCAGACCGGCGTCCACCAGCAGCTGCATGTCGCTGGCGTCGTACACCCGTCCGGAGACCGGAACCGGGGTCTCGCCGGGAACGAACGCCGCGCTCGCGGGGTGCGAGGCCGCGTGATAGTCGGCGACCAACGCGAGGACCTGTTCGCGGAGTGCCGCCGCCCGGCCCGCGTCGTGTTCAGCCACGTGCGAAGTGGTCGCGATACCACGCGATGGTGCGGTCGAGTCCCGCATCGAGCGTGAAAGTCGAGGACCACCCCAGCACCCGTCGCGCCTTGGCGGCACTCAGCCACTGGTGCTTGATCTCGTGCGATGCGTCGGCGCGAACGTCCGGTTCGAGGGGGCTGTCGAGCCGCTGCAGGATCTTCCGCGCGATCGTCAGCACATCCACCTGCAACTCGTTCGAGAAGTTGAACGCCTCTCCGCGCAGTTCCGGCCGTCCGTGCAGCTGTTCGGCCAAGCACAGATAGGCACCGACGGCATCTTCGACATAGAAATAGTCGCGAACCATCGTCCCATCCGAGCGGATGACGGGCCGCGAACCGCGCAACGCCGCACGGATCGTTCCCGGGACGAGCCGATTCCAGTTGAAGTCCCCACCCCCGAAAAAGTTTCCGCACCGGGTGATCGCAACCGGTACCTCAAACGTCCGGGCGAACGAAGTGGCGATGATGTCGGCGCACGACTTGCTCGCATCGTACGGATGCACGCCCTTCAGCGGCGCGTCCTCTTCGTACGGCAGCACGTCGTGATCGCCGTATGCTTTGTCGCTCGACGCCGTCACGACGGCCTTGACCAACGGGCTGCGGCGTGCCGCCTCCAGGACCGCCCAGGTGCCCCGCAGATTCGTATCGAAGGTCGACACCGGGTTCCGATTGGCCACCACGACCGTCGTCTGCGCCGCCAGATGGAACACCGTGTCGATCTCGTATTCGCCCATGACGCGTTCGAGCAGCGCCTGATTGCGGACATCGCCCCGCACCACGTGCACCGCGCGGAGGGCATCGCCGGTGAACAGCATGCTCTGGGGGACAGCGTCACGGACAATCGCCGTGACGGTGGCGCCGGAGCGCACCAGGGCGTCGACCAGCCATCCGCCGAGGAAGCCGGTGGCACCGGTGACGAGTACGGGGCGGTCGCGCCAATGCGAATGCGTCGTCATGGTTTGGGTATCCAAGGGGCGTTGCCGCTCTGCCAGAGCGACTCGAGCAGTCGGAGTTCACGGAGCGTATCCATGGGCTGCCAGAAGCCCTCGTGTCGATACGCATGCAACTCGCCGCCTGCGGCGAGCGCTTCCATCGGTTCACGTTCCCACAGAGTATCGTCACCCGGGATCAAGTCCAGCACCGAGGGCTCCAGCACGAAGAACCCGCCGTTGATCCACCCCTCGGCGGTCTGGTACTGCTTCTCCGCGAAGGCTTGCACCCGGGTGCCATCGAGCGTGAGGCTGCCGAAACGGGCGGGCGGGCGAACCGCCGTGACCGTGGCCTTGGCCGCGTGGCGCCGGTGAAAGTTCACCAGCGCCTCGATATCGATGTCGCCGATCCCGTCGCCGTAGGTCATGCAGAAAGTGTCGTCCCGGATCCAGGGACGGAGTCGCGCGAGCCGCCCTCCGGTTTGGGTCATCAGCCCGGTATCGACGAGATGCACCGTCCAGGCATCGCGGCTCGTGGCATGCGGCGTGACCTCGCCCGTGCCGAGGTTGACCGTGAGATCGCCCCCGGCGTCGCGATAGTCGAGGAACCACCGGCGCGCGACTTCGGCCTTGTATCCCAAGGCGATGACGAATTCGGTGATGCCGAACGCGGCATAGCGTCGCATGATGTGCCAGAGCATCGGATGTCCGCCGATCTCCACCATCGGCTTGGGGCGCCGCTCGGTTTCCTCAGAGAGCCGCGTCCCCAACCCACCGGCCAGAATGACCGCCTTCACGACATGGCTCCCGCGCGCAGGCATTTCGGCATCCCCGAAGCTAGCTATTGGAGGGTTCGAAGCACCAGATGATGCGCCACCAGCAGGTGACCGTTGAGATGGATCCGGGCGATGCCCGCGTCCCGATAATAGCGGCGCGTGAGCGACGCCAACGCATGGTCCCCGTACTCGTGATTGCTGAACTCGAGGAACACCACGTCCGTCGGCCGCTGGGGATTCGCCTGGAGCTCGATGTCATCCGCATAGCGCGGGACGATGACGTCCTCCCGTCGCAGGGAGCGTCGACGGGTGCGCGAATCGAGCTGGCTCCACAGCTGCCAGCGCACAGAGCGTGAGGTCGCGATCCAGGTCGAATCCCCCACCCGCAGCTCCCGGAACAGGGCATTCTGCAGGTGGTGGAACCCCGTGAACTCCAAGTTGTACACGAGCTCGTCGCGCCCGGGGCCACCGAACTCACCGGTGATGGATGTCATCGTGTACATCACGCGGTCACCGATGGAAAAGGTGCCGTACACCGCCTGTGACACCGGATCCACCGACCGGACCGCGCCGAGCCCGAACAATCCCGCGAGGATCCCGCCGGCGAGCACACGCCCGGCCGGACGAACCTGCAAGCGGACCAGCGCCGCATACGCCAACAGGAGGTATAACGGATACAGGACCGCGAAATACCGCACGTTGCTCCACGTGCGGAACGCGGTGAGCACATACGTGAGCACGAACGTGAGCACGGCGAGGGACACCACGGTCGTTTCGTCCCCACCCTCCAACGGGCGAGGCGCACGACGGCGGAGGAATCGGTAGCCTCCCACCACGCTGTCACCAACGATGATGGCGCTGACAATCCAGCAGAAGCCGAGGACGAAGATCCCCGCGGCGTAGCTGACGAATACCGGATCGGCCAGATCGAAGAACCGGAAGGCATCGGACGTCGACGTATTCCAATCATGTTTCCAGATCGCAGGACGGACATTCGCGCCGCTCGTCCACCAGATCAGATAGGCGCCGAAGAGCATCAGGGGGAGGAACGCCGGCCAGATCGGTGACACGCGCGCGAGCCGCGCACGTGCTGGCATGCCGCGCAGTGCGGGATCCAGCCACCGTCGCAGGACCTCAACAGTCACCAGGGCACCCGCCGCGAACGCGCCTGTCTCCTTGCTGAACGCGAGGAACGTGCCGGCGACCGCCGCCCAGTCATACCGATCGTGCAACAGTGCCGCGTACGTCGCCAGGAAGAAGACATACACCCCGAAATCGACATTCACCTGCACCAGCGTCGACAACAGCACGGGGTGGACCGCGCAGGCCACGGTGAGAACATTCAACGGACGGGCATGCGCTTCACCGGGAAACAGCCCAGCGCCGATCGCCCGGAACGACACCAAGGCGAGCATCCCCAACAATGCGTTCATCAACAGCAGCATCGCCGAATCACCGGGCGACGACAGCTGCGAGAGCGTGAGGATCGCGGCCCAACCGTACGACGGGTGTCCCGCGCACCGCAGACTGTTGAGTGCGAACCCGTGCATCGTGGCGGCGTCCACGACGCAGTTGGCATACACATGCCCATCCCAGAGCGGCACATAGCCGCGCTCGGGCCAGAGCAGGATGCCGAACAGGACGACGATCACGCCGAAGGTCAGAACCGTTTCACGCCGCTGGGCGGTCATCGCGCGATCTCCGTAAACGTCCGCGTGGATTCTTCGTACACATAGGCCGAACGCCCAGGGGCAACGCGCATCAGTCGCTGGTTGTCGTCTCCCCGGTCGTGCACGATCCACGAGGGCGCCGCCTCGAGCATCCCGTCGTTCGCGACGAGTGCGATGTGCATGGCCCCGGCCCCTCGGTCTGGCGCGTAGCGGACGAAGACGATGTTGGGCCGCTTCGGGAGTGCGGCAACCGACGCGACGAAGGTGCGGGGCACCGCGGACAGCCGCCCCATGATCGTGCGCGCACGTCCGATATCCCGCGCGACGAGTGCGGCCACGAGCACGGCGGCCACCGGCGCGACGCGAGCTCCCATTGGAGTCAGCCGAATGAATCGCCGCGCACCGCAGGCCGTCGCGTAGGCCAACGCCGGGAGCGCCTCCAGGTAATACAGCGTCCAGTCCTCCGTATGCGCCTGCGCACCATACGACACGATCAACAAGAGCCCCGTCCCCAGCGCGAACCATCCCGGAGCGCCCATGACGGCAATACCGACCACAAGACAGAACAGCAACGGCAGTCGCCACGTGGCGAACGTGTCGAGCGCGACAAAGCGCGCGCGGGCGCCAATCGTCCGCAGCACGGGTTCGCGCACCTGTGCCTCCTTGATGCCGCGCAGGAACTCCCGCACCCGTCCCATCTCGACGGGAACCGCACGTTCCGGCGGCGTGGCATCGACATGGAATCCGGGAACGTCGAAGGGGAGATATTGCCGCGTGTAGGCTGCGAGCGGCGAGTCCGTCCAACGTCCCGTCGTGCGCGACGTCCAGATCGGCAGCAGCAGGACCACGAGGGTGCCGGCCCCAAGGCCGACCGCCACGCTCCGCCAGGCGCCGCGTCGCACGACGGTCACCAGCACGACGACAGCGACCGGAAGCGCGAGTGCCACCGCCGTGTACGGCCGCGTGACGGCGCACCAGCCGATCGCACCCGCGAGCATGACCGTCCATCGGCCGCGTCCGGTCTCGCGCCACTCGAGCAGCGCCCACCACGCTACGAGCCAGCACAAGGAGCTCGTGACCTCGGAGAAATAGCTGGCGCGAAAGCGGAGGTTGCTGAAGGTCCCCACCCAGAACAGCCACGTGGCCACTGCCACGCCCCCTCCGCTCACACGACGCGCCAGTGCAAAGACCAGACCGCCGGTTCCCGCGCTCAGGACAAGGGGCATCAGCATGGGCCATCCCAGCAGAAATCCCGGTGCGAGGGCCAGGGCGTGACCCGGAGGATACTTGGCGGCGAATACGGGAGTCACGAGCACATACATCTGCTCGAAGAACTCCGGGATCACCGGGCTCGGCTGCGACCACACCCCATGCGCATACTGCCCGGCCTGCAACCAGTACGCCCACTCGTCATGCATGACCGGGACGCCGCCGGTCGCCGCCCAAACCCACCAGAGCGCGAGCCCCGTCAGCACGCCAGCGATGACGGGCGCCTGCGGATGTCCGCTCCACTCCCATCGCAGGGTGCGGACTGGGGTCACCCGTCCCCCTCGTGATACACCATGTCGACATTCACCTCCCACAGCGGGGAGTCGTCCTCCTGACCCGTCACGATCTGATCGACCGCCATCATCGCCGTCAGCATCGAATGATCCTGATTGTTGTAGCGATGCATCCCGTTGCGGCCGACGCAGAACAAGTTCGGCACGCCTGTGACCCACTGCCGGACCTCCGACAACCGGCCGTGGGTGCCGATGTACGCCGGATAGGCCTTCGGCATCCGCAGCACGCAGCCGTCCAGCACATCGGCCCCACGCGCGAACCCGATGTGTTCCAACTCCCGGACCGCGCGGGCGATCACGTCCGCGTCGTCCGCGTTCCAGAGCGCGTCCTGCTCGTCGACGAAATACTCGAGTCCGATCCACACCGTATGTTCGGGGTCCGCGACGAGATACGGGCTCCAGTTGTTGAACACCTGGATCCGCCCGACCTTCACATCCCGATCCTGCACGTAGATCCAGTTATCCTCCACGCGCGGCTGCGGCGGTCGTCCCTTCTCCATCACATGCAGTTGCCGGAGCAGGAGTCCGACGGTCAGGAAGTCGCGATACCTCAAGCCGCGTGCCACCTCGCGGACGTTCGCCGGCGGCGCGGGCGTCGTCATCGTGACCAGCTCGCGGAGGGGCATCGTCGAGAGGAAATAGTCGCATCGGACCTCTTCGCGTCGGCCACTGGCCTCATCCAGCACCGTCACATGCGAGACGCGGCCATCCGTCATGCGCACACCCACCACGCGCGCGCCCAATCGCAGCTGCCCTCCGGCATCACGCACCTGCTGCGCCACCGTCTCCCACATCTGGCCGGGGCCTCGCTTGGGATAGAAGAACCGGGTGATGAGCGAGGTCTCACGCGCCTGCTGCTGTTTGCGGAAATCGGTGGACAACAGATCGCGCACGGCGTGTGACACGGCACGCGTGAGCGACAATCCCTTCACCCGCTGTGCGCCCCAATCCGCTCGGATCTCGCTGCAGGGGACGCCCCAGACCTTCTCCGTGTAGTCCTTGAAGAACGTCTCGTACAGGCGCCTGCCGAACCGATTGATGAAGAAGGCGTCGAGGAACGTCTCATCGCGGCGCGGGAACAGCTGCGCCTTGAGGTAACTCAGCGTGATCAGCGCGGTGTTGACCAGCCCGAGCCGCCACGCCACGAGCAGCGTGATGCTCAGTGGGTAGGGGAAGAACGCGCGCCCGAAGTAGATGCGTGACAGCCGCGGGCGCTGCAGCATGACCTGCTCGTCGCGCTCCGGGTCCGGTGCGGGACGCCGCGACTCGCGGACGCGTGTGCCATCGACGGCTTCCGGCGCCAAGCGTCGCACGAGCGCCTCGGCCGCATATTCCACATCCAGGGTCCGCCACGCCGCATCGGCGGCGGGTGCGCCCTGCCGTGGCAGCAGCGAGAACCACCACTGCATCACGCGATCGCTCTTGGAGAAGAAGCGATGCCCGCCGATGTCGATCCGGTTCCCGTTGTGCTCGTACGTCTGCGCGATGCCACCGATCGCGTGCGTCCGCTCGAAGATGACGGGACGAATGTCGGTACGGGCGAGCAACTCCCACGCCGCCGTGAGCCCCGCGGGACCGGCGCCCGCGATGACCGCGATCTTCGGCGCGGTCCGCGTCACCTCGCCCCCTCCGCGCGCCGCGTCAACTCGGCGAGCCGCAGCGTCACGCCGCCCGACGACACGCTCCCCGCATCACGCACCTCGTAGCGCGCCGCCAGGGTCTCGCGAACCGGCGGCGCGATCGGCCATTCGATCAACCAGGCGTGATCCACCGCCTCCTCGCCACTCACGAGCGACTCGACGTATCGCAGCGGGACATCGACGCCCGCCCCCATCGTCCGCCGCGATGTGACCGAATCCACCGGCGTCACCGCATGCCAATGCGCGTACTGCGACATCGTCACCACCACGCCGCGCGCCGCGCCGATGCGTACCATTGCGGAATCCATCGCATGCGCGAAGTCGGGGTACTGCAGGTTGTACACAAGCTGGTCCCGCCCGCGACCACAGCATTCGCGCGCAACATGCGTCATGTCGTACATCACGCCGGGACCGGTCGAGAAGGTCCCCGCCACGCGTGTCATCACCGGATCAGCCGACCGATGCAACGCCGAGAGCAGGAGCAACGCCCATCCGGCGATCACGACGCGCGGATACCACACCGGGATCGCCGCCGCGCGTGCAGCCACGAGCATGGCCAACGGCACGAATGGCAACATGAACACGAAGTAGCGCACGTTGCCGAAGGTGCGATACGCGGTCACCAGCACGAGCGCCACGACGATGGCCCACCCGACCCGCACCGTCGCGCTCGAGACATCCCGCCACGCGGCCCACCGCACCGTCCCTCTACGCCACGCCACCACCACGGCGGCGATGGATCCGGCGACCACGACCCATTGATAGTTCAGGACCCCCATCAGCACCGCGTAGTTGAGCAACTGCCGGTTCCACACATCGAACGGATGGAAGTTGCTGGAGGTCGCAACCTTTCCTCCGCCGAAATACATCGGCTCAGGCTGAGGCAGGAGCAGGAACCCGGCGAAAAGCACGAGCGGCACCAGCAGCGCCGCGCTCGTGCGTACGGCCTCACCACGCCCGACGGCGCGCCACCAGAGCACCAAGCCGGCGGCCGCGTAGAGCATCAGCCCGGTCTCCTTCGAGAATACCATCAGCGTCCCGAACCCCACCACCTCACGCAGCGATCCGCGCGCGACGCCCGCGAAGGTCCAGAACGCCCAGGCGCTGAGGGCCAGATCAAGGTTCGGCTGCAGGACCGTGCTCAGGAATGCGGGATGCACGGCGAGGGCCACGACGAGCAGTCCGCGCTCGATCCAGCCGTCGTGGCCGAGCGTGGCGCGCGCGAGTCGGTCCACCCCCATCAGCGCAACCGCGCCGAACAGCAGACTGGGCAGGAACAACGCGGTCGCGCCAGGAATGCTCCACAGCCGTGACGCCGCCATCACCACGCCCCAGCCGACGGTCGGATGCCCCTCGCACCGGACCGCCACCCACGACGCATCGAGGGCACAGCGTGCGAACGACCAGCCATCGAAGAGTGGTACCACCCCACGAGACGGCCAGAGGAGGATGGTCATGGCGATCATCCCGACCGCGAGGGGCCACCAATCATGGGGCTGCGCCGGCTGTCCCCTGATCGCGGGCGTTCGGATCGGGGGGAGATTCCGTCCGCTCACGCGCGCGCCAACCGGACATTCGCCTTTGCCAAGACCGTCCCAAGCACCAAGGCCACCAGATATCCGTATGGAAGTCCGGCAGCAACGACCCCCAGGAAGAGCGCCAACGACAACTCCCGCGCGTCACTGCCGAGGTCCCGCAACAGGGATAGAATTGCAACACCCTCGAAGAGGAGCAGCACCCCCAACATCGGTTTCGGAAAGAGCAGCGCGATCTGCCCGATGCTCCCACCGAACAGCAGTCCCACCGCGGCCAAACTCAGTCCCGCGATGATGACCGAGCCCCCGGTACGTCCACCGAAGGCGTGATGGCCGGCCATCCCGCCGGAACCATGACAGACGGGAATCCCGCTGACGAGCGCGCTGAGCACGTTCATCGCCGAGTACGTCAGCCCGATGCGACGAATCGGCAACGGCTCGCGCTCCGGAAAGAGGTCCATCGCGACTTGTCGCGTCGCGAGCACGGAGTTGCCGAGTGACAGCGGAATCTGTGGGAGCGCGAGGAGGACGAACCCCGTCGACAGCTCTGAGATCGTCGGGACATGCACGACCGGCAGATGAAAACCGACGGCGCCGAAGACCCGGGGACTCGCCCCGCCCACGGTCAGCGCGAACAGGGCGCCGAGCGCGAGCACCAACGGCGCGGGAGGCCATCGGCGATTGCCGATCAGCAGCACCACCGCCGTGAACGCGACGCCAGCCAGCACATAGCCACCCATGCCGGCCGAGGGCACGTACTCGGCGACGGCAATCCGTCCGAGCTGGAGACCCAAGCCGCATTGCAGTCCGCGCACGACCACCCGCGGCACGACCTCCGCGAGCCAATCCAACGCCCCCGTCAGCGTCAGCGCGAGCATCAACAACCCGATGGCGAGCCCTCCGCCGTACACCACGCCGCCGGCCACCTTCTGCGCGATCACGATCGCGGCCACGGCCTTGAGCGGCTGCACCGGCATCGGGAGTCGATACACCAGTCCCGTCAATACCTGCAACGTGCCGAATGCCACGAGCACACTCGTGGCGTCGAGCCCCGCGGCCGCGATCATCCCGACCATCAACGGCAACGACGTGCCGAGGTCGCCGAAGGCGCCCGACACTTCGTTTCGGTCAAACCGGAGAGCAGGCGTGCGATCGGGCATCAGCGGTATATTTCACAGGATAGTCTCGCCAACCAGGGATTCCATGACTGAGCTCGCCCTCGACATCAGAGGGATCTCCAAAAGATACGCGGAGCACACGGCGGTCCGCTCCCTTTCGCTGGCCGTCCCCACGGGGGCCGTCTACGGCTTGCTCGGCCCGAACGGGGCCGGCAAGACCACCAGCATCCGGATGATCCTCAATATCATCGCCCCGGACACCGGGACGGTGAGCATCCTCGGGCGTCCCCACACGGACCCCGGGATCCTCGACCGGATCGGCTACCTCCCCGAAGAGCGGGGTCTGTACAAGAAAATGCAGGTGTATCGCGTCCTCCGGTTCCTTGCGGAGCTGAAGGGGGTGCCTGCGACCGAGGCCGATCGCCGGATTCACGAGTGGATGGAACGTCTGGGGCTGACCACCGCCGGCAAGGACTGGGGGCTCGCCAAGCTCGAAGAGCTCTCCCGCGGCATGCAGCAGAAGGTACAGTTCATCGGCACGCTCGTCCACGACCCCGATCTCGTGATCCTGGACGAACCGTTCAGCGGGCTGGACCCGATCAACGCACAGGCCCTCAAGGACACGGTCGTCGAGCTCAAGAAACGCGGCAAGACGGTCATCTTCTCCACGCACTTGATGGACAACGCCGAGCGCCTCTGCGACTCGGTGTGCATCATCGCCCGGGGCGAGAAAGTGCTGGACGGCACGGTATCGGGGGTCAAGGCGGCGCATGGCGGCAACAACGTCGCACTCGCCGTGGACGCCGGGGGCACCGAGACGCTCACCAGGCTGCTCGCCGAGCATGCCCTGATCGCGAAGGTGGACGACTCCAACCGGTTCTTCGAGATCCGGATGCAGGATGGCGCCGACCCGCAGTCGCTCCTGCGCACCATCGTGGCCGCCGGGGTCCCGGTCCAGCGGTTCGAACTCGTGCAGCCGTCGCTGCACCAGATCTTCCTCGAGAAAGTCGGCGCCACGGGCGTGGAGCCGGGGATGAGTGGGCATGGCTAAGCTCTGGGTGGTCATCAAGCGCGAATATCTGGAACGCGTCCGCACACGGTGGTTCCTCATCGCCACCATCTTCGGGCCACTGTTCTTCGGCTCGCTGATGATCGTGCCGAGTTACCTCTCGGCGCGTACGATGCGCGACGCCAAAGTCGGCAATCTCCGGATTCTCGACGCGACGGGCGCAGGGCTCGGCGCGCGCGTGGCCGCCAAGATGGCGATCTCGCAACAAGCCGTCGGCAGCACCACGCAGGTCATCACCCTCAGCAGCCCCGCGCTTGCCGACGCCGAGAGCACCGCCACCCTCGCCGTCATGCAGAATCGGGACCAAGGGTATCTCGTGCTTGACACCACGACGCTCACCCGACTGACGGCGCGCTACGCCGGCAGCAATGCGTCCGCGCTCGGCGAGACCCAGGTCATCGAGAACGCGGTGCGCCAATCGTTGCTCCAAACGCGTCTGGAACAGGCCGGGATCGACCCACGGCGCGTCGACTCGCTCACCAAGGTCAAGGTGAACATGTCGGTCGAGAAGATCGACGAGAAAGGACGCGGCGGCTCGGGGATGGCCAGTGCCCTCTTCGGCTTCGCGATCGCATTCCTGCTCTATTTCTCGATCATCTTCTATGGTCAGAACATCATGAGCGGCGTGCTCGACGAGAAGGTGTCGCGCGTCAGCGAAGTGGTCCTCTCGAGCGTGGGACCCGACACCCTCCTCGCGGGGAAGGTGATTGGCGTCGGTGCCGTCGGACTGACCCAGCAGATGGCGTGGATCGGCAGCACCGCGCTGGTCTGGAAATTCCGTGCGTCCGTCATGGCCAAACTCGGCGTGCCGATGGTCGCGTTCACGCTCCCCCCGATCAGCGCGGGGATGTTGCTCTTGCTGGTCGCGTATTTCGTCTTGGGCTATCTGCTGTATGCGTCGCTGTTCGCCGCCGTCGGCGCGATGTCCGGCGACCAGCAGGAGGCCCGGCAAGCGGCAGCGCCGGTGACGATGATGCTGGTCGCGGCGATGGTGTTCGCCCAGCCCGTGATGTTCGCGCCCACCAGCACCATGGCCAAGGTCGTCAGCCTGATTCCCGTCACCGCTCCGGTGATCATGCCGCTCCGGATGAGTGCCACGGCGGTGCCGGCCCTCGAGATCGCGCTCTCGCTCGCCGGTGTCGCGGTGGCGTGCGCGGCGGCGATCTGGGCGTCGGCGCGCATCTACCGCGTCGGACTGCTGATGACCGGGAAGCGCCCCAGCCTACAGGAGCTCGCGCGGTGGATTCGGTACTCCTGATGGTGTGCGGCTAACCGCCGTATCGCGTGCGCAGCAACCAGCCGAACGCCAGATGTAATACCCCGAAGCCGGCCAGCAACAGCAGTGGCGACCGCCCCGGATGCAGGAAAGCGGCCACACCCAGCAGCATGAAGAGGGCCCCCATGATGGGCACTGGTTTCACTGACGTCGCCCCGCCGGCGGCCACCGCTGCCCCGTAGAGCGTCAGCCACGTGCCCGGCAGCCATCCGGTCTGATCGCGGACGAAGAAGAGGACCGTGAGGACGACGCCGGCCAGCACCGTCGGCAGAAAGGCGATCAGGAAGCGCCGACCGGCACCCTTACGCAACGACTGCCGCCGCTGGTCGGCTTTTTCGCGAACCGCCCAGACCGTCACGACGACCGCCGCGAACGCCGACGACAGCCAGATGGCCAGCAGACTCGGCGCGTCGAGGTCGAAGCGCATCCCGCGCCCCCACCACCACGCTCCGCACGCGATCGCCCCGACGAGCATCAGCCCGGTGCCGGAGACCCCGGTGAACGATCCCTGGCGCTCGGCGCCGCCACGGACGAAGCGCAGCTCGTCCGTGGAGCGGTCTTGCAGACTGCCAGTGGGCATCAGAATCTGGGGATCGGGAGTGCGCAGCGGCCCTTTCCCGATCACGGTGCGCTTCGGCGCTTCTTCCGGTGCCTGATCCGTCATAAGTGGTGCACACCCCCGCAACGGCTTCGGCGGGAGCCGCGACCTACGCCGCCGTGCCCTCGGGAGCGCAGAACTTGTCGAACGCCCCCACCAAGTCGGCCGCGATCGCCTGGGCCGAGCGTCCCTCGATCTGCCAGCGCTCCAACATGAACACCACCTTGCCGTCCTTGAACATCCCGATCTGCGGCGAGCTCGGCGCGTACCCCGTGAAGTAGCCGCGCGCCTGTCGCGTGGCGTCCGGGTCCTGGCCGGCGAACACCGTGTAGGCGTGGTCCGGCGTGGCCGAGTGCTGCATGGCGAACGCAATCGCCGGGCGGGCGTTGCGCGCGGCACATCCGCACACCGAGTTCACCACCACGAGCGCGGTCCCTTTCTGGTCCTTCAGCTTGGCATCCACGTCAGCCGCCGTGCGCAGCTCTTCCACGCCAAGGCGCGTCAGTTCCTGTCGCATCGGCGTGACCATGCGTTCGTCGTACATCATCGTCTCTCGCTCCTGTGCCTCAACGGGCCAACGTCAGAATCGCCGCTTGCGGCACCACCAGGAACCGTTCGTTCTCGAAGGTGATCTCGACCGCGGCTTTGCGGAAAAACAGCGCATAGTCGCCCACGCGCGCCTGCATCGGAACATAACGGGTGTCCTTGCTCCCCGAGATGCGCCACGGTTCGTCGAAGTGGTCCTCCACCGCAGGCAGTGGAGTCCCCGGACCGGTCGCCACGACCGTGCCCCCCTGCACCGCCTGATTGTCCACCGCGGTCGCGGGCAGATACAGCCCGACCTTCGAGCGCTCGTCCCCTTCTTCGATCTTCACCAGCACGCGGTCACCCACGACCAGCAACTTTTTGTCCCCCTTGCCCATGCCCCGGTCTCCGTCGCGATTCACTTGATCAGGAACAGCCGATCCTGTCGGCGGAGCGCCCAACGCGGCTTCCCGTCGGCGCCCATCACCATGTCCTCCTCCTGCGCCATGCGCACCGGTTGTCCGCCCCATTCCGGTACAGGCGTCGTGGCCTGCAGTTCGATCGAGTACCACATGTTCGGGATCACCACGGCGTCACCGCGTCCGGGGACACCATCCTGATAGTCCCACAGTCCGATCAGCGGTCCCGCTCCATGCCCATGCAGGCCGATCGGATGGGAATACATGGTGCCGTCGATCCCCTGTGCACGCCCACGCTCAAGCACGGAGCGGAGAATCTCGTTCCCGGTCCGGCCGGGCTTGATCTCCTGCATGGCGAAATCCTGCATGCGGTTGGCGTTGGCCAAGGCCTGTCGGAGTCCCGCCGGCGCGTCCGTTTCCCCTGGGAGCAACACGTAGGCCATGTGTTGCGTGTCGGTGTTCAGGCGCGCCACCGTGATCCCCACATCGCAGTGCAGGACGTCGCCGCGCTGAATGATCGGGTCCTCCCCCAACGTCTCGCTCGTGACGCCTTTCCGCTGCAGCTCGATGCTGGGCTGGAACCAGGTGCCGAGCCCCTGATCGTTCACCCGCTGGCGCCACCACCACACCAGATCGCTCGTGCGGGTCTTGCCCGGGGTGATGACGCGTGCGGAGAACATCTCCTGCGTCATGGACCAGACGAGCGTCTGCATCTTGGCGTAGAAGGCTTCCTCGTCAGGGAGACGACTGGCGAGCAGTTCCAGCGGCAACGCTTCGGCGTCCTTGAACTTGGAGGCCCACGCCGGGCCCAATGCGGCGGTCATCCCCTCGAGCTCGCCGCTCGAGAGGCCGTCGGTGAAGGCGAAGGTCCGCGAGCGGTCGATGCCGATCACGCGCGGACGCCGCTCCTCGATGACCTGCTTGAGCGCGCTCCACTGCTCGTCGCCCCACAGCTCCGCCTGACCGCCACCCACCGCCCCCGACACGACCGCCTTGGTCGAGCGGCGGGCGGTGAACACGCCCCCTTGCGTCGTGCCGCCAAGGGCGATCCGCTCCACGCACCGCGCGGCTGGAGGTGCGCCGCTGGCCGCACACCGGTCGAAGAAGACGTAGATCGTGCGCCGCCGCGCCGAGAACGTCTCGGGCGCGACGATCGCCGAGAACACCGGGTCTTCGTTGTACTCGCGCATGGGGACCACCCAGAGGTCCACACCATGCGTGCGCATCAGGGCGGGGAGGAACGTGTCGAGCCGTTCCTGCAACCAGTGCTGTTGCATGACCGCTTGGTCACGCAGCGTGCCGAACGGGCGTGTCGCGGTGCCACCCGGCGCCTGTTGCGCGTCGGAGAGTGAGGGCGCGAGCACGAGCGCACCGAGCCAGAGGGGAGAGAGACGCATGGAACTCCTCGGTCGAAAGGGCGGAACCGTGATGGGGAGGCGGCGGCTCAGGGTTCGTGTGCCGCCGGCTGCTCGACCGACGCGCGACTGATGCGCACGGCGGTGGAGGTGCGTCCCTCGTTCGCCACGAGGAGACGCCGAACGATGCTCACGACGATGGCCAGCACGATCGTGAACAGGAGGATGCCGACGACCCGCACCACCAGGACGCGTGTCGCCGTCGGAAGCCAGTCACTGAGCTCGGCCATCTGCGCGCCAAGGGGTTCGAGGCCGAGCGTCGTGAGCGCCAGACTCACCACGATCTCGGTGCCGGACTCGAGGACAGCGAACAGCGGTGCCCGCCACAGCCAGTTGCGCAGGGTGTAGTTCCCGATGTGCCACGTGAGCATCAGGAACAGGAAGGTCGTGCCCACGAGGAAGGTTCCCCCCACCCACAGGTAGCTGTCGGGCGAACCGTGCGTGAAAGTGTACGATCGCCAGAGGCGCAGGATGATTCCGGTGACGAGGGCCATCTGCGGCAACGACAGCGAGAGTCGACGGAACGCCGCCGGATCCTCGAGCGTCCAGGCGATGCTGCGCCGCGGAAAGAACTCCGTCACTTCGCGATCTCGCCGGCGAGGAAGCGGAGACTCTCCCCGACGTGTCCCCGCCAGTACGCCCAATTGTGGGTACCCGGCCACTCGCGATACGCGACCGCAACCCCCGCCCGCTCGGCTTCCCACCGGAATGCGCGCGATTGATCGGCGTAGGGATCGTCGATCCCGACATCGGCGAACAGCGCCGGCAGCGGCGTGCGGGCGGCGATGAGCCGCGTCAAACGACGCGCCGGGTCGCGCGCCCACCAGCCCGTGCTGTCACGGCCGAACACTTGGGGGACGGTCGCGAAGTTCCTGGCCCACGCCAGTTCCCCCAGTGGCTCCACACCGGCCGCGTACCGCGGCGGCGCCTGGAACGGATGCGCCCCCGCATACATCGGGGACAATACCCCGGAGTGCGAAGCCGCCGCGGCGAACACGTCGGGATACCCCAGCGCCAGCGTGAATGCACCGTAGCCCCCCATCGAGAGCCCGCCGATTCCGCGATGCGCACGATCCGCCACCGTCCGAAAGCGCCGATCGCTCCACTGGACGAGATCGCGGGCGACGTACTCGTCGTAGTGGCCCCACGGTACGCAGAAGGTACTGGGATCCTCCTTGGAGTACTTCCCCGCCTTGCACTGGTCAAACGTGATCAGCACGTTCCAGGTCGTGTACCACGAGTCGTCGCCGTCGGGCATCACGAGGATCATCTCGGGGACACCGCGCGCCGCGAGGGAATCGGCGACGGTCGCGATCCCGCCGAGCCTGCTCCAGTTGCTCTCGTCGCCGGAGACGCCGTGCAGATAATAGGCCACGGGATAGCGGCGGGACGGCTGCGTCTCGTATGAGGGCGGGAGGTAGACCACCACGGCCTTCTTGGCGCCAAGGGACGGTGACCAGAGCGTGTCGGTGATGACGCGACCGTGCGCCACCTGCGCGCCGGCGCCCCCTCCCACGATCGGCGCGGCGAGCAGAACCGCGCCCGTGACCAGCACGCGCCGCACCAACGACCGCACGCCGAAGCCCCTCACTTCACCGTCGCCACGCACTCGATCTCGACGCGCGCATTCAGCGCCAATCCGCTCGTCCCGAACGCGCTCCGCGCCGGATACTTCCCGTTGGTGAAGAAGGTCCGATAGACCTCGTTCATGGCGTCCCACTCCTTCATGTCGGCCATGAACACGGTGCACTTGACCACGTGCTCCATGTCGCTCCCCGACTTCTCGAGCACGTCCTTGATGTTCAGCATCACCTGCTTGGTCTCGGCGGCGATCCCGCCCGGCACGACGCTTCCCGCCGCGCTCGGTCCGGTCCCGACCTGTCCCGCGAGGTAGAGCATGTTCCCCACTTTCACCGCCGGCGAGAAGGGGCGCGTCGTGGGACCGTAGGGTTGCAGGAACTCCGGCTTGGGCGCGGCGGTGGACTGGGCGGACAGGGAGACCGGCGCCGCACACAGGACGAGCGCCGACAGGACACATGCACGCATCATGGCTCTGCTCCGTCGAAAGGGAAGAATCAGCGGATCATGTGACCGAGTCGGCTCCAACGAATGTCGGTGAGGAACGACACCGGCCGATCGCTCGCCTCCTGCGGCACGTACGAGTAGTACACGAACAGCGGACGGCCCCGGACATTCTCGCGCGGCACGAAGCCCCAAAAACGGCTGTCCTTGGAGTCGTACCGATTGTCACCCATCATCCAGAAATGCCGCGGCGGGACCACCAGCGGCCCCCAGGTATCCACGGACGGCTGCGCCGGCGCCGAGCCGAACCGCGTGTTCTTGAGCCCGAGCGGCTTCTGCCAATCGAAGTTCGGCGCGACCATGGTGCCGTCCCCGGGCGTCTGATCCGCCGAGGCGAACCCCTGACGCTGTGCCTGCCCGTTGATGTAGACCACGCCCTCACGCCCGTAGATCGTATCGCCCGGCATGCCGATCAGCCGCTTCACGAGGATCGGGGTCGGGTCGTCGCCGTTGTCGGCCTGATACGGGGACACGAACACCACCACATCGCCCCGCGACGGCTCGGCGTAGCCCGGCAGGTTGATCGACGTGAAGGGGATGTTCGGCCCGAACCGCAACTTGTTCACGAACAGCCAGTCACCCACGAGCATCGTGGGGATCATGGAGCCCGACGGAATCCGATACGCTTCGATGAAGAACGTGCGCAGGACGAGAAAGAGCGCGACCGTCCCCGCGATCGACTTGACGAACTCCCATGCGCCGCGAAGGGCGTTGCCGGAACTCCCCTTCGTCCCGCTGCGCGCAGCGGCGACGGTCCCTCTCTTGGCAGGTGCTTTTTTGGCCACGACGAATGTGCAGGGCAGAGTGATGGAATGCTCGCGACCCGCGGCGCAACCGATGCCGCGCACGATGTCACGCCCACGGAATCTGCCCTGCGAAACGCTGTGGGCAAGGGTGGCGCGCCCGCCGGCGCAACAGCAAGCGGGGCGCACCCCGGTGGGATGCGCCCCGCTCGAACGACCGAAGAGCCGGTCGGTTTACTTGACGTGCTTGGAAACCTCAGCCGTCATCTTGAACATGTTGATCTGCTTCCCGCCGAGCACGCCCTTGAGCTTCTCGTCCGGGTTGATCATGCGCTTGTTCTTGGTATCCTGGCAGCCGTTCTTCTTGATGTACGCCCAGAGCTTCTTGGTGAGCTCGGTGCGCGGCAGCGGCTTGTCGCCGACGATCGCGGCGAGCGCGGCATCCGGCGTGACCGGCTTCATGAACGCGGCGTTCGGCGTGCGCTTGGTCTTCTTCGCCGGCTTCTTCGCGACCTTCTTCACGGCCTTCTTCGCGACCTTCTTTGCAGCCTTCTTCTTGGCGGCCATCGAGAATCTCCTCGAAAGGATGAAGTGATGCAACGCGTGCGACTCGGTGACAACACGCTCCAACACCTCGAAAGTAATTGCTCCACCAGAGAGCGCAATAGGCAGTTTCCCTCGACCGCCCCTCTGAGAACAGGCGATGTCGCCGAAAATCCGCGCTAGAGCGCCTCGAGCGACTCCAGGAGCCGGAGCATTCGCACGTCCGCCGGGTCCGCGGACACGTCGTCATCCGCCACCTCCGCGAGCTCCGACGGCGTCTCGAGAATCAGGGGAATCCCCTCGGAGAACGGGTCCGCCAGCAACCAGCGGAAGCACTCCACCCCGATCGCACCCTCACCGATCAGCGCATGGCGATCCTTGTTGGAGCCATACGGATGCTGACTGTCGTTCAGGTGGAGGAACGCGGGCCGCTCGCCGATCGTCGCGGCGAACGATTCCAGCACCTCCCGCTGCGCCGCGGCGGAACTCGCGATGTCGTGTCCACTCGCGAACAAGTGACACGTATCGAGCCCATACCCGGTGCGATGCCGCAGCGCCGACGGCACGCGCGCGAGCATCCGCGCGATCTCGGCGGCGGACCGCCCCATCGTCTTTCCCGCGCCGGCGGTGTTCTCAATGAGCAACCGCGTCCCGCTGGCCGTCTCGGGAACGAGCTCGAGCGCGCGGGTGATCGCGTCCCCGACCTGATCGCACGCCGCGTCCGGATCCCCCGGACCGGCGGACCCGGGATGAAAACAGAAGCCGCCGACCCCCAACGCGGTACTGCGCTCGAGCTCCTTGGCCAGCCCACTCGCCGCACGCGTGGCCTTGAGCGCCTCGGGCGACGCCGTATTCAGCACGTACGCGCCATGGACGATCACATGCCGCGGCTGGATGCCGGCGGCATCGAGCGCCGCGCCAAACGCGGCCGCGCGCTCGGGCTTGATCGTGACCTTTTCGTTGTAGTAGGTCGGAGGGGCGGTGAAGAGCTGCATGGCACGGGCGCCGGCCGCCGCCGCCCGCTGCACAGCTCGTACCATCCCGCCGGCGTCGCTCGGATGCACGCCGAGGTACCGTCGACGCTCCGCGCCGATCACGACCGCGGCTCCGTCGGCGGCTCCCCCGCGGGCGCCGTCCCCCCGACACCGTCGCCAGGCGCCCGCGTCTTCGGGTTGATGTCGATCATCCGCGCACTGCCGAGGTACTCCACGCTCCGGGGATTCTGGATCTCCCGCAGCCGCTTCACCACCTCGGCGATCCGCCGCGCTTGCGCGGCGATGGTCGCCAAGGCCTCGCGCTCCTCCCGCTCGTCGAGCATGTGCTGCTCGATGAGCGTGGCGTGGGAGAGCAGTGCTGCGAGCGGATTGTTGATCTCATGCTGCAACGCGAGCGACGTCTCGCCGATGCCGGCCAGATACCGGGCCTTCTGCAACTCGGCCTCCGCCGTCCGACGCGCCGCCGAGACCTCGATCCGTCGCTCGGCGATGCGCAGGCGGGCCTGCAGCCGGTTGGGCGTCACCGGCTTCTCCATGTAGTCGTCCGCGCCCGCATCGAGCACCTCGGTGAGGTCCTCCGAGCTGTCGCGCGCCGTCACGATCAGGATGAACGGCACATCGCCGTGCTCCGACGCGCGGATCCGGCGGCAGAGCGCGAGTCCGTCGAGTCGCGGCATCTCCCAATCGAGGATCAGCACCGGCGCGGGGGCGGCGACGAAGGCGTGCCACGCCGCCTCCCCATCCGCCGCCACTGCCGTGACGGTATGGCCGGCCTGGACGATCACGTGCGACAGCAAGACCCGCATCGTCGGATCGTCGTCGGCCAACAGCACATTCAGCGGCACGTAGTCGTTTCTCGTCGTTGGAGGATCCGCGCGCAGCACGTCTCGTGGAATCTGACCGGTCGACGCCATCGGCGCGACCCTCGGGCGTCGTGTCCCCGAGCGCACCCACTCACCGTTGGCGCGCGGCCCTCGGTATCTTTCCGCGGTGGCCCACCACGGGCCGCCAATGCGCACTCCCATTCGCACGGAACCCGCCATGTCCTCGACTCCTCATACCGGCGTCCGCCGGATCCCCACGGCCGTCAACGAGCCGATCAAGTCGTATGCCCCCGGCTCGCCGGAACGCGCCGAGGTCAAGGCGCGACTCGCCGCCATGGAACAGGAGTGCCCGGAGATCCCGCTCGTCATCAATGGCAAGGAGATCCGCACCGGCGACGTCGCCAAGGCCACCTCGCCGCACAAGCACGGCCATGTGACGGCTACGTGGCACAAAGCCACCACCGCCGACGTCCAGGCCGCCACGGCGGCCGCCACGGCCGCCCAGCGCGACTGGGGCAACTGGACGTGGGAGGACCGCGCCGCAGTCTTCCTCCGCGCCGCCGACCTCCTGACCACCACCTGGCGCAGCACGATCAACGCCGCCACCATGCTCGGCCAGTCCAAGACCATCTTCCAGAGCGAGATCGACGCCGCCTGCGAGATGGCCGACTTCTGGCGCTTCAACGTGCAGTTCGCCTCCGAGCTCGTGGCCGAACAGCCGATCTCCGGCCCCGGGGTCTGGAACCAAACCGACTATCGCGGCCTCGAAGGATTCATCTACGCCGTCTCGCCCTTCAACTTCACCGCCATCGGCGGCAACCTCCCGACCGCACCGGCGCTCATGGGCTCGACCGCCGTCTGGAAGCCGGCGGGAACGGCCATCCTCTCGGCGCACTACACCATGCAGTTGCTGCGCGCCGCCGGGCTCCCCGACGGCGTCATCAACTTCGTGCCAGGCGATGCCAACACGGTGAGCGACGTCGCGCTGAACAGCCGCGACCTGGCAGGCGTGCACTTCACCGGCAGCACCGCGGTGTTCAACTCGATGTGGCAGCGCATCGGCTCCGACGTGGGCCGGTACAAGTCGTATCCGCGCATCGTCGGCGAGACCGGCGGCAAGGACTTCATCATCGCGCACCCGTCGGCCGAGCCGACAGCGGTCGCCGTCGGACTCGTGCGCGGAGCGTTCGAATATCAGGGACAGAAATGCTCCGCGGCCAGCCGTTGTTACATCCCCAAGTCGCTCTGGCCCGCCGTGCGCGATCAGGTGCTCGCCATGATGCAGGACATCCGCATGGGCGACGTGAACGACTTCCGCAACTTCATGGGCGCCGTGATCGACAAGAAGGCCTTCGGCCGCATCGCGGGCTATCTCGACGACGCCAAACGGAACGCCAAGATCCTCGGCGGCGGTGGCTGCGACGATTCCACCGGATGGTTCGTCGAGCCGACCCTCATCCAGACCGAGAACCCGGGCTATCGGCTCCTCTGCGAGGAGATCTTCGGCCCGGTGCTCACCGCGTACGTGTACGACGACGCCAAGTGGAGCGAGACGCTCCGGATCGTCGACGAAACCTCCCCGTACGCCCTCACCGGCGCGGTGTTCGCGCAGGACCGGAACGCGGTGCACGAGGCGCACACGGCGCTGCGCAACGCCGCCGGCAACTTCTATGTGAACGACAAGTGCACCGGCGCTGTCGTGGGACAGCAGCCGTTCGGTGGCGCCCGCGCCTCGGGGACCAACGACAAAGCCGGCTCCAAGCTCAACCTCGTCCGTTGGACCAGCGCGCGCACCATCAAGGAGACGTTCAATCCGCCGACGGATTTCCGCTATCCGTTCATGGGGGCGGAGTGACGCCGAGCGACGTCCGCGTTCGCTACGTCACGCTCGACGTCTTCACCGATCGCGCCTTCGGGGGAAACCAGCTCGCGGTCTTCCCCGATGCGCGCGGGATCCCGGAGGAGTTGTTGCTCACGATCACGCGCGAGTTCAACTACTCCGAAACGACCTTCTGCTATCCGCCGACGGATCCCCGGTTCTCCTCGACCGTCCGGATCTTCACGCCGGGGGCCGAGGTCCCATTCGCAGGCCATCCCACGGTCGGGACGGCCATCGCGCTCGTGCAACTCGGGCTCGCCGGCTCGCGCGAGGGCGAGTCGCAGCTCCTGCTCGACGAGAAGGTCGGTCCGATTCCGGTGACGGTGCGCGCCACCCCGCACGGGACGTTCTTCGCGCAGTTCGCGGTCGCGCAGCTTCCGGAGTTCGGCCCGCCCGCTCCCTCGCGGGACACACTGGCCGAGATGCTCATGCTCGACCCCGAAGACCTGCTCGGCGCGCCGATGGCGCCGGCCGGCGTCTCCTGCGGACTCCCCTTCCTCATCGTCCCCCTCCGTTCCGTGGACGCGGTGTCCCGCGCGCGGCTGCGGATCGATACGTGGGAGCGCGCCCTGAAGGGCAGTTGGGCCTCGGAAGTCTTCGTCGTCGCCAAGAATCCGGGCGGCGGCGAACACCACCTGCACGCCCGGTGTTTCGTGCCGGGACTCAATGTGCCCGAGGATCCGGCCACGGGGTCGGCCAACGCCGCCCTCGCCGGCTACCTCGCCGGGATCAGCTCACAGCGGGACGGCACGTTGCGATGGACGGTCGATCAAGGGGTGGAGATGGGACGCCCCAGCCGACTCGAGCTCGAAGCCGACAAGACGGCCGGCACCATCACCGCGGTGCGGGTGGGGGGCCATGCCGTCATGGTGTGCGAGGGAACGCTCGCGATCTGAGTCCAGACGACCACACCACGCCGCCAAACGACACGCGGGG
>CAXBQP010000021.1:0-48236 GCA_963978095.1 uncultured bacterium | reverse complement strand
GGTCGAGCAGGGCGTGCCGCAGTCCCGGTTTGCGCGCCACCGACCCGACCGTGGGTTGCAGCTCACCCGTGATGACCTTGAAGATCGAGGTCTTGCCGGCGCCGTTGCGACCGATGATCCCCCACCGCTCGCCTTCGGCGACCGTGAAGGTGATGTCCTTGAAGAGTTCCGTGGCGCCAAAGGAAACGCCAACGTTGGATACGGAGAGAAGGGTCACGCGTGAAAGGCGTCGGATCAGTGAAGGGCGAGGAATGCCCCAATGGTGGCATTCAGAAACGCCTTGTCCGCCGGGTTGCCGCCCGCGCCCGCCGGGTGCCCCCAGAGCGATGGTATCGGCGTGAGCTGGACGTTGCGGATGAACGCCGCCTCGTAGCGCGCGTCGGTGAGCGGGAAGTACAGATCGGTCTCCGACGGCATGTACAGCACGGGTACCACGATTGACTGCAGCGCCTTTTCGACATCCCCACCGAATCCGGGGGTGTCGCCCACGTTGTGCCGTTGCCAGGTCCGCGCCTGCAGGATGTAATTGTTGGCGTCGGCGCTGAACCGGGTGCGGAAGGACTGCATGTACTGCTCGAACGTCGTTCCGGCGGGAGCGCTCGTCCGCCAGAGCTCACGGCGCCACCATTCCTGCGAATACAGCCACGCGGCCCACACCATCCCGAACGCGGCGAGCCCCTGGGTCGGCGGCGTCGTGTATTCTCCCGCCTTGAAGGCGGCATCGGACGTCAGCGCCGCGATCTGCCCCTCGAGTCGGACGATGCCGTGGCCATACGTCTTGGCGGTGCCCGATGTCGCGACGATGCGGTCCGCGAACGTCGGATAGCTGACGGCCCATTGGAAGGCCTGCTGCGCACCCATCGAGAATCCGATCACGGCACGCAGGTGCGTGATCTTGAGATCCTCCACCAGCAACTGATGGACCGCGTGCACGTTGTCACGGATCGTCATGATCGGGAATCGCGGCCCATGGAACGGTTCGGGGGTGTTGCTGGGGGACGACGAGCTGCCGTTCCCGAACAGTTCCGTGGCCACCAAAAACAGCCGCGTGGTGTCGAGCGCGAGTCCCGGTCCGATCAACCACTCGTAGCCGTGGTGATTGGCCATGTAGTGCGACGGTAGCAGGACGACGTTGTCCCGCGCGGCGTTGAGATGGCCATAGGTGCCATAGACCACCGTCGCTTGCGGGAGGACCACGCCGCTCTCCGTCCGGAAGTTGCTCAGGACAAACTGATGATGCTCGGCGCGGTCGACACGAGCGGGGGTGCTCTGCGCCGAGGCGGCAGAGCTCAGGAGCGCGGCGAGCGCAGCCAGAGGGAGGATTCGCATGCCGGAATGTAATCGCCCCCGGGATCCCGGGTGGTGGCTGCGCGGGTGACCGACATCCGCTCTAACGCCGCGGGGGCGAGCGCCGTATACTCATGCGGAGACGACGCGTATCCGCCTCCTGTTGCTCGATGGCATTTCCGCTACCCACGCACACCCCCTCGCCCGCCCTCACCATGGCCAAGTCGAACCACGTGCTGTCCAGTGACACCCGCGCGTCGCTGCTGAGTCGTTCCGTCCTGTGGGCCATCCTCGGACTCGCCTTGTCGGTGCCGATGCGCGAGGCCGTCGGGCAAGGGAGCTGCAAGGGGCGTCCCAACGAGCACACACCGATCTGCGACACGACGCACGCGCCGGCACCGTTCGCCGCGACCGGGTGGAAGACCACCGGACTGGACCACTTCACCATGCACGCCGTCGATTACAAGAAGGAGGCGGCCTTCTACATGGCGCTCATGAACTGGAAGCTTCGGAGCGACGACGGCAAGCAGGCCGTGCTCGATGTGGGGGATGTGGGGACGGTGGTGATCGTCGGGGGCTATACGCCGGCACCCCCGCCGCCGCCGCGGGTGTTGTCGGCGGCGGACAGTGCCGCGATGGCCGCCCGCGGCGGTGGGGCCGGCGGACGTGGCGGCGCAGGGGGTGGACAGCGTCGGGCACCGCAGGTGGCGTGGGACTCCTTCGCCTGGATCATCGCACCCTGGAACGCCAAGACGATCGAGGCCGAGCTCCGGAAGCGCGGACTTGATCCGGTGGCGGACAACAGTGGGCCGGGAGGCTGCGAGGCGTTCCATGTCAAGGATCCGCAAGGGTTCGATCTCGTGCTCACGAACGCCTGCTACGCGAAGGGACGGAAGAGCGCGAAGGCGATCACGTGGGCCGAGCCCGCACCGTTCGAGTCGACCAACTGGAAGACCGTATGGCTCGATCACATTTCGTTCGGCGTCGGCGACTACAAGAAGGAAGTCGCATTCTACGAGACGCTGATCGGCTGGAAGCCGCAGGGTGACGAAGGGAGCCAGAACGAAGTCTGGATGTGCGACGACTGCGGCAACGTCCTGATCCGGGGAGGCAACGCGCTCAGCCCGGCGTTCGACAAGAGCGCACCGCCGCGTGCGACGATCGACCATGTCTCGTTCGGTCTCGCGCCGTTCTCCCCGGACGTGACGGGCAACGACCTCAAGTCGCGCGGCCTCACGGCGTCACCGGACATCGGCATTCCGGGTGTCGACGCGGCGTCGCACATCAACGACGCCACGGTGAACTACAAGAGCTTCCACACCAACACGCCGATGGGCTACAACCTGCAGATCAGCAACGCGACCAAGCAAAACCGCACCGTCATCATCGTGAAGCCGTAGGCTGGGGGCGTCCGGCCCTCACGCCGCAGCGGGATCCATCCACATCGGGCCGAAGCCGTTGCCATCCGGGTCCTCGAAGGCCCTGGAGTACATGAAGCCGTGGTCTTCGGGGTCGTGCAGGGACTTCCCGCCGGCCGCGATGGCGGCGTTGGTGATGGCATCGACATCCTCGCGGCTGTCGCAGGACAGGGCGAAGAGGCAGGTGGCGCCTTCGGTCGGGGCGATCAGCGGCTTGGGCGAAATCTGCCGGAACTGCTCATGCGTGGAGAGCATCAAGTAGATCGTGTCTGACACGATCACGCAGGCCGAGGTCGCGCCGGAGAACTTCTCGTTGATCGAGAAGCCCAATGCCTCGTAGAACGCCCGCGCGCGGGGGATGTCGGTCACAGGCAGGGTGATGAAGATCATCCGGGGCATGGCATCCTCGCGCACAAGTGAAAAAACGGGTGGGGCGACGACGTGGCGTCGACTCACCGGTGGAAGGTGGACCGCGTGCCGAAGCCCCGCAAGTTCCACGACACGCACGAACGCAGCGCTCGGCGGAATCGCTTCAACGCGTCGACCGCTGCCGCGCGAGACGTGAGGCGGCAGGGGTCCGCGTCCAGATCCATCCCTCGACGGCGGCCAGCGCCACGTCCGCCGGTGGGGAGGTCTGCCCGAGCAGGAAGTCCTTGGCACACAGCAGGCAGACCGCCGCATCCAAGGCGTCCGCGTTCTGCTCGAGCACCGTCACGTCCGAGGGCAGCACCAGCTGGTGCCGCAGGGCTGCGATGATCTCGCGGCGCTCCGCCACCTGCTCCGGGTTCTTGTAGCGCGACGACCGGATCCCCCAGACATCGAGCGTCGCGGCGGGATACACCTCGATTGCGGAGATCCCCCTGGAAAGCTGCGGTGACCACGCCAGGGGGATGGGTTGGTCAAGCCGTCGACGGAGTTCCCCCAGCAGGTGCAGCGCCGCGTGCGCGGTGCGGGCGATCCGGTCAGCGCCAACGTCCAGCGGGGTCTTGCCCAGCGTGCGTTGCGTGAATCGGTCGGTGGCGCGCCGGAAAATATCGTTGGGCGCGACGAGCAGTTCGTCGCCCGCGCGGTGACCGGCGAGCGATGCACCGAGCGGCTGCGGCCACCCGAGCGGCGCGTCCAGCGCCAGGAGCACCGGGTCGGTGGTGTTGATCCACGACGCAAGGTGATCGGCCGCCGAGCGCTCCTTGCCGCAGACCACCACCTCGTCGAGGCGCGCGTCTTGGCCGTCGAGGACACCGCGCGCGATGCCGACCTTCGTGTCGTCCGTCGCACAATCGACGCCGATGATCTGAACTGGCGTGCGCAAGTATCAACCGGTGTGGTGAAGGCTCCTGGACCAGCGAAGCCGCATGGCCTGGATTAACATTGAGGCATGACGACGTTCTTCGCTGGCAAAAGATATCTGGTCGTTGGCGGTTCGGGAGTTCTGGGCGCGGAGACCGCGCGACAACTGACGTCGCACGGGGCAGCGGTCGCGCTCATCGTCCGGACACCGTCGAACCTTCCGCACGATCTTGCCCCCCTGGCGCATGCGATCGGCGATGTGCGCACCCGGGACTCGCTGGCCCAGGCAGTCGGCGCGCTCGGCGGCATGTTCGACGGGATCATCAACGCCGCCGGTCGCGTCGCGTTCGGGGCCGTGGGTGATGTCCCGGAGGCGGTCGTCGCGGAGCTGTTTCACACCAACGCCATCGGAACGCTGAACGTGCTCGCGCTCGGCGCGTCGGTCACGAACGACGGCGGGGTGATCGCCTCGCTGACCGGCGTCGCGGCGGATATGACCATCATCGGCATGAGTGCGTATTGCGCGTCGAAGGCTGCCGCGCACCGCGCCATGGTCATCGCGGCGCGCGAGCTTCGGTCACGCAAGATCACGGTGCTCGACATCCGCGCGCCGCATACCGAAACGGGATTGGTCGGCCGCGCCCTGCACGGTACCGCTCCCAAGATGCCACCGGGTCTTGCGCCTGAGGCCGTGGTGCGGCGCATCCTGACCGCCGTGGCCGATGGGGAGAAGGATCTGCCCGCCGAGGCGTTTGCGACATGCTGAATGTGGTGCTCGGGGACCAACTGTTTCCCGAGTGGGCCCACACGTCGACGGATGACGAGTTTCTCCTGATCGAAAGCCGGGCGCTGTGCGCGCGCTATCGATATCATCAGCAGAAACTGGTCCTGATCTTCGCGGCGATGCGACGATTTGCCGAGTCCCTGCGGGCGCGGGGCTTTCGCGTGCATTACGTGCGGCTGGAGAGCCAACCTTTGGCGTCCGAGGCTCCACCCCCGTCCTATTTCGGTCTGCTCGACGAACAGTTGCGCGCCCGTGGTGTTCGCGAGATCCGCGTTGCGGAGTTGGCGGATCGCGGGTTCGCGTCGGAGTTCGCGGCGTGGGCCCGACGCGTCGGGGTTCGTGTGGAGCCCGCGCCGTCCCACCTGTTCCTCACACCGACCGCGCTCTTCCCTGCGGCGTTCGGGGGGCGGCGTCCATTCATGAAGACGTTCTACGAATGGCAACGGAAGCGCCTGGGCGTGTTGGTCGATTCGCGCGGCGAGCCGACCGGTGGCAAGTGGAGCTTCGATACCGAGAATCGCAAGAAGCTACCGCGGGGGTACGTCGCACCGGCCATTCCGACGCGCGACGCCTCGGACACCGTGTCCGACGTGATCCGGATGGTGGAGCGGGACTTTGCCGATCATCCCGGAAGCGCATCGCAGTTCTGGCTTCCCACCGAGACGACGGAAGCCTTGCGGTGGCTGGACCAGTTCCTGGCAGAGCGGCTCGACGACTTCGGGCCGTATGAGGACGCGATCAGGGCCGGCGAACATCCCGGGGACGATGTCCTCAATCACTCGGTGTTGTCGCCGATGATGAATCTGGGGATTCTGCCACCAGCCATCATTGTGGAGCGTGCTCTGGCCGTGGCACGTGAGCGTGATACGCCGATCGCCTCGCTGGAGGGGTTCCTGCGGCAGGTGATCGGGTGGCGCGAGTTCGTCAAAGGCATCGATGTCGTGCATGGCGAGGAGCAGGCATCCGCCAACTTCTTCGGCCATCACCGGCAGCTCAAGGGCTGTTGGTACGATGGTACCACGGGACTCGTGCCGGTCGATGCCGCGATCCGGAAGGCGCTCCGGCGCGGTTACAACCATCACATCGAGCGGCTCATGGTGCTGAGCAATGTGATGCTGCTGTGCGACGTCGACCCGCGCGCGGTGCACCGATGGTTCATGGAAATGAACGTCGATTCGTCCGAGTGGGTCATGGGGCCGAATGTCTACGGCATGGGGCAGTTCAGTGACGGGGGGATCTTCGCCACGAAGCCCTACATTTGCGGGTCGAACTACATCCTGAAGATGAGTGATGTCCCGCGCGGGGCGTGGTGCGACACGTGGGACGCGCTCTATTGGAACTTCGTGGATCGGCATCAGGCGTTCTTCCGGCAGAATCCGCGGATGGGGATGGCCGGCAACCTGGTGGCAAAGATGCCCGAGGCGAAACGGATGCGGTACCGTGAGATCGCCGAGGCATTCCGGGAGCGGACGACGCAGGGTTGAGTGAAGGTCTGCGCGCAGGGCTGCGAACGAGAGTGCTGATTCGCGTCTGGGTCACACCGAGCGCTGCGGACGCGCATCCCGCTGGCGCCGGAACGGACGGTTGAACATGGACCAGCCGTACGGCAGCCTTCCAAAATCTGGACTTCGCGCGGGTTGAAACGCGGCGACCCCGCGATCGTCGGCGCGCGGTCCGGCAGGGGTCAGATCAGGGGACGGCCAAAGAAGAGGACGTAGCCGTCGGCGTCTTTGAGTGAGAACCCCCGAAGCCCTTCGGCCGTGTCGTGGAGCGGTTCGGCGAACTCGAGGGACTGTGATGCGAAGTCCGCCGCCAACGCGTCCGGATCGGGGACATAAAGGTACGCGTCCCAGCGGGCGACGCCCTTGCCGACGTTACGCGTGGAGTTCGGCAGGGGGACGACACCCACACTCTTGAACATGAGCATTGCGGCGCCACGCTGCACCATGCCGAAGAAGATGTCGTCGGGCTCTGGGCCTTGGAACGTGACGGTAAATCCCAGACGGTCCCGGTAGAAGGCCAGCGCGGCAGGAACGCTGGATACGATCAAGAGAGGGGCAATGCCCTCGATGTCACGTGGAGTCATCTGAGCGCCGCCGCGAAGGGTGTGACAGGTTGCCGCACGGTGCGGTCATCTTCTCAGGGTGCAATCGCAGTGTGAATGCATAGGGGAGACGCCGATGCGCAACAGGCGGTTTCCGGGGTGAAAGTTCCGTCACGCACTCGCGGAACAGCGACCTTTCGAAGCTCGGCGGCTCCAGCACGCGGGGAGAACGCCGCGCCGAAAGTTATTATACACGATGCTCGACGCGCCCCCGGTCCTCCTCTATGACGGCGACTGCGCCCTCTGCAGCCGAGCGGTCCGAGCCGCCCTCCGCTGGGACCGACGGGGTACCCTGCAGTTCGCCCCCCTCCGTGGACCGGCCGCCAACACCCTCCTCGCCGCCGCTCCCGACACGGTCAGGACCGCCGACTCGTTGGTCTGGGTGGAGCCAGGCGCCATCCCGGAATTCCGTATCCGGTCCGACGCGGTCCTCGCCCTCGCGCGCTATCTTGGAGGGTGGGCCCGCGTCGCGCACCTCGCCAGACTCCTCCCCCACCAGTGGCGCGATCTGGGGTACAACGCCATCGCCCGTCGACGCATGCAGTGGCTCGGACCGTCCCGCTCGTGCGTGCTCCCGCTGCCCCACGATCGACACCGCTTTCTCGACCTCCGATGACTCCTCGACGCACCCGTCACTTGCTTCGCCACCTCACGACCGCCACGACCGCGGCCGTCGCGGCGTTGCTGATCGCCCTCGCGCCTGCGCACGCCGAGGCGCAGGCCAAAAAAGCACCCGCCAAAAAGCAGACCTCCAAGAAGAAGGCGCCCGCCAAAAAGCCGACGCCCAAAGGCAAGAGCGCAGCCCCGGCCGCCAAGCCGGGTGCGACCACCGACCTGAAACGCGGACTGGTCGTCACCAAGTCCGTCCGCATCACACCGAAGAGCTACCGCCTCAACGCCGCCGCCTCGCTCGACTCCGCGCTGATCGTCGTCAAAGGGGACAACATCACCCTCGACCTCACCGGCGTCACCATCAATGGCGCCGATCCGTTCGCCGACCCGGACCGCTTCGCCGGCGTTGCCATCCGCGTCGAGGGCGGGAAGAACGTCACGATCACCGGGGGCGCCATCCACGGGTTCCGCGTGGGCATCATCGCGCGCAACACCAAGGCACTCACCGTCGCCGACGCCAACCTCAGCTACACCTGGAAGCCGCGCCTCTACTCGACCGTCGAACACGAGTCGCTCGCCGACTGGCTCTCCTTCCATCACAATGAACAGAAGGAGTGGCTCCGCTTCGGCGCCGCCCTGTATCTCGATGGCGTATCGGGCGGTACCATCAAGAACGTCACCGCCGAACACGGGATGAATGGACTCCTGCTGGTGAAGTCTGACCACCTCACCGTCCATGACAACACCCTCACCTACAACTCGGGACTCGGCGTCGGCATGTACCGCGCCGCCGACAACCGGATCCTCCACAACACCCTGGACTACAACGTCCGGGGATTCTCCGAAGGCTTTTATCGCCGCGGCCAAGACTCGGCGGACCTGCTCATGTTCGAACAGTCCAGCCGCAACATCGTCGCCTACAACTCCGCCACGCACGGCGGCGACGGACTCTTCCTCTGGGCCGGTCAGAGCAGCATGGACACCGGCACCGGCGGCGCCAACGACAATCTCTTCTTCGCCAACGATTTCTCCTACGCGCCCACCAACGCCATGGAGCTCACCTTCAGTCGCAATACGGTGATCGCCAATGTGGCCCGGGGGAGTGACTACGGCCTCTGGGGCGGCTACAGCTTCGACACGAAAATCGTCAGCAACTGCTTCGTGCGGAACCGCATCGGTGTCGCCATCGAACACGGACAAGACAACTTCATCGCCGCCAACCGCTTTGAAGGGGAACGCACCGCGGTGCGGCTCTGGGCCGAGAAGATCGAACCGTCGGACTGGATGTACCCGAAGAAGAAAGACACCCAGAACCGCAACAACAGCATCAGCGGCAACACCCTGAGCCGGAATCGCGTGGGGTTCAACATCGCCAACGCCCGCGGCTTGCAACTCACCAACAACACGCTCGCGGCCGTCGATACCGCCTTCGTCATGAAGGACACCCTCGGCCTTCGCAACATCGGCAACGCCCCGATCCCCGCGGTCGAAGACGACGCCGATCCCTGCGCGACCATGGGTGCGCTCCCCGCCGAGTTCGATCGGCTCGCGCCCGTGGTGGAGGGAATCGCCCGCACGATTCCCGTATCGCCCATGAGCCAGCGCCCGCGCCACGCGATCATCGTCGATGAATGGGGGCCGTACGACTGGCGCGCTCCCAAGCTCTGGCCCGTCGACAGCACGCACAGCGCCACCGTGCGGCTCGCCGTCCTTGGTCCCGACGGCAAGTGGAGCGTCGTGTCCAAGCGCGGCATCGCGGGGATCTCCGCCACCGCCGGGCTCATGGGGGACACCATCACCGTGACGCCAGCCCCCGACGGGATGAACGATTGGGAACTCGTCCTTGAGTACAAAGGCGCGGCCACCCTCTCCGCGCGCGGCGAGGCCAAGGCCGCGAATGTCGCGCAGCGGTTCTCTTACCGCCTGTTCGAGCCGGCGACCGATTGGCAGGTGAAGTTCTTCGCTTGGGCCGACAGCACTGACCCGCGCACCAAGAGTGAGGCGTTCACGCGTCTGCTGAACGGCACGCCGCTGACCACTGCCCGCACCTCGCGACTCGACTACCTCTGGTCGCGGCCGACCATCCCTGGCCTGCCGTCGTCCAAGTGGGCGCTCGAGGCGACAACGCGGGTCACCGTCCCCGTGGGGACGCACACGCTCCGCACCATCAGTGACGATGCCGTGAGGGTCTGGGTGGACGGCACGCTGGTGATTGACAACTGGGTCCCGCACGAATCGGCGGTCGATGCCGTACCAATCGCCGCGGGACCGCATGACGTGCGGGTGCAGTATGTGCAGGTGGAGGGATGGACCGAACTGCGGCTCGAGATCGTCAAGGGTGCACAACGTGCATCCGGTTCGCCGGGGCCCCATTGAGCGCGCGCGTCAGCACGCTGCGGCGTCGGGGATGGGTGACCGCCGCGACCCTCGTCGGCGCGCTCGCGCTCGGCAGCGCCAGCGCACGCGCCCAAGGCGGCGCCTGGTTCGCCGACACGACGGTGCTCGAGACGCCTACCGGGATCCTCCGCGGCTCGATCATGCTCCCGTTCGCGCTGGGAAAGTTTCCGTTGGTGGTGCTGATCAGTGGCTCCGGACCCACGGATCGCGATGGCAACTCCCTCGGGCTTCCGGGGAAGAACAACGCCCTCGGCATGCTCGCCCAAGCACTCGCCGAACGCGGCATTGCCTCCGTGCGCTACGACAAGCGCGGCGTCGCCGCGAGTGCACGTGCCGCGACCAGCGAGGAGGATCTCCGCTTCGAGATGTATGCCGACGATGCCGCCGCGTGGGTCAGGAAGTTCCGCACCGACAAGCGCTTCAGCACGATCATCATCGCCGGACACAGCGAAGGGGCGATGCTCGGCATCCTCGCCACGCAACGGGCGCCGGCGGATGGGTATATCTCGATCGCCGGCATCGCACGCCCCGCCGATGCGGTGCTCCACGACCAACTCGCGGCGGGGCTGCCGAAGCCCGTGGCCGACCAAGCCGACGCCATCCTGGCGAGTCTGGCGGTCGGCAAGACAGTTCCCGTCCCCCGCGACATGCCGCTCTCGGCCGTGTTCCGCGCCAGTGTGCAGCCCTACATGATTTCCTGGTTCAAGTGGGACCCCGCCGCCGAGTTGGCCAAGGTGAAGGTTCCCGTGTTGATCCTGCAGGGAACCACGGACATCCAAGTAGCCGTCGCCGAGGCGGATTCCCTCCAGAAGGCAGCGCCCACGGCGACCCTCGTGAAAGTCGAGGGGATGAACCACGTGCTCAAGGGCGTCGTCGGCGATCAGGCAACGCAACTCAGGAGTTACAGCGACCCCGCCCTGCCGCTGGTCGGCACGGTGGTGGACGCGATCGCGAAGTTCGTGAAAGCGATTCGCGCTCCGTAGCGAACCGTCGCACGGGACGAGAGCACGACGAATTTCGTGTACGTGATGCCGTGGTGAACGCCATCAATTCCTAAGTAACTATCAAAATAGCTAAAAAGCAGTTACTAAATGGGCCGCTCGCCATCGCGATCGGCCCATTTGCCATGCTGTGGGGTAGGGCAGGCTCGATTCGCAACTATATGATGATGTGCCACACCGGTCCGATCGTCACCTTGGTCCTGCGGTCCTGGCCCTGGCGACGGGACCTTCATGATTCTCGGCTAGCTGCCGATGCTTCCCAAGTGGAGAATGCAACTCTGTGATATTTCCCTCTTGAGACA
This sequence comes from uncultured bacterium, assembly GCA_963978095.1. GTDB lineage: Bacteria > Gemmatimonadota > Gemmatimonadetes > Gemmatimonadales > Gemmatimonadaceae > Fen-1231. The sequence goes on along the minus strand of CAXBQP010000021.1, from coordinate 37,044 downwards.
AATTCCGTCAGTGTTTATTATCAAGAAGATGTACACTGACACGGTTTTTGATACTTGCCGCGTCGGTAATCGATCGTACCGACACCACGCGAGGGTTCGCTGAGGATTCTCGCTTTGTCCGTACCCATGCCCGTGATGCATCCATGAAGCGCCGCATCCTCAAGTCGATTCTTGCCACATTGCTCGTGGTCGCCGCGTGCAGCAAGCTTGCGGATGTCACGGGACCGCGCGCGTCCCGCGTGGCGACTCGACCTCTGACGACACAGGTGAGTCGCAGTTCGGCCGTCGCCGCGCTCGACAATCGTGCGACGCCGGCCGGGTTGATCGCCTGTTGGGGTGGTGAAGGGAGCGCGGTCGACTCCGTGGCGAGTCGACAGGGGACCATCACCGGGAACGTGACCTTCGTGCCGGGGCACATCGGCACGGCGTTCAGCATCAACGACATCACCGCAGATATCACGACCGCGTCCGATGCCGCGCTGGATGTTGGCGCGGGACCGGGAATGACGATGGCGGCGTGGGTCTACACCCGCGGCGATTGGTTCACGACCGCGACGGACACTCCCAAGGGCTCCGGCCCGATGATCGAGTACTGGAGCGGGGCCCATCTGTGGAGCCATCATCAGTGGGCGGATCCGCAGAACGCGGAGTTCGCGAACCTGCTGGATGTCAACGGCACCTGGCACATCGTGCAGCAGCAGAATGTCGCGATCCGGGGGCGGTGGAACTACGTCGCCGTCACCTACGATCGCGCGTCGGGCTATGAGAAGCTCTGGGCCAACGGATTCGTGACCGACAGCGCCTTCGTTGGCGACATCAGTCCGCTGACCTCCGGCCCGGTGCACCTCGGCGCGCGTATTCCGTCGCCGAACCTTGGCACGGACATCTACACGTTCAACGGCATCCTCGATGAGCCCGCGATCTTCAATCGCGCGCTGACCAAGGACGAACTGGTCGCGCTGACGGCGTCGACCTCATCGATTTGCCATCCGAAACCTGTGGTCATCCGCGCGGTCAGCATCCCGACAACGGTGGAATCGGGGGTTCCGTTCACGGCGACCGTCGACCTGATCACTGGCGCGGGTGTGCGTGCCCGCAGCTACAACAACGTCACTGCGCAGCTCTACAGCGGCAGCGGCACCTTGCTGGGCACCACGACGGTCAGTGCCGACAGCGGCCGCGCCACCTTCTCCAATCTGATCCTCGCCGGCCCGAGCACCGGCACGACACTCGTCCTCACGTCGAGCGAAGTCGTGGATTTCCTGACGGCGCCGATCGCGGTCACCCAGGTCGTGCGTAAAGTGAACCTGCTCAACGCCCCGGTGCTGAACGCCCTCGGTGCGCCGTTCACGCCGCAGCCGAGTGTGGAGTTGCTCGATGCCGCCGGCCTGCGCATGGTGAACAGCGGCAACGTCGTCACGGCCAGCCTCGCCAGTGGTCCGACGGGCGGAACGCTGACGGGGACGCTGACGGCGACGAGCACCAATGGTCTCGCCAGCTTCAGTAACCTTGCCGTGGCCAATGCCCTCGGCACGTACACGATCAATCTCAGCTCTGGCGTCGCCACCGTCGGCAGCTTCTCCGTCGTCACGGGGACACAGCTTGCGATCGACACGCCTCCCACGACCGTGGGCAACGGCGGTACGCTCGGCGCATTCTCCGTCCGGGTGGCCGACGCGACGGGCGCGACCACGACCACGTCGACGGTGCCGGTGACGGTCACGGCCTCCAACGGGACCGTGTCGGGGACGACAACGGTGACAGCCGTGAATGGCGTGGCGACTTTCAGTGGCCTGCGCATCACGAGTACGACGCCAGCGACGCCCGTCACCCTGACGGTGTCGGCGCCGCAGTTCCCCAGTGTGGCGCTCGCCATCGCCGTGACGCAGACACCGGCGTCGGCATCGTTCGTCGCGCAGCCGACCGGGGCGTCGCTCAACATTCCGCTCTCGCCGCAGCCGTCGATCCGCGTGTTGGACAACGCCGGTCAGGCGATGCTGAGCGGCACCGTCACCGCGTCGATCGCGGCCAGCCCATCGGCGTTGGGCGGGACCGCCACGGCCTCGATCGTCAACGGCGTCGCGACCTTCACGAACTTGACGCTGACCGCGCTCGGCAGCTTCACCATCTCATTCACCGCTGGCGGCACCGCGACGCCACTGTCGTTGCCGTTGACCGTCACGCAGACGGCGCAGGCGATCAACGTTTTGGCCGCGCCGACGGCGACCACGCTGGGAGCGCCGTTCGTGCCGCAGCCGAGTGTGGAGTTGCTCGACGCGACCGGCGCGCGCGTGGCGGCGAGTGGGAGTGTTGTGACGGCGAGCATCGTCGATGGCCCGGTCGGTGGCACCTTGATCGGGACGCTGACGGCCACGGCGGTGAATGGCGTGGCCACCTTCGCCAACCTCGGGGTCGGCACGACTCTCGGCACGTACACCATCGCACTGAGCTCCGGCACCGCGACGGCGGGCATCATCACGGTCTCGACGGGAACGCAGCTCGCGATCGACACCCCCCCGACCACGGTCGCGAACGGCGGGACGCTCGGCTCGTTCTCCGTCCGCGTGGCCGACGCCACCGGCGCGACCACGCTATCCGCCGCTCCAGTGACGGTCAGCGCGACCAACGGCACGGTGTCGGGGACGACGACGGTGACGGCCGTGAATGGCGTGGCCACCTTCAGCGGGCTCCGCATCACGACCACGACGCCGGCCACCCCGGTCACCTTGACCGTATCGGCGCCGCAGTTCCCGATTGTGCCGCTGTCGATCGTCGTCACCCAGACCGCCACCACGTCCGCGTTCATCACGCAACCGACGACCGCCGCGTTGGGCGTCGCCTTCAGCCCGCAGCCGTCGATCCGTGTGTTGGACAACGCCGGTCAGCCCATGCTCAGCGGCTCCGTGACGGCCTCCGTCTCCAGCTCGCCCTCGTCACTGAGCGGCACCACCACGGTGCCGATCGTCAACGGCGTGGCGACATTCACCGATTTGTCGCTCAACACGATCGGATTGTTCACCGTGTCGTTCAGTGCTGGTGGCACGACGACCCCGCTCTCGCTGACGCTCACCACGAGTGGTGGCGGCACGAACCCGGGCACGACCGCCACGCAGGTCGCCATCACGACCGCGCCGACAGTCGTCGAAAGTGGCGCCACGATGACGACTCCCTTCCGCGTCGAAATCCGCGATGTGAATGGACAGCTCGTCACGACCGCCTCGGTCACCGTGACCGCGACGCTCGCGAGTGGAAGCGCCGGCGTCCTGCAGGGCACCACCAGCGCGACCAGTGTCAATGGCGTGGCCACCTTCAGCAATCTCCGGATCGGGTCGACCGCTGGCAGTGTGCAGGTACAGTTCGCCTCGACCGGCCTCACCTCGGCGACGAGCGGCGCGGTGACCGTGAACCAGGTGGTCCGTCAGTTGGCGATCGTGACGCAGCCCGGCACGCCGCGTCTCGCGGGCACCCTGACGGTGCAGCCGGTGATCGAGCTTCGCGATGCGGCAGGGCTTGCGGTAGCGGGCGGGACCGGTGCCGTGACGGCATCGATCGGCAGTGGCACCAATGGTACACTGACGGGGACGAACCCCGTGACGGCTACCGCAGGTCGCGCCACCTTCACCGATCTCGCGCTCAACGGCTCCGGAACGTACACCCTGGTGTTCAGCATGCCGGGGGTGTCCAGCGTCACGTCCACCTCGATCTCGTTCGCGGGTTCGGCATCACTGGTATTCAGCGGCTTCTTCGCGCCGATCGACATGGGGCACGTGAACGTGGTGGAGGCGGGACGGGTGATTCCGCTGCGGTATTCGGTGACCGGGGTGCCCGCGGGGACGCCGGTGATCGTCTCCTTCACCGTGGTGCAGGAGACCTGCGCCGTGCCGACGCTGCTCGACCATCCGTCGAACGGTACCGGCAGCGTGTGGGGGGATCGCGTCCGGGGTTCACTCACCAACGATGACGACGACATCCGCGATGGCTACGGCACCTATGACGGGCGCCGGGGCTACTACCACGTGAACTGGGCCACGCAGCGCAGCTGGGCCGGCACCTGCCGCCTCTTCACCGCCACGCTCATCGACGGCACGACCCGGACCATCCACTTCCGCTTCAAGCGGAGTGAGAGCAACGCCGACGCGACCGACATGACGAGCTGGTGGGGCGCTGACGCTGCGCGACGGTTCAGTCCGATCCTCGCGGCGTGGAGGCGCGCCTGGAAGGAATCCGACTAGTCCGTCGGCAACGCTGCGGACGCCGTCGCGGCGAGTAGCGCGACGGCGTCACCCAGACGCGCGAACCGCGGGTCGGAGGCGAGGCCGACGCGATACCGCGCAAAGATCTGCTGCGCGATCACCGCGATCTTGAACAACCCGAAGATTCGATAAAAAGTCGGGTCCACGGGTCCGCGTCCGCTCACGGTGAGATAACGCGTCCAGAGCTCGGCACGGGTGAAGTTCCCGGGCAGTGCGGTCACGCCGAGCCCCAGCGCACGAAACGCGGGGTGATCGCCGGCCTCGATCCAGTAGCCCATCGCGGTCCCCAGGTCGAGCAAGGGATCGCCCAACGTTGCCATCTCCCAATCCAGCACCGCGACGATCCGGCTGGGGTCGGCGGCGTCGAGCACAAGATTGTCGTACTTGAAATCATTGTGTACGAGCACGCTGCCGGCATCGGCGGGCTGATGCGCCGCAAGCCACTCGGCAACAGCATCCATCGCCGGCACGGGATCGGTGCGCGAGGCTTCCCATCGCTGCGTCCATCCGGCGACTTGTCGCGCGACATACCCCGTGGGCTTGCCAAGCGCGGCGATCGCGGGATCCTCCGCGCCGATCGCGTGGATCGAGGCCAACGTGTGCACGAACGACTCGCTCAGGGCTCGGAGTTGCACCGCACTCGGCGCGGGATCCGGTGCCGCTCGCAGAATCATTCCCTGTACGCGCTCCATCACATAAAAGGGCGCTCCGATGAGCGTGTCGTCGTCACAGAGCGCCACCGGTCGTGGCACCGCCACGCCGCGCGAGGCCAGCACCGACATGATGTTAAACTCGCGCGCCATGTTGTGCGCCGGCCCGTGGCCGACACCGCGCGGCGGGCGTCGCAGCACCCATTCGCCGGTCGACGTGCCGAGCCGGTACGTGAGGTTCGAGAATCCGCCCGGATACTGCGCCACGTGCCGCACGACACCGACCTGCGGTGCCGATACCGTCAGCCAACCGTTGAGCGCATCGAGCGGGATCTCCTCGCCGGTACGCACCGGACGCGTCTCACTCACGAGCGAGCGAGTCCGTAGCCTTTCAGGATGCGGCGCGCCACTGCCGTCTTGTGCACTTCGTCGGGACCATCGTAGATGCGGGCGCCGCGCTCGTGGCGGTACCAGTAGGCCAAGGGGGTATCGTCCGTCATGCCGTAGGCACCGTGCACCTGGATCGCGCGGTCGAGCACTTTGAGCAGCACGCCCGCCACATGGAACTTGATCAGTGACACCCGCTCACGCGCGGCGTGCGCCCCGTGTGCATCCATCTGTGCGGCGGTGTCGAGCACGAGCAACTTGGCGGCATCGATCTCGGCGCGACATTCCGCGATCCAATGTTGCACCGCCTGCTGCAGCCCCAACGGCTCACCGGGGTTCAGCTCTCGCTTCACGGCGTAGGCGCACATGAGGTGGAACGATCGCTCACAGATTCCGAGCCAGCGCATGCAGTGATGGATGCGCCCTGGTCCGAGTCGTTCCTGCGCGAGCGAGAATCCGTCGCCCTCGGCGCCGATGCGGTTGGTGATCGGTACACGCACATTCACGAACCGCAACTCCGCATGACTCGCATAATCGGCGCCCGGCTCGCCCATCACGGAGATGTTGCGGACGCGCGTCAGCCCCGGCGTGTGCATCGGCACGATGATCTGGCTCGCGCGCTTGTGCGGCGCCGCCGCCGCGTCCGTGACCGCCATGACGATCGTGAACGCCGAGTTCTCCGCGCTGGATGAGAACCATTTGTGGCCATTGATCACGTAGGCATCGCCGTCGCGCACCGCGGTGGTGGCCATGTGGATCGGGTTCGAGCCCGCGAACTCCGGCTCGGTCATCGCGAAGCAGCTCCGGATATCGCCGTTGGCGAGCGGAATCATCCACTGCTGTTGCTGCTCGGGTGATCCGTGCCGGTGCAGCAGTTCGGTATTCCCGATGTCCGGCGCTTGGCAGTTGAACAGATAGTGCCCGATCGGGGATTCACCGAGCAGTGCCGAGACATGGCCGAACTCGGTGAGCGAGAGCGCACGTCCGCCGAGTGAGGCGGGGAGGTGGGGCGCCCAGAGACCGCGCGCTTTGACTTCCGCGCGGAGCGCCGCGAGCTTCGGTTTGATCGTGATGAACGGGGTGTTGAGGAACTCCCGTTCCATGGGATGCACGCGCTCGTCGAGAAAGGCGCGGATGTCCGTGAGCAGCTGGTTCAGCATCATGTTCCTCGGTGGTCGCGCGTGCGGGCGCGACCGGTCACTTGCCGGCTTTCTTCCCTTGCGCCGTGAGGGCATCCCACTGCTCGGGGGTGAGCACATCCATCCACGAGAACTGTCCGGATCCTTTCAGCCATTCACCGCCATCGATGGCGATGCATTCGCCATTGATGTATTGCGATCCGTCAGCGACCAGGAAGGCGCAGAGGTTCGCGAGCTCTTCCTTTTCGCCGACGCGTCGCAGGGGAATTCGATCAATCGCGTGGTGGGCGAGCGCGGGATCCGGGAGCAGTCGATCCCACGCGCCCGGCGTCGGAAAGGGCCCCGGCGCGACCGCGTTCATGGTGATGCCGTAGCGCGCCCATTCCACCGCGAGTGATCGCGTCATGGCGAGCACTCCCGCCTTCCCGGCCGCACTCGGCACCACGAACGCACTCCCCGACTCGGCGTAGGTCGCGACGATCGAGAGCACGCGCCCCGGATGCTTGGCGGCGATCCACCGCTTGCCGAGGGCGAGTGTGCAGTAGAAGGTGCCGTGGAGGACGATGTTGAGGACCGCGTCCACGGCGCGATGTGAGAGCCGCTCGGTGGGAGCTGAGAAGTTGCCGGCGGCGTTGTTCACCAGTACATCGATCCGGCCGAAGTGCTGCCAGACACGATCGATCATCGCGTCCACCGCCTCCGGGACGCGGATATCACACGACGTGGGGAACACCTCGCCGCCATGTTGCGCCATCATCTCCGCGGCAGCGGCGGTGAGAACCGCTTCACGGCGGCTCGTGATGGCGACCTTGGCGCCGAGCTGAAGGAACTTCTCTCCCATGGCGCGCCCGAGTCCGGTGCCACCCCCGGTGATGAGGATGACTTTGTCTTGCAAGAGGTCGGGCGCGAACATCCGCGTCACTTCTTCTCCGCGGCCTTGGCCTTGTCGACGATCGCCTTCACTTCGCGCAGGAGCTGCGGTCCGCTGTACGGGATTCCGTCCTTGATGACCCATTCGGAGCCATTGGTGCGGATCTCCTTGCCGTTCTTGAGCCCGGTCGTGCCACCGGCGTAGAGGACCTTGATGTCTTCGAGCGGATTGCCGTCCACGACGATCAGGTCGGCGAGCCAGCCGGCGCGCACGCGGCCGAGCTTGTCTTCCACCCCGAGGATCCTGGCGTTGTTGCCGGTGCAGTGCTGGATGATCTTGGTGGGGTGGAAGCCCGCTTCGGCATGGAGTTCCATCTCGCGGATCAGGCCGTAGCCGTACATCTGGTAGATGAAGCCGGCGTCGTCACCGCAGCCGATCACGCCCCCTTTGCGCTCGAAGTCGCGAAGCGCGGACATCCAGATGCGGTAGTTCTCCTTCCAGTACACTTCGTCGGTGGACGACCAGCCGAGGAAGTAGGAGCCGTGGTTGGCGGGATCGGGCTTGAAGTACCAGGCGAGCGAGGGGTGCAGGTAGTCCTTGAACCAGGGCTGGTTCTGCGCGCGCTGCAGATCGCGGCTCGCCTCGTAGATGTCCATGGTGGGGACCCAGTGCACATTCTTCTTCACCATCATGGTGAGGACCGAGTCGAGCAGCTTGGGATCGGCTTCGCGCCAGAGGCGGCCGGCCCAGCGGAAGCGGTCCGTCTCGTCGGCGTAGTTGTAGTCGCTGGGGAAGTGCTGCCGCTTGTCGATGATGGCGGCGTCGGGGATCCCGTACCAGTGTTCGATGGAGCGAGTGCCGAGTTCGATGTCGTCCCAAGCGTTGGTCTCTTCGACGCCCACATGGTGCGCGATCGGGAGGCCGAGCTTGTGGGCTTCGTCCTCGAGGGCGACCATCAAGTCGCGTTCGATGCCGGTGGTCTTGATGCCGTCGACGCCGAGCTTCTTGAGGTACTGCACGCGGGCGCGGACCTCGGCCGGCGTCTTGGCGCGGCCGCCGAGCATCGGGTAGGCGAAGACGCGCGGGGCGACGATGTCCCCCTTGGCGGAGCGTTCGCGGATGTTGACGATGCCGGTGTCGGATTCCGAGCCGACCTCGCGCACCGAGGTGATACCGTTGGCCAACCACAGCTTGAGATTGTACTCATAGCCGTCGAGCGAATGGCCGGAGCGCTGGCTCTGCAAGTGGGCGTGGGCGTTGATGAGTCCCGGGAGGACGAATTTCCCGGTGGCGTCGATATTCACATCCCCCGCCGGGCGGCGTCCCTGGCCGCGTCCGGTGGCGACGGCGTCGAGAGCGACGATGTCGGTGATCATGTTCCCTTCGACCACGATGTCCACCGGGCCGCGGGCAGGAGTGCCGTTGCCATCCACGATGGTGGCATTGCGGATCACCAGGCGCGTGGGGCGCTTGCCGTGAGTGGCGTTGGTGGGGAACTGTTGCGCGGCGAGGGTGGTGGCGGTCGCGAGGAGGGCGAGGACGACGGCCGCGCGGCGGACCAGGGGTCGATGCATGGGCGGTTCCAGAGGGAAAAGGGACTCTGAAACGATAGCGCGTGGGAGGGGGTGAGCGCTATGCGCAGCGCCATGCGCAGCGTTATGCGCGCGTGACTGCTCCAGAAGAAACGGCGGCCCCGGATGCCCGGGGCCGCCGTTCTCGTGACTGCCGCGCGCAACGCTTACGCCGTCGCCTCAGCTACGGCCTGCACTTCGATCGAGAGCTTGACCTCTTCGCTGACCACGACGCCGCCGGTCTCGAGCGCCATGTTCCATTCCAGGCCCCAATCCTTGCGGTTGATTTTGGCGGACACGTTCACGGCCGCGCGCTGATTGCCCCAGGGATCCTTGACCGGCGACGAATATTCACCGGTGAGGGTGACCGACTTGGTCACGCCCTTCATGGTCAGGTCGCCGGTGATCGTGATGTCGTCGCCGCTCTGGCTGATGGCCGTGGAGCGGAAGGTCATGGTGGGGTTGTTGGCGACGTCGAAGAAGTCCGCCGAGCGGAGATGGTCGTCGCGCTGCTGCTGGTTGGTGTCGATGCTGGCGACGTCGATGTCGAGCGAGACGTTGGTCAGGGTGCCCGCGGCATCGCTCTCGCCGAAGCCACTGATCGTCTTGAAACGGCCACGCACGGTCGAGATCATCAAATGCTTGACGGCGAACTCGGCCTGCGAATGGGTCACGTCGATGTTCCACTTCATGGGGCGGGGCTCCTAACGGCGTTGATGGGTCAGCGAATGGTCGAAAAATCCTGCACGAGTATATATCTTACTTCTAAGATATTAGCGGATGGAGAAGGAGGCGTCAAGGGCTACGAGGCCGCGTCCTGCATCGCCTCGACCGCCTTCTGGCAGCGCGGGGTTGCCGCTGCGACGCGTTCGGCCTCTTTGCCCAGCGTCTTGAGCACGGCGATGAGCGCCTGCTGTTCGGCGGTCGGCAAAGCGGCGACGGCCTCGCGGATGGCGGCCGCATGTGCTGGGAAGATCTCGTGCATGAGCGCCTCGCCCTGGGGCGTGAGCGCGGCATAGCGGGCACGGCGGTCAGTGGGGCAGTCGCGACGCTCCACGAGTCCGCGCTTCGCGAGCTTGTCGACGAGGAAGGTGATGCCGCCGCTCGACACGAGGACCTTGCGCTGGACTTCGCCCAGGAGCAGCGGTCCCTTATGGAAGAGCACTTCGATGATCGCGAACTCGGTGGGGCTGAGTCCATGACGCTCGATGTCATTGATGGAGACTTGCTCCACCGCCCACTGGGCACGGCTCAAGACGACCCAGAGCTTGAGCGCTGTGGCGGTCGGGAGATCGTACTCAGTGTGTGCGGGCGCGTCGGGAGCCTGGCGGGTTTTCATCTTAGTTCTAAGATGTTCGTGGCGCGGCTGGAGGGCAAGGGTCAGGGGTGGCGTTTCGACCGGACTCTTGCCGAGCGTGCTACGCCCCGACGACCTCGAAGATCCCCGCCGCCCCCATGCCTCCACCGACGCACATGGTGACCATGCCGAGTCCGCCGCCCCGCGCGCGGAGTTCGTGCACGAGCTGCGTGGTGAGCTTGGCGCCGGTGGCCCCCAACGGGTGACCGAGGGCGATGGCGCCACCATTCACGTTGAGGCGCGTGGGGTCGATGCCGAGATCCTTCACCACCGCGAGCCCCTGGGCGGCGAAGGCTTCGTTCAGTTCGATGATCTTGATCTGGTCGAGCGTGAGCCCCGCCTTGGCGAGTGCCTTGGGCACCGCCGCGACGGGGCCGATCCCCATCACGTCCGGTTCGACACCGGCGACGGCGAAGCTCACGAAGCGCGCGAGCGGCGTGAGTCCGAGTTCCTTGGCCTTGTCGGCGCTCATCATGAGTACCGCCGACGCGCCATCGCTCAGCGGGCTGCTGTTGCCGGCAGTCACGCTCCCGCCCGGCTTGAAGGCCGGCGGCAGTTTGGCGAGCCCTTCCATCGTCGTCGCGCCGCGCACCATCTCGTCAGTGGCGAAGATGCCATCCACGACGGTCTTCTTCGCTCCCTTCCACGCGACCTTCTGCACCGGCACCGGAACGATCTGCCCGTCGAATGCCTTGCGTGCCTGCGCCGCGGCGGCCTTCTGCTGGCTCTCGAGCGCGAACTGGTCCTGCATCTCGCGCGTGATCCCCCAGCGCTTGGCCACGCGCTCCGCGGTGAATCCCATCCCGATGTTGGTTTCGGTCATCTCCGGGTGCAGTCGGGTGTTGAACCCCGACATCGGCACCGCGCTCATCATCTCCACGCCACCAGCGACGACGACATCCTGCATTCCGCTCATGATGGCCTGCGCGCCCATCGCGACGGTCTGCAGGCCGCTCGAGCAGAAACGATTCACGGTGGCACCACTCACGCTCACCGGGAATCCGGCGCGGAGCAGGGCGAGACGCGAGACGTTCAGCCCCTGCGACGCCTCGGGCATGGCGCAGCCCCAGAGGACGTCGTCCACCAGCGTGGGGTCGACCTTCACGCGCTCGACGACGCTCTTGAGCACCGCCGCCGAGAGATCGATCGGGTGCGTATTGGCGAGCGAACCGTCCTTCTTGCCGCGCCCGACCGCTGAACGGACAGCGCTGACGATGACGACTTCACGGATGTTCATGATCAGTTCCTCAGCGGCTTGCCGGTTTCGAGCATGTACTTGATGCGGGCCTGCGTCTCGGTCGTGCCGAGGAGCTTCAGGGTCGCTTCACGCTCAAGGTCGATGATGTCCTGTTCGGTGACGTCGCGCGGCGGCCCATCGCCGCCGGAGAGCACGTAGGCGATCTCGTGGCCGATGCGTACGTCGTGCGCGCTGGCCTGTCCTGCTTCCTGGAAGGAGAAGAGGGCGTAGTCGAGATTGCCCAGCCATTCGCGACCGCCGACGCGGATGGTTTTCATCGCGGGCGAGACGTAGTCCGGCGCGAGGTCGAGCACGCGCGCCTTGGCGTCGCTGATCAGGGTGTCGCGGTTGAAGGAGATGCGATCGGCCACGGGGCGGAGGAAGCCCATCTTGCGGGCTTCCATGGCACTCGTGCTCGTCGCTGCGAGGGCAATGAGCTTGAAGGCGCGCTTTGCGGCTTCGAAGTTGTCGGCCTCCTCATACGGTTGAAGTGCGCCGACGAAGCGGAACAGCATCTCCTTGGTGCCGCAGCCACTCGGAATGATGCCAACTCCGACTTCAACCAGCCCGAGATACAACTCGGCGTGCGCCTGGATACGGTCGCAGTGGAGCGAGAACTCCACGCCGCCGCCCAAGCAGAGGCCGAAGGGGGCGCTCACGACGGGGAACGGTGCGCGACGCACGCTCGTGACCGCATCCTGGAAGGCTTTCACGCTCGCTTCGATCGCCTTCCAGTCACCGGCGGCCGCTGCACCTGCGGCAGCGCCGAGGTTCGCGCCGGCGGAGAAGGTGCGCGGGTCATCGTTGCCGAGCACGAGGCCGGCGTAGTTGCCACTGGCGACGCGGTCGATGGACTTGGCGACCATCTCGAGGACGCCCGGTCCGAGGGTGTTCATCTTGCCGCAGAACTCGAGGCAGAGCACGCCGTCACCGAGATCGCGGAGGCGGGCTTCCGTGTTCGAGTCCACGACTGGGGTGTTGGCGAGGATGATCTGTCCCGGGATTTTCGGGAGTGCGATACGCGGACCGCTCGCGGTCGCGAGCGTGATCGTTTCGCCTGTTCCCTCGTAGAAGGCACTGCCGGCGTTCTGGAGCAGCGCCGGTTCGTCCTTTCCCGCCTTCTTGAACTCGGCGCGCAGCCAGTCGAGTCCGAGGGCGTCCATGACCTTGAAGGGGCCGATCTCCCAGCCGTAGCCCCACTCGAGGGCGCGGTCCACCGAGGCCAGATCGTACGCGAGCGTCGGCGTCAACGAGAGGCAGTAGTGGCACTGCTCGACGAGGATCGTGCGGAGGAAATCGCCGTGCTTGCCGGGAAGATCCTTCGCCTTGTTGACGCGCTGCGTGGCGGGGAGCTTGAGGAGGGCGTCGATCTCCGGCGAGGAAAAGCGGCCTTGGTCCTCATACTCGAGCGTCTTCCAGTCGAGGGTGAGGATCTCCTTCCCCTTCTTGTTGTAGAAGCCGGCTTTGGTCTTGTCGCCCAAGCGGCCCGACTTCACGAGCTCGTAAATCCACGGCGCGAGCGACAGATCCTCGCCGGTGGTGTCGGAGAGCCCTTTGGTGACGTGCACGAGCACGTCGATGCCGGAAAGGTCGCCGGTGCGGAAGGTGGCCGTCTTGGCGCGTGCGATCAGGGCGCCGGTGAGGGTATCGACCTCGCTGATGGTGAGATCGTAGTGCATCATCGCGCGTCCGGCGACGACCATGCCGTGCACACCGAGCCGGTTGGCGACGAAGCCCGGGACATCCTTGGCGATGACGATGCCTTTGCCGAGGATCCGTTCCTGGAAGTGGCGCACGGCGTCGAGGACCTCCGGCGCCGTCTCCGGCGTCGGGATGATCTCGAGCAGGTGCATGTAGCGCGGCGGATTGAAGTAATGGGTGCCGCAGAACTGTTTGCGGAAGCGCTCGCTGCGTCCCTCGAGGAGGATCGCCATCGGGATCCCCGAGGTGTTCGAGGTGACGATGGCGTGGGGCGCGAGCTGCTCGATCTTCGCGAAGAGCTCTTGTTTGGGCTTCGGCTGCTCGATGATGACTTCGACGATCCAGTCGCAGTCGCTGAGCAGGTGGAGATGGTCGGCGGTGTTGCCGGTGGTGACGAGGGCCGCAGCGGCGGCATCCATGAAGGCCGCGGGCTTTGACTTGATCGCTTTGGTCAGCCCGTTGCGAGCGGGTGCGGAGCGATCCGGGGAGTTGGGGTCGTCGGAGCCCGGGATATCGAGGAGGACGACCGGGAGTCCGGCGGACGCGCACAGGGCGGCGATGCCATGCCCCATGACGCCGGCGCCGACGACACCGACTTTGGTGATGCGCATGCGGGGGTGCCTCGAGATGAGGGAGGTGCGGGAGGCGCGGGTCGCTGGGCTTGCCGCGCTGATTAATAGTAGTGGGGGAAGGGCAGGGGGTGGCAATGCGGAGGTCGGCGAGCGCCCGAGGCTTCGACGTCGCGCGTCACACGTCGCAGCACGTCGTACGAACGCAGAACCGGCAACGTGGTCACCACGTCGCCGGTTCACTCGCTGCGTCTCGTGCGATCAGCGCACGTCTACCTCATGATCACGGAACGAAACTGCACCCCTCGGCCTTCGCACATTTCGGATCGACCGGAATCATGCCAAGCCGCTTGAGCTCCGCGTTGAAGGCTTTGAGGTCGACATCAAGTACCTTGTCCTTCCGGTCGGTCTGGACCTTGAGGAGTTTGACGTACTCGTCGTAGAGCGCCGGGAGGTTGTTGGTCGGGCGCCCTTCGCCTGCGGTGACCATCCGCAGCAGGTTCGCGAGCCGGTTGTTGATGCGGATCGGGAAGTTGAGCGGATCCTGGCCCGCCTGGTTCTTCACTTGATAGATGTCGTCCTCGACATCGGCACTGTTGAAGGCCAGCTTGTCGCCCGTCGCCTTGAGCTTCGCGTCCTGCGACTTCTTGAGGCGGTCCGCGACCTGTGCCTTCACGTTGCGCAGGTCGATGACCGCCTGATTGGCCTCGCTCGCCCGGTCGCGTGCCTTGATCGCGAGCGCGAACTGCGCGCGGAGGTCGGCGTCGCTGACGTCGGTGATCATCGGGTTGCGCTTGACCTTGAACTTCTGCGTCTGCGACTTGCCATCGACCGTCAGACGGACCTGGTACGTACCGGGCGGTGCGACGGGGCCCTGCGTGCTGGCGCCCCAGAGAATCATCCCCGGGAACGATGTGACTCCCTCGTACCGCAGGTCCCAGTTCACGCGATTCATGCCGACCGTCGTGGCGGGAGCCGGCGTAGGCACCGCGCCGCGTCCACCACCGCGACCGGCCGGCGCTGGCGGTGCGGTATCCGGACCGAACGACTTCACGAGCTTCCCCGCGCTGTCGAGCACGTCGATCGTCACCTGCTTGGCCGCCTTCTTGAGCAGATAGGTGAAGGTCGCGCCGGGGCCGGTGCGATACGCGGCGGCCGGCTCGTAGATCCATGCGTCAGCGGCGTCGACGGCCGCGCCGGTCTGACGGAGCGGACCGATGTTGTCGAGGATCCAGAAGCCACGACCATGGGTGGCGATCGCGAGCTCGTTGTCCTGCACGATCAGGTCGCTGACCGGCACGTCGGGGAGATTCAGCGCGAGCGATTCCCACTTGGCGCCGTCATCATACGAGATGTACACGCCGTGCTGTGCGGCCGCGTAGAGGAGTCCCTTGCGCGTGGGGTCCTCGCGGATCGCATGCATCCAGTCGTCGGCACGGATGCCGTTGACGATCTTCGTCCACGACTTGCCGAAGTCGGCGGTCTTGAACAGATAGGGCGACTTGTCATCCAGCAGCGGACGCCGCACCGAGATGTACGCGGTGCCGGCATCGAACGCCGACGCATCGATCTGCGAGACGCGACCGAACTCGGGCATCCCCTTGGGGGTGACGTTCGTCCAGCTCTTGCCGCCGTCCTTCGTCACATGCACGAGCCCGTCATCGGAGCCTGTCCAGATGACGTTCACATCCTTCTTGCTCGGCCCGACCGAGAAGATCACGCCGTAGACTTCCGGACCGTTCATGTCGCCCGTGATCGGACCGCCCGACGTTCCCATGGTCTTGGGGTCGTGGCGCGTGAGATCGCCGCTGATGGCGGTCCAGTTCTGTCCGCCATCACGGGTCTTCCAGAGGCGCTGTGACGACACGAAGAGCAACTTCGGATCGAGCTTCGAGAAGACGATCGGATAGGTCCACTGCCACCGCTCCTTGATCTCGGAGCTCGGCTCACCGGAGTAGAACCACGGATACGGATTCACTTCGCGGTGCTGCTCGTTGCGACGGTTGTACTTGTCGAGGTAGCCGCCGTTGTTGGTGCCGGAGTAGAAGACATCCGGGTCGAGCGGATCCGGCGCGATGTAGCCCGGCTCGCCGCCACCGGCTTGATACGATGGGGCGGACTGCGGCGGTGCGCCACGTCCTCCCCCACCGCCACGTCCGCCGCGCCCGCCGCCGCCCTGCGTGTAGTTCCAGTTGAAGGGCACGCAGAGCGTGGTGTTGTCCTGCTGCGAACCGCACACGTGGTACGGCAGGTGCGCGGTGGCGGCGATATGATAGAACTGTTCCGTCGGGAAGGTCTGCGCGCTGAACGACGCGCCCGTGTTCATCGAGACGGCACCGCCGCCGTCGTTGCCATTCACCAGATGCTTGGGATCATCCGGATCGATCCAGAGGTCATGGTGGTCGCCGTGCGTGCCGTTGCCGATGCTCACCATCGTCTTGCCGCCGTCGGTCGAGCGGTACGCGCTCGTGTTGAGCATGTACACCGTGTTCTCGTCCTTCGGATCGGCGAACACGTGCGTGTAGTAGAACGCGCGCTGCCGGATGTTGCGGTCCGTGGAGATGAGCTTCCAGGTGGCGCCGGCATCGTCCGAGCTGAACAGGCCGCCGTTGTCGTTCTCCACCAGCGCGTAGACGCGCTTGGAGTTGGCACCACTCACGCTCACGCCGATGCGGCCGATCAGCCCGCTCGGCATGCCGGGATTGCGGGTGATCTCGGTCCAGGTGTCGCCGCCATCGGTACTCTTGAAGAGCCCGCTGCCGGGGCCGCCGCTCGACATGGTGTATTCCTTGCGGAAGGCCTCCCACATCGCGGCGTACATGACGTTCGGGTTGTTGCGGTCGATGCTGATGTCGATCGCGGCCGTCTTGTCGTCGCGATACAACACCTTCTTCCATGATTTGCCGCCGTCGATGCTCTTGTAGACGCCGCGCTCCTCGTTGGGCGCCGAGTGCTTGCCGAAGGCGGCGACGAAGATGATGTCCGGGTTGGTCGGGTGGATGCGGATCTTGGAGATGTTCTCCGACTTCTCGAAGCCGATGCGCGTCCACGTCTTGCCGGCATCGGCGCTCTTGTAGACGCCGTCGCCGGCCATGATGTTGCCGCGGATGCAGGTTTCGCCGGTGCCGATGTACACGATGTCCGGATTCGATTCGCTCACGGCGACCGCGCCGACCGACGAGCTCTTGATCTGGCCGTCGGTCACTGGGGCCCAGCTGTCGCCGCCATCGGTGGTCTTCCACAGCCCTCCGCCCACGGCGCCGAAGTAGGCTTCCTTGGCGCGTCCCCTGACGCCGCTGACGGCAATCGACCGACCGCCACGATCGGGGCCGATGCTGCGCCAACGGAAGGTCTTCAACACCGTGCTGTCCACCGTGCTGAGTGCGGGGGAACCGGAGGGTGCCGAGTCACCGACGCGCCAGGCGCCGAGGACGAGGGCAAGGGCGGCGCAGGTCGAAACGCCGAGTCGGAGGGCGGGGCGTGCGGGTCGGGGCATTCGGGGCATCCGTTGAGAGGTACCCCCTAAACTTCGCTCTCGGGCCCCCGTTCGGGGAGAGGGTCTGGGGAGCCGGCGGGAGCGGCCGACCGGTTCGCGACTCACTTGACCGTGAGTTCGCCTCGGAGACGGATGTCCTTCGAGCTCGAGCCGATCATCACCCGGAACCCCCCGGGCTCGACCACCGACTTCAGGTCACGGTCGAGCAGCTGGAGCTGATCACGCCCGAGCGTGAAGCTGAGCGTCCGCGATTCGCCCGGGGCAAGCGAGACCCGCGCGAAATCCTTGAGTGCCATGACGGGCTGTGCCACGGACGCCAGCAGGTCACGCAGATACAGTTGCACGACTTCGGCGCCGGCGCGGGATCCGGTGTTGGTGATCGTGCAGTGGACGGTGGCCGAGCCATCGGGCCCGATGATCGCCGGTGCGATGCGCAGGTCGGAGTACGCGAACGTCGTGTAGCTCAGCCCGAAACCGAACGGAAAGAGGGGCTGCCCCGTGAGATCCGTATAGTCGTCGCCGCGCCCCGTGGGCTTGTGATCGTAGTAGAGCGGAAGTTGTCCTTCGAAGACGGGGAAGGTGATGGGGAGTCTGCCGCTCGGGTTGTAGTCGCCGAACAGCACGTCGGCGATCGCATGACCGCCTTCTTCCCCGGGGTACCAGGCATCCACGACGGCCGCGACGCGATCCAGCCACGGGTCCATGGTGATCGCCGAGCCGCCGATCAGCACGACCACCACGGGCGTACCGGTCGCGGCGACCGCTTGGATGAGCGCATCCTGATGTCCCGGGAGCGTGAGGTGGGCGCGGTCACGGAACTCGCCCTCCTCGAGTCCGGCAACGACCACGGCGACATCGCTGCTCCGGGCCGCGACCACGGCGCTGTCGATCGCGCGCTGCCAGGTGCGGTCAGCGCCGGCGTCCCAGACGAGACGCACCCGCGCGTTGCCCGTGCTCTCGAAGTACTCCAGGCGAATGCGATGCGAACTGTTGGGGGCCATGGTGAGGGCGGCCGTGCGCGTGCCGGCGCTGCGTTTCATCCAGTCGTCGAGGACGAGCGCATCGTCCACCCACAAGCGGAAGCCGTCGTTGCCCTCCACACCGATGCGCGCGACGCCGGATGCGGGCGCGGTGATGCGTCCCGTCCACCGCACGGAGTACCAGTCGAAGGGAATCCCGCGTGCCGGGGCACTCAGTGTCCATCCGAAGTCGATGTGATCGTCCACGCGCGTCACGCGCGGCGCCCCGCTCACGGTGTTGTTGTCGAAATACTCGGCGCGCAGTCCGCCGGAGCGGATGCCGGTGCTGTCGTGGCTCAGGGCACTCGCCGGCACGGCGACCACGGTGGGGGAAATGCGCCCCGGTCCGCGCGCGAAGCGCACGGTGGAACCACGGATCGCTGCGGCACGCTCGCGGATCGCGTCGAGGACGGTCACCGCCTTGGCCCCCGGGGCCGAATATCCGCCGAGTCGTCCGTCGATGGCGTCGGCTCCAATCACGGCGATGCGTTGCGGCGTGGTGCGGAGCGGGAGCGTGTTCCTGCTGTTGCGGAGCAGCACGATCGACGCCCGCGAGGCCTCACGAGCCAGCGCGCGGTGGGCGGCGCTCCCCGCGAGCGATGCCGCGCGCTCGGGATCCGCCCCCGGCTCATCGAACAATCCGATGGCGAACTTGTTGGTGAGCACGCGGAGCACCGCAGCGTCCATGACGCTGTCGCTGACGAGCCCCTGGGTGAAGGCGGCGAGATACGGACGCGACTGCTCGTACGAGGACTGAAAGACGACATCGAGCCCTGCGTTGAAGGCGTCGTGCGTGGCGGCGGCGGTGTTCGGTTCGGTCATGTGCAACACCGTCGCGCCCCCCGTGGCCGCGGCGTCCGAGATCACGAAACCGGGGAACTTCCAGTCGCGGCGCAGCGTCTCGGTGATCAACGACCGGTTCTGGGTGGCCGGAGTGCCGTCGACCGAGTTGTAGGCCGTCATCACGGATCGGGCCCCCGCGGCGATGCTGGCGCGGAACGGGGGAAAGTAGACTTCGCGCAGTTGCCGTTCGGAGATCTCGATCGGATAACTGTCGCGTCCCCCCTCCCCGACGTTCGCGACGAAGTGCTTGGGGGTGGTGACGACGCCGAGCTGTTCGATCGGCCGGATGTAGGCGAGCGCCATCCGTGTGGTCAGCAGGGCGTCCTCGCCGTAGGTCTCTTCCACGCGCCCCCACCGGACATCACGCACCACATTGATCACGGGGGAGAGCAGCTGCCGGATTCCGCGGCTTCGCGCCTCACGGCCGATGGCGGTGGCGACCTGTCCCATCAGCGTCGTGTCCCAGGTGGCGGCGAGCGCGATGGCTTGGGGAAACATCGTCGCGCCCTCCCGGGTGAGGCCGTGTACACCTTCCTCGAACGGGATGATCGGGATGCCGAGGCGGGACTCTGTGGCGAACCACCGTTCGACCTCGGCGATATGTGCGGCGTCCGCTCGGGCGGCATCGGCGCGCGCTCGGCGCATCGTTCCCGGCTTGGGCTCGGCACGGCCGGCTTCGATCTGGAGTCCGAAGGCCCCGCTTCGATAGTCATGAGCCGGGTTGCCGATGTCGCCGGGGCTCATGTACAGCTGCCAGAACTTCTCGTCACGGGTCATGCGCCCGAGCAGATCCCGTGCGCGCTCGGCGGGGGCGAGGTGCGGGTCGCGGTAGCGCGGGAGTGCTTGCGCGCCCAGTGACATGGAACCGACGAGGGCGAGCGCCCCGAAGCACATCTGGCGGCGGAAGGTCATAGGAGAGAAGATAGAGGGCCGGCTCGCGCCTGCGAACCGGGTCGGATACGTTGCGCGTCTCGCCCCCTAACACCCGCCGAGTGCCCCGCATGATCTTCCGCAGCCGATTTCCTGACGTGGTGGTCCCCGAACTCCCGCTCCACGAGTACGCGTTCGAGCACGTCGACCAGTGGCTGGATCACCCCGCATTCATCGAGGGGCCGACCGGGCGCGTGCTCACCTTCCGTGCGCTCCGTGATCAAGTGCGGATGGTGGCGGCGGGACTCGCGGCGCGCGGGTTCGCGAAGGGCGATCGGCTGAGCATTTATTCGCCCAATGTCCCGGAGTACGCGCCCGCCTTTTTCGGCTGCTTGAAGGCCGGGGGAACGGCGGTGATGTCGAACCCGCTGTATACGGCCGAGGAGCTCGGGCGCCAGCTGAAGGACACCGGCGCGCGCGTGGTGGTGACGATTCCCGCGCTCGCGCCGCGCGCCTTGACGGCGCTCGATGCGCTGGGGGGTGGGGAGGTCTTCGTGTTCGGAGAGGCCGAGCGCTGCACGCCGTTCGCGCAGCTGCTCGTCGATGCCCCTGCGCCGGTGCTGCGTTTCGACGTACGGAATGACTTCGCGGCGTTCCCCACGAGCAGCGGGACGACGGGGCTGCCGAAGAGCGTGATGCTCTCGCATCGCGCGCTCGTCGCGAATGTGGAGCAGTGCCATCACATCGATCCCGTGGGCCCTGGGGACCACACCATCGCGACGCTGCCGTTCTTCCATATCTACGGCATGACGGTGATCATGTGCGCGCTCCTGCGCCGCGGAGCATGCGCCGTGACGATGCCGCAGTTCGATCTCGAGCACTATCTCCGGCTGTCGGAGCAGTACCGCGTGGTGGTGGCGTATGTCGTACCGCCGATCGCCTTGGCGTTGGCCAAGCATCCGATGGTCGGGCAGTTCGATCTGTCGTCCGTGCGGTCGATCAACTCCGGGGCGGCACCGCTCGGCGCCGAGCTCGAGCAGGCGTGCGCGACACGCTTGCGGTGCCTGGTGAAGCAGGGGTACGGGATGACCGAAGCGAGCCCGGTGACGCACTTCACCCCCGGGGATCCCACGATGATTCTCCACGGGTCGTGCGGGTTGCTGGTGCCGAATACCGAGTGCCGGATCGTGCATCTGGAGACGAAGCAGGATCTTGGGGTCGGCGAGCATGGCGAGATCCTGATTCGCGGGCCGCAACTGATGCATGGCTACCTCAACAATCCCGATTCGACGGCCGAAGCGCTGGACGACGACGGCTGGTTGCACACCGGGGACGTCGGCTACGCCACGGAGAGTGGACACTTCTTCATCGTGGACCGGCTGAAGGAGTTCATCAAATACAAGGGATTCCAAGTGGCGCCGGCGGAACTCGAAGCCGTGTTGCTGACGCATCCCGAGATCGCCGACGCGGCGGTGATTCCCTGTGCGGACGAAGAGGCCGGCGAGGTCCCGAAGGCGTTCGTGGTGCCGCGAGCGGAGGCGGCCACGCTGACGGCGGAGGGCGTGATGGCCTTCATCGCCGAACGCGTGGCGCCGTACAAGAAGGTCCGGCGCGTCGAGTTCGTGGACAAGATCCCCAAGTCCGCCAGCGGGAAGATCCTGCGTCGCGAACTCATCCTGCGCGAACGGGCGAAATCCGCGACGTGATCAAGTACATCGGCTCCAAGCGTACCCTCGTGCCACGGATCGTGGCACTCGCGCGCGCGGTGCGCGCCGCGACCGGCGCACGAACGGTCGCGGATCTCTTCACCGGCACGACGCGTGTTGCGCAGGCGCTCAAGAGTGCGGGGTTCGCTGTGACGGCCAACGACCTCGCGAGTTATTCCGAGGTGTTGGCCATGACCTATGTGGCGTGCGATGCCGCGACGGCGGATGTCGCACGGCTCGCGGCGCTGGTGCAGGAGTTGAACGCGCTTCCGGGCATCGATGGCTACGTCACGCGGACCTTTTGCGAGGAGGCGCGCTATTTCCAGCCGATGAACGGGAGGCGCATCGATGCGATCCGCGTCGCGATCGATGCGCTCGCGCGTGATCCGATGGAACATGCGGTCCTGCTGACGTCGCTGCTCGAGGCGGCGGATCGCGTGGACTCCACGACCGGACTCCAGATGGCGTATCTCAAGGGATGGGCGCCGCGGTCGCACAACGCCTTGGCGCTGCGCGTACCCGCGCTGATCCCGGGCACCGGGACGGTCGCGCGGGCTGATGCCAATACCTTCGTCCGCTCGATGGATCCGGTGGACCTCGCCTACATCGATCCCCCGTACAACCAGCATAGTTATTTCTCGAACTACCACGTGTGGGAGACGATCGTACGCCACGACGCGCCGCCGGCGTATGGGGTCGCGCGCAAGCGCGAGGACTGTCGCACCGTCAAGAGCGCCTTCAATGCCAGGCCGCGCGCGTGGGAGGCCTTCTCGGAGCTGATTCGCGACGTGCCGGCCACGCATCTCCTCGTTTCCTTCAGCAACGAAGGGTTCTTCGCCCAGGACGATCTGCACCGCCTGCTGCTGGAGGTTCGCGGCGATGTCGCGGTGGTGCCGGTCGCGTTCAAACGCTACGTGGGGGCGAAGATCGGCATTCATAATCGCCGTGGCCAGAAAGTGGGGCAGGTCGGTCATCTGATGAATCGCGAATACCTGATTCTCGCGGGCCCGGACGCGTCGAAGATCGTGGCCTCCCTGGCCGAGGACGTGGCATTCGCCGTGTAACTGCTGGCGCCTCCACGGCGCCATGCGCATTTTCGAGGAGTTGCGTCTCCCTTGCCCGCCGAGGAACTCGATGATCGTCAATCCCGTGCTCGTCCGTGCGTTCGCCATCGGTGCGGCGCTCGCCCCGTCGGCCGCCGCTCCCATCCCCGCATCGCGGAACGTGGAGA
Organism: uncultured bacterium; assembly: GCA_963978095.1. Taxonomy (GTDB): domain Bacteria; phylum Gemmatimonadota; class Gemmatimonadetes; order Gemmatimonadales; family Gemmatimonadaceae; genus Fen-1231. Next base: position 14,144 of record CAXBQP010000021.1, on the reverse strand, counting down.
TGCCGACGTCGTCGCGTCCGATGACCGGAGTGGCCGCAATCGCGGATTCCCTGGGGATTCGCGATCTGCTCGATATCGCGACCGTCAGCGTGGCCGATCTCTCGGTCGACGGCCGTTGGCTCGCCGCTTCGGTCGCCACGCGACGGGATGCGCTCGGGGCCGATTTCACCAGGGACGGTGATCAAACCTATCTGCGCGCGTCGGTCGCGCGACTGCTGATCATCGACACCCGCACCGGAGCGCAGCGCCAAGTCTTTCCGGCCAAGCGCACCTTCCGGGGCCCCACCTGGTCCCCTGACGGGACTCGGCTCGCCATGCTCCTGCTCGAAAACGATGCATGGCACGTGACCGTGTGGGATCGCGCGAGCGGCAAGTTCACGACCGCCACCATGCCCGCCGGCCGCTATGTCGCGGAGAACAGCGAGTTGCGCTGGACGAAACGCGGCGATGCGTTGGTGTTCGCTGCGCGCTCGGACGCGTGGCGGGTCGACGCGAAGGCCAAGTTCGCGGCGCTGACCTCCGCGCCGATCGTCGCGCTCGACGGCAAGGAGGACTTCCTCGAGTGGGACGGCATGAACCGGCTGTCGGCGACCCGATCGATCGTGGCGTGGGATCCCGCGACCGGTGGCGTGCAGACGCTGGTGCCTGAAGCGCGGATCGGGACGTGGACGCTGGCTGATGATGGACGGTCGGTCACGATCCAGGAGGACATCACCAAGAAAACGGACTACGATGTGATCGGCGGTCGCGAGTGGAAACTCGTGGCATTCGGCGGCAGCGCGCCGCGCACCCTGGCGGCGAACACCAAGGGACAGCAGTTCGTGTGGGCCGAGGACGGGGTGCATTACGCCGTCGGCCGCGATGGGAAGGTGTGGATCGGCACGACCGCGGACACGGCGCGTCGTCCGTTGCTGGGAGCCGCCGGTTCGGGGGCGGCCGACGCGGACACCAGCGCCGCCGCGCGGGCCAAGCGCGACGCCGAGCGCTTCACACCCATGTCGCTCACGAGCGACGCCGGGAAGCTGTTGGCGGAGAATCGCGCCGGACTGTGGATCGTGGATGTGGCGACGGGCAGCAAGGAGCAGGTCGTCACCTATCCCGACTCGACCTCCTCGGCCCCGCGGCCGATGCTCGTGAGCTGGAGTCGCGACGGCCGGTACCTCGTGACGGCCGTGAACTCGCGGCGGGAGTGGGACCGGTCGTTCATCGTGCAGGATCTGCAGGCCAAGACCACGCGCACCATCGTGAAAGGTGGGGAGCTGTTCACGGGTCCTCGCCTCTCGCGCGACGGCACGACGATGGTGCTCACGATTGCCGCCGGGAATCATCCGGCGGATCTCTATGTGACCGATCTGACCGGCGGGACGCCGCGCCGGTTGCTGGAATCGAATCCCCAGCTGACCGGCAAGCCGATCGCGAAGACCGAACTGTTGCCGTACCTCGATGCCGATGGCAAGACCCGCTATGGCGTCGTGCGGTATCCGGCGAACTATGTGAAAGGGACGCGATATCCCACCGTGTTCATCATCTATGAGGATTTTTTCGACGACACCTTCGATGCCGTCGCGAACCTGCTCTCGGCGCACGGCTATGCCGTGGTGAATCCGAGCGTCGGGTTCGACATCGGCTACCCCGGCGAGGCGTGGATCAAGGGCGTCACCGCCGCCGCCAACGCCGTGATCGGGATCGGCCTCGCCGACAGTGCGCGGCTCGCCGTGCATGGGACCAGTTACGGCGGCTACGCCACCAACCTGTTGATCACGCAGACGAACCGCTTCAAGGCGGCGATCAACATGAGCGGGAAGGTCGATTTCATCTCCTTCTACACCGACAGTCCGCGGCTCGGCGTGCGGAACATCCATGCCGCGGAGAAGAGCCAGGACCGCATCGGCGCCACCATGTGGCAGCAGCCGCAGAAGTACGTCCAGCATTCGGCGGTGATGTTCGCCGACCGCATCACCACGCCCCTGTTGCTGATGACCGGTGGTGAGGATCACAACGTGCCCGCGCTCAATACCCGCGAGATGTACTATGCCCTCCGCCGCCTCGGGAAGACCGTGACGTGGGTCAACTACACGCGGAGCGGACACGGGGTGCCGCAGACCACCGAGTCCGATTTCATCGATTATCACCAGCGCGTGTTGGATTGGTATGCCAAGTACCTCTCACCGGCGGCCCCCGCGAAATGATCATCACATCTCGGCGTCATGCACACGTGTTGGTGGTTGCCCTCCTCCTGCTCGTCGCGTGCAGTGGTGGATCGAAAGGGGAGGCCGCGGCGCCGACCGTGACGCTCGGGGCGAGTACGTCGTTCCAGCGGATCCAGTCGCAGGTATTTGAGAAATCCTGTGCCTTCACGTCGTGCCATGCCCCGGGGAGCACCGCGAGTTCGCTCGTGCTGACGGGGAGCGGGGTCCACGCCCGGCTCCTCGGTGTCCTGCCGGTCAACGCCACGGCCCGCAACGATGGGCTGAAGCTCGTGGTGGCCGGGAAGCCGGACTCCAGTTTGCTCTGGCACAAGCTGAATCAGTGGCTCGCCGGACACCACGCGCACGATTACGGCGGTGCCATGCCGCAGAGCGCCCCGAGTCTCTCCGTGGAGCAGTTGAGCTTCGTGCGCCAATGGATCGAGAACGGCGCCAGCGCGACCACGGATGATGTGGATCCCGCGCTGTTGCTCGGGACCACACGCCCGGAGACGGCGCCGTACACGCCGCTCGTGCCCCCGACCGCGGGCTTTCAGCTCAAACTCAGCTCATTTGCCGTGCGATCCGGCTTCGAGCGAGAGTTGTTCGACTACAAGGTGGTGGGCAATACGTCCGATGTCTGGGTGAATCGGATCCAGACGCAGATGCGCGTCGGCAGTCACCATTTCGTGTTGTACACCTTCAATCCCGGCACGCCGACGGCGGTGCTTCCCGCGGTCGGGGCGGTCCGGGATATCCGGAATACCGACGGCACCTACAACGTCCTGAACATGGTACCGATGGAGTACCATGTGTTCTTCGCGGGGACGCAGGCCACGAGCAGCGACTTCCGCTTTCCGGCCGGGGTCGCCCTGAAGATTCCGGCAGGGCAGGCGATCGACCTGAACTCGCACTACGTGAACGCCAGTGCCCAGGACGTGACCGGAGAGGCAGAAGCCAACTTGTGGACCGTGCCGGCGTCGCAGGTGACCCAGGCGGCGAGCACGTTGAATCTCTCCAACACCGATCTCACCATCCCGGCGGGACGTGATACCACCATCACGAAGACCTTCCGCTTCAGCACGCTCACGCGCGTGGTGGCGCTCACGTCACACATGCACGCACGCGGCACGAAGTTCGTGATCCGCATTGCCGGAGGTGCGCGAAACGGCGAGGTGGTGTTCACCAACACGTCGTGGGACCATCCCCCGTTCGTCGCGTTCGACACGCCGATCGTGTTGCAACCGGGGGAGGGGCTGACGTCGGAGGTCACCTTTCATGGCGATGCCAGCAAGGTCGTGCGATTCGGGCTGACCTCGCAGGACGAGATGGACATCATCTTCGGCTATTGGTACTGACGACGCCCGCGGGTGTGGACGGCGCCGAGGCCGGCCGCGTGGTGGCATCGCCGGCGTGTAGGAGTCGCCGGTGTTCCGCATCCCCCGCGCGGGAACCTGTGACCGCCGCTGCGGCTTTGACTCACATGTCCCCTTCCTGTGAGTGTTCGGCATGACAGCACGCATCGCCATCACCGGCGCGAGTGGATTGATCGGTCGTGCGCTGTCTGCCGCGTTGCGCGCCGACGGGCATGCGGTCGTGTCCATCGGACGCGGAACCGCCAACGATCTCGCCTGGGACCCCGCCAGCGATCGCATCGACCGCTCCGGGCTCGAGGGGGTCACGGCCGTCGTGCATCTGGCCGGCGCCAACGTGGGCGAGCGCTGGACGGCGTCGCACAAGCGGGCGATCGTCGAGAGTCGCGTGCAGGGCACGGGGTGCATCGCGCGGGCGATCGCGGGGCTCGCGCTGAAGCCCCGCGTGTTGGTGAGTGCCTCAGCGATCGGGATCTATGGGGATCGCGGGGATACGTGGCTCGAGGAATCGTCACCGGCGGGGAGCGACTTCTTGTCGCACACGGCCCTGCAGTGGGAGGGAGCCGCATCGCCCGCTCGCGATGCGGGGATCCGTGTCGTGCATCCGCGCATCGGCGTGGTGCTCACGCCAACGGGAGGCGCCTTGGCCAAGCTCCTTCCGGTCTTCACGCTCGGCGGCGGCGCAGCGCTTGGCACCGGGCGTCAGTGGATGAGCTGGATCTCGCTCGTCGACGTGGTCCGCGCGTTGCGATTCGTGCTGGACACGCCGACTCTCGTCGGACCGGTGAATCTGGTGACGCCGGAGCCCGTCACGAACGCCGAGTTCACGCGCGACGTGGCCGCCGCCGTGCATCGCCCGGCGTTCCTGCCCCCTGTCCCCGCGTTCGTGTTGCGGGCGATGTTCGGCGAGATGGCGCAGGGAACGTTGTTGGCGAGCCAGCGCGTGCGACCGCGCGCGTTGGTGGAGGCCGGTTTTCAGTTCGACACGCCCCGCCTCCCGCACGCGCTGGCGCAGCTGCTGCGCGGACACGACGCGCCGTAGCGTTCCGGCGCGTCGGTGCCGTACATTGGAATCGTGGAGCTCGCCAACGCGCGTCCAATCTGCAGGCCACGTGACCACCACCACCGCCGGCACCCGTTTCACCGACTTCCATAGTCACCTCGTTCCGGGCGTCGACGACGGCGCGCAAACGCCGGAGGACTCCGCGGCCGCGCTCGCGGCGTTCCGCACCGCCGGGACGCAGGAGCTGATCACCACCCCGCACTTCATGGGGTCGCTCACGCGGCATCGCGCGATGCTCGCGGATCGCTTGGAGCAACTCGACGCGGGATGGGACCGGTTGTGCGCCGTGGTCGCACGCGACGCCGAGCGCTCCGGGCGTCCCATGCGCGTCGAACGCGGCGTTGAGGTGATGCTCGATGTTCCCGATCCCGATCTGTCCGACGCGCGACTCCGGCTCGCCGGCACATCCTTTGCCCTGGTCGAGTACCCGAGTCTGCGCCTGCCGGCGAAGAACGCCGAGATCGCGGTGCAGGCGCTCTGCGAGCAGGGGTGGACTCCCGTGGTGGCACACCCCGAGCGCTATCGCAACCTCGAGGAGGTCGGGGAGCTGGCGCGTTTCAAGGACGCCGGGGCACGGCTGCAGGTGAACGCCGGATCGCTCTTCGGAGACCATGGGACCACCGCCGCCAGGCACGCGATGCAGATCCTTACCCTGGGTCTCGCCGACTACGTCGCGAGCGATTACCACGCGCGTGGCCTGCCACGGTTGCGCGACTTTCATCACGCGTTGGTCGACGCCGGCTATCCCGAGCAGGCCGATCTCCTCGGCGTGGTGAATCCGGCGAGGCTCCTCGAGGGGCTCCCACCACTGCCCGTGCCGCCGTTTATCGTGGCCGACGCCGCCTTCGCGAACGACGAGCCGGATGGTCCGGGTGCGAACAAGGTGCGCCCGCGATGGACGCGCCTTCTCGGCAAAAACCGGGGCTGACGCCGGTTCAGCGCCGCAGACCGCGGAGCTGCAGTTCGAAATCGAGCGAGTTGGTGGCCAAGGTCAGCGCCACTTCGAACGAGACCCGACCGCTGATGACCAGATCCGCCAGATGTTGGTCGAACGTCTGCGTTCCGAACTCGGCGCGACCGTCGGCGAGCGACGTGCGGATCTCGGACAGCCGGCCCGGATCACCGAGGACATCGCGCACCAGCGGCGACATGAACAGCGTTTCCGCCGCCAGCACACGGCCATGGCCATCGGCGCGGGGGAGCAGTCGCTGGGCGATGACCGAGCGCAACATCTCCGTGATGTGCAGCCGCGCCTTGTCCTGTGCCTGCGGCGGTAGCCCACTGAAGAAGTTCCGCAACGCTGTCGTGCAGTCCGGCGCCGTCATCCGGCCGATCACCAGACGGCCGGCCTCGGAGGCCCGCACGGCGATCTCGAGAATCTCCGGTTCATCCATCTCGCCCACGACGATCACATCGGCGTCCTGCTCCAGCGCCGCGTCCATGCCGTGGGCGAAGCTGCCCGTGTCGACCCCGACCTCCCGCTGCGTGATGGCGCAGTGGTCGTTCTTGTGCAGGAACTCGATGGACGACTCGACCGTCACGATGTGACGACGACGGGGCGAGTATTTGTTCAGATGGTTCACGAGCGCGGCGATCGTGCTCGAGCGCCCCGAGCCCTGCACTCCCGTGACGAACACCAGCCCGAAATCGCTGAGCAGTGCCTGCCCCACTTGCGTCGGGAGTCCCAGCGAAGGGAGCGAGGGGAGAATATCCGGAATGACGCGCATGACGATCGCAAAACTGGAGCGCTGGCGCAGAATGCTGACGCGAAATCGCGCGATGCCGGGGGCGCTCCAGGGTCCTGTGTAGTCGCGGACTTCGTCGATCGGCGGCGCGTGGTTGGACGTCCCGAGAATGTGGGCGACCATCTCATAGGTGCTGACGGACGAGAGGACGGGCGTATCGAGCGCCGTCAGCTGTCCGGCCACCCGCGCATAGACCACATCGCCAGCCCGGATATGGATGTCCGAGGCGCCGCGTTGGATCGCGTCGATCAAGCAGAGGCGGAGCTTCTCGATCTCGGGCGCGGCCACCTCCGGGCGGAACCGGCGCGCATCACCCGGAGCGCCGGCAGCGCTCGGGGCGCCGCCGGCCGGGTTGGAACTGCCCGAGCCCGGCAATGACATGGATGGCAGCGGAGCGCCTAAGGTAAAGCTGGAAGTAGCCACAAGACTTGCTGTTGAAATGACGACTGAGCGACCTGAGGGTAAGTATCGGCAGGACGATTCAGGACGTCAATTGTTTGACACTGGTTGAAAAATGTGCAGTTTGGCGCCATATTGCAAGTGGGCCCTGAAACTATAGAAGAGCAGCCGACGCGCCGTAGCTTAAGGTAGACTGTAGTTCTCCCGTGACACCCATCCGCGATGGCCACCTTGGTCGCACCGACCTACATCACACGTCTTGAGCTCCGCCACCGCGCCCTCGGGTTGCAGCGGCGCCGTTTTTGGCGTGAGGTGACCTATGGGTCGATTCTGGTGTTCGCGGATGTTCTGACGGTATCCACCATCTTTGCGCTGGCCGCGATGTTGCCGGTGGACGGGATCCTGCCCTCACTGGGCGACGGCGCGGAGACCTTCCTTCGCGGGTTGTTGCCGCAAACCCCGGTGGCGCTGCTGCGTCGCGTCACATCGCTGGTCTTCTGTTTTATCGTGACGCGGTCGTACACGCAGACCGAGCGGCAGCAGCATTCGGGACGTATTTTCGCCGCGTTGTTGCTGGGTCTGGTGCTGCCGCGCTGGGCGGAGACCTGGACGGTCAACATCCAGGCGCGGTGGCTGACGATCGGAGCGGTGCTGACGGCGAGCTGGCTGGCCACGGTGATGCAGCGTCGCTGGCTCGCCGAGGCGTTGCGGCCGATCGATCCACGCCGATTCGATCCCTCGCGGACGTTGATTGTCGGGCCCGAGTCCGATGTGGCCGCCGTGATGCGCCCGCCCGAGATGTCGGACGATACCGCGCTCGGGATCAGCCCCACCTTCTGCTTGGCCCCCTCGTGGCCGACGGCAACGGCGGACAGTATGCGCGAACTCTACGAGGCGCTCGCGGACTCCGCCGCAGATGCGATCGTGGTCGTCGGCACGGTCTCCGACGCCGCCCTGCAAGCGGTCATGATTGCCGCATCCAGTGCCGGGGTCAGCGTGTACGCCACGCGGCGGGCCGCGTTCCGGCAACTGGACGAACCGAGTTTCGTGTTGCGCCGTGCCGAGCCGCTGGCGCTCCTGTCGCGTCCCGCCTTGGTCGGGTCGCAGCTGGTGGCCAAGCGATTGGTGGATGTCGTGGGTGCCGCGATCGGGTTGGTGGTCCTCGCTCCGGTGCTCGCCCTGGTGGCGATTGCCGTCCGGCTCACCTCACCCGGATCCGCGATCTTCAGGCAGGTGCGCGTGGGGCTCGGGGGTGAGCCGTTCATGATGTACAAGTTCCGCACGATGGTGCGCGACGCCGAGGCACAGCAGGCGCAGGTGGAGAGCGGCAACGTGTATCCCAACGATCCGCTGTTCAAGCTGCCTCGGGATCCGCGTACGACGTCATTGGGCATCTTCCTCCGAAAGTCCTCGCTGGATGAGCTGCCACAGCTGCTCAATGTGTTGCGCGGCGAGATGTCGCTGGTGGGCCCGCGCCCGGCGCTGCCAAAAGAAGTGGCCCGCTACCGCCAACACCATTTCGTGCGCTTCGAAGCCCTGCCGGGAATCACCGGTCCGTGGCAGGTCAGCGGGCGCAATGCGATCCTCGATTTCGAGGAGGTCGTGCGCTTGGAGGCGTCGTATCTGCGCGGATGGACGGTCTGGCGGGACTTCGTGATCCTGTTGCGGACGGTTCCCGTGGTGTTGAGCATGAAGGGGGCGTTCTGATGCCGTTCCCTCTCTCTCCCAACACACGGTCGGTGGTGACAATCCCCACCGGCAATCGTTTAGTCGTTGAACAGGGACCGCGACCGCGGCCCCTGCGCGTCGTACTCTCAGCCGTGTTCTTCATGTCTGGTTCGGCCACCTTCCGTTCCCTGGCGTTCGGCGTTCTCGCGGCCCTGTCGATCACCGGCTGCACCCCGCGCAACCCCCGGGCATTGGCGCCACAGGTCGAAGTGTCACGCGGGGTGACGTGGCGTGTCAGCGAGGGTGATGTCATCACGTGGCGCGTGTACAACGATGCGGCGCTCTCCGGGAACGGCATCGTGTCGGCCGACGGCACCGTGTATGCGATCGGGCTGGGACGCGTGCCGGTGGCCGGGCTCAGTCTCGACTCGCTCAAGATGGTGTTCGCGGAGCGTTATGACAAAATCATCCGCGACGCGGCGGTGGACGCCACGGTCCAGCGCGACTTGGTGGTGTACGGACCAACGCGCGCGATGGCGCTGGTGCTCTCCGACCCGAGTTTGACGGTCCTCGCGTTGCTCGCAAAGGCGGGCACGCAGGGGGGACAGTCGCCGATCGTGTCGTTGGTGCATCCGAACGGGTCGCGGGAGTTGATGCCCCGCGACGCCCGGATCGGCAGCATCAATGTGACGCGGGCAGATGGAATTTACGTGGAATCGTCGGAGTTCCTTGCCCGAAATGGACAGCTCTTCATCGAGTACACCGCGCTCTTCGGCTTCATCGGGGGGCTGACCGGTTTGATCGTGACATTCTTCAAGTAGCGGAGTTCTCGTGCAGAACCTCCCGGCAGTACCGTCCCCGTTCACCGAGCCGAACGCCGAGATCGACCTGCGGCGCGCCTGGATCACGGTCTCGCGGAGTGCGTGGATCATCGTGGTGTGCGTGGGCCTCGCACTCGCCGCCGCCGTCGTGGCGGTGCAGCGTGTGAAGCCGACGTTCACGGCGCAGGCCACGGTGCGGATCGAGAACCAGACGAAGGCGTCCTCCAAGGGCGCGATGATGTATCTCGGCGGGCAGGACTACTCCACGTCGATCGCGGTGGCCGAGCAGATCATCCGGAGCCGCTCGCTGGCGCAGTTGGTGGTGGACGAGTTGGGGCTGCGCCTGAGCGTGGATTGGCCATTGCGGACGCAGCTGGGGGCGCTGGTGGCCTCGGCGTCGACGCGGCCGGATGCGCCGTCGCAGGGGTACCGACTGCTGAAGGTCAACAACACCTTCGAAGTTCACCCGTTGGTGGGCGAGGATACGCTCTACGGGGTGTATCCGGATACCGGCGAGATTCACCTGATCGGCGGTTCGTTGCGGCTGACGTCACTCGGGCGTTCGACGGCGCGCATCAACTTGCAGGTGCGGTCGCGCCTGGACATGTCCGAGGGGCTCCGCACGTCGATCACGGTGGAGCAGACCAACAAGGACGCGAATGTGATCGCGATCGGTTACTCCGGTCCGGATTCGCTGAACGTCCTGAAGATTCCGAATGCGGTGGCCTACCGCTTCGTGACGGCCCGTGGCGTGGATCAGGTCTCGGCGGCCAAAGCGCAGACGCGCTACCTGAAGGATCAGGAGATCGCGCTCGAGACCGATGCGGCGAGCTACGAGGCGCAGGTCCAGGATTTCCTCGAGAAGGAAGGGATCCCCAGCATCCAGCAGGCGCAGACGACGTTGTCGACCGAGATCCAGCAACTCGAGGCCGCGCGCCGTGACTTGCAGGCCCAGAAGGACAACATCTCTCGCGCGATGGAGACGCTGCGGGAGGCCGACACGGTCGGCATCAAGGAGCGGTGGTTGCGCCGATTGCAGGCGACGCCGGATTTCTTCAAGACCGGTGCGGCAGCGCAGGACGCGGCGGTCGTCGACCAGCTGAACGCGAGTCGTACCGACCTGATGATGAAGGTCTACGCGAACAACCAGCAGATCCGCGATCTCGACAAGAAGATCGCCGAACGGTACGAGTCGGTGCGTGTGCGCACGTTGACGTATCTGGCCAATCTCGATGCCTCGATGGCGGCCATCGATCCGCGGATCCGGGCGCTCAACGCGAAGTTGCTGCGCATTCCCGAGCAGTCGGCGACGCTGAATAAGATGGTCCGCAATCAGAAGATCGTGGAGTCCATGATCGAGCTGGTGCAGACGCGTCTCAAGGAAGCGGAGATCAGCGCCGCCGTGACCGACAGCTCGGCGTCGGTGCTGGACGAGGCCATGGCGGCCGGCCGTCAAGCGACGTCATCGACGACGTTGATCTTCGCGGTGGCGGTGTTCTCCGGCCTGTTTGTCGGCCTCGCGGTCGCCTTCCTCCGCGAATGGCTCGACACGACGATCCGGACCGAACTCGACCTGGCGAACATCGTCGGGGCGACGGTCGTCGGCATCATCCCCAATCTGCAGCAGCAGGCGCGGTCCGTCGGGTATCGGTTACCGACGCCTGCCGACGGCGACGAGAACAAACCGGCGGCGGGTCGCGAATACCAGACGCCCGCGGCCGAAGCGTATCGTACGTTGCGTACGAATCTCAACTACCTGACGCCCCCGCGTCCCCCCCGCGTGATCGTCGTGACCAGCGCGCTCCCGGGCGACGGCAAGACGACCACGGCGGTGAATCTCGCCGTGACGCTTGCGCATGCGGGGCAGCGCGTGATCCTGATCGATGCGGAGACGCGACGCGGCACCGTGCACGACGTGTTCGGCATCCCGCCGGCTCCGGGCTTCTTCGATCTGATGTACGGGCAGGCGTCGCCCGGCGAGTGCATCCGGCGTGTGCAGATGGAAGGTGGGGGCACCTTGGACGTGCTGCCGCTCGGCAGCGCGCCGAGCGTCAACCCGGCCGACCTGCTCGTGGCCGGGCGTCTGCAACCGCTGTTCGAACGCCTGCGGGCGCAGTACGATTACGTGCTGATCGACACGCCGCCGCTGAATCTGTTCACCGATGGTGCGCTCATTGGCGCGCATGCCGATGCCCTGCTCCTGGTCGCGCGCGCCGACAAGACGGACCGCGAGGAACTGCGGTTCGCCGTCCAGCAGTTGCGGAATGTCAACGTCACCCTTGCCGGCACGATCCTGAACGACGTCGAGTTCCGTCGGAGCTCGCGTTATCGGCTTGGATACGGCTACTACTATGACTATGCCCGCTGACCGCTTCCGCGCACGGACGACCCCGCATACGTCCGTCGTCGATCAGACGGGCATGGAGGTCGTTCCCGACATCCTGGATGCGCGCAGCGAGAAGCTCCCGTCGTCGGGGCAGCTCAGCGCGGCGGCCATCGCGGGGCTCTGTCTGTTCGCGTTCGAGTTGTATGTCGCGTGGGAAGTCTTTCTGGTGTCGCTGGTCATCTCGTTCTTGATGTGGTGGTTGCTCGACCAGCCGTGGTCCGGCCGCCGTCGTCGCACACGGCGCCGCGGCATCACCTCGCGGTTGCTCTACATGAGCACGCTGCTGATCGTCGGCATGTGGCTGGCGGTGATGTTCATCTTCCGGGCGAGCGATCCGACGCTCTCGACGAGTTTTTCGAGCACGCTCCCGGAAACGATGCTCGGGGTGGATGTGGGGGCCCTTGCCAAGTTGAACGGGATGCAAGGAGGGCCGTCGGCACACACGGTGAGTCCGATCGTGACGCAGGAGACCAACCTCGCGCCGTTCAGCTTGTTCGCGCACGGGACCTTCTCGACGATCGCCATTGCGCTGTTGGGATATGCCGTGGTGGTGGGACGTCGTCGCCGTCGCCGCCGAATGCGTGAAGGTGCGGGGCGCGATGCGATGGGGGGGCATGCACACGCCGCCCCGCGTCGCCCCGCGTCGCGGACGTAGCCGCTGCCCCGGGAGCCCATGGCGGCCCCAGTCGTTCCATTTCCGACGCCAGTCCAAGGCGGGTCGGCGCCTTCGTCGCCATCTCGCGCGCGGCGACCGCTCGGGTTGCCGGAGTTCGTCCTCGCGGCATGGGCCCTGTTCCTGGCGGGCATGTGGTTGGGCGCCGGCGGAGCCTTGGCGAGCTACCTCTTCGTTGCGGCGGCCGTGCTGGTCGGCTTGGTGTTGCACGAAAGGGCACCGGTGGCCTACATCACGTTCAGTCTGTCGCTCTGGTGGTACACGCCCTTCGTGCGGCGTGTGCTCAATCTGCGGCACGGGTGGAACCCGACTGATGCAACGCTGCTGGCACCGCAGGTCGTCGCGGTGATCGCGCTGCTGACGGTCGCGCGGTACGCCCGCGATTTGCGCGGACGGCTGTACGCGCCCTTCGTCCTGGTGCTGATCGCGCTCGCCTATGCGTATGCCATCGGCTTGGTGGGTGGCGGATTGATACCCGCGAGCTACGCGCTGCTCACGTGGATCGCTCCCCTGGTCTTCGGCGTGCACCTCGGCTTGCGGTGGAGGCGGTATCCGGAGATCGCGGCGGCGCTTCGCACCGTCTTTGCGATGTTCCTGCCGTTCATGGCCGCCTATGGCATCTATCAGTTCGTCGTCCTGCCGGGGTGGGATCGCGCGTGGTTGGTCAACGCCCAGATGCGCAGCCTCGGCGTACCGTTCCCGTTCCTGATCCGCGTGTTCGGGACGCTCAATACTCCGGGGCCGTACGCGGCATTCCTCATGGTGGGCGCGATCCTCGGTATCCAAGGGAAGGGGGTGTTCCGCTATCCCGTGATCGCGCTCTCCCTGATTGCGATCTTGCTCACCCGTACCCGGGCGGCGTGGATCGCCTTCATCCTCGGTCTGCTGCTGCAGACGTTGTCGCAGCCGGTGCTGCGCCTGCCGAAGCGAACCGTGACGATTCTCGTCGTTGCCCTGCTGGCCTTGCCGATCGTCAACAGTACGCAGTTCAAGCAATCGATTCTGCCGCGCATCGCCTCGCTGAACAACATCTCGGGGGACGCGAGCTTCGTGCGACGCCTCGATTTCGGCGAATCGGCGGCATCGACGATCGTGAACGACGCCGAGGGAACCGGGCTCGGCAATACCGGCGGCGCGATCAAGTTGCGGTCGACGGGCGGTGTACGCTCGTTGGACAACGGATTCCTGGAGGTGTTCTTCATCTTCGGATGGGTCGGAGGCGCGCTGTTCTTCCTCGGGCTGGGTGGTCTGCTGATCCAGTCGCTGCGATTCGCCGAGGCGCGGCGTGATCCCGACGCAGGCTCGTTCCGCGCGTGTGCGGTGGCGCTGGTATCGATTCTTCCGGTCGGCGAAGTGTTCACGGGGTCATCCGGAACCTTGCTCTGGTCGATGATCGGACTCGGACTCGCCGCGCACGCCTACCATCAAACGACCGGGTTGGCCGTGCGGTCGCGCGCCTGGGAGGCGACTCGTTCGCGCATGGCGATGCCCGGCGGGGGCACGTTCCTGCCCGTGCCTGCGCCGGCGTCGCCGTTGCCAACACCGGTGATCCCGGTTCGCCGCTGATGCGCGGGGCCGGCGCCCTTCGTCGTTTCGCGACCGCCACGCGTCGCCGGTTCGCGCGGCGAGGGGTGATCCTGCTCTACCATCGTGTGGCCGAGCCCGCCCGCGATCCCGAAGGATTGGCGGTGAGGCCCGCACATTTCGATGCGCACCTCCGCATCCTGGGCACGATGTGCGAACCACTCGCGCTCGACGAGTTAGATCGGAAGAGCGTCGTGTAGGGAAAGAGTGTAGATCTCGGTGGTCGCCGTATCATTAAAAAAAAAA
>CAXBQP010000020.1:0-49154 GCA_963978095.1 uncultured bacterium | reverse complement strand
GCACGAAATCTGGGCCACCAAGGACGACGACGTCGATCCGTATCGCGAAGAATCCCCGTACGCGGACTGACGCACCGCCTCGGATTCGGCGAGCGCCTCGCCGAATCCGCTGATCATGATTGGTGTGACCCCCTCAGCGCCATCCTCCGCCACTTCCACGCGGTAGCCCTGGTGTTCAAGCGACTCCTGGAGACGATCGCGCAGGACCCTCTCGTCGTCCACGAGGAAGACGCGTTCGTCCTGCCCGCGCCCGGCACGCAAGGGCCCCGCGAGCTGTGGACCACTTGGTCCAACGGTTGCTCCCCGACGGGATACGCCCAGGTCTGCACGAAGGTGATGTCGTCGGGCAGCCCGTCATGGTCGACATCCAACCGTTGCGCGCACGGTGCGCGACTCTAACGACTCCAGCAGACGCTCCAGCTCGGCCGACGTGTCGGGCCGCGGATCGGCGGCCATCAGCGATTACTGCACATTGTTGACCATGTCGAAGATCGGCAGATACATCGCGACGACCATGCCGCCCACCACCACGCCGAGGAACACGATCATCACCGGCTCCAGCAGCGACAGCAGTCCCCCCACGGCCGCATCCACCTCTTCGTCGTAGAAGTCGGCGATCTTGGTCAACATCTCGTCCAACCCACCGGTCTGCTCACCGACCGAGATCATCGAGATCACCATCGGAGGGAACACATCGCTCCTGGCCAACGGCGCACTGATGGAATCGCCGCCGGCGATGCTCGCCCGACTCGCCATGATGGCATCGCTGATCACGCGGTTGCCCGCGGTCTTCGCCGTGATCTCGAGTCCCTCGAGAATGCTCACGCCGGAACTGATCAGCGTGCCCAGCGTTCGCGTGAAACGGCTCACCGCCGACTTCTTGAGCACGTCACCGAGCACCGGCGCCCGCAGCATCAGGCGGTCCAGCACCAGCTGTCCCGCCGACGTCTTGTAGTAGTTCTTGATCCCGTACACCGCCCCGACCACCACCGCGATGACGAGATACCAGTACCCCGTCAGGAACTCCGACAGGGCGATCACGATCTGCGTCGGCAGCGGCAGCGCCTGCCCCGCCTCCGCGAACATCCCCTTGAACACCGGAATCACGAAGATCAACAGCACGCAGACGGCGATGCCCGCCACGCTCATGATCACCGCCGGGTAGATCATGGCACCCTTCACCTTGCGCACGAGTGCGTCGTTCTTCTCCATGAACCCGGCGAGCCGCAGCAGGATGGTGTCCAGGATGCCGCCCGCCTCGCCGGCGGCCACCATGTTGACGTAGAGATCCGTGAAGGCATTGGGATGCTTCGCGAGGGCATCCGCAACGGTGTGGCCCGACTCGACGTCGAACACCACCTGCTTCGTGACTTCCTGCAGGACCTTGTGCTCGCTCTGTTTGCTCAGGATGTCCAGCGCCTGCACGAGCGGCAGCCCGGAGTTGATCATCGTCGAGAACTGGCGCGTGAAGATGACGATGTCGCGCATCGGGATGCTGCCCTTCGTGGTCGGCTTCGCCGAACCGGTCGCCTCGATCTTCACGACCGTCATCCGCAGCTTGCGGAGCTGCGCCGCGACATCGGCGGTGTCCCGCGCCTCGATCGTCGCCGACCGCAACGCCCCCTTCATGTCCCGCGCGGTATACGCGAACGTCGGCATCAGCGCCGCCCGCTCTCGCGCGGCGCGGCATCGCCGTCCACGGGCTGCTTGCCGATCATCCGGAGGAACTCGTTCGGATCGGAGGAGACGCGGAGGCAGTCCTCCTCGTTCACCTCACGCGCCGTGTACAGCTGGTACAACGCATCGTTCATGGTCTGCATGCCGAATTTCTTGCCGCTCTGCATGCTCGAGTACACCTGATGGATCTTGTCGTCCCGGATGAGCGCGCGGATCGCCTGGGTCACCACCAGGATCTCCGCGGCCATCGCCCGTCCTTTCCCGACGCGCTTCGGCAGCAGCGTCTGCGTGACGATCCCCTCGAGCACGAACGACAGCTGCGCACGCACCTGCGACTGCTGATGGCTCGGGAAGACATCGATGATGCGATTGATCGCCTCGGCCGCGGAGTTGGTGTGCAACGTCGCGAAGCACAGATGCCCGGTCTCCGCAATCGTCAGGGCCGCCGAGATCGTCTCGAGGTCGCGCATCTCGCCCACCAGGATCACATCCGGGTCCTCGCGCAACGCATACTTGAGCGCCGACGCGAACGACGGGGTGTCGGTCCCGACCTCGCGTTGATTGATGATGCACCCCTGATGCCGATGGATGAACTCGATCGGATCCTCGACCGTGATGATGTGCCCCCGACGCTCCTTGTTGACCTTGTCGATCATCGCCGCGAGCGTCGTGCTCTTGCCCGAACCCGTGGGACCCGTCACCAGCACGAGTCCGCGCGGCTTCTCGGCGAGCCGCGCGATGACCGGCGGCAACTTGAGCTCGTCGAATGTCTTGACGCTGATCGGGATCTGCCGCATGACCATCGAGACGCAACCCCGCTGCTTGAAACAGTTGCCGCGAAAGCGCGCCAAACTTTGGATCCCGAAGGAGAAATCGAGCTCGTTCTCCGTCTCGAACCGCTTCTTCTGCTGCTCGGTGAGCACCGAGTAGGCGACCTGCAGCGTGTCCTTGGGGGTCAACACGTACTCGTTGCGGGAACTCAGGATCTCGCCGTCGATGCGCATCTTCGCCTTCTCGCCGGCGGTGATGTGCAGGTCCGAGGCGCCGCGCTCGATCATCTCCTCGAGCAGGGCGCGCAGATTGACGCCGGGAGCCGACGACGCGGGGGTTCCGGACGCACCGGCTGGTGTGGGAGCGGTCATGTGGACTGGCCCTAGACGCTGGTTTCGCGGACGACCTGCTCGAGATTCGTCACGCCCTTCATCACCTTCAGCCAACCGTCCATGCGCAGCGTCAGCATGCCGCCGTCGATCGCGGCGTCACGGATCTCGGCCGCGCCGACATTCTGCAGGATCAACCTGCGCAATACGGGCGTCATGAACATCACCTCATACAACCCCTGACGCCCCTTCGTCCCGCTGCCGCCGCACTGGTCGCACCCCGTTCCCTTGAAGAACGGGAGATCCTTGATCTTGGTGTCCAGTGACAGGTTCGCCAGGAACGGGGCGGCGTCCTTCGGCGCCCGGCTCCGCACGCCATCGAGCGCGACCTGCGTGAACCGCATGTCGCCCAGACGCGTGTCCGGCGTGACCTTCGCGACCTTCAACTCCGTCTCGTCGGGCTGATACTTGACCTTGCAGTTGCCGCAGACCCTCCGTACCAGGCGTTGCGCCAGCACCAGATTGAGCGCGGAGCTCACGTTGAACGGCTCGAGCCCCATGTCCATGAGACGTGTCACCGTCTCCGGCGCGGAGTTCGTGTGCAACGTGCTCAGCACCATGTGGCCGGTGAGGGCCGCCTTGATCGCGATGCCGCCGGTCTCCAGATCACGGATCTCGCCCACCATGATGATGTTCGGATCCTGACGCAGGAACGCCTTGAGCGCGGCGGCGAACGTCATGCCGATCTCGTTGCGCACCAACACCTGATTCACCCCGTACAGATTGTACTCGACGGGGTCCTCGGCGGTCATGATGTTGGTGTCGATCGTGTTGACCTTGCTCAGACACGAATAGAGCGTCGTCGTCTTGCCGGACCCGGTCGGACCGGTCACGAGCACCATGCCGTACGGATTCTGTACGGCATCCATCAACTCCTTCTCCGCCGCGGGCTCGATCCCGAACTTCTCCAGATCGAGCGTCAGATTCCCCTTGTCGAGGATACGGAGTACGACCTTCTCGCCGAAGATCGTCGGGAGCGTCGAGACGCGGAAGTCGATGACCTTCTTCCCCATCTTGAGCTTGATGCGACCATCCTGCGGGACACGACGTTCCGCGATGTTGAGGGAGCTCATGATCTTGAACCGCGAGACGAGCGCCGCCTGCATCTTCTTGGGCGGCTTCATGATCTCCTGCAACTCCCCGTCGATGCGATACCGGACGCGGATGTCCGCCTCGAAACACTCGAAGTGGATGTCGCTCGCCCCCCGCTTTACCGCATCGGTCAGGATCGCGTTCAGCAGCTTCACCACCGGTGCATCGTCGACCGTCCCCGTCGACGCACTGGCGTTGTTCTCCTCCTCCTTGGTATCCACCACCTCGAGCTCGTCGTCCGAATCCATCTCGGCAATCGTGCCCAACAGGTCGTTGATATGCGCATCCGCCGATTCGAAGACTTTCTCGAGTGCGTTGCGCAGCGTGTATTCGCCGGCGATGACGGGGAAAATGTCGTAGCGCGTGATGAACTTGAGGTCGTCGATGACCGCGATGTTGGTCGGGTCCGCCATCGCGACCGTGAGCGTGCGCCCCTCGCGCGTCAACGGGAGCACCAGATTCTTGAGGGCCACGTCGCCCGGGATCAGCTTGACGACTTTGGGGTCCACCTCGAACCGGGACAGGTCCACCGCAGGCATCTTGAACTGCCGCGCGAGCGTCTTGGTCAACTCGACTTCATTGACGAACCCGAGTTTGACGAGGTTGTACCCCACCCGCGTGCCGCTCTGCTTCTGCTCCTGGAGCGCCTTCTCCAACTGCTCCTTCGTGATTAACCCCTCACGGACGAGGAGGTCGCCGATGCGTTCCGTACCGGATGCGACTGGAGAGGCCATCGGGAGCGTATGTCCTGGTGAGCGGTGGAATCAGGTCGCACCGGGGCGTGACGCCCTACTATAGAGCGCGGGTTCCCGTTCGGGGAAGCTGGCCGTCGTGTGGAGAGGTGTCAAGGTTGTTCCACGCCCGGCGTCCGCCGGCGACGCCCTGTCGGGAGAGGGGGAGGCGCTGACGCCCCCCGATCCGGATCCGGGGACCGCGAGAAGGTGATGAATGCCGCGATCCGTCGTGCCAAGGGGGCGGTGATCCCGCGGACCCGTCGCAGTTCCTCAAGTGAACCGAACGGCCCCCGCTCGATGCGGTCGCCCACGATCCTCCGCGCCAACGCGGGGCCGATTCCCGGCACGGCTCCGAGCTCTTCCTCCGTGGCAAGGTCAACATCGACCGGCGGAAGTGGCGCTGCGCGCCCACGTATCCCGTCGCTTCTGCTCCGATTGCCATCACTTATGACATCACGGGCCGGGCCCAGTTGATGGCGCCGCGCATCCTCCTCCTCGCGCCGTGCGAAATAGCGGTCCCGGTTGTCCAGCGGCTCCTCGGGCACCGCAGGCGTGGCGCGCGGGGACCGCGCGCCACGCGCCGAACCCCCTGGTCGATTCCCCCGACTCCCCGCGGGGCCGGAGTCCACCCCGGCCACTCGGCCGCCCGCCCCGCCGAGCCGTGCGCCGCCGGCCCGCCGACGGACCCCACCGCTGGCGATCGCGGAATCGACTCGCCCGATCTGCTGCGCGAGCTCCACGCGGTCGCTCGGCGACGCCGCAGCACTGCCCTCTCGCGAGCGCCATCCCTGCAGCGCCACTCCAAGCGTGGAAACGCTCGCAAGGAAGATCAGGGCGCGCTTCTCTCCAGGGGTCGGCATGCCACGAGGATACCACCAGACCGCACGACGGCGCGCACCAATCGACCGCGCGCCGAAGCCAACCGTTGCGTCCGGCTACGGCCGCAACAACGCCATCGCCACGTCACCGACGATCCGCATGGACTTCGCCGAGACCTTGTCGATGGTGTCGCTCACCTTGTGGTGGTAGTCGTAGTCGATGTCGATGACGTCCACGACCCGCAAGCCCGCCTTGATCAGCGGCATGTGGTCATCGGTGATCGGGACCTTCGCCTGCGGAATGAACGAGCTCTCGTAGCCGAGCTCCTTGGCCTTCCCCCACACCCGCTGGACGATTTCGGGCGCGGCATTCACCGAGTTGATCTCCTGATAGATCTGGAGGTCCGCGTCCCCGATCATGTCCCACAGCACGCCGATCATGGGCTTGTACTGGGGATTCGGGAGATGCTCCGCGAAGTAGCTCGACCCCAGCAGGACGTCGATGTCGGGCGTGAAGGTCCCGTAGTCCTCGCCATCAACGAAGAGCAAGTCCACCCCGACGGTCGGTGGGGTCTTCTTGAGGGCGTCCGCGATGGCGAGCAGCAGGGCGACTCCACTGGCGCCGTCGTTCGCCCCGTCGATCGGGAGCTTCTGCTTGGCCGGGTCCGTTTCCTCGTTGGCCTCGGGACGGGTATCCCAGTGCGTCACGTACAGGACCCGCTCCGTGGCATCGGGCCGGTACCGCGCGAAGATATTGCGAAGCGGAAGCTTGACGCCCTTGGCCGTGGTGTGGGTCCAGGTCTGCTCCAGCACCACATCGGACGTCGCCTTCAGATGCGCCACGATCCAATCCCCGGTCTTCTGAGAGCCGACGGATCCTGGAATCCGGGGACCAAACGCAACCTGCTGCCGGATGTAGCTCATGGCCGAGTCCGCATTGAACTCGCTGGCGGTCGTCGCAGCGCTCGCCTTCCCCTTGTCGCCGGCCGCGGGGCAGGCCGTCAGGGCAAGCGTGACCAGACAGGCGCTGGGCGCCAGGAGAGCACGTCGTACGCGGCGCGAAAGCAGGGGCGACATGGGGTCGGGGAGAGGGAGAGGGCGGCGGACGACCGAATCGGGGGATCCCACTGGCAACCCTCCGAGCGGAACCGGGTATCACGACCTTGCCCGAACGCGGTCGTCGGGTGGAATATACGAGAGCTGCAAATCCCTACAACCCTTTGTGGCACACAGGGTTCCTGCCGTTCCGGAGTCCCTGTCATCGTTGCCCTGCCCTGACCGAGCGTCCGCCCCCATCGCGTGAAGATCGTCACCAAGTACGTCCTGCGTGAGCACTTCGCGCCGCTCGCCTTCTCGCTCTCCGCGCTGACCTCGCTGCTGCTCCTGCAGTACGTGGCCAAGCAGCTCGGACAGCTCGTGGGCAAGGGACTCCACTGGACGGTCATCGCCGAGTTCCTGATCCTCTCGGTGCCCTTCACCGTCGCGATGACGATGCCGATGGCGGTCCTGGTGGCCACCTTGCATGCATTCAGCCGGATGGCCTCGGAGAACGAAATCACCGCCTTCAAGGCGAGCGGCTTCTCCATGCAGCGGCTCATGGTCCCCGTCATCGTCTCGGGCGCCATCATCACCCTGTTCATGGTCTGGTTCAACGACCAGGTGCTCCCCCGGTCCAACCACCGACTCGCGACGCTCACCAACGACATCGCCCGCGTCAAACCGACATTCGCGCTTCGCGAGCAGGTCATCAACGAAGTCGCCACGGGCAAGCTCTTCCTGCGCACGTCGCATCTGGCATCGCTCTCGAACACCATGAAGGACGTCACCATCTGGGACATGGCGGACCCGCAACGTCGGCGCACCATCACCGCCGACAGCGGCCTCCTGGAGCTCTCCGCGGATGGACACGACCTGCTGCTCACCCTGTTCGACGGCTCGATGGCCGAGCTCACCGGCGGCGAACCGACGCGCCTGCAACGCGTGTTCTTCCACACCGACTTCGTGAAGGTCCGCAACATCGGGAACTCCCTCGAGCGGCAGTCGCAGGACCTGGAGAAGAGCGATCGCGAAATGACGGTCTGCGAGCTGCAACGCAAGGTCATCAAGGCGGGCCGCGAACAGGACAGCGCATACCGGGAGCTCGCCCGCATCGCGCCCAAGACCGCGGATTCGCTGGCGCCGCGCAGCAGGTCGCCGGGGATCGGCGGCCGCTACTGCGCCTTCCGTGCCGCCCTCTCCCGGGTCGGCATGGTCCGCGCGGCCGACGCGGCGGAACTCCCGCAAACTCCGCAGCAGGCACCGGTCCGGCCTCGGGATACCAACCCGAACCGCAACGTCACACTGCAAGCCCAAGAGCAGAGCCGCGCCACCGATTCGGTCCAAGCGGCCATCCAAGCCTCCACGCTCAAGATGGTCCTGACCGAATCACAGCGGGTCCTCGACGGCAATCAAGTCGAGATCGAGAAGAAGTTCGCCATCGCCTCGGCCTGCGTGATCTTCTGTCTCTTGGGGATGCCCATCGCGCTCCGGTTCCCCCGTGGCGGTGTGGGGCTCACCATCGGCGTGAGCCTTGGCGTGTTCGCCCTGTACTATGTGGGATTGATCGTCGGCGAAGAACTTGCGAGGCGCAACTACATGTCGCCGGCATGGGCCATGTGGACCACGAATCTCCTGCTCCTCGGCGTCGGACTCTATCTCGTGGCGCGACTCGGCAATGAAGGAAGCACGAGCCGAGGCAGCGAAGCCACCGAATGGATCGAGCGGTTGCGCGACACCTTCCGCCGCCGGAAGGGACTGACATGAGCGGACGCCGCCTGCTCCACCCGTTGGACCGCTATGTCTTCAACGAGTTCCTGAAGATCATGGTGGCCACCGCCTTGGGCTTCCCGATCCTCGTCATCGTCATCGACGTCACCGAGAGCCTGGGCAAGTATCTGGCCGCCAACCTGGCGCCCTCGGCCATCGCCAAAGCGTATCTGTTCGGGGTCCCGTCGACGATGCTGCTCGTGCTCCCCGCCTCGGTGCTCTTTGCCACCGTGTTCTCGATCGGCGGCTTCACGCGGCACTCCGAGATCACCGCCGCCAAGGCCTCGGGGATCAGCTTTCACCGGTTCATCGCGCCGATCGCGATCGGCGCCACCCTGGCCACCGCACTCGCCCTCGTGCTCTCGTCGATCGCCCCGCGCGCCAATGCGCGCCGCGACGAACTGCTCCAGGACAATCACACGCACGATGTGCTGAATCGCTACAACTTCACCTTCGCGACTGCGGAGGGGGGGCGCGTGTATCAGATCACGAGCGCCAATGTGCCGCTCAAGTTGCTCGAGGGGTTGCAGATCGACCGCAAAGGCAACGGACCGGATTATCCCACGCAGTACATCACGGCACGCCGGGCCGACTACAGCCCCACGCGCGGCGGCTGGCAGTTGGGCGACGGCGCCATGCACGTCCTGCTCGACGACTCGACCAACCTCACCATCAAGTTCGACTCGCTGCGTGATCGGCATTTCACCGAGAAGCCCGAGAACCTGATGGTGAACCCCAAGGCCCCCGAGGAGATGGGGTACTACGACTTGGGACTCTTCATTCAGGCCATGCAGCGCTCGGGAAGCGACGTGAACAAGCTCCGGACCGAGCGTATGCTCAAGATCGCGATCCCGGCCACCTGCCTGATCATCATGCTGTTCGGCGCCCCGCTGGCCACCTCCAATCAACGTGGCGGCGCCGCGATCGGGGTGGGAATCAGCCTCGGCACCACCGTTATATTTCTCATGCTGGTGCAGCTGACCCAGGCCATCGGGGCCAAGGGCATCGTGAACCCCGAGTTGGCGGCCTGGCTTCCCGGCATACTGTTCAGTGTCGTGGGAATTTGGCTGCTGGCGAAAGTCCGGACCTGACGATCCGGACCCCGCCCGCTCGCTGAGTTCCGTCCGGCACCGCCCCTCGCAGGAGACGCGTGACCCCGTCCGTCGAACGCCGCCACACCAACAGCTTCCCGGTCGTACAGCGAGCCCCCTTGCTGTACTTCCGGAGGGTGTCGACGGCGACGCTCGCCTTCTTCCAGGGAATCGGTCAACGCGCCCTCTTCCTGCGGGATCTCAAGCGGGCCTTCGCCGAGCCGCAGACCTACCTCCCGCTGGTCATGCCCCAACTGCGGGCGATCGGCGTGGATTCGGTGCCGCTGGTCATCATGGTGGCGTCCTTCATCGGCGGGGTGATCTCGCTCCAGATCCGCTACCAGCTGTTCGCGGGCATCCAACTCACGATTGTGGGACTGTCCGTCCGCCAGATCGTCATCTTGGAGACGGGGCCGCTGCTCACGGGGCTGGTGCTGGCAGGGCGGATCGGGGCGAAAATGACCGCCGAGATCGGCACCATGCGCGTCACCGAGCAGATCGACGCGTTGGAGACCCTTTCGTACGATCCGGTGGCCTATCTCGTGGTGCCGCGACTGATCGCGGCCGTCGTGATGCTCCCGGTGCTGACGATCATCGCCAACGTG
The DNA here is from genome assembly GCA_963978095.1 of uncultured bacterium. Lineage (GTDB taxonomy): Bacteria > Gemmatimonadota > Gemmatimonadetes > Gemmatimonadales > Gemmatimonadaceae > Fen-1231. The sequence goes on along the minus strand of CAXBQP010000020.1, from coordinate 39,172 downwards.
TGCGGCGTGCTGTCCGGGATGCTGGCGGCCGTCACATTGACGGACGTCCAGATGTCGGCATTCATTGATGGAGTGCGCCTGGGTTATGATCCATTCCAGGTGACGTACAGCTTGATCAAGTCCACGCTCTTCGGCGCCGCCATCGCGTATCTCTGCACCTTCGAGGGATACGTGACGCAGGCTGGGGCCGAAGGAGTGGGGAAGGCGACCGCGAAAGCCGTCGTCATCTCCTCGATCTGGATCCTCGTGCTCGATGCGGTCACGGCGATCCTCCTCGCACCGTATCTTCAGGGATGAAGCGTCGAGACGAAGTACTCGTTGGACTCACCACCACGGTCGCGGTCGCGGCACTGGTCGTGGGGTCGCTCTGGCTGGCCCGAGGCGGGCTCCAGCCGGGTTACCCCCTGTTCGCCAAGTTCACCTGGGGCGCCGGGCTCAAGCAGGGGCAACCGGTCCTGCTCGCGGGCGTCAACGTCGGCTACGTGGAGAGCGTGGACATCCAGTCCGATGGCCTGCTCATCGTGAAATTCCGGATCCGGAAGGAATACCACGTTCCGCGCGGCACCACCGCGACCATCGAACCGAACGGTTTCTTCGGCGACCAACTCATCGCCCTCCACCCGGACAAGCCGAATCTCCAGTCCTACACGGAAGGGGACACTTTGCTCGCCGGTCACCCGACCCCCCAAATCGGCGACGTCTTGGCCCGCGTGGACACGATCGCGGGACGGATCTCGGTGCTCACGGCAGCGCTCAACAAGGAACTCGTGGAAACCGGCGGGTTCGGCGAGATCCGACAGGCCATCCGGCAGTCCACGGATTTGATGAAGGAACTGCAGGACGTCGCGGCGCAACAGAACGCCGAGCTCACCCGGACGCAGGCCTCCGTACGGCGATTGGCCAACTCGGTGGACTCGGCACAGGTGGACTCCACCGTCAAGGCACTGCGCGCCACGGCGACCAACGTCTCGCAACTCGCCGCTGACCTCAAGGGCACGACTGAAAAGCTCAACGCGGTCCTCCTGAAGGCCAGCGAGGGCCCAGGGACCGCGGGCAAGCTCATGAACGACCCCGCCATGTACAATGACGTCCGCGCCCTGCTGCAGCGCTTGGATTCGCTCACCGCGGATTTCCAGAAGAACCCACGCAAGTACATCAAGTTCTCGATCTTCTAGTCAACGCCCGCCAGTTGGCGGTCATCCGAGGCACCGACGGGCCCGAATCGACCATCGATTCGGGCCCGTCGGCTCTTGCGGCATCCGGTGTCCGCCCACCTCCGGATGCACGAAGCCCCGGGACGCGTGTGCGCCCCGGGGCTTCGCTGACCTCAGGTGGAACTTAGAAGCTGTAGCGCAGCGCCATCTGCATGCGATAGTTGCTGTTGATGTTCTGCTCGTTCGTGAAGAAGAAGGTCGGGCTGAACGTGTACTTGGCGCGAGCGCCGAGTCCGCCGGCTCCGAGTCCGTCCTTCGTGATCATCGAGCCAGTCTCCTTCGAGCTGTACGAGAGGAGGTTGGTGGCGCCGAAGCCCGCCGACGGGTACGACCCCCACGAGCGATTGATGAAGTTCGCCGCGTTGAAGATGTCCCACTGGAACTGGATGCGGTCGAGCTGCGAATCCTTCGCCCCCTTCCAGAAGCCGAGCAGCCCGCTGAGGCGCTGACGGAGCGAGAAGTTGAAGGTGTGGTGGAACGGCTCGCTGCAGCTGTTGCGCTGCATGATCGTGCCGACCTGGTCCTTCAGGCACTTGTGGGAGTTGATGAAGGCTTCCAGCGCGTCCTGCTGCTGCGCGATGGTCGTCGTGCCGTTCGTGACGAAGATGATCTGGTTCGAGTCGCGAACGTCCTTCGGGACGTAGATGGCGTCGTTGCCGATGCCGTCGCCGTTCATGTCGCCGCTGCTGCTGCCACCGTAGGTGTAGTGGAAGCGCTGGCCCGACTCGCCGATGTACATGAGCGAGATGTCGGTACCGGTCGGCTGGAACGTGTAGGTGCCGCTGAACACGATGCGATGCGGCGTCTCGAACACCGAGTGGCCGAGGTCCTGCACGTTCTGCGCCACGGCGCCGTAGGACTTGCCGAAGGTGTACTGCGAGCTCGTGGTCGACGAGGTCAAGCTCTGCACGTCCTGCGCTTCCGTGTGCGTGTAGAAGAGCGAAGCCTCGAAGTTGTTCATGTAGCGGCGGGTGAGGCCGATCGTGAACTGCTGCGACCAATCCTTGGACGAGTTGCTGATCTCGAAGACCTGGGTCTTGCTGTAGCCACCGCTCGAGACCGCCGTGGCGGGAACATAGGTGCCACCGACCTTGACCGGCTGCAGCGGCGCCGGGCCGTACATCACGCGGCCGTAGCGGTCCACGCCCTGCACACCGCCGAGGGCGATGTTCTGATAGAACAGCTGGTTCAAGCCGCGCGAGTACATGTACTCGGCGGTGAACACGTAGCCCGCGGCGAGCTCCTTGTCGTAGCCGAGGGTGTAGCGCATGGTCTGCGGGAACTTCAGATCCGAACGGGCGAGGTCGACTTCGCCGCCAGCAGCGGCGGAGAGACCGACGCTACCAGCCGGCGCCGCCGAACCCACGCGGCACGACGTCGGCGGGGTGGCGATGGCCGCGGCGTTGAAGACCGGCGGGAGGTTCGTGCCGGACGTCGAGGTTCCGTTGCAGGTGAGCTGGTTGTAGCCGGTCAGCCCCGAGTTCTGGTACTCGTTGGACATCCACACGAACGCCGGCTGGCCGGTGAAGATGCCGACGCCACCACGGACCTGGTTCTTGCCGTCGCCCGTCGCGTCCCAGTTGAAGCCGAGGCGCGGCGCATACTGCCAGTTGCCGGACGGCATGTTGCGGGTGTCGCGGCCGAGCGTGTCGAGCACGCCCTGGTTGAGCGGGATCGCGGTGTCGAAGAACGACGCGTCGGCGCGCAGGCCGAGCGAGATGTTGAGGCGGTTCGTGGCCGCCCACTCATCCTGGAGGTAGAACGAATGCGTGCGCTGCGTGAAGCGGACCGCGCCGTCGGAGCCGGCCTGGGCCGGGACGCCGATGCGGTACTGCTGGGCGACCGCCGTGCTGGCGCAGGTGGTGCAGGTGCCGGCGAGCGAGTCGAGCGAGTTGAAGGTCCAGTCACCGTAGCGGTTCTGACCGAACAGGTTGCGGACCTTGTACCACTGGTTCTGCGTGCCGATCGTGAAGCGATGGTCAGCGCCGAGGGAGAACGTGAAGTTGTCGGTGACTTCCTTGACGTCCTGGTCGAGCTGGTTCGCCTGAGACGAGCGCTCCGCACCGGCGACGAGCGACACCGCGCTCAGGGACGAGCGGGCCGTCACCATCGGGCTGTTCGCGTCGATGAAGGTCACGCGGGCGTCGCGGATGTGCGTGACGCCGAGGTAGAGCTCGTTGTACGTGCCGTTCGAGAAGGCCGACTTCAGCTGCGCGACGACGGCGTTCTTGTCCGACTTGAAGGTGTAGCCGTTGTCGGTCAGCGCCAGCGTGCCGCTGGTGCCGCGCGAGAACACGTCCTGGTCAGCGTGGCCGTAGTTGTCACGGATCGTGAGCGTCGAGTTCCACGGGAGTCCCTGGAAATCGAGGCGGAAGAAGCCGTTGGTCAGCGGGTTGGTGTTGGCGCGCTGCGAGCCGTCGCCGACGCCCTTGTAACCGAGCGCACCGAGCAGCGTCTGCAGGCGCGTCACGTCCGCGGCCGGGGGAAGACCGGAGTACGGGCCGCCGACGAACCAGCCGCTGGACGGGCTGTTCAGCGCCTGGAACTCGGGGTTGAGGAAGAAGAAGACCTTGTTCTTGATGATCGGGCCACTCAGCGTCAGACCATACTGCTTCTGCTGGAAGTAGCCGAGGTAGCTCTGCGAGCGGGTCAGCGACGAGTCGCGGAGGTAGTAGTAGCTGCTGCCGTGGAACTGATTCGAGCCGCTCTTCGTCACGGCGTTGACGAGCAGGCCGGAGAAGTTGCCGTAGCGCACGTCGTACGGGGAGAGCAGCACCTGGTAGGACTTCACCGCTTCGATGCCGATCGACTTGCCGCCGGCCTGACCACCCGGCTGGCCGGTCGAGCCAAGACCGAAGAGATCCTTTTCGGTCGAGCCGTCGATCTGGATGTTGTTGTAGCGGTTGTTGGCGCCGGCACCCGAGAGCCCCGGGCCGGAGCTCGACACCTGCGGCGCCAGCGTCACGAAGTCCGTGAAGGTGCGGTTCAGCGTCGGGAGGCGGTGGAGCGACGAGTCGGTGATCGCCACGCCCGAGCCCATCTTGTTGGGGCTGATGATCGGATCCGTGGTGACCGTCACCTTGACGCTCGACAGCTGCGCGGCCTGCGCGGTGAGCGCGAAGTCGACGCGCGTCGCGATGCCGAGGCCGACCGTCTGGTTCGCCTTGGTCATCGGCTGGAAGCCGATGCGCTTGGCGCTGACGGAGTAGCCGTCACCGACCTCGAGGCCGAGAACCGTGTAGCGGCCGTCGGGGTTCGTGACCGCCGCGCGCGAGAGGCCGTTCAACGCGTTCGCCACTTGCACCTGCGCGCCTTCCACGGGCTTGCCCGTCGCGTCCGTGACGCGGCCGGCAATGGAACCCGTGGTCACCTGCGCGCCTGCGGCCGCTGCGAACAGCCCGATCGCAGCGATGGCCGACAGCACCGTGCTCCACCGAAATTTCTGCATGTGTTGGAGGTCCTGATGTAAGGAAAAGGGGGTACTTACTACAAGTCGGAAAAATACCGCCAAACGCCCCCCGAGGTCAACGTTCATCGGGTAAACGTCGGGTCACGAACCGGAAGGAAAATCGCAGGGCTCGGGCACTCCCCAAGGCGCCGATACGATGCCGCTTGCGATCTTCGGCTTCCGTTCGGGTCAGGACGGCGTATCCTCGTTCGACCCTAGCTCCGGTCGCCCGACGCGCGCCCCACGGTCAGGTAGTACACCGGGACGCCGCTGGCGACGAGCCCCAACACGATCAGGGTCGGCACCCGACTGTCGGCCTGCACCAGGGCATTCCCGAGCAGATAGAGCACCGAGGCGATGAACAGGAGCGGCACGAAGGGGAAGAGCGGGACCCGAAAGGTCGGCGCGTACCCCGGACGGCCGCGGAGCCGGAACACCGCCGCCACCGCCAGCAAGTAGAACGGCAGGAAGGCCGTCACGAAGGCGTCCGCCAGCTGATCGAACGACAGGAACAGCACGTACGCGGCGCCGAAGCAGGCGGTCATCGCAATGGCGACATACGGGGTCCCGAACGTAGGGTGGACCTTGGCCACCGGCTTGAAGAACAGCCCGTCTCCGGCCATCGCGAAGAACACCCGGGGACTCGTGAACAGCACGGTGTTCAGCGTGCCGAAGGTGGAGATCATCACCGTGACACTCACGAACACTACACCGGCGGGCCCGATCACCAGCTGTGCGACGTCCGCCGCGACCAGCTTGGAATGGCGCATGGTCTCGACGGGGAGCACGGCCAGATACGCGAGATTGGCGGCCAGGTAGATGGCGAGCACCGCCAGGGTGCCGCCGATCAGCGCCCGCGGAATGTTCGTTCCGGGATCCTGCACTTCCCCCGCGTTGTACGCCAGATCGGCCCAACCGTCGAAAGCCCACAACGTGCTGACAAGCGCCAGACCGAACATCGGCAGCGTGAAGCTCCCCGCCGGCGCCAACGGTGTGTAGTTCCCCCCATGCGTCTGCGGGAGCCCGATGACGAACGCCACCAGCACGATGAACAGGAGCCCGCCGTACTTGGCCAGCACCGTGAAGTTGCTCACCGTCGCCGCGAAACGGACGCCGACATAGTTGAAGCCGCCGGTGAGAAGGATCGCGCCGGCCGCCAACCACTTCACGCGTTGCGCGTGCTGCGGCGCGGCGGGGTCCATGCCGCTCACCCTGAACGCATACTCGGCAAAGGTGATCGCGATCGCCCCCAGTGAGGCGGCGCGAATCATCACGACCTGCCCCCACCCAAAGAGGAACCCGGCAAGACGGCCCCACCCCTCCCGGCAAAAAACGTAGACCCCGCCGGTCTGGGGGAAGGCGGTCCCGATCTCCGCCATCGTCAGCGCACCGCAGAGCGCAAAGATCCCGCCCGCGACCCACACGGCCATCATCGGCAGCGGACCGGGCAGCTTGTCGGCGATCCCCGCCGGTGACCGGAAGATCCCGGAGCCGATCGTCGACCCGATGACGACCGCCATGGCGCTCCACAGCCCGAGCCGGCGCTGGAGCGATGAACCTTTTGTGCTTTCTGTCGCGTTTGGCATCGGGGGAACGTATCAGTATTGAAACCCGTCGTCCAACCGGCGAACTTCCCCTGCTGCCCTCCGACGCCCCTTTCTGCCCATGGCCACACCGCTCGCCGACACCCTGTTCTGGATCGCCGCCTTCGCCATCTGTGTGGCGCAGGGGGGCATTCTGCGCTCCACCACGCGGGGGATGCGGATCGCGGGCCCCGTCCGCTCCCCTCTGCTGGAGTGGATCTTCGCGGTCGGGCCCGCCCTCGCGCTGATCGGACTGTTGCACGGGACGCGCATCGCCATGCACCCCGCCGACCTGCGCGGCACCGGGGTCGCCCCCGCGAGCATGGGGCCGCGCGCATGACGGAGACCGCCACCTCCGCGACGATACCACCGGTCGATCCCGCGGGCAGACCACGCGTGCGCAACGTGACGCTCACGCAGGACCTGATCACCCTCACCAAGCCGAAGATCATCTCGTTGCTCCTCGTGACCACCATCGCGCCGATGTTCGTCGCCGGGACCCCCACCTGGGCGAGCGTGCTCTGGGTGACCCTCGGCGGCTACTTGATGGCCGGCGGCGCGAACGCGGTGAACATGTACCTCGACAGCGATATCGACGACGTGATGGTACGCACCAGGCTGCGCCCGATCCCGAGCGGGCGCATGTCGCCGCGCGCGGTGATCGCCTTCGGTGTGCTGATCGCCACCGCCGCGACGTACATGCTCGCCCAGCTCGTGAATGTGCTCACGGCGGCGCTCGCGCTCGCGGGGTTCTACTTCTACGTGTTCATCTACACGCGCTGGCTCAAGCGCTCCTCGCCGCACAACATCGTGATCGGCGGTGCGGCCGGCGCCTTCCCGCCTCTGGTGGGCTGGGCGGCGGTCACGGGATCGCTCGATCTCGGCGCATGGTATCTGTTCCTCATCATCTTCTACTGGACCCCACCGCACTTCTGGGCGCTCGCGCTCAACAAGCAGCGCGACTACGGCAACGCCGGCGTCCCGATGGCGCCGCTCGTGTGGGGCGAGCGCGAGACGATCGCGCAGATGCTCTGGTACACGGTGCTGCTCGTGGCGCTCACGCTGCTACCGGTCTGCTTCGGACTCTTCGGGGTGATCTATCTCGCGTCGGCCGCATTGCTGGGCGGGCTGCTGCTCAACGGCGTGCGCCGCGTCTACGTCGAGCGGAACAGCGGCAACTGGGTGCGCGCGTCCTGGTGGGTCTACAAGTACTCCCTGCTCTACCTCGCGCTGCTGTTCATCGCGATGGTCATCGACCGCCACATCGGTCGCTGATCGCCCTGCGCCGCGCCTTCAGCGCGTGGAGCGCATCCGGTAGACCACCGCGCCCACAGCGAGCATCGCGGTGCCGATGAGCGACATCTCGACGTGTGCCACGAAGGCGCTCACCACCCCCGCCGCCGCGCAGAGCACGAAGAAGGCGGGCAGGATCGGGTAGCCGAGCACCTGGTACGGGCGCGGCAGGTCGGGGCGGCTCGACCGCAGCGCGAAGACGCTCGCCGCCCCGAGCCCGAAGAAGATCCAGTCGGCGAAGACGACACCGTCGAGGAGTGTGCCGATTTTCCCGCCCGTGCCGAACAGCAGCACCAATGCCCAGCCGCCGATCATCACCAGCGCGACATGCGGGGATCCGAATCGGGGATGCACCCGTCCGGCGGCCGGGAGGAACGCCCCGTCGGCCCCGAGCGCGAAGAGGACGCGGGCGTTCGTCAGGAGCGCGACGTTCACGAAGCCGAAGATCGAGAGCATCGCCGCGATCGTGATGGCGCGCGCTCCCCATGCCCCCACGTAGTGCCGCGCGGCGTCCGCGGCGACCGCGGTGCTCCCCGCGAGCCCGTCGCGACCGAGCGCCTTGAGGTACACGATGTTGGCGCCCAGGTAGATCGCGATCACGATCGCGATGCCCACCGCGAGCGCTTTGGGCAACGTACGGGCGGGATCCTTGATCTCACCGGCGACCATGTTGGTCTGCTGCCAGCCGCCGATCGTGAAGAGCACCGCGACGAACGCGGCCGCGAATCCCGAGGCGAGCGGCGGGGCCACCGGGGCCGTCGCGACGGTGGTCGGGGCGACGCCCCACGGGGCGAACAGTCCGACAAGGATCAGCGCGGCGAGCGCGGCGATCTTGGCGACGGTGAAGAGGTTCGCGGTGACGGTTCCGGGCTTCACGCCGATGTAGTTCGTGGCCGTGAACACCACGATCGTGATCGCGGCGACTCCCATCCGCCCGCCGACCAGGTCGGTCGCGACGAATCGCCCGAGATAATCCGCGAAGCCCAGTGCCACGGCGGCGATCGCGCCGGTCGCGATGAGCAGCCAGGTCATCCAGCCCAGCAGGAACGCGGGGAGTTTGCCGAATGCCTCGCGTACATAGACGTACGCGCCCCCGGCCTCCGGCAGCATGGCGCCGAGCTCGGCGTAGGTCAGCGCACCAGCGAGCGCGACGACGCCGCCGAGCGCCCAGACGCCCAGCACCCACGCGCCGCTGGGCAGCGCGCGCGCGGTTTCCGCGGGGGTGAAGAAGATCCCGCTGCCGATGATGCCCCCCACGACGAGGAGTGCGGCGGAGAAGAGCCCGAGTTCGCGCCGGAGGGCTCCGGTCACAGGATGATCAGATCGCGCTGCGGTTCGCCCGGCGTGATGAGGGCCGAGTGCGCGTCGATGTAGCCGTTCACCTCGCTGCGCACGCCGAACTCGCCGGGGAGATACACGCCCGGCTCGATCGAGAAGCCGACACCGGGGATGAGCAGGCGCTCTTCGCGCGTTTCGAGATTGTCGAGATTGGGGCCCGATCCGTGCAGCGCGCGCACGTCGATCGAGTGACCGGTGCGGTGGGTGAAAGACGCGCCATAGCCGGCCGCGACGATCACCCCGCGGGCGGCATCGTCCGCCTCGGCGCCGCGGATCGCCTCCCCGGCGGCGATCCGCTCACGAATCAACGTGATGGCGGCGTCGCGGGCGTCACGCACGGCGTTCCACACGGTGAGCAGCTTCGGCGATGGAGTGCCGATGCTCGCCATCCACGTTTGATCGGCGTGGATCCCATCGGGCTCGGTCGCCCAGAGGTCGATGAGCAGTACGTCACCGTCGCGAAGCAGACGTGGCGCCTGCGCCGACGGCTCATAGTGCGGATTGGCGGCGTTCTCGCTGGCCGAAACGTTCGGGCCGTGATCCGTGACGAGTCCGGCCGCCGCGAACTCTCCCTGTATCCAGGCCATGAGTTCGTGCTCCGCGATCGGCGTCCCCGAACGGACGTGCGCACCCGCGCGGGCCATCGCCGACTTGGCGATCCGCGCGCAGTGCTCGGCGGCCCGCGTGTGCGAGGCCAGTTGGGCATCGGTCCACACCGCGAAGAAACGCGAGACCAGATCGGCGGACGTGCGCACCGTGGCGCCGGTCGCGCGCACCATCTCCAGCACGCCAGCGGGGACGCGGTCCACCACCGGGACGGCATCGCCCGGGGAATATTCCATCAGGATCGTGCGTCCGCCGACGAGCGCGGCGACCTCCGCCTCGAGCGTGCGCCAGGAGCTGTAGACGCGGCGCTCCCACTGCGCCGGCCAATGCACCCAGGTCCCCGGCTCGATGGCGTGTTCGATGGCGACCGGCGTCCCGCGCGCCGGGATCCACCCGAAGATGCGGCGCGAGGCCAGCCCTTCGAGCTGCAACAGCGATTTGGCGATCGGGTTGAGTCCGCGGAAGTCGTAGAGCAACCAGCCGTCCACGCCGGCGTCGATGAGGGCGTGCTGGACGGCGGCGAGCGTCTCGGTCGTGATCATCGTGGGGCTCCGTGTGGGATGAAGCTATCGGCTGCCGATGGGACGCCACTCCGCGCGCCACTCGCACGTGCCCTCTTGCCGGCCCGCGCACCGCACATGTTCCACCGCGCCGACCCCGCCGACCAGCAGCTGCATGAGCTCCCGCAACGCGGCCTCGTAGTACGTGCAGCCGACTTGGCGCGGCGCCGTGTCGAGCGTCACCGGCTCCCGCACCTCGAGCAGGATCGACGACCCGACGCGCCGGATGCGACCGGTGAAGTAGCGCAGACTCACCCGGCGCACATGCCGCAACGCGATCGGCCGCGCGAGCAACGCCGGCGTGTGGCGCATGAAGCCGCGCGTGAGCGGGGAGATCCGGCTGTAGGCGTGTCGCGCCAGGATGCGTCCCGCTTCGCGGAAGACCGCCTCGGCATCGGGACGGCGGCCGATCAGCGTCGCCAGCGCGCGCGCATCCTCGACCGAAGGTCGCTGGTTGCGCCGGACTGCTTCCTGATAACGCTTGAGCTGCGCCAGGACGGTATCGCTCAACCCGAACCGCTTGTTGCGCAGTTCGTGGACGAGCTCCGTGTCAAAGTCCCCGCTCGGCAGGTCCACGGCGCGAACGGCGTCGAGGAGACTCAGCGGCAGGAAGGGATCGACGGAGGCGGACATGATGGGGAGGCAGAGGGCAGAAAGGTGAACGGTGTCAAGTTATGCAGGCGCGCGGTCGGCGGACAGTTCGCGGAACGATTCGCGGAACTTGCGTTCGGCCATCCGCGTGGCATTCTTCGTCGCAGTGAACGAGTTCCAAGTGATGATCCTCCGCGGCCTCGCCGGCGCCATCGCGGCGGCGGCCGTGACCGGTGCCGCTCGCCGTCGCCGGATGCTCTCCCCGGAAGGCCAAGGGATGGCATTCGTGATCGGTGTCCTGGCGTGCGCCGCCGGCTGGGCGTGGGCCACGCTGCTGGTCGCGTTCTTCGCCAGTTCGAGCGCGCTCACCGTGTGGCGTGCGGACGACAAGCGGCGCCGCACCATCCAGACGATCCCGCAAGTGGCCGAGCGCACCGCGCGGCAAGTGGCCGCGAATGGCGGGATCTTCGCCCTGTGCCTGCTGATGCATTTTCGCAGCGATGGCCCGCGGTGGCAACTCGCCGCGTTGGGGGCGCTCGCAGCGGCGAATGCCGACACCTGGGCCACCGAGATCGGCATCATGCTCGGCGGCATCCCCCGTTCGATTGTCTCGTGGCGTCGCGTACCGCTGGGCATGTCGGGGGGCGTGACCGTCATCGGCACGCTGGCTGGCGCTGCGGGGGCGCTCTTTCTTGCCACGCTTGCCGCGATCCTGCTTCCCGAACTGGACCGACGGACGGTCTCCATCGTGACCGCAGCGGGAACGATCGGCATGCTCAGCGATTCGCTCGCGGGCGCCACGGTCCAGATGCGCCGCTATTGCGACCGTTGCCGCGAGTGGACCGAGCGCCGCGTACATCCGTGCGGGTACCGGACCACGCATCGGCACGGCTTCCGGTGGCTGAGCAACGATGTCGTGAACGTATGGGGAGCCTCGGTGGGCGCCCTCGCGGCCATCGGGCTGCGGCGATTCATCGGCGTGTGAGCGCTCGCGCCCGCGGGGCCGCGCGTCGATGACTGACGCGGCACGCGCCGACGTCGTGATCGTCGGGGGAGGGCCCGCCGGCGCGTCGACCGCCTGGGCGTTGGCGCGGAATGGCGTGGACGTGCTGGTCGTCGCCCCCGCACCCGTCGCGCGCTCCGCACCGCAGATCGGGTACGTCAGACCGTCCGCGATCACTCTGCTCTCCGAGATGGGCGCGCTCGACGCCATGCGGAGCGCGGGTGCCTCGCCCGTGACCCAGCTCTTGCTGCAGGCAACATCCAGCGGGTTGCCCGACGAGGAAGTAACCGCGGCGCTTCCTGCAAACGGAATGACGATCGACCGGGCGCAGGTCGGCGCGATCCTGCGCGACCGTGCGCGCGCCGTGGGAGCGCGGATCCTGGAGGGCGTCCGGGCGCACGACGTGCTCCGCGATGCCCGCGGTCGTGTCAGTGGGGTGCGCGTGCAGGCCACGCGACCGGATCCCGCGCAGCCGTTGCTCGGCGTGCACACGTGCGGCGCGCGCGTTGTCGTGGCCGCGGACGGGGGCGCCGCCGGCATCGCGCGCCTCTCGGGGATCGCCCCCCGTGCACGGACCACGCGCCGTCTGGTATACCGCATGCATCTGTCCGGTGTCGGCGGAGTCGGCGCGTCGCGGGCGCTCCACCTGTTCGCGGACGGCTGCTGCGAGGTGGTGACGTCCCGCGACGGTGGCGCGACCCTCACGCTGGTCGTGCCGGGGCAGGTCGCGGGCGCGGCAACACTCGACGCCGAAGCGTACCTCGACGGTTGGCTCGCGTCGCATCCGAGGGTCTCGGCATGCCTCGGCGCCGCTCGCCGGCACGGTGCTCGACGCGTGGAAGGACCCGTCTCCGCCCACTCGACGCATGCCCCCCGGAGTTGGGCCCCGGGCATCGCACTCGTCGGCGATGCAGCGCATGGCGCTGCCGCGATCGGCGGGGACGGCCTTCACACCGCCCTGCACGGCGGCGTGACACTGGGGAGCTATCTGTTCGAAGCACTCCGCGCGCCGTCCCCCGTCCGCGCCGACCACGCATTGGAAGCCTACGAGCGCAGCCGCCGCCATGCGTTCTCGGCCCGGTGGCGGACGGACGCCCTGGTGAGCGCGGCGCTGACGTCCCCGGCACTCTTTGCCCGCGTGGCGCGTTCATTCGAGCAACGCCCCGCCATGACCGACCTCATCGGCGGGGCCTTGGATGGACTCGTCCCCGCGCGCATGATGGTGCGCCCCGGGGTGCTCTGGCAACTGTTCGGACCGCCTCCGGGGCGGCAGGGATTCGCATGACGATCGATATACCGCACTTTCGGCAGCTGATGGGTCAGCTGGCCAGCGGCGTGAGCATCATCACCACGAGGGATTCGGCTGGCACCGACCACGGGATGACGGTCAGCGCCTTCACCTCGCTCAGCCTCTCTCCACCGATGGTGCTGGTCTGTGTGGACCGCGACGCGACACTCGCGCCGGCGCTCACGGAGGCGTCGCACCTGGGGGTCAGCATCCTCGCCGCGACCCAACAGCATCTGTCGCAGCGATTCGCCGAAAGCCGAGAGGACCGGTTCTCCGGCGTGGAGTTCCGGCGCGGAGACTCCGGTGTCGCCCTGATGTCCGGCGCGCTCGCCCAGCTGGAGACACGCATCGTCGCGCAGTACCCCGGCGGCGACCACATCATCGTCGTCTGTGAAGTGGTCGCCGGCGCCACCGGAGCGGGAGCGCCCCTCCTGTATCACCAAGCCGCCTACGCCCGACTCGCGCCGTAGCATGAGCGGGCGCCACGCGACGGTCAGGCGGTGGGACCGTACTTGGACTCGTAGCGCACGATGCTCTCGGAGATGATCCGCATCGCGGCGTCGCTCTTCTCCCACCCGAGGATCTCCACGCGCTTCCCCTCGAGGTCCTTGTAGATCTGGAAGAAGTGCTCCACTTCGCGCAGATAGTGCTGCGCGATGTCGGCGATGTCGAAGAACTCGCTGCTGTGTGGATCATGTGCAGGAACGGCCAGGATCTTGTCGTCCGGCTCTCCCTTGTCGAGCATCTTGAGCACGCCGATCGGCCGCACGTCGATCAGACACCCGGTGAAGGTCGGCTCATTGATGCGCACCAGCACATCCAGCGGGTCGCCGTCCTCGTGAAGGGTGCGCGGAATCAGGCCGTAATCGCTGGGGTAGACCACCGCCGAGTACAACACGCGGTCGAGCTTGAAGAGCCCGCTCTCCTTGTCCAGTTCATACTTGTTGCGGGAGCCACCGGGGATCTCCACCACCGCGGTTACCACTTCCGGCGGGTGCTCGCCGGTCGACAGTTCATGCCAGTAGTGAATCATGCAGAATCGTAGCAACCCCAGGGCCGGAATGGTACCGCGAGCTGGTGCGGCAGATGGTGCGCCCCGGGAGCTCGTTCGCTAAGATTGGCGTATGACCGACTTCTCCGTGTTGTTGAACGAGAACCGCTCGTTCCCACCGTCGCCGGCCTTCGCCGCGGCCGCTCATGTGAACTCGCCGGCGCTCCATGCATCGGCCAGCGCCGCGCCCGAGGCGTTCTGGGAAGCACAGGCCCGGCAGCTCGATTGGATCACGCCATTCACGCGTGTACTCGACTGGACCCCGCCTCATGCCACCTGGTTCGCCGACGGCACACTGAACATCGCGGCGAACTGCGTCGACCGGCATGCGCTGGGAGACAAGCGGAATCAGGCGGCGATCATTTGGGAAGGCGAGCCCGGCGACCAGCGCACGCTGACGTACTGGGACCTGTACCGGGACGTCCAGCAGTTCGCGAACGTCCTGAAGTCGCTGGGCGTGCAGAAGGGAGACCGTGTCGGCATCTATCTGCCGCTCATTCCCGAGGCCGCCATCGCGATGCTCGCCTGCGCCCGCATCGGCGCCATTCACTCGGTGGTGTTCGGCGGATTCTCGCCGGAATCGCTGCGTGATCGCATGAACGACGCCGAGGCCAAGGTGCTGATCACCGCGGATGGTGGGTATCGGCGCGGGCAGATCGTCCCGCTCAAGCGGAATGTCGACAAGGCGCTCGAAGAAGCGCCATGCGTGCGGCACGTGATCGTCGTCCAGCGCCGGAGCAGCGGGCCGATCGGCGAGGCGTATGTGGAGATGCAGGACGGTCGCGACCACTGGTACCACCGCCTCATGCAGAAGGCGAGCGCGTCGTGCCCGGTGGAGCCGATGAACGCCGAGGACGTGCTGTTCATCTTGTACACTTCAGGCACGACCGGGAAACCCAAGGGGATCGTCCACACGACCGGTGGCTACCTCACCGGCGCCGCCACGACGACCAAACTCGTGTTCGACCTCAAGCCGCACGATGTGTTCTGGTGCACGGCGGACGTGGGGTGGATCACGGGACATACCTACCTCGTGTACGGGCCGCTCGCGAACGGCGCCACCTGCGTGATGTACGAGGGCGCTCCCGATTGGCCGGAGCGGGACCGCTTCTGGAGCATCGTCGCGCGGCATGGGGTGACGATTCTCTACACCGCGCCCACGGCGATCCGGGCCTTCATGAAATGGGGGGACGAACATCCCGCGGCCCACGACCTCTCCTCGCTACGGCTGCTCGGCACGGTCGGCGAACCGATCAATCCTGAAGCGTGGATGTGGTACCGCGAGAAGATCGGCGGCAATCGCTGCCCGATCGTCGACACGTGGTGGCAGACCGAGACCGGTGCGATCGCGATCTCCCCGCTGCCCGGCGTGACGGCCACCAAACCCGGGAGCGCGACGACCCCGTTCCCGGGCTATTCGGCCGCATTGCTCGATTCCACCGCGGTGCCGATCGATGTCGGCGGCGGACTGCTGGCGCTCACCCGCCCCTGGCCGTCCATGTTGCGGACCATCTGGAATGACGACGCGCGCTATGTCCAGACCTACTTCTCCAAATGGGAGGGACGGCCGGACCTCTACTTCCCGGGCGACGGGGCCAAACGGGACGACGACGGCTTCTACTGGATCCTCGGCCGCGTCGATGACGTGCTCAACGTGGCGGGACATCGCATCGGCACCATGGAAGTCGAGAGCGCGCTCGTCGAACATCCCGCGGTCGCGGAAGCGGCGGTCGTCGGCAAATCCCATGAGCTCAAGGGACAAGCGATCGCGGCGTTCGTGACGCTGCGCGAAGGATTCCGGCAAACGCCGGCGCTGCGCGACGAACTCCGCGCGTTCGTCGCCCTGAAGATCGGCGCCCTCGCGCGTCCGGACGACATCATGTTCAGTGCGGACCTCCCCAAGACACGCTCGGGGAAGATCATGCGTCGCCTGCTCCGTGACATCGCCGAAGGGCGTGCGCTGGGCGACACCACCACGCTCGCCGATCCGTCGGTGGTATCGTCGCTGAAGGAGCAGTACGAGGACCAGGAGGGGTGAGTCGGACGACTCACCCCTCGCGCTGCGCGCGCAGTTCACGCAGGCTCAAGACGAACAGCACGAGAACCAGCACCGCACTCACCACGCAGTACCGGCAGATGGCGTGGATGCGCGCGAGTTCCAGCCAGGTGAGCCAGCCGCTGAAGAGCACGCCCCACCCGCTCATCAGGGTCATGGCCCACGCCAGCACCGGTGGCCGAGTGACCCATCCGAACTCGGCGCAGATCGCGGACGCGCACATCGCGAGGTAGAAGAGCGCGCCCCAGGCCGCCACGGGCATCCCCAGGAAGTCGCCCCACTTGCTCAGCTGCACGGTCTCGCATCCCCCCGTGCCGCAGGCCAGCGTGCCGACGTATCCGAGCTTGAACAGCGTCAGATAGCAGGCGAGGAAGAATCCCGAGAGCGAGAGGACCGCGATCGACTGCCGAGCGTTCACTTCGCGGCGGCCTTGGCAGGCGCCTTGAGAGGCGCCTTGGGAGACGTCGTCGCGGCCGCGGCCGAATCCACGTACGCTTTGAAGGTGTCGTACGTGATGGCACCCGGCACCATCTTGTCGCCGATGATGAAGGTCGGGGTGCTCTGGATATTGCGGCGGAGCGCTTCCTCGCGGTTCCCCTTGATCCGCCCGAGGTGCTTGGCCTCGTCGACGCACGATTGCCACGTGGAGAGGTCGAGCCCGATTTCCTTGGCATACCCCTTCATGACGCTGACAGGATCCTTGGTGGCCTGGGTGTTCCAGTCGTTCTGCCCCTCGAACAGGCGGTCGTGCATCTCCCAGAACTTCCCCTGATCGTTGGCGCAGGCCGCGGCGTTCGATGCGGCCCACGTGTTGCGGTGCATGTCGAGCGGGAAATCATAGAAGGTGAAGGCGACCTGCCCTGACGCCACGAGTCGGACGCGGATGTCGGGCTCGGTGACCGTGGCGAACTGGCCGCACGACGGGCACTCGAAGTCCCCGAACTCGAGAATCTGCACCGGCGCATCCTCCCTGCCGAACCGATACCCCTGGGCCGCACCCGCCGGCACGTTGGGATCCACCGTCACGGCTTTTGACCCCTTGCCGTTGGCCAGATACGCGATGACGGCAATGCCCACCACGGCGATGACGACGAGAATGCCGACGAAGTTGCCCGACTTGCTCGGTTTGACGGTCTGTTTGGCCACGGAGTTCCCTCGAGGTGTTCGGTTGTTGCGGGGAAAATAGCGTCTGGTCGACGCCCGGGACAGTCGGAGGTGCCAACGCTTCGCCGCGGCGGTGCGTTGTCGAAGAGCAGACAGTGGACGGCCGGACCGATGGCGTGGACCGGTCGCGATGGCCGGCGAAAAGGAGTACGGTCGGCCATAGGATTACCGGACAAGACCGCTTAGATTGCGGTGGTTCCTTTCAACCTCACACGCTCTTCAATGAATCATAAGAAGCCCAGCAAAGCGCCCCGTCGGGTGTCGGCGGAGCCCACTCCGTTCGAGCAGGCGCGCGACGAGCTCTTCCAGCACATCATGCGGTGCGACGTGGTCGGATCCGCGCTGGAAGACCAGAAAGTGTGGTTCGACGATACGATGGCGTACATGGCGGAGCGCTACCACGAGTTGGGCGAGGGCGAGCTGACGGATCTCCGCACACTCGGCGAGCGCTTCTCGCAGCCCGCCAAGGCGCCGCAGCAGGCCATCGCCTGAGCGCGACGCGCATCTCGGACGACTGACGAAACGGGGGCCCTCCTGACGGAGGCCCCCGTTTTCTTCGTGCAGCGATTCAGTGACACCTCAGCGTCCATTCACCCGGGCGCGACGCACCACGACGCCGAGGCGCACCCCGCCTCCGATGGCCCCCTCCACGGCACTTCTCCACCGCCCGGCGGTCGGTCCCTCGCGGCCGACGAGCAGCGTCACCCACGGCCTCCAGGACGCCCCATCATGCACGGCTGACAACCCGCCGCCGGCATACCATCCCACGCGCTGCTCCGCGAACGGGTCCAGCAGGAATCGCGCCGTGAGATCCGTACGCCAGGTGATGCCCGCGGCCCCGTCCTGCACACGCTGGCCGGCGGCGCCGTCGATGCCCAGCCTGACATAATAGCCGGCTGGCAGGTTCACGCCCCCGCCCACGAAGACCGAGGTGCCGTCGCTGGTCGCGCTCATCTCCGCACGCCCCTGCCACTGCAGCGCGGGATTGAAGGCGAAGTCCTGTGCGCCGACCCGACGAGCGGGCATCGCGATCGCGACCCACGCACACAGCACGGTGACGCCACGCATGACCACCGTCAGTTCCGCGCCCGCGCGTGATACAGCGCGATGGTGTAATCGACGATCGCATAGAGCGACGCCACACCGACCGTGATCAGCAACGGTATCACGAGCGAGGGCACCAGATAGATGGCGGTCAGCGTCGCCACCTGGAAGACGGTCACCACCTTGCCCGCCGGACGTGACTGGAACGGCACCGCGCGCAGCCAGGGAATCGCCTTGGCCGTCAGAAAGCCGACGGCGGTCATGAAGTCGCGCGAGATGAAGACCGCGTACTGCCACGTCTGAAGCGTGCGGTCGAACAGCAGGCAGCAGACGGCGGCGAACACGAAAAAGCGGTCGGCGATGGCGTCGATCAGCGCGCCCCACTTGGTGACCGAGCCACGGCTCCGGGCGATGTACCCGTCGAGGATATCGGTGGTGGCCGCACCCGCGATCAGAAGGAGCCGTTGCTCACGACCGTCCAGCACCACGAACAGCCCGGCCATTCCGAGTCGCGAGAGCGAGATCAGGTTGGGCAGGTTCGCCAACGGTTCGCGCGTCCGCATCCTGAAGTCTAGCCGATACACCGCGACGCTTGCCAGCGTCCAAGGGCATCCCTAGCTTCGCGGGGAGTCCCTGTCCCCCTTGCCCAATCGTACCGCATGACCGACCGCATGGAATTGCTCCGCGCCAGCGCCATCTTCCGGGACCTGGACGACAGCGAGCTCGCACAGCTCGCCGAGGTCTGCCGACCCACCGAGTATCAGAGCGGGGAGGTCATTTTCCGCGAAGGGGAGGTCGGAAACCGCCTTTACCTGATTGTCGCCGGTGAGGTGCGCATCAGCCGCGACATTCCGGGAAGCGGTGAGGAGGCGCTCGCCGTGCTCAAACCGGGGGCGCTGTTCGGGGAAATGGCGGTGTTCGACCACAGCCAGCGGAGCACCGATGCCATCTCGAACGGCGGCACGAAGGTGCTGACGATCTCGCGCACGGATTTCGAGATGGTGCTCGACTTCGATCGCGAGCTCGCCTACAAGGTGCTCTGGTCGGTGGTGCGCGTGATGTCGGCCCGCCTGCGCTCGACCAACGATTCGCTGCGGTCATTCCTCGCCATGAGCATGTTTTAGCGTGGCACTCCTCCGATAATGGAAGCACACGGCCCGCCCCCGCTGTTGCACCGGACCGCGGACTTCCGCGGCGCGCCGACGAGCCTGTTGCACGACGGCACGGCAATCGCCGGGTTGCTCCTGTCGGCCGCGGGGGCCGCGGGACTCTCCACCTTTGGTCCGCCGGTCATCCGCACCCTGCCGCGCGAGGGGGTCGCCGTCGTCGTGTTGCTCGACCTCGGGCACATGAGCGTGCACACGATTCCGTCCCGCGAGCTGCTGGCGCTCGACCTGCTCGTGGCTGCGGGGCGCGACCCGCAGCGTGCGGTGGATGTCTTCGTCCGCAAGCTCGGCGTGTCGGAAGCGCGGACCGCCCGACTCGACCGCGGTTGAACTGGAGGCACGGCACGTGAACCCTTCTTTCACCGGCTATCGCCCCGCGGCGTTCACCTTTCTGCGCGCCCTCGCGCGCAACAATCGCCGCGAATGGTTCGAGGCGCATCGGGACGACTATGTCCACCAGGTGGCGGAGCCGACGCGCGCCTTGATCGAGGAGCTCGACGTCCGATTCGCCACCCTCGCGCCGGAGTTCGTCGGCGATCCCAAACGCTCGATGTTCCGCATCCATCGTGACGTGCGCTTCAGCAAGGACAAGGCACCGTACAAGACGCACGCCTCCCTGTGGATCTTCCATCGCGCCCCGGGTCGTGGAGTCGGAAAGGAGATCGATGGCGGTGCGGGGTTCTACCTCCACCTGCAGCCAGGTGCGTCCATGGTCGCGGGTGGGCTCTGGATGCCGCCGGCGCACGCGCTGGCCAAGATACGCGACCGATTGGGCACCGACCTTCCCGGATGGCGGCGGGCCGTCACGGCCGCACCATTCACCCGCCGATTCGGCACACTGACGCAGGACGAACCCGGCATCCTGCTCAAACGGCTGCCGCGCGGATTCACCGACGATCATCCGGCGGCATCGTGGTTGCGGTACAAGTCCTTCACCGTCGGGGTCGGGTACGCGGACCGCGACCTGCAGTCGGCGGCACTCGTGGATCTGGCCATGCGGGACTTCGCCCTCATGCTTCCCATGGCGCGCTGGCTGAATCGCGCGCTCGGCTACCTCCCCGCCAGCACGCGCTGACACGCCGCGGCGCGGTCAGCCGCGGTGTCCCGATCCACGGATGACGGCGGTCGCGAGACGTGACGGGTCGAAATAGCGACGCGCGCAGGCCAGCAGGTCGGAGGCGGTCGCGGCGCGAATCCGGCCGTCGTACGCGTCGATTTCCTCGAGCGAGCGCCCGAAGAGCCAGGCATCGGCGAGATCCGCGGCCACGGCCGCGCCGCTTTCCCGACGGATCGCCCAACTGCCGCGCAGATACGTCTTGCCCTGGTCGAGCTCCTGGTCCGACACCGGCGACTCGCACAACTTGGCGAACTCCGCGAGCAACCCATGCTCCGCCTGCTCAAGTTTTTCGGGCGACATCGCGATGTAGGCCGCAAAGGCGCCGCCTCGACGACGGACGATCGGTGCCGCCATCACCGAGTAGGCGAGCGACTGCCGGTCCCGCAACTCGTCGAAGAATCGCCCCCCCAACCCGCTGGCAACCGAAGCAATGAGCGCGGCCGACGTGCGCGCGTCCTCTTCGCGCGAGGGGCCCTCGAACAGAATCGCGAGTGCGCTCTGCGCCTTCTCGCGCGACTCCTCCACCCGATGCGCGATACTCGGCCAGGCGGCCCGGTCGATCCGGGGATCGGGTCCGGCGCGCAACCCGCTGAACGCACGACCGGCGAGCGCCGCGGCATCGTCCGGATCCAGATCCGCCACGACCACCGCCACCCCCGAAGACTCGAGCACCCGTTCGCGATGGAAGGCCGCGAGATCCGCCGGCGACATCCGCCGAAGGGTCTCCTCGGTGCCGAGCAGCGACATGCCGTAGGGATGGCCGGCCCACGCCGCCTCCTGCGCGAGTCGCATGGGCCAGCGATACATGTCGTCGTGCATCGAGGCGAGCGAGGCCAGTGCCACGGCACGTTCCGCCTCGAACGCGTCCACCTGAAACGATGGCTCCTGCACCACGTCTCCCAACAACTCTGCCGCCTCCGCCAGCTGGCGGACGGGCACCGACATCGTGAACTGCAGCAGATCAGGCGTGGCCGACGACGTCAACACGCCCCCGAGGAACTCCGCATCCTCGGCAAGTCGCTGACTGCCGCGCCGTTGGGTTCCCTTGAGCGCCGTACGGGCCGCCATCGAGGCGAGCCCCGCCTGCGGGAGCGCATCCGTGCTCGCGCCGCCGCGCGCGAACCACCCGAGATGCCCGATGGCACCCGGCCGGCGCTGCACGAGCACCGGGATCCCTTCGGCGGTGCGATACACTCGGACCGCACCCGCCACGCGATCCAGCACCGCCGCACCGAGTGGCGTCACCACGGACGGCGCCCCGGGGCGCGTGGCGGCCTCAAGCGGGACCGGTCGTTCGTCGTCGAGCCGTTCGAGCATCCGCGCGGCATCCTGGGCGAACACCGGGGCGTCGGCCGGGCGATACGCGACGAGTCCCGCGAGTTCCGGGGTGAGGTACCGCCGCGCCACTGCGGCGACTGCCGCCGCATCCGTCGAGAGCAGGGCGTCCACGTACGCCCCCGCGCGCTGCCAGTCCCCGAGCAGCTCCCACGACGCCAGATGATTCGCCTGTCCGTCCATCGTTTCGAAGCGGCGCAACCAGCTCGCTTCGAGCACTCGTCGCGCGCGATCAACCTCGGCGGCGGTCACCGCGCCCTCGCGGACACACCGCAGCTGATCCCATGCCGCGCGCGCGGCGGACACCGCAAGCTCGGGCCGCGCCGAGACGTGCAGCGTGAAGACGCCGAGCTCTGTTGGCGTGTAGTTCGCACTGCTCACCGCGGAGGCGAGGCGACGCTCCCGGACGCCGCGATACAGCCGCGAGGCGCGCCCACTCGACAGCACTGCGCTCAGGAGATCCAGCGCCGGCGTATCCGGATGCAGCAGCGCCGGGGTCCGCCACCCGAACACCAGCTCGGCCTGCTTGATGTCTCCAGAGAGTTCCCGATACCGGAACGCCGGGACAGGGGGCGTGACCTCCACGGGCCCCGGGCTCCGCTGGACCGGCGCGTCGGACAGCCCGCCGTAGTGTTGCGTCACCAGTGCCACGGCCGCATCGGGATCGACGTCCCCCACGATCGAGAGCACGGTATTCGAGGGTCGGTAGAAGTTCCGATAGAAGCCGTCCACCTGCGCGCGACCGAGCGCACGCAGCCCCGCTTCGCGACCCATGCGCCAGCGTCGCATCCGGTGGCGCTCGTGCAGCAACTCGAACAAGGTCTCCGTGGCCAAGGCCGTGGGATTGTCCTGCTTGCGCTTGGCCTCCTCGATGATGACCTCGAGCTCGCGTGCGAGTTCGGCCGCGTCGATCAGCGAGTTGGCATACGCGTCGGCCTGCACCGCGAGCCCGGCCGCGAATCCCGTGGACGGCAACACCGCGTAGTAATGCGTGTGGTCGTAGATGGTCCCCGCGTTCAGGAAGCCGCCACTTGCCTTGGTGGCCCGTGCGATCTCCCCGACGCCGAGCGATGGGGTTCCTTTGAAGTACATGTGCTCCAGCACATGCGCGACGCCGACGATGTCGTCCGTCTCGTCGAAGTAGCCCGCCTTCACGTAGGTGACAATCGCCACGACCGGCGCGGTCGTATCGCGGCGAACGAGCAGTCGCAAACCGTTCGGAAGCACGACGCGGCGAACGCTGTCGGGGGGAATGGCGCGATCGAGCAACGACATGCGGGGGCGGGTCAGGTGATCAGGGAACGGCGCCGCAGCACGAACGTGCCAACGGCGAGACAGGAGAGCCCGTACGCGACCACATGCAGCACCGCCGCCGTGTCGACGGCGTGAACGCCGTACAGTGCCGTGCGCACGACATCGAGCCGGTCGGCGGGAGGCAGCAGCTTCACCACGGGGAGCATCCACGACGGCAGCGGACTTTCCGGCTGCATCGCGGCGGCCGCACGCAGGAGCGACGCCAGCATCCAGACCAGAATCACCAGCGCGCCATCCCGCCGGGTGAGCGTCGACAGCATGAAGCCGAGCCCGCCCAAAAGGATCCATGTGAGCGCGGCCGCCGCCATGGCGCCCCCGACCGGCAACGCCGTCGTGAACAGCTGCAGCAACATCGTGAGCGCGCCGGCGAGCAGCGCCAGCATTCCGCCATCCACAAGCCACGTCTGCACATAATAGGCCGGCACGACAACGGGTTTCGCAAAGAGGAATCGCACATACCCCCGTTGGCGATCCCCACTGCTGATGCCGTTGACGGCCAGGAACGCCGCGAGCGGCACGAACAGATCCAACGCCTGTTTCAGTACCGCGCGCGCGTTGTCGGCACCCAAGGGCGCGGACCAGTCGATCGGCACGCTCCTATGCGAAGCCAGATAGACGGTCAGTCCGCCGATGAACAGGGCGAGTACGGCCGGCACCGAGGCCTTCTGCAAAAGGAAATCGCCGGCCTGATAGCGCGCGTAGCGCAGCATGCCGGATCGCATCAGGCACCGCCTCCGACGGCGGACCGAAAGGCCGTCTCCAGTGCGCTCGCGCGCGGTACGACCGTGACGATCATCGCGCCGCCCGCGATCGCGGAGGCCAGCCGGGCATTCAGCGTGGGGAGGTCCACCGAGCCCACGTCGATGTCCCCGTTGGTGGTGAGCGTTGCCCCCGGGAAGGCCGCTACAACGGCCTCGCCCCCGGTCGCCACCCGGATACGGTACGTCGCCGCCGACGCGGTCGCTGCCGGGGTCCCGCCAACGGTGACGACCCGCTGGATCCGCCCGCGGTCCACGATGGCGACCCGATCACACACCCGCTCGAGTTCGTCCAGATTGTGCGAGGCCACCACGATGACGCGGTCGGGACGCCGCATGGCATCGACGATCTCGCGGAACCGGGCCGTCCAGACCGGATCCAGACCGTGCGTCGGCTCGTCGAACACCACGAGTCGCATGTCGTCGTGCAGCAGCGCCTGCGCGATGCCCACGCGCTGGAAATTGCCCTTGGACAGTGCCTTCAGCCGCTTTCCGCGGTGCTCGCCGATCGCCAACGCCCCGACCACACGATCGACGGCGCCCCGCAACTCCGCCGCCGGCACGTCTGCGAGGGTCGCAAGGCGACGCAACGCCTCGTCGACCGTCCAGTGCGTCGGGAGCGCCATCAGCTCCGGCACGTACGCCACGCCGTGCGCCTCAACGAACGCCCGGGGCTCGAGTCCATCGATGCGCAACGCGCCAGACGTCGGCCGCAAGAAGCCGAGCAAGATCGCCAGCAAGGTGGTCTTCCCCGCTCCGTTGGGTCCGGCGATGCCCAGGACTTCGCCCGCCGCGATATCGAGCGAAACATCGTCCACCGCGCGGACCGTGCGGCCGAGCAGCGACCGGTATTCACGCGTGACCTCGCGCAGGGTGATCATGCGCCACTCCGAGTCCCGCGCCGCAGCCTGTTCTTCATCAGCGCACGATCCGCAGCATGCCCGCGTCAGCACTGCCGCGGATGAACGCCTCGGCGTCCGCCGTCGAAATGAGCATCCCCGTCAGCGAGAACCCGCGACGTGCCTCCGCCTGCATGAACTCCTCGACCGTCCGCCCGGGCTGTGACGCCCCCTCGCGCATCTGTTGCACGATCTGCGTCCAACTGCCGTGGTATTGCCGACCGTCGCGGCCGATCACATCATGCGCGCCTCCCGCGCCCAGTTCCACCGCGAACTCGGCGAGCAAGGTGCCGAACAGTTCCAGCTGATGGCGCGCCTCGTCCTCGGCCCGGGTGTTCGCCGCCGCCTCGATCTCCCCGAGCATGAGGTCGATGTCGTCGGGCTCCTCATTGAGCTCCGCAAGCCGATCGTCCCACGGCCGAAGCGCGGGATCGTCGTCGGCCAGCCGCTGCGTGCTCTTCTTGAGCTCCATGAGGCGCCAGATGCCGAGCTCGTCCCAATGGTCCTCGGGCGAGGTCTGCTCGAACTGATACAGCGCGGCCTCGTAGTCGCCCCGGTCGTACAGGACGTTGGCGAGATAGATCCGCGCTTCGGCGTAGTCCGGCTCGAGAGTGAGTGCGCGACGCAGGGTCGCGACGGACGCCTCATCCTGTGCGGTCCGATGCTCGATGTAGCCGAGCATCGCCACTGCTTCCGCATTGTCGGGCACCTGCTGGATGGCGACCGTGACGAACCGGGCCGCATCCTCCATGAGGCCGTCGCGGAACAGTGCCCGCGCCACCTGCAGCATCAACTCGATGTCGTCCTGGTACCCGAGGTCGAGAATCCGGCTGAAGCTCTTGAGCGCGGCCGCGATCTGACCGAAGCGCAACAGGGTCTCGCCGAGTCCCGCGAGCGCGTCTTCGTGATCGGGGTCGAGCAGGAGCGCTTCCTCGAAGCTGCGGCGCGCCCACGCGAACTCGTCCCGGGCCAGACGCGCATAGCCGAGTCCCACGTGAAGCTCCACCGCGTTCGGATACAGCGCCAGCCCTTCCCGCAACGTGACGAGGGCGCCGTCGAAGTTGCCCTCGTTGTAGAGCTGATGCGCCCGCTCGTCGTACTCCTCAGAACTCAGGAAGGAAGACGCCATGGTTCGCCTGACCTCCAGCTCGGGGATGATGACGGAATCGTAAGCGGTGGCACCGGTGACAATCAATGGAGCGCGACGGCGATCTCTGCCGCCAACGCCGCATTGGACTCCAGGAGCGCGAGGTTGGTCGCCAGCGACCGGCCCCCCGTCTCCCGTTCGACGGCGGCGAGCAGAAACGGTGTGACGGCCGCGCCACGCACGCCGGCGGCCCGCGCCGATTCCAAGGCGTGGGCGACGGCGGACTCCACGACCGCCGGATCGAGTGCCGTACTGGCGGGCGGCGGCTGAACCACCAAGAGCGCCGAGGGACGCCCCAGGGATCGCGACGCCCGATACGCGGCCGCGATCTGCGCGGCCGACTCCGCGACCGCTGGCACCACGAGCCTCGTCCGCGACGTGAAGAAGCCCGGAAACTCCTCGGTGCGGTACCCGAGCACGCTCACGCCCAGCGTCTCGAGTCGCTCCAGCGTGGCTGGCAGGTCGAGGATCGATTTGGCGCCGGCACACACGGTGATCACAGGCGAGCGTGCGAGTTCGAGGAGATCCGCCGACTCGTCGTAGGGCGCGTCGCGATGGACGCCACCGATCCCCCCGGTGGCGAAGACCGGGAGCCCCGCCGCCGTGCACAGGGCCAGCGACGCCGCCACGGTGGTCGCGCCATCGCGGCCGGTCGCCATGGCCCACGGGAGGTCGCGGGCCGACACCTTGTGGATGCCCCCGCGCGCGAGAAACCGTTCCAGGTCCGCCTCGTCCAGACCAATGGTCGGTGCGCCGCGCACCACTGCCGTCACCGCCGGCACGACGCCCGCCTCCCGCACCGCACGGCGGGTCCGCTGGTCGGCCTCCCGATTTGCGGGAATCGGAAGCCCCTGTGCGAGCACGGAGCTCTCGAGGGCGACCACGGGCAGGCGCCGCGCCAGCGCCTGTTGCACCTCAGGATGCAGCCGCAGCCGGACGGTAGGATCGGAAGATGTCGTCACTCGCGCACGATACTCGATGCGCACGCCGACGACAACGCATCACGCGTCGTCGAAGTCCTCGGCCTTGCGGGTTGCCACCAGCTCGCGCTCCCGGGCGTCCGGATCGAACACCGCGAGCAGCCTCACGGTTTCGCCGGCGTAGATGTCGAACGTCTTTCCGATGCCGCGCTTCACGACGATCTCGTGTCCGTCCTCGAACCGGAGCACCGCATGCGGGTACGCGGTGTTCACGTATTGTTTGCGAAGCTTGCGTGGCGCCTGAGGCATGGTCTGGGAGACTGGAGATATCGGCGAAGCTACAGCGTCCGGCGGAGCGCTGCCAGAGCGGGACTAGGTGACGATCGGCCGGGAACCGGCGAATCGTTGCCACGCCCCGGACTCGAGGATGTCGGCGATTTCCTCGACCACGCGCACGACCTCGGCATTCGACGTGTAGAAATGCGGGGCTACGCGAATCCCGGCCCCCGGGCGGTAGTCGATGACGACGTCGCGCTCCAGCAACACCTGCGCGACCTCCGCCCCGTGCGGCACGTCGAAGGCGACCGTGCCCCCACGACGGTTGACCTCGCGCGGCGCATGCACTCGATACCCGCGCGCGTCGGCGAGCGCAATGAGCGCGGTCGTCTGGCGGATCGACTTCTCCCGAATCGCCGTGAGTCCGGCGCGCGCAATCACGCGCGGCCCCTCGGCGTTGGCGAAGAACGCGGGAATGACCGGGGTCCCGCCGAGCCAGCGGGCGGCGCCACCCGCGTATTCCATCTCGTCGGCAAAGGCGAAGGGACGCGCATGCGCCTGCCAACCCGTCAGCGCCGGCGCGAACCGTGCGCTGGCCGACGGGGACGCGTACAGGAAGCAGCCGCCCGGACCACCGCACAGCCACTTCAAGACGCCGCCGGTGAGAAAATCGGCGCCGATTGCCTGCACGTCCACCGGCATCACACCGACCGAGTGGTAGGCATCCAGCGCCACCAGCGCTCCCATGCGGTGCGCGTGCGTGGTGATCCGGGCGGCATCCATGATGTACGCGGACCGGAAGAGCACATGCGAGATCGCCACCAACGCCGTGCGGTCATCGATGGCCGCGCAGAGGCGGTCCTCATCGATCGACACGCCGTCGTCGCTCGGCACCACCACCACGCGCGCACCGAGCTTCGGAGCAAGTTCGTCGAACACATACCGCACGCTGGGAAAGTCGAGCGCGGTCATGACGATCGTGTCGCGACCATTGCGGAAATCCAGCGCCGAGAGGATCGCCGCTTGCGCCATGCTCACGGTCGGGACCATCGCGACCTCTCCCGGGCCGGCCCCGATGAGCGGCGCGATCTCGTCCCCCAACGCCAACGGCATGGACCACCACCCCTTGGCCCACGCGCGCACCCCATGCGTCGCCCACTGATCGGCGTACTCCGCCAACCGCTCGGGGACGGTACGTGGCATGGCACCGAGCGAGTTCGACACCATGTAGGTGCAGCGCTCGAGAATCGGAAACTCGCGGCGGAAGTCGAGAAGCGGGTCGGGAGCGTTCATGCGGGGTTTCGGAAGGGTACTCCGGCAAACTTATCCACGGGGGCGACGACTCGCATCGTGCCGTCCGGCGCGCGTCGCCGTTGTTGCGGGCGGCCGTCACCGTGCGGGACGTCACCCGCTACGTCACCCGCTACGGCACCAGCGGCCCCATGATGCACGGCGTGGTGCTTGACGATTGCGCGGAAACTCGCCACGGTACTGCATCCTCCAGCCACACGGAAAAATCTCCATGCGCTCCCGTTCGCTCCCGGTTGCCCTGTTCGTCCTCGGCTCGCCGCTCGCCCTCACACTCTCGGCGCAGCAACAACGCCCGATGACGTTCATGGACGTGCAGGAGATGCGCACGGCCGCCGCGCCCGCGGTCAGTCCCGACGGCAAGTGGATGCTGTACACCCTCACCACGCCGGACTGGAAGGCAGCGAAGCGCCAATCGGATCTCTACCTGGTGTCGATGAAGGACGGGCTGCCCTCGACGCGGCAGCTGACCTTCACCAAGGACAAGGACGAGGGGCCGGCACGCTGGGTCTCCGACGGCGGCTTCGTGTTCGCCAGCAATCGTGACGCGGCGGCCGGCGCGGCCGCTGCCGCAGGGGGGCGCGGCGGCGCCGCGGGCGGTGGAAACCAGCTGTACTTCATGCGGACCGACGGCGGTGAGGCGCGCAAACTCACCGACGCGCCCAACGGCGTCGGACAGTTCGCGGTCAGCCGCGACGGCAAGTGGCTCGTGTACGCCACCGGACGCGCGGAGGCCACCCAGTTGTGGGGGATCCCCGCGAACGCACTGGAAACGCCGGCCGTGCAACTCACCCGTGGAACGACCCCCGTCCAGAACTGGCAGTTCTCCAAGGATGGATCCAAGATCTTTTACCTGTCGCCGGACACGGTCCAGAGCGACGAACGGCGCCGCACGGACGCGAAGTTCGGGGTGAAGATCCGCAACGCGATCGAGCCGCGCGTGCACCTCTACGTGCTCGACCTGGTCAGCCGCGCCAGCAAGCGGCTGACCAACGACGTCAACTACAGCGTGAGCGGGTTCAGCGTCTCCGACGATGCCAAGTACGTGGGGTTCAATGCCACGCGTGATGACCGCTATTGGCGCGGCACTCTCGAGGAGCGCGACGCCGCCGACCTGTATCTGCTCGACGTCACGTCCGGGAAAGTCGAACGGCTGACCAACAACCTCGAGATCCCCGAAGGCCCGCTGAGCTTCTCGCCGGACGGCAAGTGGATCGCGTACAGCACGCCGGAAGACGGGAAGTTCATGCACCAGGAGAAGACCTACCTGCGCGCACTGGCTGGCGGTCCTTGGCGCAAACTGGGCGCGGGCTACGATGGTCCCGTGACCCCCGGCTGGTGGAGCGACGACAGCAAGACCATCTACTCGCGCGAAGGCATCAAGGCCACGACGCAGGTCGTGGCGATCGACGTCGCCTCGGGCAAGGTGAAGCCGGTGACGAGCGTCAGAGGCAGCGTGACGGTCGCGCGTGACGAGGGGAGCAACGCCCTGCTCATCACCTACACGGACCCCAAGACCCCGAGCTCGCTCTACACCGTCCCCACGATCGAACAGATCTCCGACCGCGCCAAATGGATCCGGCTGACGGACGCCAATCCGCAGGTCGCGCAGATCGCGCTGGGGGACGAAACGGAAATCACCTGGAAATCCAGCGACGGCACCCCGGTGGGCGGCGTCCTGCTCAAGCCGGTGGGCTACGTGTTGGGCCAGAAGTATCCGCTCATCGTGTCGATCCACGGCGGCCCGGCAGCCGCCGACGAGCTGACCTTCAACGGCGGCTACGGCGCACAGGTCTACGCAGGGGCGGGCTACGTGGTGCTGATGCCCAACTACCGGGCCAGCACGAACTACGGCGACAAGTTCAAGACGGAAACCCAAGGCGACTATTTCACCAAGGGCTACCAGGACATCATGTCCGGCGTCGACACCCTGATCGCCCAGGGGTTGGTGGATCCGAACCAGATGGGCGTGCTCGGATGGAGCGCCGGCGGCCACTACTCGAACTGGATCGAGACGCACACCACCCGATTCAAAGCCATCTCCTCCGGCGCCGGCGTGGCGAACTGGATCTCGATGTACGGCCAGTCCGACACCCAACGCCTGCGCCAGTGGTACCTCGGCGACAAGTTGTTCTTCGAGGGCAATGAGTACGAGAACTGGTGGAAGCAATCCCCGATCGCGACCATCAAGAACGCCAAGACGCCGATGATGATCCATGTCGTCGACGGCGATCCGCGCGTGCCCCGCCCACAGAGCGAGGAGATGCACATGGCGCTCAAGCGGGTGGGCGTCCCCACCGAGTTCTTCGTGTACCCTGGCACGACGCACGGCATCCCGGAAGCGCGCGACCAGTACACCAAGTCCATGTCCGAGTTCGACTGGATGGAGAAGTGGGTTCGCGGAAAACCCGTCAGCTTCGATTGGAAGGAGTTGCTCAAGACGGTCGACGCGCCAGCGCCGCGCATCCAGCCGTAGCCGGTGGCTGCATCGGAGGATGCGCCGGGGGCCGCGCTGGTGGCGGCCCCCGGCGCTGTTGTTAGATTTCCTCGCAGCCTAGGAGTTGTGCCCTCACCACGCGCCTGACGCGTGCGCCCGGCGAACGGCAAGTCCTAGTGGCTCAGGCGATCATCCACGTCCGTGCCGCCGTGCACTGGGCGACGATCACGAGATCGACATGACATCCAGCAACAGCTTCGGAAGCCGCGCATCACTCGCCGTGGACGGGAAGTCGTACGTCATTCACCGCCTCGACGCGCTCACCAATCTCCCCGGCAACACCGTCGCCTCCCTCCCCTTCTCGCTCAAGATTCTCCTCGAGAATCTGCTGCGGAACGAGGACGGCGGCTTCGTCAAGGCGAGTGACATCACGGCGATGGCCACGTGGAACGTGAAGGCCTCCGTGGACAAGGAGATCGCCTTCCGCACGGCGCGCGTCCTCCTGCAGGACTTCACCGGCGTCCCCTGCGTCGTGGACCTCGCGGCGATGCGTGACGCCCTCGCCGCGCTCGGCGGCGACCCGGCCAAGATCAATCCGCTCCAGCCGGTGGACCTCGTGATCGACCACTCGGTGCAGGTCGACGAGTACGGCACCGACGCGGCCTTCATGATCAACACGAACCTCGAGTACGAGCGGAACGTCGAGCGCTATCAGTTCCTGCGCTGGGGCGGGCTTGCGCTCAAGAACTTCCGCGCCGTCCCGCCGGGCACGGGCATCTGCCATCAGGTGAACCTCGAGTACCTCGGGCAGGTCGTCTTCGTGAACCCCGAGAGTGGCGAGGCCTACTGCGACTCGCTCGTCGGCACCGACAGTCACACCACGATGATCAATGGTCTGGGCGTTCTGGGATGGGGCGTGGGCGGGATCGAAGCCGAGGCCGCCATGCTGGGGCAACCGGTCTCGATGCTCATCCCCGAAGTCGTCGGCTTCAAGCTGCATGGCAAGCTCCCCGCCGGTGCGACCGCCACGGACCTCGTGCTGACCTGCACCGAGATGCTCCGCAAGAAGAAGGTCGTGGGCAAGTTCGTGGAGTACTTCGGCGACGGACTCGCCGGACTCTCGCTCGCCGACCGCGCGACGATCGCCAACATGGCCCCCGAGTACGGCGCCACGATGGGTTTCTTCCCGGTCGACGACGAGACGCTCAAGTATCTGCGCCTCTCGGGGCGCAGCGAGCATCACGTGCAGCTGGTCGAGGCGTACACGAAGGCGCAGGGACTCTTCCGCGAGCCCGGCATGGCCGACCCGATCTACTCCGACACGCTCGAGCTCGACCTCGCGACGGTCGTCCCCTCGCTCGCCGGCCCGAAGCGCCCGCAGGACCGTATCGCGCTCACGGGGGTGAAGGCCAACTACGAAGCCTCGCTCAAGGCGCACAGCGAGACGATGGCGCAGACGGCCGCGAACAAGGGGCAGCCCGCCCCCGTCTCGGTGCCGCAGCACCTCGCGCACCGCGGGCGCGAGTTTGATCTCGTCGACGGCGCGGTGGTGATCGCCGCGATCACCAGCTGCACCAACACCTCCAACCCGAGCGTGATGCTCGCGGCCGGGCTCGTGGCACAGAAGGCCGTAGCCAAGGGGCTCACCAGCAAGCCGTGGGTGAAGACCTCCCTCGCCCCGGGTTCGAAGGTCGCCAAGGACTACTTCGAGAAGGCGGGCGTCCAGCCCGCGCTCGACGCCTTGGGCTTCCAGATCGCCGGCTACGGCTGCACCACCTGCATCGGCAACTCCGGCCCGCTCCCCGATGTCATCAGCAAAGGGATCGACGACGGCAAACTCACCGTCGCCGCCGTGCTCTCCGGCAACCGCAACTTCGAAGGGCGCGTCAATCCGCAAACGCGTTTCAACTACCTCGCGTCGCCGCCGCTCGTCGTGGCCTACGCCCTCGCCGGACGCATGGATATCGACTTCGACGCCGAACCGATCGGCACCGGCACGGACGGCAATCCCGTCTTCCTGCGCGACATCTGGCCGAGCCCGAAGGAAGTCGAGGACATCGTCCTCAACTCCGTGAAGCGCGAGTACTTCGAGAAGCAGTACGCTGACGTCTTCGGTGGCGACGAGCAGTGGAAGGCGATCCCGGTCCCGACCGGCAGCCGCTACACCTGGGACGACAAGTCCACCTACGTGAAGCACCCGCCGTACTTCGAGGGAATGACCATGACTCCGCCGGGGGTGCAGCCGATCGCCAACGCCCGCGTGCTCGGCATGTTCGCCGACTCGATCACCACCGACCATATCTCCCCGGCGGGCTCGATCGCCGAGAAGTCGCCGGCCGGTGTGTGGCTCACGTCGCTCGGCGTCCAGAAGAAGGACTTCAACTCGTACGGCGCGCGTCGCGGCAACCATGAGGTGATGATGCGCGGCACCTTCGCCAACATCCGGCTCAAGAACGAACTCACCCCCGGCATGGAAGGGTGGTGGACGCGCACGGCGGAGGGGGCCGAGCCGACGAGCTTCTTCGAGGCGAGCGAATCGTACCGGAAGAACGGCACCCCGCTGGTGATCATCGCCGGCAAGGAGTACGGCACCGGCTCGAGCCGCGACTGGGCGGCCAAGGGCACCATGCTCCTCGGCGTTCGCGCGGTGATCGCCGAGAGCTTCGAGCGCATCCATCGCTCGAACCTGGTCGGGATGGGAGTGATCCCGTGCGAGTTCACGAATGGCGAGACCCGCCAGTCGCTTGGACTCACCGGGTTCGAGACCATCACCATCGAAGGGATGCGTGATACCATGTCGCCGCGCGCGACACTGACGGTGCAGGCGGTGGCGGCGGACGGATCGACCAAGCGCTTCAGCGTCCGCTCGCGAATCGACACGCCGGAAGAGCTCAACTATTTCAGGAACGGCGGCATCCTGCCGTACGTCCTGCGCAATCTGGCGCGCGCGTAGCGCGCGTCGCACCGGACGCGAGACGGGTGGACCACACGGTCGTCGTCACCAATCCCGCGTCCGGCCGCGGCCGGGGGGCGCGCATGCTCCCGGCCGTCCGGACCGCCTTCGGAGCGGTCGGCATCACGGACATTCGCACCACCACGCGCGCGGGTGACGAGGCCTCCCTCGTGGCCCGCGCGCTCGACGATGGCGCGACCACCATCGTGGCGATCGGAGGCGACGGGACGTGGAGCAAGTGCGCCGGCGCGCTCGCGCGCTCGGGCGTCGGGGCCCGAATCGCATTTGTTCAGGGCGGCACCGGCAACGATTTCGCGAAGAACCTGCCCGCGCCCTCGCACGACCTGCGGGCCATGGCGCGCCTGATCGCCGGACCCTGCACCGAGTGGCGGGTGGACATGGGTCGCATCGACAGCGGGGCGCGCGCGCACTGGTTTCTGAACGTGGCCGGCTTCGGGTTCGACGTCGCGGTCCTCGACGACACGCGGCGCGGCGGCGCGCTGACGGGGAATGCGGTCTACCTCGCCGCGTCGCTCAAGCACTTGCTGCGCTACCCCGGATTCACGTTCGTGAACGCGGCCATCGCCGCCGAGCCCCGGCACTCGATGATGACGGTCTTTTCCAACGGCCTGAACTTCGGGGGGACCTTCCGCATCGCTCCGCACGCGTCGGTGACCGATGGACAGCTCGACTGCGTGCAGATCGGCGACGTCCGGGGGCTGGCGCGGATCCCACTCTTCGCGCGGGCCATCCGCGGCACCCATGTGTCGCACCCCGAGGTGCTCTCCCGACGCGCGGCGCGCTTCGCGCTGCGGTTCGCGGCCCCGCCGGACTTCGAGGCGGACGGAGAGCTCTGCCACGCCGCGGAACCGGACGTGCAGGTGCACGCCGTTCCCGGGGCATTGCGTGTGATCGCGGCTGCACCCTGAAACTTCCGGTGTGCGAGTCCGGTTCTACTGTCTGGACCGTTGCGCGATCCTCCGGTTCGGCCGTTATTCCAACCGTTCCATCCTCGCTCGTACTTCATTCCAGGAGTGCACCTCGATGCGCCGACTTGCCGTCACCGTCGCAACCCTCGCCGCGAGCCTCGTCCTCCCAACGATGCGCGCCCAGGCCCAGGAGGTCGGGCCCAAAGTCGGCGACGTCGCGCCGGACTTCACCTTGCCCGGTGCCACCCGAACCGGCGTGACCGCCGCCCCGATCTCGCTCGCGAAACTCAAAGGCCAGACGGTGGTCATCGCCTTCTTCCCGAAGGCGCGAACGTCCGGGTGCACCGCCCAGATGACGCACTACCGCGACAAATGGGCCGAGATCTTCAATGGCGGCAAGGGGATCACGGTGATCGGCGTGAGCGTGGACGCCGACACCA
The DNA here is from genome assembly GCA_963978095.1 of uncultured bacterium. Lineage (GTDB taxonomy): Bacteria > Gemmatimonadota > Gemmatimonadetes > Gemmatimonadales > Gemmatimonadaceae > Fen-1231. The sequence continues at coordinate 3,934 of CAXBQP010000020.1, read as the reverse complement.
CCCTCGCGAACTGGGCGAAGGAAGCCAACTTCCCGATGCTCTTCGCCAGCGACGCCAACGGCGCCATGGGCAAGGCCTACGGCGCCTACAACGGGTCCATGGAGAACCGCCTCCTCTACATCGTGGGTCCGGACGGCAAGATCGCCGCCACGACCAAGCCCTTCAAGCCGATGGTCGAGGATTCCTACACCGAACTCGCCGCCCAACTCAAGAAAGTCACGGGGGCCAAGTGAACCGCCCCGCGATCCTTCGTTTCACCGCCGCCGCGCTACTCCTCGCGCGCCCGGCCGTGAACCTCCACGCGCAAACCATGCCAAAAGTCGGCGACATCGCTCCGGACTTCACCCTCGCAGGCGCCACGAAAAACGGGCTCACGGAAAAGCCCATCCACCTGTCCGACCTCAAGGGACAAACCGTCGTCCTCGCCTTCTTCCCCAAGGCACGGACCAAGGGCTGAACAGTCCAAATGGAGGCGTACCGTGATCAGTACGCCAAGCTCTTCAACAACGGCAACAAGGTGACGGTCATCGGCATCAGCACCGACGACGACACCGTGCTCGTGAACTGGGCCCGGGAAAAGAAGTTCCCGATCATGTTCGCGAGCGACCCCACGGGAGACGTCGTCAAGCGCTACGACTCGAAGATTCCGCTCATCAACTTCGCGAAGCGCAATGTGTTCGTGGTCGGCCCGGACGGCCGCATCGCCCACGTGATGTCTCCGTTCCGCGAGCTCTCCGCCGACTCGTACGACGAGCTCGGCGCCGCAGTGGCAAAAGCATCGGGCAGTACGCCATAATTCCCGCATGACACCGCTCGAACCACCTTCGCCCGCTGCCCAGGTAGCGGGCGAAGTGTTTCGTGCCGCGCTGCGCGCCGCGGCCCCGGCGGCGGCGACGCGCGCCGCCCTCGGGCGATCCGTGGCCGTGCTCACCGGCGCACCCGCGCGAACGCACTGGATAGTGGCCACCGGGAAAGCAGCGCCCGCCATGGCGCAGGCCACCGCGGCATTCCTCGAGGAACACCAACTGCCGTGCGCCGGCGGACTCGTCGTCGCCGAACGCCCGGCCCCGATGGCATCGCCGACACTGCCCGTCATGGTCGGTGATCACCCGATCCCCGGCCCACGATCACGCCTCTGCGCCGACGCGCTGGGCGCACTGCGCGACGAGGTCGCCGCAGACGACGCGGTGATCGCGTTGATCTCCGGCGGCACGAGCGCACTCATCGGAGCGCCGGAGGACGGCGTGCGCGGCGAAGACCTCGCCACGCTCACGGCCCTCCTGCTCGAGTCGGGACTGCCCATCCGCGCGACCAACGCGATCCGCAAGCGGTTCGCCCGCTGGGGAGCCGGACGACTCGGACTCGCCTTCGCCCCGACCCCGATCCATCCTGTCATCCTCTCCGACGTCGTTGGGGACGACCCCACGGACATCGCCAGTGGTCCGTTCAGCGCGGACCCCCTCTTCGCCACCCAGATCGAGCAGATGCTGCGCGAAACGGAGCTCGCACGACGACTCCCGCTCTCTCTCGCGGCCTACCTCGGCGCCGTTCGCCATGGTGATCGTCCCGAGACCACCAAACCCGGCTCGCCGGCACTCGCGCACGTGCGACCGCCAGTCGTGATTGGGAATCAGGACGTCCTCCGTGCGGCCGCGGCCGCCGCCACCGCGCTCGGACGGACCGCGCTGCTGTCCAAGGAGCCGCTCGCCGGCGAGGCGGAACAGGCAGGACGCACCTTTGCGCGCGCCGCGTGGTTCGCGGAGCCGGGACGATGCCTGATCGCCGGTGGCGAGACGACCGTCGATCTCCCCCGTGACCACGGACTCGGCGGGCGCAATCAGCAGTTCGCGCTCGCGGCCGCCATCGAGTTGCACCACCTCGCCCAACAGGCGCTGCGCGATCCGCATGCGCGCGGGACGGCAACGCCGCGCGTCACCGTGCTTGCCGCCGGCACGGATGGACGCGACGGCCCCACGGATGCCACCGGCGCACTCGTCGACGAACGCAGCTGGGGCCGAATCGTCGCCGCCGGACTCGACCCCGCCGGCCAGCTTCGGCGATGCGACGCACATCCCGCGCTGGACCGCATCGGTGCCCTGCTCCGCACCGGCCCTACCGGCACCAATCTCGCCGACATCGTAGTCGCACTTCGCGACTGACAGGGCTAAATTGCCCGTCATGACCGGCTCGAGACGCGTCACCATCGCCTGTATCCAGGACGCCGTCGACGGCGCCCCGTCGACCGCGCTCGCGGCGACCATCCGCCGCATCCGCGAGGCGGCGTCGCAGGGTGCCCAGATCATCTGCCTGAAGGAACTCTTCAACGCGCCGTACTTCTGCAAGTCATTGCGGCAAGAGTACTTCAATCTCGCCGAAGAAATCCCGGGTCCCACGATCGCTACTCTGTCCGCCCTCGCCGCTGAACTTGCGATCGTCCTGATCGTCCCGCTGTATGAACGGCAGGCCGCTGGTGTCTACCGCAACGCGGCGGTCGTGATCGACGCCGATGGCACGGTGCTCGGCACCTACCGCAAGATGCACATCCCGCACGACCCGCTGTTCGAGGAGAAATACTACTTCGCCCCGGGCGACGCGGTGAACGACGGCGCCGGTACCGCGAGCGGATTCAAAGTCTGGAAGACCCGCTACGCGACGATCGGCGTCCTGATCTGCTGGGATCAGTGGTACCCCGAAGCGGCGCGCATCACCTCGCTCCTGGGTGCCGAGATCCTGTTCTTCCCGACGGCGATCGGATGGCATCCGGCGGAGAAAGCCGAGTGGGGGGATGCGCAGGTCGACGCCTGGCGCACCGCCCAGCGCGCGCACGCCATCGCCAACGGCGTGTTCGTGGCCGCGCCGAATCGCGTGGGATTTGAAGCCGAGCCGGGGACCGATGGGCTCGAGTTCTTCGGCCACTCGTTCATCTGCGATCCCTTGGGCCGCTGGCTCGCGCAGGCGGGGACGGAGCCGGAGACCCTCATCGCGACCTGCGACTTGGGCCGCATCGAGGATACGCGCCGCAACTGGCCCTTCCTGCGTGATCGGCGCATCGACGCCTACGCTCCGATCCTGAATCGCTGGATCGGATGAGGCCCGCGGTGCGATGGCCCGCGGAGTGGGAGCGGCACGAGGCGACGTGGCTCGCGTGGCCGCACCACGAACCCGATTGGCCCGGAAAGTTCGGGCCGATTCCCTGGGTCTGGGCGGAGATCGTACGTGCCCTGCACCGGCATGAACGGGTGGAGATCCTCTGCCACGACGACGCCGTCCGCGAGGAGGCGCAGCGCTGCCTTGCCCTGCATCAGGTGCCCTCGGGGTATCGGCTGCACGTCGCGCCCAACGACCGCGTCTGGCTCCGGGATTCCGGCCCGACGGGGGTACTCAACGCATCGGGCGCGGTGGAGCTGGTGCACTGGGGCTTCAACGCCTGGGCCAAGTACGACAACTACGCGCACGACGCGGCAGTTGGCGATGTCGTGGCGCACGTCAGCGGACTCGCCACGCACCTCCCGCAGCGCCCCGATGGCCGCGGTCGCGTCGTGCTCGAAGGGGGCGGCATCGAGACCGACGGTCAGGGCACCCTGCTCGTGACCGAAGAGTGGCTCCTGTCGGAGGTGCAGGTCCGCAACCCGGGGCTGGACCGCGCCGATTACGAACGGATCTTCCGGGAGAGCCTGGGCATCACCACGACCCTCTGGCTTGGCGAAGGCTGCGTGGGAGACGACACGCATGGCCATGTGGATGACATCGCGCGATTCGTCGCCCCCGGTGTCGTGGTGCTCGCCCACGAAGAAGACCCCGCCGACGAGAACCACCGCCGCTCGCTCGACAACCTGCACCGCCTGCGCGGTGCCACCGATGCGACCGGCGCGCCGATTCAGGTCATCCCCTTGCCCTATCCGCGCGCGGTGATGATGGATGGCCAACGGCTCCC
>CAXBQP010000019.1:0-50339 GCA_963978095.1 uncultured bacterium | reverse complement strand
CTAGCTATGCATGCTAAGTATATTGCATAGCAACAATATGGAGATGAATGATGCTAGAATTTTTTAGCAAGGGTTTGGATATCATCGCGGTGCACCACAACGCGCCGCGCGCCGCGGGAGGCGCCGGTGGTGCGGCGGCGGGCGCCGCAGCACCAGCCGGCGGTGGTGCGACGCTGGAACTCGTGAACCTCGCCGGTGGCACGCAGGCGGTCGTCACCGACGTGTCCGAGTTTGCCTTCGACGACAGCGGTGATTGGATCGCGCTCGCCATCTCGACCGCGGATCAGGTCGGCAACTCGCTGCAGCTGCGGCAGCTCTCGACCGGGGTCACCAAGTCGCTCGAGGTGTCGAAGGCGTCGTACCGCCGGATCGTGTGGGGCGATTCCACCGACGCGGTCGCCGCGTTGCGCGTGGTGAGCGACACCGCCGGTGGTGACGAAGACGCGACCGTCGTGGCGTGGAGCCATGCCGCCGCCGGGAGCAAGATGATGCAGATCACCGCCAAGAGTGCCGGGGTGACTGGCGGGCTCGTGGTGAGCAGCGACCGCGCCCTCGAATGGGGCGATGGTCAGAAGGTGATTTACTTCGGACTGCGCGAACCGCGCCCGCCCCGCGCGCGCGGCACGGGCGGCGGCTTCACGCCACCGAGTCCAGGTGGTACGGCGCCCGGGGCTGGTGCGGGTGGTCAGGTGGCCGCCGCTCCGCAGACGGATGCCGAGGTGCCGAGCTTGATTCTCTGGCATTGGAAGGACCCGCGGCCACAGGCGCAGCAGCAAGTGCAGGAAGCACAGGACAAGGCCTTCAGCTACCAGGCCGTGTACCATGTGGCACAGGGGAAAGTCGTGCAGCTGACCGACGCGCGCATGCGCGACGTCTCGATCGGACCGAAGGATACGTGGGCCGTCGGCACGGACATCGCGGACTACGAGCGCGACGCGGGGATCAAGGGGTTCGTGTTCCGCGATGTCTACGCGGTCAATGTCGCCACCGGTGAACGGAAGCTCATGCAGAAGAAGGTGCCGGGCAACGGCGGTGGCGGCGGTCGAGGGGGTGGTGCCTCGCCGGCATTCGCGCCTGACAACTCCAAGTATGCCTACTACGACAGCGGCGATTGGAAGGTGTTCGACTTCGCGGCCGGCTCGACCAAGACGATCTCGACGGGCATCCCGACGAAGTTCTGGAATACCGAAGACGATCACAACCAAGTGAAGCCGGCCATCAATGGCGCACTGGTGGGCTGGACCAAGGATGGCAACAACGTCTACATCCGCGACAACTGGGATGTGTGGCGCATCCCCACCAACGGCGGGAGCGCGGTGAACATCACCGGGAACGGCGCCAAGGATCAGATCAAGTATCAGGCACGCTTGCTCTTCGATCCGCGCGACCGCGGAACGATCGATGCGTCGAAGCCGCTCTATTTCCAGACGTACGGAGAGTGGACCAAGAAGGAAGGGCTCGCGCAGGTGGATCCGATCAAGGGCGGCGCCAAGGCGATCACCTTCGAGGACGCCAAGGTCAGCTACCGGAAGGCGCGCGACGCGGACACCTGGGTCTTCAGCCGTCAAACGGTGGTGAAGTATCCGGACTGGTACGCGGCCGACGCGGGGATCACCAATGAGCGTCGCCTCACCGATGCCAACCCGCAGCAGAAGGAGGTCGCCTGGACGCCGGGCGCCCGCCTCATCGAGTACAGCTGCGACAACGGCCTCGGGAAGCACCAGGCGGTCCTCTATCTCCCTGCCGGCTACGAGAAGGGGAAGAAGTACCCGATGCTCACGTACATCTACGAGAAGCTCTCGCAGGAGTACAACGTCTACACGGAGCCGAACGCGACGCGCTACTCGAACCCGAGCGTGTACACCTCGCGCGGCTATGCCTTCCTCAAGCCGGACATCGTCTACAAGGTGAACGAGCCGGGGCGGTCGGCGGTGTGGTGTGTGGTCCCCGCGGTGAAGGCGGCGATCGCGAGCGGCATCGTCGATTCGGCGCGCGTTGGCCTGCAGGGACACAGCTGGGGTGGCTACCAGACCACCTTCATCACGACGCAGACGAAGCTCTTCAAGACGGCCGTGGCCGGTGCGCCGCTGACGGACATGGTCTCGATGTTCGGCTCGATGTACTGGAACTCGGGGAGCACCGACGCCTCGATCTTCATTTCCAGCCAGGGACGCTTCACCGGCGGACCGAACGACGTCCCGGAGGCCTACATCCGCAACTCACCGCAGAACTTCGCGCAGAACCTGAGCATCCCGTTCATGATGTTGCACAACGACCGTGACGGCGCGGTCGATTTCAACCAGGGGATCACGTATTACAACCATCTGCGCCAGCTCGGAAAGGACGTCGTCCTGCTGGAGTACGTGGGCGAGAACCACGGCCTTGCCCGTCCGGCCAACATGAAGGACTACAACCTGCGGATGACGGAGTGGTTCGATACCTTCCTGCGGGATCAGCCGGCGCCGGAGTGGCTCAAGGACGGCGTCCCGCGCCTGAAGATGGAAGAGCATCTGAAGGATCGTCGTCCGCTGGTCGATCCGAAGACGGCACCGACGCCACCGAAGGTCGTGCCCTAGGTCGTACCCCAGGTCGCGGCCGCGAATGCGAGCGGCGGAGCGTCGGCCTTCGTGCCCGCGCTACGCCGCTTCGCGTTTCGGGACGACATGCATCCACAGGCCCCACGCCACGGCCCAGCCGAGCACGGCGGCGAAGGTTACGTCACTGACGAAGTGTGCGTGGTCGAGGATGCGCGTGAGGCCGCATCCCCACGCCAGCGCGTACCAGATCCCCGCGGCGCGCGGAAAGATCCGCGCCATCATCGCGAGCGCGCCGAACGCGACCATCGTGTGGGAGCTGGGAGTGGCAAGTCCCGCGGTGCTCCATGGGTGGTCGGAGAAGGCGCGGAACACCGATTCGCCGTTCCATGGCCCCGGGCGCTCGCGCCGGATCATGAGTTTGAGCCCTTCACAGATGACACCGGCGAGTGCGGGCGACCCGACCAGCAACCAGGCGTGTCGTGACGCCCGGGATGCGTCGCTCCCGCGCTGTTGCAGATACAGCGCGATGGCAGCGATCACCCAGGTGGGCCACCATCCCATGATCCGCAGGAGGCGCCCCCACTCGGTGCCGTAGACGTTCGGATGCGACCAGTGCGCGAACACCCACTGGTCCGCGAGCGCGGGAATCAGCAGGAAGGCGAGCGTGATGGCGAGTGCTGCCGCGGCACGTACGCCGAGGGAGCGCCGGGCGTAGTCTGCGGAGAAGCTCACGCGGCGATGGGTTCGAAGGAACGGAGGATGTACTCGGTCAGGCCCCAGATCGCGTGCTCACCGAAATGGATGGCGGGGCGCCGCATGGCGTGTCCGCGGACGACGATGTCCGTGTCGCGTGCGGAGGCCGGGTCGAAGAGGAGGTCGAGCGGGACCCAGAAGGTGGCAGCGACCTCGTCGCTGCCGCCGACCGGGGCGTCGGCACCGACGATCGCGACGAACGGACGCACGATCACGGGGGGCAGGATCGGCGTACGCGGGCGGAGTTCATCGAGCGACCCGAGCATCGTGCCGTGGATCCGCAGGTCGAGCTGGACCTCCTCGAAAGTTTCGCGGATCGCCGTGTGTTCGAGGGATGCGTCACCGGGATCGTATCGCCCCCCCGGGAGTGCGATCTGGCCGCTCCACGGGTCGCCGTCGCGGGTCGCGCGCTTGATGAAGAGGACTTCGATCCGGTCCTCCCGCGTCAGACGCAGGATCAAGGCGACCGCCGCTTCCCAGAAGGGGGGCTCGCGCACTTCGCGCTTGGGCTCGTGGCGGCGTACCGCACTCACGATGCGCGCCAGTCGCTCGGCGGCGGACGCGCCGTCGGTGGTCATCCCTCGACCGCGCCTCCCGCCATCATCCAGTCGCGCCACCCGCCGGCCATGGAGCACACATCCGTGTAGCCCATCTGCTGCATCGTGTCCGCGGCGAGCGCGGAGCGATTCCCGCCGGCGCAGTAGATCACGACGGTGGCGTCACGGGGGATCATCCCTTCGACTTTGGTCTCCAGCGTGCCGCGGGGGATGTGCAGGGCCCCGGGGAGCCGCCCGAGATTCCATTCGGCGGGCTCACGCACGTCGAGGTAGATCGCGTTGGCCTGCGCGGCGAGCATCCCCTGCACGTCCTTCGCGCTGACTTCACGGATGCGGGTCTTGGCGTCGTTGATGAGGTCGGAGCCGGTCTTGTGCGTCATGGTGCTCGCAAGAAGGGGGTTCGGGGAGTGTCTGAAATATGGCGCGTGCCGTAGCTTGGGGGCTATGTCTCTTGCGATTCGGGTACTTGTCGCACTGGTGATCGGTTTGGCCATCGGGCTCGGGATCGCGACGCACGCGATCCCAGGCCTCGAGGTGATGGCGGGCATCGCGGACCCGATCGGCGCCCTGTGGGTGTCGGCGATCCGCATGACGATCGTCCCGTTGGTGCTCTCGACCCTGATTCTCGCGGTCGGGGGCGCGGATGATGTCCGCGCGGTGGGGCGGATCGGCATGCGGGCGATGGTCCTCTTTCTCGTCCTACTCTCCGTCGCGGCGATCCTCGGGGTGCTGGCCGGACCACCGGTGGTTGCAATGCTGGCGATCGACCCCGCGGCGGCCGCGGCGCTGCGCGACCACGCCGCGGCCAGCGGTAGCGCGATCCTGGAGAGCGCGAAGGCGATTCCCACCGTGGCCCAGTTCGTGGTCGACCTCGTGCCGACCAATCCCGTCAAGGCAGCCGCCGACGGCGCGATGTTGCCGTTGATCGTCTTCGCGTTGGCGTTCGGGGGAGCGCTGGCACGAGTGCAACCCGGACCGCGCGCAGCGCTCCTTGGAGCGCTTCGTGGGGTGGAGCGCACGTCGCTGATGCTGGTGCGCTGGGTGCTCGCCGCCGCGCCCTTGGGCGTGCTGGCGTTGGCGATCGCACTGGGCGCCAAGCTCGGCCTCGCGGCGATCGGTGCGTTGTTGACGTACGTCGCGTTGGTGAGCGGAGCGTCGGTCCTGTTTTGCGTGCTCGTGCTGTATCCGATCGTAGTGCTCTTCGGTGGCGTGTCGTTGCGGGCGTTCGCGCGCGGAGCGTTGCCGGGACAGGCAGTCGCGTTTTCGTCGCGCTCATCGCTGGCGGCCCTGCCGGCGATGCTCGACAGCGCACGCCATCGCCTGCATCTCGATGAGCGGGTCACCAGCTTTCTGCTGCCGCTGTCGGTGGCCCTCTTCCGCTGCGGCGCGGCGATCGGTCAAACCATCGGCGCGATCTTCGTCGCGCGTTTGTACGATGTGGCGCTCGGTCCGGTCCAACTCGCGACGATCGCCATCACCAGCGTGGTGACCACGTTGTCCGTCCCGGGGATCCCCGGGGGATCGATCCTGATGATGGTGCCGGTCCTCATGTCGGCCGGTCTCCCGCCGGCAGGGATGGGGATATTGCTGGGCGTGGACACGATCCCCGACATGTTCCGCACCACGACCAATGTCACTGCGGACATGGTGGTGGCGGCACTCCTGGGTCCGCGGGTCGCCCCCACGCACAGCTCCGCGCCCTCGTGATGTCGCCCGGCTGGATCCTCGTCTGCGCCCTGCCATGGGGGCTGGTACCGCTGATCGTGCTGTGGCGCGTGAGCGATTCGACGGAACTCGATCGCTATCCGCTCGCCGCAGGGGACGATGCCGAGTTGGTGTCGGTCGTGCTCCCCGCGCGCAACGAGGCCGTGCATATCGAAGCGTGCATGAGAAGCATCCTCGCGTCCGCGTATCCGCATTTCGAGCTCATCGTGGTGGATGATCATTCCACGGACGACACCGGTGAGATCGCGCGGCGCGTCGCCGCGTCGGATCCGCGGGCGCGCGTCCTGTCGAATCCCGATCTGCCCGACGGCTGGTTCGGCAAGCAGTGGGCCTGTCACAATGGCGCCGCCGTTGCGCGTGGGCGGATCCTGCTCTTCACCGACGCGGACACGCGGCACGGTCCGGAGTGCCTGCCTCGGGCGGTGAACGCGCGACGCATCCGGCATGCCGACCTGCTGAGCGTGGCGGGACAGCAAGTGATGGAAAGCTTCTGGGAGCGGCTCATCCAGCCGCACATTTTCATGTTGTTGCTGACACGCTTCGGTGGCTCCGAGACGATCAGCCGGGCGAAGTCCCCGTACGGGAAGGTGGCGAACGGACAGTATCTGATGATCACCCGCGAGGCGTATGATCGCGTTGGCGGTCACGCGAGCGTCCGTGCGCATGTCGGCGAGGACCTCATGCTGGGGCAAGGGGTGACGCGCGCGGGGATGAGCGTGCAGATGGTGACGGGGCTGGAGCATCTCTTCACCCGCATGTACGCGGGGCTTGGCGACATCATCCGCGGATGGGGGAAGAACGTCTGGGCCGGGGGACGTGACACGCTCCCGGTCGGACCCTGGGGCATCCGGCTGCTCCGGATCCTGTTCCCGCTTCCTCCGCTCTGGGAAATCGTGGCCCCGGTGGCCGGACTCCTGGCGCTGTGCGGTGCGGTGCCGGTGACGGTGGGTTGGTGGGCATTGACGGCCTATGTGTTCACGTCGCTTGGCTGGATCCCACCGTATGCGCAGGCCAAGCAGTCGCTCTGGTACATTTGGCTCAACCCGCTGGCGAGTGCCGTCATGTTCTGGATCTTCGCCTCGGCCTCGTGGCGCGGACAGCGTGTGGAGTGGAAGGGGCGCCAGTACATCTCCCGCTGAGCGACGCTGTGCCACCGATTAGCTTTGGCGGATGCGCCCACCGCTGAAAGCCGTGCTCTTCGATCTCGACGGCACGTTGTTCGATTCCATCGCGTTGCTGTTGGCCTGCATGCGATATGCCTTCGAAGGGTTCGAGGGTCCACATCCGACGACCGAGGATTGGATCGCGGGGATCGGCACGCCGCTGATCACGCAGCTGGCGGCGTACACCCGGACCGAGGCCGAGTTGATCACGCTCCGCGATCGCTACCGATCGCATCAGAAAGCGCAGCACCGGACGCTGGCGCGTGCCTTCCCCGATGCGATTCCCGTGCTGCGGGAACTCCGGCATCGCGGCCTCGCGATGGCCCTGGTGACGTCGAAGGGGAACCTGCTCGCCCAAGAGGCGCTGGACTTCACCGGGATGGCGCCCTTCCTCCCGGTGGTCGTCGGCGCCGACAGCGTCACCAAGCACAAGCCGGCACCGGAGCCGGTGCTGCTCGCACTCGAGCTGCTGCAGGTGCGCGCGGACGAGGCGGTATTCGTCGGGGATTCGCCGCATGATGTCCATGCTGGCAATGCCGCCGGCGTGGACACCATCGCCGCGCTCTGGGGCCCCTTCTCGCGCGAACAGCTCGTCGCGAGTACGCCGACATACCTGTTGGACTCGCTCGGCGCGCTCCCGGCGCTTCTGGCGACACGTTGAGGGCAGCGCTGCGCACCTCGCAGCAATGATTCGATGCCGCAGGCGTTGATCCGATGACAGTACGGCCGTGAGTGGCTGACAGTGTAGGCGTGTGCCTACACTTCGTGAATTCGCCGAGCGGCTGCAGCAGCTTCGCTCATACCGCGATGTCCAGCGCGTCGCGTCGTTGCTGGATTTCGGTGAGCCGCTCGCGGTCGACGCGGGGGGACGTCGTCACCTCGGTCTCGACCCGCGCGTGCGCCGCGCCTCGATCGCACCGGGCGCGGGGACGCTCCGGTTCCTGGTGCTCGATGCGTCCCTCGCTGATTGGACGCGCGCCGAGCTCGCGGCGCTGTGTCGACAGGTCGCCGTCCGCGCTCCGCACCTGTTGTGGTTGGTCGCCGTCGTCACGCGCGACTCACGCGCGGTGGTGTTCGCCGCGCCGTCTGCGGGGAGCCGCGTCCCACTGTTGCGGGTTGAACCGGATCGCGTGCTGCCGAGCGACGCCGAGACCCTCGTTGCCGTGCATAACGCCCGCCAGGGTCCGGATGTGCTGGTGCATCATCGATGGGCCGAGGTGCTCGGGCGCGAGCATCTCACTCGGCGCTTTTACCGCGAGCTCGAGGCCAACGTGCTCGATCTCGCGGCGACTGCGCGCGGTCAGGCGTCCGAGACCGTGCGTCATGAACTCGCCCTTCTGAACACCACGCGCGTGCTTTTTCTGGCGTTCCTGCAGGCCAAGGGCTGGCTCGACGACGACCGCGAATTTCTGCGGCATCGGACCATGCAGCAACTCGATCGTGGCGGCGCGTTGCATCGACGCTTGCTGGAACCGCTCTTCTTCGGTACGCTGAATACGCCGACTGCCAAGCGGTCCGCCGCCGCCCGAGCGCTGGGGCGCATCCCATTCCTCAATGGCGGTCTCTTTGCGCGCACACCACTCGAGCGGCGTGCGCGGCATGTGGAGCTCGCGGACGACGCACTCGCGGAACTGGTGCTGTCGTTGCTGGGCCGCTATCGCTTGACGGCACACGAGGAGCAGGCGGCGTGGTCCGAGGCAGCGGTCGACCCCGAGATGCTGGGCCGTGCCTTCGAGTCGCTCATGGCGCGGGACGAGCGTCGGGCGGCAGGCGCCTTTTACACGCCGCATGACATGCTGCACCGCGTGGCGGGAGCTGGGCTCGACGCGGCGCTCGCCTGCCACGGCGCTGACGAAGGGCTGATCCACGCGGCGGAGCGCGGCGATGCGTTGAGTCCGCGCGATGCCGCGCGCGTCGCGGTCGCCGTCCGCTCCGTACGGATCCTCGACCCGGCATGCGGATCCGGAGCCTTCCTCGTGCACGCCCTCGAACGGCTCGCCGCGCTGGCGGCGGTCGGCGGCGATCCGCGTGCGCTCCCCCTGCGACGACGCGACGTGCTGACGACGTCCATCTTCGGGGTGGACCTCAATCCGATGGCCGTGTGGCTGTGCGAGCTGCGCTTGTGGCTCTCGGTGGTCATCGATGCGGAGGAGACCGATCCATCGCGGGTCATGCCGTTGCCGAATCTCGATCGCAATATTCGTGTCGGCGATGCGCTGGCCGGTCCCGCGTTCGACGGCCCCGCGCGCGGTGGCGCGGTCCCGCTCGAGGCGCTGCGCGCGCGCTACGCCCGTGCCACCGGCATGCGAAAACGAACGTTGGCCCGTGCCGTCGACCGCGAGGAACGGCGCGCGGCCATCGCGCTCGCGCAACGGGTGTTGGATGTCACCGTGGCCAAGCGGCGTGACATGCTCGGCGCGATCAGGTCGCGCGACCTCTTCTCGAGCCGGCCGCCGGCAACCGCCGTGCAGCGGCGTCGACTCGCCGAGTTCCGGAGTGACGTGCGTGAGGCCCGTCGACGGCTCACGGGGCTGCGCAATGGCGGCAGCCTCCCCTTCGCGTTCGGCAGCCACTTTCCCGATGTGGCTGCACGCGGGGGGTTTGACGCGATTCTCGGGAATCCTCCGTGGGTGCGGTTGCACCACATCGCGCCGTCCGACCGCCTCGACCTCCGGGCACGCTACCGCGTGATGCGCGAGGCGGCATGGGTCGCGGGTGCGGATGCCACGGGTGCCGGGCGAGGCTTTGCCGCGCAAGCCGATCTGTCGGCGTTGTTCATTGAGCGGTCGCTGGCGTTGCTACGACCGTCCGGGACTCTGGCCCTGCTCGTTCCCGCCAAACTCTGGCGCTCGCTCGCCGGTGGCGGCGTACGGCAGCTGCTCCTCCAGGATGCCACGCTGCGCGAAGTGGGGGATTGGACGGAGGGGCGATCCACCTTCGATGCCGTCGTGTATCCATCGCTGGTGGTCGCGAGTCGGACCGCGGAGAGGGCGAACGGGCCCCTCGTTCGGGTCGGCGTCGCACGGCGTGATCGACTGCTGGCATGGAACGCGCGAGCCGACGCTCTGCCCATCGAGGCGTCACCCGGCGCACCGTGGGCGCTGGTCCCGCCGGATGTGCGCCGGGATTTCGAGCGCGTGGCCCGCGCGGGCCCTCCGCTGGCCTCCACGGCATTCGGACGCCCGGTGCTGGGGGTGAAGACGGGCTGCAACGATGCGTTCATCGTGCGGGTGCTGGAGCCAGCCCCGACGGCGCCGCACGCACCAACCCGGTCGGGGCCTGCCGATGACAGTTGCCGAGTCGTGGGGCAGGATGCGACCGGTGCTATCGAACGCGCCCTGTTGCGCCCCCTGCTCCGCGGTGACGGGCTCAGCGCGTGGCGACGCGGCGCCGACGACGCGCGCATCATCTGGACGCACGACGCGACGGGCGATCCACTGGACCGACTTCCTCCGGCAGCGGTCGACTGGTTGCGACCGTGGTCGCGCCGGCTTGCGACGCGCACCGACGCACAGGGACGTGGTCCCTGGTGGCAGCTCTTCCGCACCGAGGCCGCGTCCATGAACCGCCCACGCGTCGTCTGGGGTGACATCGGCCGTGCCCCACGTGCCTCGGTCGTGCCGAGCGGGGATCCCGCCGTCCCGCTGAACAGCTGTTACGTGTTGTTCGCACCGACGGAAGACGATGCGCACGCACTCGCGACGCTCCTCAACGCACCGCCGCTCGTGGCCTGGCTGCGCATGATCGCGGAGCCGGCCCGTGGCGGGTATCACCGATTCCTCGGGTGGACCGTCGCACGACTTCCCATACCGCGTGATTGGTCCGGCGCGGTCGAGCGGCTCGCGCCGATCGGGCGGGCTGCGGCTGCCGGGGCTCCGCCGGACGCCGCCACGCTCACCGCGGCCGTACTGGCCTGCTACCACATCCGTCCCCGCGACGTCTCGGCGCTGCTCACGTGGACCCACAGCTGACCGCCGCGATCATCCGCCGTGCGGTGCTCGGCGACCCCGAGCAAGATTCCGCACCACCGCAACTCGGCGAGGTTTCGCTCCGGCCGCATCAGCGGGATGCCGTGCAACGTCTCGGGACGGCGGTGCGCCGATACGGAGGAGCCCTGCTTGCGGACGACCCGGGGATGGGAAAAACGTTCGTCGCTCTGGCATTAGCCCGCGAGTTCGTGCGACCGATCGTGCTGGCCCCCGCGGCCGTGCGCGAGGCATGGACGCGGAGCGCCCAGCTGGCCCGGGTGCCGGTCACCGTCGTGTCGCTCGAGCGCATGAGTCGACCATCGCCGCCGCCGGTCGACGCCGATCTCGTGATCATCGACGAAGCGCAGCACGTGGGAACCCGCGGGACGGCGCGACGCCGCGCGGTGGCGGCGTGCTGTGCCGGACGAGCGGTCCTGCTGCTTTCGGCGACCCCCGTACGGAATCGCCGCGCCGAGCTGGATGAGCTGATGGCCATGTTTTTGGGATCGGAGATTCTGCTGGATCCCGAGATGCGGTCACAGTGCATCGTCCGGCGGAGGCAGGGGGCTGGGGTGTTGCCCGCCATCGTGTCCGCGCCGCCGTTGGCGGCGCCGCGTACCGCGGCGCTCGATCGCGAGATTCTCGAACTTCCGGCTGCGGTGCCGCTCCTGGAGGGAGGGACCGCGCGAGCGTTGGTGGCGATGGGACTGCTGCGGGCGCGCGGATCGAGCATCGCCGCGCTCGTCGTCGCGTTGAGCCGGCGACTGCAACGCGGCCAGGCGCTCGAAGCGGCGCTGGCGCAGGGAGAGTGGCCGACGGCTGCGGCGCTGCGCCGCTGGCTCGTGGCCGATGACACCGTCCAGCTGCAGCTCCCCTTGGGCACTCCGCGCACCGATACCGGGCAGTGGCACGACACGCTGCGCGTCCATGGCGACGCCGTACGGGCACTCCTGGCGCGTGCCCGAAGGTTGGAAGCACAGGACAGCGCTGCGCGCGCGGCGCGATTGCACTCGTTGCTCGCCACGCACGCGAATGTCCCGGTGATCGCGTTCGCGCAGCATGCCGCGACCGTTCGCGCGCTGTATCGTGAATTGCGCTCCGAGCCGCATGTGGCGCTCCTCACCGCGGATGGGGCGCAGGCGGCCAGTGGTCGGAGGCCCCGTCGGGATCTGATCGCCGCGCTCGCGCCGCGGGCCGCCGCCGGCCGTCCGTCGCATGACCGGGTGCGCCTCGTACTGACCACCGATCTCCTGAGCGAGGGCGTGAATCTTCAGGGGGCGGGCGTGGTCGTGCACTTGGATCTCCCGTGGACACCGGCCCGCGTTCGCCAGCGCCTTGGGCGTGTCGCCCGGATGGGGACCGAGTTGGCGGTGGTCCATGAGTACTTCATGGAGCAGTCACCCGCGGTGGAACGTGCCGTGGCACTGCGTCAGCGACTTCGCCGGAAGCAGCGCGCGGGGGAACAGGCCACCGCTGCGAGCGATGCGAACGAGCAGCTGCGCGAACTCCTGACGCGGTGGCCAACGCACGCCGAATCGCCGGTGGCGTCGACGTCACTCCTGCCGGCCGTGGTGCCGGCGATCGTTCAGGGGGCGCAGGAGGGATTCCTCGCGGTCGTGGAGCGCGCCGGCGAGCGCGTTTTGGTTGGCGGACGGCGAAAGGGACGTCGCGTGCTGACGACCACCGACCCCGCACGCTTGGTGCCGATCGTCGCAAGCGTCACGCTGCCGTTGGTGCCCGCAGGTAGCGTGCCGACTTGCCAGCGCCAGCGCATGGAGCGTGCGCTCGCGCGATTCCTGCAACACTGGGGCGCGCGGCACCTGCTGGATCGGCAGGGACCGCGCACTGTCGTGCGGCGGCGTCTGATGCTCCGTGCGATGAATCTCCTGCGGCATACCCCCGTGGCCTCGCGACGTACGGTGGCCACCGCGATCGCCGAGCTTCGCGGTGCGCTCCGTCGGGCGCCAGGGGCGGGGGTCGAGCCACTCCTCGGGCGGGCGCTGCAGGAACCCGTCGGGAACGAACTCCTCTGGCTCGAACGGACGCATATGGCACTCTCGGCGCTCGCGACGCCGGCAGCCGCTGACGGTCCCGCACGGCCCACCCACGATCGGTCGGGCGGTCGAACCCTCGCCATGCTGGTCGTCGTCACACGGGGGTAGACGCGCGGGATACGCGCGCATCCTGCCCTGAGCGGAGCGCACAAGAAATCGTCCAACTCCTTGTTGAATAGTGAGTTATGGCCTACGGAACCTCCCGGCCGCCGAACGGTTTATAATTACGTATCCTCTTCGGAGATCAGGATTTCATGGGTTATTCGTATCAGCACATCGGAGTCGTTCGCAGTGGCGCGGATCGCGCGACGCTCGTGCGTCGCACCTATGCACTCGTTTTCGCGAGCGTGTGCGTGACCGTGTTGGGCACGTGGTTCGGACTGGGGCAGCCGCAGATGATGGCCGCGGTCGTACAACATCCCTGGATCACCATGCTCTGCACCTTCGCCCCGCTCTTCTTGGCGATGCGCGCACGGACCGCGTTCCCGCAGAACATCGTGCTCGTCGGCCTGTTCTCGTTCGTGATGGGGCTCACGATGGCCCCCGTCATCTACATCATGGAGCGCACGAACCCCGGCGTCACGGGGAACGCGGCGATCCTGACGTTGAGCACGTTCGGCGTGCTCACGGGCTACGCCTTCGTGAGTCGGCGCGACTTCAGCGCCTGGGGCAGCTTCTTCACCATCGGACTGTGGGTGCTGATCGCCACGAGCCTGCTCAACTTCTTCTTCCAGAGCCAGGCGGCCGGCCTCTGGATCTCCGCGGGTACGGTCCTCGTGTTCAGCGGACTGTTGATCTTCGATACCTGGCGCCTGCGCAACGTGTACGGGCCGGACGACTACGTGATGGCGGCCGTGCAGATCTACCTCGACCTGCTCAACATGTTCATGGCGATCCTGAACTTGCTGGGGGGCGGTCGCCGCAACTGACGCACAACGGGTGGCCGGCCACGCGCCGACCACCCGTGCACTCCGTCACACCGACGCTCGCGGGGATTACCCCGCGAGCGTTTCCATTTCCCGCGCCAGCGTCACATCGAGCGCCGTGATCCCTCCGACGTCGTGCGTGCTGAGCGTCGCGGTGATCCTGGTGTAGCGGACGTCGAGATCGGGGTGATGCTGCATGATCTCCGCCACATTCGCCACCGCGACGACCCATCGGATCCCGGCGGGAAAATCGGCGAACACGAATGTCTTCGTGAGCGTCTCGCCGCGACGCACCCACCCCGGCAACGTCCCCAACTCGCGCTGGATCTCGATATCCGACAGCACGGGAGGTCTCACGACGATGCCTCGGCGCCGACCTGCGGCACGCCGCCACGGCGACGCGATCCGTCACGCCGCACTGCGATCATCTCCGCGACCACGCTGATCGCGATCTCCTCCGGCGTGTCGGCCCCGATCGACAGACCCACGGGCGCGTGCATGCGGTCGATGGCCTCCTGCTCCACGGACCATGACCGGAGCACGCCCGCGGTCATCGCCACCTTGCGGCGACTTCCGAGCATGCCGAGGTAGCGGAGCGGCAGCGGTGCCAGTTGGGCCGCGAGCTCCACATCGTGCTGGTGCCCACGCGTGGCGATCACCACATAGGTGTCGGCATCCAGCTGAACCGCGGCGGTCACGTCGTGGAAATCGCAGGTGACTGCGCGTTCGGCGAACGGCAGGCGCGCGGGATCCGCAAAATCGGGACGATCGTCCACCACCGTCGCGCGCCACCCCGCGAACGCCGCCGCCTCGGCGATGCGCGCGCCCACATGCCCACCCCCGAAGATCACGACGCGCGGCTTTCCGCTCAGCGGTTCGACGAGCTCGCGATCCGAGAGTTCCGGCAACTCGGTGCCTCCGGGCTCCGGCGCACGCACGGTCTTGACGGGGCCACTCGTCCAATCGAGACCGGTGACCATCGTGCAGCGGTCACCGCGGGCGACGATCGCCGCCGCCTCGCCGTAGGCGACGGCGAGCGTGGGATCGGGAAAGACCGGTTCGATGAACAGCTCCGCGGTGCCGCCACAGGTGAGCCCGTAGTCGCCGGCCAGTTCCGCATTGAGCGAGTGCCGTGAGCGCGCGGGGATCCGCCGCTCGATCACATCGAACGCGCGCTCGATGATCTCGGCCTCCAGACAGCCACCCCCGACGGTTCCCATGCGGGCGCCACCCGCCGTGACGAGCAGCTTGGCCGTCGCACTCATCGGGAGCGAGCCATGACGTTTGGCCACCGATGCGAGCGCCCCCGCCCCGCCGCCAGCGGCGAGGCGCGCGCACTCCGCGAGGATGGCCGCAAGACTCACTTGTAGCGCCCCGGCCAGACGACACCCTGGTTCTTGGCGACCGCCTTCATGCCCTTGTAGGCGAACTTCTGCAGGCGCTTCCCCTCGTAGGTCTCGGTGGTGTACAGGTTGCCCTTGCTGTCGGTCGCGATGCTGTGCACCGCGAAGAACTGCCCGGGCTGACGGCCACCGTCGCCGAACTGCGTGATCACGGCCAGCGACTGACGGTCGATGACATACACCCGCTCGTTCTTGCCATCCGCCAGGAAGATGTACTTCTGGGCCGCGTCCTTGCTGAACGCGATGTCCCACACCGATCCGTCACCCAGCGTGGCCGGCACGTACTGCTGTTCCTTGACGAACTTTCCGTCCTTGGTGAAGACCTGAATGCGGTCGTTCGGGCGGTCGCACACGTAGACCAGCCCGTCATTGCTGGGTTCGGCGCAGTGGACCGGATTCCGGAACTGTTGCGCGAGTGGGGCCGCGGGATTGTAGCGGCCCAGGTTGGAATCGGAGGGGACGTTGCCGTAGGCGCCCCAGAAGCGCTTGATGGCACCGGTGGTGATGTCGAGGACGGCGACCCGCTTGTTGCCGTAGCCGTCCGCGATGTACGCCTCGTTGGCCTTCGCATCGAAGGTGATCTTGGCGACGCGGCCGAAGGCGTCCTTGCTGTTGCTGTTCGGCGCACGTCCCGGCACACCGATCTGCTGCAGGAACTTCCCTTCGTGCGTGAACTTGAGGATGTGGCTGTCCCCGGTGCCATTGCCGCCGATCCAGATGTTTCCGGCCGGATCGACCGAGATGCCGTGGTTCGAGGCGGGCCACTTGAAGCCCTCGCCCTGTCCCGGCTGCCACCCCCATGAGTTCACGAGATTCCCCTCGGGGTCGAACTCGAGGACCGGCGGCGCAGCCGCGCAGCATTCACCGGTCTTGGGATCGGTGTCGAGCCCGGCCTCGGTGCGCATGGTGAGGGTCGAGTCGCCGCGATGGATGATGAACACGTGGTCGCGCGCGTCCACGCCGACGCCGATGGTGGAGCCCAGGATCCAATGGTTCGGAAGCGGCTTGGGCCAGACCGGATCGACCTCGAAGGCCGGCGCCTGCACCGTCTGTTGGCGGAGCGCTGCGGAGAGCGAGTGCTGCGCGACGCCGAGCGCGACGGTGACGGCGGCGAGGGTTCCGGCAATGATCCAGGGGCGGCGAACCGTCATGGCATGCTCCTCGAAAGGGGCGCGAGGTGGCTGGAAAGGCGGCAACGCCGTATACTCGACGTCGCCCGGTGACGAGGTGTAACTAACCGTGCCGGGCAGCGTCCGTCCAGAGTACCGAACCCAAGGTTCACGAGCATGGGGCGTAGCGGAGCGAAGATCCTGCGAGGGCTGGGGAGCGTGACGAGGGCGATGACCGCCTCGTTCGCGATCGTGGTCGCGCTCGTCGTCGCGGTGATCTTCGGCTGGGTGCTGCTGATCTGGTCCGCGCCGGTGGTGCACGCCCACGAGATTCCGGCCCGGGTCGGGATCCTGGCGTTCGTGCGCCCGGAAGGACGACTGCTGCGGGTCGTGGCGCGGGTCCCGCTCGAGTCGATGCGCGACCTCGATATCCGGCCGCGCGCCGACGGCTCGCTCGACCCGACGGCCGTGGCCCCGCTGCTGCCGGACGCCGCCAAGCTGTGGATCGCCGATTACCTGAAGCTGTACGAAGACGGCCACCTGCTCCGCGCGAACGGGACGGTTCGTACCCAGCTCTCCGTGCCAAGCGACCGCTCGTTCACCTCCTACGACGCCGCCGTGGCGCACGTGGCGGACGCTCCGTTGCCGCCGAGCACCGAACTCCGCTGGACACAGGCGATGCTCGATCTGATCATCGAGTATCCCATCGCGAACGATCAGGCATCGTTCACGATCGAGCCCGGGCTCGCCCATCTTGGCGTGCGCACCACCACGGTGCTGCGCTTTCTCCCCCCGGGAAGCGGCGAGCGGGTCTTCGAGTATGTCGGGAATCCCGGCCTCGTGGCACTCGATCCGCGCTGGTACGAGGCGGCTCGACGGTTCGTGGCGCTCGGGATCCGACACATCCTCAGCGGCATCGATCATCTGCTGTTCGTGTTGTGTCTGGTGATTCCCGTGCGCCAGTGGCGGCGCCTCGTGGAGATCGTCACGGCCTTCACGCTCGCGCACTCGATCACGCTCGTGGGGTCGGCGTTGGGCGTGGCGCCGAACGCGCTCTGGTTCCCGCCCCTGATCGAAGCGCTGATCGCGCTGTCGATCGTGTACATGGCGATCGAGAACATCGTCGTGGGCGAAGAGCGATTGGGATATCGTTGGCGCATGGCATTCGGGTTCGGCCTCGTGCACGGATTCGGCTTCAGCTTCGCGCTGAAGGAATCATTGCAGTTCGGCGGCGCACATCTGGTCGCGTCATTGGCGGCGTTCAATGTCGGCGTGGAGGTGGGGCAGTTGATGGTGCTCGCCGCGACCGTACCGATGCTGGCATGGCTCCTGCCGAGACTCGTGACCGCGCGCACCGGGGTCGTCGTCCTCTCCGCCATCGTGGCGCACGAGGCGTGGCACTGGATGACCGAGCGCGGTGCCGCGTTGCTGGCGTATCGTATGGCCGTACCCGCGATCGATACGGCGTTCTGGCTCTCGCTCGTGCAGGGCGCCTTACTGCTCTGCGTCGCTCTGGGCGCGGCCTGGGGATTCCAGGTGATCGTCCGGCGCTTCGGAAGTGCGCGGAGCAGCGCCGTCGCCAGCGCGGCGATCGGCCTCGTGGTGGCGATCGGCGCGAGCGCGCAGGTGGCGCAGGCGCAGACCACGACGCGCGATGGCGTCTTCACCGCCGCGCAGGCCGCGCAGGGACGCGACCTCTACCTGGGGCTTTGCCAGAGCTGCCACACCGCCATCTCGCACACCGGTGCACCATTCAAGGAGCATTGGGTCGGCAAGCCGCTCTCGGACTTGATGACCTACATTCTCACGCTGATGCCCAAGAGCGCGCCGGGCACGCTCGAGCCCGACGACGCGGCGATGTTGCTGGCCTACATCCTGAAACTCAACGGCATGCCGTCCGGCAGTGCGACGCTGAGTGCCGACATCCCGCAACTGAAGCAAATCAAGATCGAATTGAAACCCGCTGCCCCGAAGCCGTCGCAACGCTGAACAGGTCGTCGCTGCACCGTCGCATTCCCCACTCGTTCCAGAGGACGTTCCCATGGCATCACCTTCGTTCTTCAACCGAACGCTCGGCATCACGCTCGCCGCCTGCACGGTGATGGTCGCCGGCGCAATCGGTGTCACCCGCGGCGACGCCGCCCAGGGCAAAGCCATCGTGCGCGGCAACGTGCCCGGCGAATGGCGCTACTGGGGCGCCGACGCGTGGAGCACGCGCTACTCCGCGCTCGATCAGATCAACGCCAGGAACTTCGACTCGCTCCAAGTCGCGTGGACCTGGAAAGCGGGCGACTTCGGCGAGGACGAGTACTACCGGACCACACCGCTCTTCGCCAACGGTCGGGTGCTGACCGTGGCGACGACGCGCCGCTACCCGATCGCCATCGATCCGAGCAACGGGCAGACGCTCTGGTCGTTCAAATTCGACGAGGGGATCCGCTGGCAGAAGGCACCGCGCCAGTTCGCGGGACGCGGGTTGTCCTATTGGACCGACGGCACGAAGGAGCGGGTGCTGGTGGTGACCCCGGGTTACCACTTGTACTCGATCGATGCGGCGACCGGGAAACCCGACCCCGCCTTCGGCAAGAATGGCGTCGTGGATCTCGAGGAAGGACTCGGCTTTCCGCTGGTTCCCCTTGCGGTCGATGACTCAGGACCGCTCATCATTTCGGACGCGGCGCCGCTCCGCAAAGCGAAGCCCGGCGAGAAATGGGACCCCGTCACCAAGACCGGCGCCGACGGTTCGGTGGGGATCGATCCCGCGCATGGCGAGATCGCCAACAGTTCACCGGGGATCGTCGTCGGCGATGTCTTCGTCGTCGGCAACTCGTCCATTCACGGCTACTATCCGATCAAGTTGCACAATCTGCCCGGCTACGTGCGCGGTTTCGATATCCGCACCGGAAAGCAGCTCTGGAAGTTCAACCTGATTCCCCAGCCGGGTGAGCCCGGCGCCGAGACGTGGACCAAGGGCTCGAAGATCGACAGCGACGGCGTCGGCAAGAACGATCCATGGGCCACCTGGTCGGCGGATCCGGCGCTCGGCATGGTGTATGTGCCCGTCGGCATGCCGCTCATGGACGAGTACGGCGGGCATCGCCCGGGCGCGAATCTGTACGGCAACTCCGTTGTCGCGCTCGACGCGAAGACGGGCAAGAAGAAGTGGCACTATCAGCTCGTGCACCACGACATCTGGGACTACGATGTGCCGATGGCCCCGAACCTCCTCGATGTCACGATCGACGGCAAGCCGCGCAAGATCCTCGCGCAGACCACCAAGCAGGGATGGGTGTACGTGCTGGATCGCGAGACCGGCGTCCCGGTGTGGCCGATTGTCGAGACACCCGTGCTCCAGAGCGACGTGCCCGGCGAGGAGACCTGGCCCACGCAGCCGATCCCGTCGAAACCCGCTCCCTATTCCCAGCAGGGGCTGCTCGAGAGCGACCTGATCGACTACACGCCGGCGGTGAAGGACAGTGCGCTCAAGCTCGCGCAGCGCTGCCGCATGGGGCCGTACTTCATTCCTGCCTCGACCACCGACGGCACCGGCAAGTACGGCTACAAATGCTCGTGGTACGCGCCGGGTGCGAGCGGTGGCGTGAACATCGATGGCGGCACCGCGGCCGATCCCGACAACGGCTGGATCTACGTCGGCGGGCAGAGCGGCTTGAGCACCACGCAGTTGCAGAAGGATCCCTGCTCGCAGTTCCGCTACAGCTCGGTGCATGACTCGTGCGGCCTGATCGGCGCGATGCCGACTCCACCCGACTACAAGCCGGGCGGCGGTCGTGGCGGCGGCTTCGAGAATCGCGCGAACGGCACCACCATCGGCGGGGTGAGCATCCTCAAGCCGAAGGAGTACGGTGGCGTCACCGGCTACGACATGAAGACCGGTGACAAGAAGTGGTGGATCCCGAACGGCGGCTTCATTCCCGTGACGAGCAACGATCCGCTGTTCGCCGGCGTCAAGCTGCCGCCGCGCACGCCGGGCGGGCAGCCCCAGGTCATGAACACCAAGTCGCTCGTCGTCTACGGCACCGGACGCAGTGGGGGCGTGCCGGGCCAGGCGCCGACGCTTTTCGCGGTCGACAAGATGAGCGGCAGGCAGGTGGGCGCGGTGAAGATCCCGAGCAAGACCACCGCCGTACCGATGACCTTCTTGCACAAGGGAAAGCAGTACATCGTCTTCGCGACGGGCTTGGGCAGCAGCACCGCACTCGTGGCGCTGACCTTGCCGAAATGATCGCCTGAGTGTTGGAACGAGACCGGGGGCCGCGGTGATCCGCGGCCCCCGGTCTCGCTTGCGACGGTGCTCAGCGGAGCGAAAGTCGCCGATCCGCCGCGATTGCGGTGATCTGCTCGGCGCGCACCTTCGCGTGCTCCGCGAACTCCTCCCACCGCGTCACCGCGGCGCGCACCTCCTCGACGATTGCGAGGCCGCGTGCTCGCGAGATCCTTGCCGTTGCGGCCACCGCGCGCAGGTCGTCGCCGGTGAACCCGTCGCGTTTGCCGTTGACGGTCATCTGGTGTTGCGACGTCCACTCTCCCGCAGGGTTGTAGCTGTGGATCACATCGTACGCGGGCGCGAGCGACCATCGTCCGCTCTTGTCCATGAGGAAGGCGATGTTCTTCACGTGATCGTCCTGATTGCGCGCCATCACGTTGAACACCATCCGGCGGAACTGTTGCTCGACTGCCTCGACGCCGAGTCCGAGCCGGCGGATCACCAGCAACGCCTGCTCATAGCCGTACGCGCCCGCGAGTCCGAAATCGTAGTGCGCGATCGCGCCGAGCGTCTGCATGTGGAGCTTGTGCCCATCGGCGGTACGGTCGAATCGGCGCGTCATGAAATGCCGGCGCCCGTTCTCCTCGAGCAACCGACACTCGCTCATCTTGATCCCCGCCGCGCGCGCCATCAGCGAATAGGCGTACTCGATCGCGCCGTATCCCTGCGGGTCCGCGAGCTCGCGGTCCCTGTTCCCGCTCACCCCGTCGAACTTGATGAGCCAGTGCTCGTAGCCATCGCCCGGGGTGATCTGCCCAGAGCGCACGTCGTTCGTCTGGGGATGCCAAGCGATCACCGCCTTGGCGCGTGCGCCGCCGGCCGAGGTACCGACGCGCAGGATCTCAGGGAGTGCGTGGTCGCGCGCGTTCTTCGACAGATCCGCTCGCATCCCGTCGCGTTGTGCGAGGATCTCGGAGGCGAGGCGCACCATCTCGCTCACTTCAATCCGGGTGGCGGGTCGCGAGCGCGGCCCCTCCGACGGCTTGAACTCGAGTGCGCCCATCCCGCGCGTGCCCGTGTAGCACAGTCGCTCGATCGGCGAGAATGACGCGGCACTTCGCCCCTTTCGCGCGAGCCACGCATCGATGAGCGCATTGCCGAAGGCATCGGGGAGCGCGTCGGCGAGCATCCCCGGCAGCCCACGGAACGTCGCGCGATCGAGCTCGGGGAAGCGATACACCTCGGGGCCGAGCGGCATCGTGAGCGGCGCCACGTGGATGCCGCTCTGCGCGAAGGTACGATCGTACTCGAAGAGGGCGCAATTGCGGGTGTCGTCCCACGACACCGCGCCGATCGTGCGGTCCCACAGCCGCACCTCGGCGAGCATCGTCACTCGCCCCACCGCCACGGGGCGGGCGGTGCGTCGGGTTGCTCATCCCCGTGCGCTCCGGTGGCGCGCTTGCGCTCGCGGCCCCGCAGCTTGAGCAGCTCCATCGGACTGGGCGCGGGCGCAGGGACGAGTTGATCGAGCTGCTGGAGGAGACCCAGCACCTGGCAGACGCGCAGGAACCCCGCGAGCCGGGTAGCGGTCTCCCCGGATTCGAGGCGTTCGATGGTGCGTTTGGAAACCCCCGCTCGGGCGGCGAGGGCGGCCTGCGTCAGGTTGCGCTGGAGGCGAACCCGTTCGATGCGCGCACCGAGCTCTTGGAGGATAGCGGCATCGCCCTGGATATCAGAGAATTGCATAATGCTCCATATATGGCGAATACACCATAAATGTCGGCACAAATCGCCATATATGTCAATATGGGGCATATCCGCCGTTATTGGCGAATATACCCCATATTTCCAGCATTTACAGCCATTTATGGCGAATTACACCAAATCTACAAATTATGGTCGCACGTACCGCTTCAACGCCCGGGGCCCGACCTCCGCCCCGTAGATGTTCCCTTTCGCGTCCACCGCCACCCCCTCCGCCGCGCTCGTGCTCCGCGCGTTCACATCAGGGTCCGGAATGAACGCCTTCACCGTCCCATCCTTCGCGCTCCCGATCCGGATTCCGCGCAGCCACTCCTTGCGCCGCGGATCGATCGACCCTGACTCACTGTCGGCCACGTAGATGTTGTCGGCCGCGTCGATCCACAACCCGCTCGGGCGCGAGAACTGATACCAGGTGTCGAGCCACTTCCCGTTCTGATCGAAGAGCTGGATGCGGTTGTTGCCGCGGTCACCCACGAAGAGCCGTCCCTTGGAATCCATCGCGAACGCGTGCGGCTGATCGAACTCGCCGTTGGCCGTTCCCTTCTTCCCCCACTCCATCAGGAACTTGCCGGTCTTGTCGAACTTGAGGATGCGCGCGTTCGACGAGTCGGTGCTCGCATGCCCCTCGCACACGAAGATGTCGCCGTTCGGCGCCACCAGCACGTCGTTCGGCTGCCAGAAGTAGTCCTTCCCCTTTCCGCCGCCGGGAGCGCCGAGTGTCATCAGGAGTTCGCCCTTGGGCGAGAACTTGAAAATCTGATGCCCGTAGATCTTCGCCGGCATCGGTGCGGGATCGGCGGGGGCACCACCGCGCCCTGCGCGCGGGCGGTTGTCCTGACCGTCGGTCACCCAGACATTCCCGTCGCGATCCACGTGGATGCCGTGCGGGAACGCCATCATGCCGGCACCAAAGCTCGCGACGAGCGTTCCCGTCTCATCGAACTTGAGCACACTCGGCAACGTCGAGTTGAGACAACTGTTGGCGCCGCAGCGTTCAGCCACCCAGATGCTCTTGCCGTCCTTGTCGATGTCCACGGCGCTCGTGGAACCCCAGACTCGACCGGCCGGGAGCTTGGCCCACCCTTCGACGGTCTTGTAGGGATTCGGGAGATCGTTGGTCGGCTGTTGTTGGGCGCCGAGGGTTGCGGCACCGAACACGGCGAGCACGGCGAACGCGCGACGCATCAGAACTCCTCCTCACTGGGCGGCTTCGGCGCGGGCCCCGGGGGCGCGTACTCCTCCTTGGGGAGCACGAAGGCCTTGGCGACGGCGGGATCACCCACGGTGCCGAGCACGCGCTGTGCGACGTATTCCCCCGCGACCGGGCCGAACTTGAAGCCTTCCGCTTGCCCGACGCCGGCGATCCAGGCGTTGGTGGTCTCGGGGACGTGGTCGATGATGAAGTCGCGATTGACGCTGATCTCGTAATGGCAGGCGTGCGTCTCCAACAGCGGGGCATCCGCGAGCGCGGGAAAGCGGCGCTGCAGGAAGCGGCGCGTACCGTCGATGTTGGCCTGATTGGCCCAGCGACTGCTGAGGTCCGGATCCTCCTGACGCGGATCGGCCGGTGCGGGCGGCGTCGGGACGGGCGCGGACGAGCTCGGGGGCGAGCCCGCGGGCGGCGCTGGTGGAGCCGGCGGCGCGATGCCGCCGCGCACGCGGAAGCCGCGGCTGTCGATATGGAGTGTCGGCCACCCGGTCGTGCCGGGAAAGTTGAAGCTCGGAAGATTCGGGAAGGTGAACCGGTTGTCCCCTTCCGGCGTGCCGTAGTAGCAGGCGGTGCCGAGCGGCACCCGCATGCGATTCATCATGACACCCGGGAAGAACTTCCGGAACCAGGCCCCCAGGCAGAAGACGTACGCGTCACCGCGGATGACGGTCCCATCATCGAGGACGACGCCGTCCATCTTGCCATTGACGATCTTCCCCGGCTTGACCCTCCCGAGGATGAACTTGGCGCCCATCGATTGCGCGATCGCGGCCACCGACTGCGTGGCGGCGCGACAGCGGACGACGCCGGCGTCAGGCTCGTAGAGGCCGATGGTGATGTCATCGCAGTTCATCATCGGATAGCGCTTCCGGCATTCGTCACCCGTCAGCACCTCGTGCTTCACGCCCTGTGCCGCCCAGATCTCGCGCGTCTTCTTGACGAACGGCTCGTCGGTGGCGCGCATGATGATGTCGCCGGTCTCGAAGAAGAATTTGCTCCGGAAGGGCGCGGCCCACTCGGCGTCGAACTCGTTCCAGCGCCGCAGGGCGATGCGGGCCCACTTGGCCCAGAACTCGCCCGTGGTACGATCGCCGTAGGAGGAACGGATGCCGCGCGTTTCGTCGCCGGACGTGGCCTTGGAATTCGCGGGGCCGTACTGGTCGATGAGCGTGACGCGCGCGCCGCGGCGCCGGAGATGATACGCGGTCCAGCCACCCCATGCCCCCGCGCCGACGACCACCACATGCCCCGCGCCGGTGCCCGTGTCGAGTCTGGTCGGCGCGATACCGGGCACCGGCATCGCGGGGATGGTGGTGGCGCAGCCGGCGGTGGCCATCGCGCCCATCCCGACGGTCGCGGCGCGGAGGAAGTCGCGGCGATCGAGCGACGGCGCGTCCGTCAGGGCGTCGCCTGGAGCAGCGGGCGTAGCATCGTCGTGCACGGTGGAGCCTCGGTTGGAGGAGTACCTCTGCGCCGAAATTGCGATGGGAGCGGGGCGCCCGCAATGCGTGGATGCGGTCGGGCCGCAGCGCGTCGCGCCATGCGAGCCCCACGCCGCTCGATCAGGTCGCCATCGCGCCCTGCCGGCGGGCCAGCCAGATGCCCAGGGCGAGCCACACCGCCGAGACGGGAACCGCCACCCAGCTGATCCCGACCAGGCTCAAGCCGATCGCGGTGAGCCCGGCATAGCTCCACGCGCCGAGTTGATCGCCGCCGCGGTACACGAAGGTCTCGATGAAACTCTTGGCCTTGTACTTGTCCTCGCGCGGAACAACGGTGAACAGCACCTCCATGCCCGGATTCGTGAGCGCGAAGTTTCCGGCGCGCCGCAGGATCACGAAGGCCGCGAGCGCCGTGAACACCGGCACTGTCGCCAGGGCGCCGAAGCCCAGCATGGACACGATCGGCAAGAAGGCGAGCGCGGACACCAGGCCGAACCAACGGATGATGCGCCCGGTGAAGAAGAGCTGCGCCGTCACGGTGAGTACTTGTACGGCGAGTTCCACCCGCGCGAGCACCACGGTGCGCGACGCGCGATCCGCATAGGCCGCGCCGACGATCGCGCTCTGCTCGAAATACAGGAACGTGGAGCCGATGGTGAAGAGCACGAGGTAGCAGGCGATCCCCAGCAGATACGGCGACTTCACGGTGTTGGAGAACCCGGCCCAGAGATTCCCGCCCACGGGACGTCCCTGCTCCGCCACCAGTCGCGCACGGTCATCGACGCTCGAATCGAGGCCGGCCGCGATGGGGAATCGCGTGACCACCACCACCGCGAGCTCGAGCAAGACGCAACTGACCAGCAGCAGATTGAGTTCGCCGATGCTGGTGGTGAACGACGCCGTCACGGCGCTCCCGGCGACCGAGCCGAGGGTTCCCCCGACACCGATGAATCCGAAGAGTCGCTTCGCCTGTTCGCTCGTGAACACGTCGGCCATGAAACACCAGAACAGCGACGTCACGAAGAGGTTGAACATGCTGGTCCAGACGAAGAAGGCGCGTCCGGTCCACAGATCGGTCGCGGTGTTGTCGTGTCCTGTGCCCGACCGGAAGATCACGTAGAACAGGAGCAGGCTCGCGACGATCAGCTGGTACGCGTACGGAATGAACCTCCGCGGCGGATGCTTGACCACCATCGACCAGAAGAGCGGGTTCGCGGTCAGGGTCACCACGAGCGTTCCCACGAAGAGCATCGAGAGCTGCGCGGGGGTCGTCCCGGCCGCGACGGCGTCCCGCATGGGGCGCAAGACGAACCAGCTCGCCAACGCGCAGAAGAAGAAGAGCGCCGACGCGAGCATCGCCCGCACCTCGTGCGGCTCGACGTCCACCGCACGCCGCAGCAGCGCGTGGAGCGCTCCGGCGTCGTGATGCGGTCCCGTGGGCGCGCGGCCGACGCTCAGGGTGCGGCCTTCTGCCTGGCGTGCCAGGCGGCGAGGACCTCGGCCTCCTTGCTCGCGGGGATGCCGGCGATGGCACCGTCAGCGAGTGTCTGCTGCTCCGCCTCGGGACGGGTCTTGTGCCAGTCGAGCGTGTCCTTGGCGGTCACCGCGAGCGGACGGAAGGTGAGTCCCTTGGCGAGCGCGCGAGCGATCCCACGCCGCGTGAATCCCGCGGTGGCGCCTTCCGGATTGATCCACACCGGCATGTGGCGCCACCCCTGGATGCCGTTGGCGCGGAGGAAATCGGCGGGCACATACGTGAAATGCGCCCCGGCCGTGGTCACCGCCTTGATTCCGCCCAACATCTCGGCCACGGTGAGCGGCGCCGCCGGTCCCGTGACGTTGAACGTGCCGAAGGCGCGGTCCTCCGCCATGCGGATCATGAACTCCGCGAGATCGCGCGAATCGATGAACTGGACCGGATCGGTGGGACGTCCGGGCGCCATCACCTCGCCTCCCCGGTCGATCCGCGCCGGCCAGTAGGTGAAGCGATCCGAGCGGTCGAGCGGCCCGACGATCAACCCCGGACGAATGATGGTGTGGATGCCGGGGTAATGTTTCGCGACTTCCTGCTCCGACGCCGTCTTGAGGGCGCCGTAGTACTTCTTGGCGTCGTCGGCGGCGGTCGTGTACGGGTCGAGCCCCGCCGGGAGCGGCGTCAGGCCATCGGTTTCGTCAGCCCCCGGCTTGGAGTTGTCGGGATACACCGAGATGGTACTGATGAACATGTAGTGCTTCGTATGGCCCTTCAGTTGCAGTGCGGCGTTGCGGACCCACGCGGGAAAAGTGGTCGGGTTGTCGATCACCACGTCGAAGGTCTTTCCGGCAAGGGCGCTCACGTCCCCATTCA
Source organism: uncultured bacterium (assembly GCA_963978095.1). Lineage (GTDB taxonomy): Bacteria > Gemmatimonadota > Gemmatimonadetes > Gemmatimonadales > Gemmatimonadaceae > Fen-1231. The sequence goes on along the minus strand of CAXBQP010000019.1, from coordinate 23,156 downwards.
GATCACCGATCAGCTGCTCGACGCGTCCTTTGAAGAAATCCGGGCGTGTCTTGTTGCGATTGAACAACGTGACCCGATGGCCGCGCGCCGTGGCGTATTCCACCTGTTCAGGGCCGGTGAAGCCGGTGCCGCCAAGGATGAGGATGTCGAGCGGCGCGGGGGCTTTGCCCGACGCCGTGCGCCCGGTGAGAAACGCGCGACGGGAGAGCGTCACTTTTTGCCCTCCGCCTTCTGCTTCGCATGCCACGCGGCGAGGACTTCGGCCTCCCGCGCGAGACCGATGCCGTTGATCTCGCCATTCAGCGTCGCCTGCTGTTCCTTGGCCGGACGCGTCTTCTGCCAGTCGAGGGTCTCCTTGGCCGTCACCGCGAGCGGTCGGAAGGTGAGTCCTTTGGCGATCGCCTTGGCCGAGTTGCGCCGCTGATAGCCCGCGGTCTTGCCATACGGCGGCTGCCAGACGGTCATGTCGCGCCACGGACGTACATTCTGCGACTGGAGGAAGTCCCAGGGGACCCAGGTGAACTGCGCCCCGGAGGTCGTGACGGCCTTCACGCCGTGCAGCATTTCGCCGACCGTCATCGGGTGCGCCGGGCCGATCGCGTTGTAGAGGCCGAACTCACGCGCCTCCGCCATGCGCACCATGAACTCCGCGAGATCGCGCGAATCGATGAACTGGCACGGATCGTCCGGATGGTCCGGGGCGAGCACCTCCCCGCCCTTGTCGATGCGCGCCGGCCACCAGGTGAAGCGGTCGGTGCGGTCGAGCGGCCCGACGATCAGGCACGGCCGAATGATCGTGTGGATCCCCGGATAGAGCTTCGCGACCTCCTGTTCGGCGCGGACCTTGAGGGGACCGTAGTACTTGGTCGCGTCGGCAGGATCGAGCGTGTAGGGGTCGAGCCCGTCGGGCATCGGGTGCACGGGCGAGTTCTCATCGAGCCCGATGATGCTCTGGTCGCTGTAGGTCGACGTGGTGGAGATGAAGATGTAGTGCTTTACATTCCCCACCAGCTGGCGCGCCGCATTGCGGACCCACGCCGGGAGTGTCGTGGGGTTGTCGAGCACCACGTCGAATTTCTTGCCGGTGAGTGCGCTGGTGTCGCCATTGAGATCGCCGACCAGTTCTTCGGCGACCTTGCCCCTGAAGAAATCGGGGCGCGTCTTGTTGCGATTGAAGAGCGTGACGCGATGGCCACGCGCGATCGCGTATTCCACCTGCTCGGGGCCGGTGAAACCCGTCCCGCCGAGGATGAGGATGTTGAGCGAGTCGGGGGCCTTCTCGATCGTGCGCAGGCGCGCGTCCGGCGCCGCGGGAACAACGGCGTCGGACGAGGCGCCGAAGGCGAGGTTCGGCAGGCCGGCGAGGCCCAGCGCGCCACCGGCAGCGGTGAGGGTCCGGACGAAGGTGCGGCGGTCGGTAGACATCGGAGTCCCTCCTGAGGGCGAATCGAACCGTCTCAAACGTACGTCCCGGTGTCGACGAGTGTCCACCCGTGTGTCCGCGGCTAGCCGCTGCCAACTCGTGGGCTGTATCTTTCCCTCGTGATCTGTGCGCTCCGCGAACCCCGAGAGATGCCGTGACGAAGGCCGCACGTTCGTTGGCTTTGCCGCTGGTCGTGATCGGGCTGCTGCTGCTCCTGGCCGCGTACGAGCCGTCGATCCTGGACCGGCTGAACCTCGGAACCCTCGCGCAGCTGAGGACCGCGCTTCCGCTGATGATCAGCAGCGGCATCTGGCTCGCCGCCGGGTTCCTGATCAACCGGATCGTGGGGATCGTGCTGTGGGATCCGATCCACGGCCGCGTGCCCGTGCCGCGCCTGCTGCGCGACGTGACGGCGCTCCTGATCTACCTGCTGGCCGTCACCGGGATCGTCGGGGTCGTCTTCGACAAACCGATCGGCCCGTTCTGGGCTGCCTCGGGGGTTGGCGCCATCGTGCTGGGCCTGGCGCTCCGCAATGTGATCCTGGATGTCTTCATCGGCTTGGCGGTCAACTTCGATCGCCCCTTCGAGATCGGAGATTACATCCAGCTCGGCGTGGGGGCGAACGCCGGCCCCACCGGGCGGGTGATGGAGCTCAACTGGCGCACCACCCGCTTGCTGAACGGCGAAGGGAACCTGGTGGTCATCCCGAACGGGCGGTTGAGCGAGCTGATCGTGACGAACTTCTCGCGGCCGGAGCGCATGAGCGAGTTCGTGCTGCCGATCTTCCTCGACTTCGACGTGCCGACCGAGCGCGCCCTGCGGGTATTGAGTGCAGCCGTGGCGTCGGTCGCAGGCACCAACGGCGTCCTGGAAGCGCCCTCGCCCAAGGCCCGCCTCCGCGGGGTGAGCGCTCAAGGGGTGGAGTATCGCCTCAAGTACTTCGTCGACCCGAAGATCGCCGGCCCGGGGAAAGCGCGACACGAAGTGCTGCGCGCCGTCCTCGACCAGTTGCACCGCGCGGGACTCCAGCCCGCGGCGCCCTCCCAAGATGTGTTCCACGCGCCGCTCCCGGTCCGCAAGCTGGATGCGCGATCGGCGGAGGATCGGGCGCAGCTGCTCAGCCGCATCGAGTTGTTCAAGGGGCTCACGGAAGCGGAGCGCCTCGAACTCTCCTCGCAGATGCGCGAACGACTGGTGAGCGAAGGCACGACGCTGCTCCGCGCGGGCGATTCCGGCACCTCGATGTTCGTCCTCTACGAAGGGCTCCTGCATGTGACGGTGACCGCCGAGTCGACGGGACTCGAGACGCGCGTCGGTCGTATCCAGGCGGGGATGTTCTTCGGGGAGATGAGTGCGCTCACGGGCGAACCACGCAGTGCGACGATCGTCGCGGCAACGGACGCCCTGATGTTCGAGATCGACAAGGCGCAGATCGCCGCGTTGATCGATCGACGTCCGGAAGTCGCGCACGTGATCGCGGAGACGGTTGCCCTGCGGCGCCTGCGCAACTCCGACGCGCTCCGGCTCGCCAATGCCGCGACGGTCGCCGGGGAAACGAGCTCCCTGACCTCCCAGATCGTCGGCAAGATGCTGAGCTTCTTCGGCATCAGTACCAAAGCCGGCCTCAGCACGCAAGAGCTCGACGAGAACTCGGCGCAGAATCCGTTCTTCTGATCCGCTAGGGGGTCGGGGGCACCGCGGGGGCGAACACCAGCCGGAACGCTTTGAGCGCCGCGGGATGATAGATCGTCGCGTGGGTCTCCTCGGGCATCGGCGCGTAGACGGCCGAGAACGCCGGTGCCGCAACTGCCGCGAGAATCCCCGCCAAGCGTTGCGTGGGTCCCGCGATCGTCGGCTCCGCGCTATGGCTCAGGAAGATCGACTTCCCGATGGGCGGGTGCTGGGCCAGCCGCGCCGCGGCCTCCGTGACCAGCGTGCCGCCGTTCCACCAGAGACTCGGGTCGAGCGCAATGTAGTGATCGAACAAGGTGGGGTCGTGCACGAACGTCTCGACGACAAAGAGCCCCGCCAGTGATTCCCCGACGATCCCCGTCTCCGACGTCGTCCGATACCGCGCCTTGACCGCGGGCATCAACTCCGTGCGGAGGAAGGTGCGGAAGGCCGCTGATCCACCCACGCGCGGCGCGATCTTCCGGTCCTCCTCACGGGTCGTGGGGCCGGTGAGATCGCGGCGGCGCTCGGTGTTCTCGATTCCGACAAGAATGAAGGGACGCATCGTGCCATTGCCCACCAGCACCTGCACGAGCCCGGCGACATGCAGAAAATCCTCCTGCAAGCCCCCGTCGGGCATGTAGAGCACCGGAAGGCCACGCGCCGCCGATTCCGCGTACCCCGCGGGGAGGTACACGTTGATGCGGCGCGTCTCGTGGAGCACCGCTGACGTGAGCATGAACTGCTCACCGATCACGAGCGGCGATGATGCGCTGACCTGTGGCAAGGACGGTGCCTGCGTCCGCGCGACCGCCGCCGGCAGCAGAGCGACCAGCGCCAACGCTGCCATCCGCGCCATCGCGCGAGGTGCCCGTCCTGGATTTCGCATGGCCGAATCCTACGCCGCCCCGATGCGCATGACCAGCACCAGCTGTTCGCATTGCCGCGGCCCGACCCGATCACTACGTTCGGGACGTGACCTCTTCGCCCCGCCACACGCCGAGCCCATGGGCCGCCCGCTACACGCTGGGCCTCCTCGCCGCCATCAATTTCATGAACTTCTACGACCGTCAGGTCGTGGGAGCCGTCGGTGAGCGGATCAAGGTCGAGTGGCAACTGTCCGACGGCCAGCTTGCGGGGCTCACGACCGCGTTCGTTCTCCTCTACGCCGTCGTCGGGATCCCCCTGGGACGACTCGCCGATGTCGGCCGACGCACGTACATCCTCGCCGTCGGCATCATCGCTTGGAGCGTCTTCACCGGCCTCTCCGGCCTCGCGAGCAGCTTCGCGATGCTCATTCTCTGCCGCCTCGCGGTCGGCGTGGGTGAAGCGAGCGCAGCTCCCGCCGCCAACTCGATCATCGGCGACCTGTTCCCGGGCGCTCGGCGTGGACGCGCGATCGCGGTCTTCATGCTCGGGCTCCCGTTCGGCCTCGGCGCGAGCTACGTCATCAGTGGGCTCGTCTCGCAAGCCACCGGAGGATGGCGTCCCGCCCTGTTCGTGGCCGCCGTGCCGGGACTCGTGCTGGGATTGCTCGCGCTCTTCATCCCGGAACCGCCACGTGGCGCCGCCGACCCGGACATCGTGCACGCCGAACGCTCATCGATCGCCGCCATCCGACACGTGCTCGGTTTGCCGACGATGCGGTGGATCATCATCTCCGGCGCGCTCTTCAATCTGAACACCTACGCGCTCTCGGCCTTCAACACGTCATACCTGATCCGCTTCCACGGACTCAACATCGACATCGCGAATCGTTTCAGCGGATCGATCTTCGGGATCGGCGGAGCGATCGGCATGATCGCCGGCGGATGGATCGGCGACCGGTCGGCACGTGGGGGCCCGGGCGGCCGTCTGCGCCTGGCCGCCATCGGCTCGCTGCTCACGGTCCCCCTCACCTGGATCGCGCTCGAACAACCGGCCGGCCAGGCGTGGGGCTATGCCATGCTGATGCTCGCGTCGGTCGGCGTGATGTACGTGTACTACACGAACGTCATGGCGACCATTTACGATTTGGTCGAACCGCGTGAACGCGGCACCGCGATGGCGGTGTATTTCTTCGTCTTCTATCTGTTCATCGCGGTGGGGCTGCTGGCCTTCGGGCGACTCAGCGACGCCCTCGCCGCACGCGCACTGGCCACGGGACTCGCCGCAGCCGAGTCACGGTCGGCCGGTCTTCACGGTGCGCTGTATGCGATCCCGGCGATCAGTGTGCTCCTGACCGTGGTGCTCTGGGTCGGTGCGCGCACCGCGCCCGTCGATCACGCGCGGCTGCGGTCATCGAAGACGGGGATGCGGCGCGGCGCGGCCGCGCTGGTCATCGTGCTGCTGCTCTCGGCGTCGCGCGCGGGCGCCCAGGGCGCCACACGGGATGACGTGCTGACCGCTGCACGGGCCATCATGACCAAGGCACGGTACGCCACGCTTGCGACCGTCGCCACCGACGCGGCCGCCGCGCAGGCGCGCATCGTGGACCCCCTGGCCCCGGACGCCGACTTCACGGTCTGGGTGGCGACGAATCCGGCGACGCGGAAAGTGGCCGAAGTCCGGAAGAGCGGCCACGCGACCCTCCTCTACTTCGATGCCGCAGCACTCGAGTACGTCACGCTCGTTGGAACGGCGACCGTGGTGACGAGCGCCGCCGAGAAGCCGTTGCATTGGAAGCGCGAGTGGGATCCGTTCTATGCCAAGGGTCCGTCGAGCGCGGACGTCGTCCTGCTGCGCATTCAGCCGCTGCGACTGGAAGTGGTGAGCCCCAGCAGGAAGATCGTGAATGACACCGTGCGCTGGCGTCCCCCGACCGTGCAGTTCGGGCCGCCCAAGCGGAAGTAACTCCGCTCGAACGGCCCGAGCATGCGACGGCACGTTCAACTCAGCGCGGCGGTACGCCGGGGGTCGGCACGCGTGGGCTCGCCACGGACGGGTCCTTCTTCCATTCCTGGTTGTCCTTCCGGATCACGCTGAGCGGACGGAGATTCCACTCGAAGAACGTCCACGTTCGCGCCCAGGAGTCGATCTGTTCCGGTGAGTCGTCGCGCGCCAGCCCATCGTTGGTGACGCGACGGCTGAAGGTGTGTCCGCAGCCGCCACCACCCTGCGGCGGATTGACGTAAATCTTCGTCTCGGCCAACTCAGGCTTCAGTGCGCGCAGGGTGTAGACGAACTGCTGATCCTCACGGAAGAAGACGTCGCAGTCGTTGGTCGCGACGTGCACGAGCATCGGAACTTTCAGGTTCTCCGCCTGGAAGACCGGCGAGCGCTTGATGTATTCCGCGACGTTCTCGAAGGGGAGCCCTTGGATGCCTTCCTCCGCCGCGTAGTCACGGGCGTACGACGGGCCGTGATCCGAGAGCCGGAAGATCAGATTGGTGACTGGCACGATCGCCGCTCCGGCGCGGAAGGGCTGGCCCTCGCGGAAGAGATTGTGGGCCGTGATGAAGCCGCCGTGGCTCCATCCCATGATGCCGAGCCGGTCCATGTCGACGTACGGGAGGGTCTTGAGGTAGTCCACCGAGGAGAGCGCATCGTCGACTTCCTTGCCGCCGTAATCGATCTTGCGATGGAAATCGTCACCGTATCCGGTGCTGCCACGATAGTTCGGCGTGATGACGACGTAGCCGCGATCGATCGCGTCACGCACGAACGGCCACATGTCCGATCCCCAGTGGGAATGCACGCCACCATGCACCCAGACCAAGGCGGCATGCTTCGCGGGCTTCTTCGTGAGCGGCGCGAAGAGGTAGGCGGGGATGTCGAGCCCGTCGACCCGGCTCTTGAAGTTGACGATCCGGAAATCCATCACCCCTTTCGCGCGGGCCTCGTAGGTACTGTCGGTGGCCTTTCGCGCCTTGACCTGGGCGTCACACTGCGCGCCGCAGCCGGCGAGATCCGCGGGCGCCTTGCTCACGAACAAGGCACGGGCACGCGCGGTGTCCGTGATCACCACGGCACGGCCACCGGTGCGAGCGCCGGCCGGGGGCGCAGGATTCTGCGCGAGCACGGGTGCCGCAAGCAACGACGCGACGACAACGATCCGTTTCATCCGAGTCCTCACACGAGGGTGGTTCCGGTGTCTGGCATCACACGATGCCTGCTGGCGAACAAGCTACTTCGTGCAGGCGACTGCCGACAGCGGGCGCGGGGGATTCCCGCAGACGCGCCTCGCAGACGCGCTTCGCAGACGCGTCTCGCTGACGCGTCTCGCAGGCTGCAATTGTGAGGAATCGGCACCGACCGTAACTTCCCATCGATGCCAGACCGCGCCCGCATTCTGGTGGTAGCGGCGACCGCGCGTGAACTCGCGGTCGCCGATGGTTGGCGTACGCTGTGCTGCGGCGTCGGACCGGTGGAATCCGCCGCCGCGGTGGCGGCGGAGATCGCCCGGGAACGCCCGTCCGCCATTCTGCACATGGGGATCGCCGGGGGAAGCCCGCGCCACGCCTTCGCACCCGGCGCGCTGGTGATCGGCTCGGAAGCCCACTACTGCGACCTCACTGTCGCTCCCGACTGGGCACCGAATACCGTGGTCGCGGAGTCCCTGTTCGTCGCCGCGGCGCGACGCGTGCTCCCCACCGCGGTCACGCTCCGCATCGGAACCAGCGCACACCTCGGCGGCACCCTCCAGTGCGCACGCCACTGCGAGGTCGAAGCCATGGAGGGGTTCAGCGTACTCCGCGCGGCGCAACTTGCGGGAATCCCCGCGCTCGAAGTCCGTGCGGTTTCCAACGACATCAATGAACCAGACCGCGCACGCTGGCACTTTGCCGAGGCCTTCGCCGCCGTCACCACGGCGACACCGGCACTCGTGGCTGAACTCCGCGCGCTCCTGTAAACTTCCCCGCTGTGCGTGAACTCACCTTCGGCTACTCGCCCTGCCCCAACGACACCTTCGCCTTCCACGCGCTCACGCACGGATTGGTGGAGGCGCCGTTCCGCGTGCGTCCCGTGTTGCTCGACATCGAGGAACTCAACCGCCGCGCACACCAGGGAGAGTTCGACCTCACCAAAATGAGCGTCGGCGCGTTCGCCGCGGTCGGCGATCGGTATCGCCTGATGCGCAGCGGCGCCGCGCTCGGCGAAGGGGTTGGCCCACTCGTCGTGACGCGCACCCCGATGTCGCTCGAGGAGGCGGTGCGTGGGCGGGTCGCGATCCCGGGACGCGAGACGACCGCGTTCCAGCTCCTCCGACTCGCGGCGCCCTCGCTCACCGACGTCGTGGAAGTGCGCTACGACCGGATCCTGCGTGCGGTGCGCGATGGCGAGGTGCACGCCGGCCTGATCATCCACGAAAGCCGGTTCACCTACGCCGAACACGGATTATCCCGAGCCGCAGACCTCGGCGATTGGTGGACCTCGGAGACCGGTTTGCCCGTTCCGCTCGCGGGGATCTGCGCGCGGAACGATCTCGACGAGGCGACCGTGCTCGCGGCCGAACAGGCGATTCGCGCGTCGGTGCAGTATGCGTTCGACCATTCCGAGGCGAGTCGCGAGTATGTGCGGGCCAATGCCCAGGAGATGTCGGCGGAGGTCTGTGCACAGCACATCGCGCTCTATGTGAACGATTTCAGTCGCGATATCGGCGCAGAAGGACTCCGCGCGATTCGGCGCTTGGTCGCGGGACGCTGATGATCATGTCGATGTCGCGACTTGGCCGTCTGCTCGCCTGCGTGTCCCTCGCGCTGGTCGGCGGCGCGGCGCCGCTTGCCGCGCAAGCGCCGGACCCCGCAGCGAACGCGCCGCGCGGCGCGGCGATCTACACGGATGCACAAGCCGAGCGCGGGAGCCAAGTGTATGGGTACCGGTGCATCGCGTGTCATCAGCGCACGGACTATGCGAATCCCGATTTCCGTCTGAAGTGGAACGGGCAAACCGCGTTCGCCCTGTTCGAGCGGATCCGCTCCAGCATGCCGGATACGGATCCGGGGAGCTACGGTTTTTCGGAGTATCAGGACGTCGTTGCGTACATCTTGAAGCTGAACGGACTCCCAGCGGGCACGGCCTCGTTCGTCGGCGACAGCGTGGCCAAAGCCACCGTGCTCGATTTCTCGCGTTACAAGCCAGCTCCTTCACATCAGACCGAGGTCGTGCATGCGCTCCCTCAGGCTACTCGCGTTGTGCTGCATCAGTGCTGCTCCGCTCCTCGCGCAGCGCGTGCCGGTGGTTCCAGCCGGCACTAGCGCATCACCCACGCTGACGCCGGGCATCACGCTGGGCAAACTGGTGTTCGCCTCCGGTCAACTGGGGGTGTCGCGCGAGGCCGGTGCGGACACCACCATCCAGGCGCAGACCAAGCGCGCGCTCGAGAGCGCGAAGAAGGTGTTCGAAGCAGCCGGCACCACGATGGGGAATGTCGGCAAGTGCACGGTGTATCTGGTCGACGTGAAGGATTTCCAAGGCATGAACCAGTCGTATCGCGAGTTCTTCCCCGATTCTCCACCGGCTCGCACGACGGTCGTGGTGGCAGCACTCGTCTCGCCGGGCGCGAAGGTCGAGATCGAGTGCGTGGCGACGCTGCCCTAGGGCACGTAGGGCAGCGTCGGCATCCGACCGCTCGTCCACGGCACCCCCGCACGCTCGGCGGCGGCCTCCAAGCCGCGGAACTCGTTTTCATAGAGCTGCTGCAGCTGCGACAGGATCTTCCCGAACTCCCCGCGCACGATCTCCACTTGCCCGAGCTGCGCGGGGGTGGCCGGTTCAAGCGTCCCGGACCACGCATCCCCCAACTTCGACAAGCGCTCGAGCAGGCTCGGCGGCGCGTGCTCGTTGCGCCGCGCGAGCGTGGGATCGCCGGCGAGCGTCTCCCGCAGATCGAGCAGCCGCTGCTCCACGGTCCGCACGCGTTTGATGAGTGCGCTGTCGGCGTTGGGGGTCTCGTCCACGGCGCGCTTCAGCATCTTGAGATTGCCGAGCGTTTCACCCACGAGGGCAGAGGCCCCGAGGACCGAGCGCTTGAGCTCGGCGTTGCGCAAATCCGTGGCGAGCGTGGTCGCGTCGCGCGAGGCGAGGCGCGCTGCCGACGGATCCGCCGGCACGATCGTGATGGTGATCGGTGAGGCGAGCGGGCTCAACGCACCGTCCACGCGCGAGAACATCCGCACGGTGTAACGTCCCGGGAGCGCCCACGGGGCACCCGGGGGCCCCGAGAAGGGGAAGTTCGGGTCGAGCGCGTACGGCGGACCATTCACCGGATCCGTGGCCTGATACTTGAGATCCCACGCGACGCGGTGAAGTCCCGCTGACCCTGGACCCACGAGCCGGCGCACGCGACGCCCAGCGGAATCGCTCACCTCGAGGATGATCGCCGGTTCCTCCTCGCGATCCTCGGCCTTCAGCGCGTCCCAGCTCGGGAACGTGGCATCGGCGCCCTTCTTGGCGGCGGCGGCATCGGCCTCCTGCCGCTTGGCCTTCCGCGACTTGAGGGCGTCCTTCAGGTCGTAGGTGATGACCGCGCCGTAGGGCGGATTGTTCGCGAAGTACTGCCCCGCGCCCTGGAAGCTGACCCCCTCGGGAAGGCCGAGCGGGGCGCGCTGGATGTACTGGTACGTGGTGCGCGACGGGAAGAGCGTCGCGGCCGCGGCCATCTTGTCGTTCGTGAGTCGGCGGAGCGCGCTGTAGTCGTCGAGCACGTAGAAGCCCCGCCCGAAGGTCGCGAGCACGAGATCGTTCTCGCGCTTCTGGATCGCGATCTCGCGCACCTGGATGGTGGGGAGACCGTTGCCGAGCTTCACCCAGTGGGCGCCGCCGTCGCGGGTGACAAAGACGCCGAAATCGGTGCCGACGAAGAGGAGGTCGCGATCGACGAAATCCTCCGCGATCGTCCACACGGAACCGCGCGCCGGGAGGTCGCTGGCGATGCTCGTCCAGCTGCGCCCCAGGTCGGTGCTCTTCAGCACGTACGGCTTGAAGTCGCCCCGCATGTGGTTGTTGAACGTCGCGTAGAGCGTGTTCGCGTCGTGCTGCGAGAGGCGCACCGAGGAGACGAGCGTCGTCTCCGGCACGACCGGGAACTTGTCGATCGAGCGCCACTTCGTCCCGCCGTCGTCGGTGACGGAGATGCGCCCGTCGTTCGTGCCGGTGGCGAGGATCGCCTCCTTCACCGGCGATTCGACGAGCGCCGTCATGTTGCCGTACAGCGTGGTCGAGGTGTTTCGTGCGACGGCGTCCACACCCCAGACGCGATCCATCAACCGCAGCGTGGTGCGATCGAGATTGCGCGAGAGGTCGGGACTGACCGCCTTCCAGGTGTTGCCGCGGTCGTCGCTGCGGAGCACGCGGTCGTTGGCGAAATAGATGCGCCCGGCCGCGTGGACGCTCGGGATCAGCGGCGAATCCCAGTTCCAGCGGAAGCCGGGGCCGTTCGCGGCGTCGGTGGGCTGGATCCCCATCTCGTCGCCGGTGCGCAGGTTGAACCGCGAGAGCACACCGAACTGTGACTGCGCATAGACGATGTCCGCATCGTTCGGGTCCACGACCGACCCGAATCCGTCGCCGCCGCTCGTGATGAACCAATCACTGTTCCGAATGCCGCTCACATTGCGCGTCCGGCTCGGCCCACCGACGGAGAAGTTGTCCTGCGCCCCGCCGAACACCCGGTAGAACGGCTTCGTGTCGTCCACGAACACCCGGTAGTACTGCGTGACCGGGAGATTTGCGATGAAGCGCCAGCTCTGCCCGCGATCCCACGTCTCGTACACGCCACCGTCGCAGCCGACGATCAGATGATCCTCATCATCCGGATCGAAGGTGACCGAGTGATTGTCGACGTGCTTGAGCAGCTCGCCTACGCGATGAAAGCTCTTGCCGCCGTCCTCGCTGACCTGAAGGTTCACGTCGGCGGCGTAGATGCGATCCACATGCTTCGGATCGGCGAAGATGCGATTGTAGTAGTTGCCGCCGGCCTGATAGCTGCTCATCCGCTCCCAGCTCGCGCCGAAGTCACGCGAGCGGAAGAAGCCCCCCTTCCCATTCGCCGCCTCGGCCACGGCATACACGACGCGCGGATCCGCCGGTGAGACGGTGAGCCCGATACGGCCGAGGTCCTCCGAAGGGAAACCACTCTGCGACTTGTTCCAGGTCTTGCCGCCGTCGGTCGAGCGATGCACGCCGGAGCCCGGTCCGCCCGCGACGAAGCAGCAGGTGCTCCGTGCCCGCTGCCACGTGGTGGCCAGGAGCACGTCCGGATCGCGCGGGTCGAGCTGGATGTCGTTGGCGCCCGTCCAGTCATCCACCTGCAGGATGCGGTTCCACGTCTTGCCACCGTCGATCGTCTTGTAGATCCCGCGATCGCCCCCCTTTCTCCAGAGCGGCCCCTGTGCCGCGACGTAGACGACATCGGAGTTGCGCGGATCGACCACGATCCGATTGATGTGTTCGCTCTCCTTGAGCCCGACGTTCTTCCAACTGCGTCCGCCGTCGTTCGACCTGTAGATCCCGTCGCCGTAGGCCACCACGCGCTGTGCGTTGCTCTCGCCCGTACCGACCCAGATCGTCTCCGGGCGCTTGGGGTCGATCGTGATCGCGCCGATGGAGAAGGAGCCCTCACCGTCGAAGATCGGCGTGAAGCTCGTCCCCGCATTGCTCGACTTCCACACGCCGCCTGCCGCGGTGGCCACATACCAGACGCGCTTGTCGCGCGGGTGCACGGCCACGTCGGAGATGCGTCCCGAGGTCAGCGCGGGACCAATCGAGCGCCATCCGAGGCCCCCGGCGAGCGTGGCGAATCGACTCGAGTCCGTGGCGGGCGCGGGCGCGCTCTTCTGTTGCGCGACGAGCAACGTGGATGGGGTCGCGATGGTGAGTGCGACGACGAGAGCGGAGGCGAATCGGATGGGGCGCATGGGAACGATGCGGAAAGAGAGGTCGAGTGCCTGTTCAATGGTCGCGCCGTCTCGGCGGTCACGCAACGGGAGTGCGCCCTACGGTTCGGGGGCGATGCCCCAGAGCGCGCCGTCCGCGAACGTCGCACGCGGAACGAGTCCGGCGGCGCGCAACGTGGCGAGCGGGGTGCGCACATCACCGCTTTCCGTGGTGAACACCAGCGCTACGCCGCCGTGCGTCTTGATCAATGCGCCCCAGCGCCTCGCCACCGCCGAGTCCGGGGTCGACGGCAAGAATCGCGACGCGCGCCCCGTGTGGAACCAGATCGCCGCGGGCCAGTTGGTGTAGATCGGCGTGCCGGGCGGGATCACGTTCAGTTGGGCAAGAGTCGGCGAGAGCGCCCAATCGCGGGACGCGAAGTCACCACCGTCCTCCGTGTAGATCATCCACCACCACCGACCGACGTCGCTCGCGCCCCAGAGCCAGCTCGCGAGGAGGCCCGCCACGAGCATCCGCCGCGCCCGACCCAGCCTCGCGTCGGTCAAGCATACGGCGCAGAGGACGCCCATCACGAGCGCTCCCAGCATCATCACGGGCGAAAGCAGGCGGTCGTCGAGCGGGATCATCCCGTCGGCCAGCACTCGCGACGTGAGCACCATGCCGAGGTAGCTCGCGACGACAATGCCGACGCTCCGCACCACCTGCCGCCCCGGCTCCGGCGTCGCGGGCCATGCTCGGCGCGCCAGCACCACGAGGGCGACCAGCACCGCGATCGCACCGGGCATCACGCGCCACGCCGTCTCACTTTCTCGAACGGGCGCGAGCCACCGCCCCATCGTCAGCGCCCCCTCTCCGAGCGTCGCACGCAATCCGTCGAGATAGAGCCCGGCGTGACGTACCGCCACTCCTTCCGTCCGCGCCGGGCGCGAGAGTGTCCACCAGCCGAACGGAACCACCGGAAGCAGCATCGTGAGCAGGGCGTTGCGCAGTCGTCGGCCGATCGAGGCCTGCCGATGCGCGAGTAGCGTGTCGAGTCCGATCGCCCCCACCAGCGCGAGCCCCGCGTAGCGGACGAGCGCCGCGGCCGCAGCGAGCACGGTGAGCAGTGCGAGCCGGCGCAGCGGCGCGCCCGGGTCGGAGCCCCCCAGGTTTGACCCGCCCGGCGGCGTCCGCGCCATCACCAGGGTGAAGCTCGCCACCAGGGCGAGGAAAAGCGGCTCGCTGAGGACCGACGCGTGCACCACGATCATTGCCGGCGTGAGCAAGACGAGCACGGCGGCGGTCAACGCCGCCAGGGGGCCGCCCGCCACTCCCGCCGTCAGACTTACGGCGATCGCCGCGATCGCCGCCGAGGCTGCTTGGATGAACCGCGCCGCATTCCGCGCATCCAGTCCGGCACGCACCCCTGTAGCGATCAGTGCCGGGAACCCCGGCGGGAAGTGCGCGAGCGCGCTCGTCGTGTCGGGGGCATTCCACGGGCCCTCCGGGATCCGGAAGCCGTATCCGTGCGCCGCAGAGATCCCCGCGCCCAAGTACGAGACCGCGTCGGGGTCGAGCCCCGGGCCGGGGGGCTCGGTGAGCTCGAGCACTCCCCAACCGGCGCAAAGGCCAGTCAGGAACGCGATCAGCAGGACGACACGGGAGCGAGGCATCTGCCGTATAATTGCCCGAGACCTCCCATTCCACGAGTCCGCCCCATGCTGCTCCCCGTCCTTGCCATCGCCACGGCCGTCTCCTCCGCGCCAATCGCCGCCGATTCGAGCCGCTGGATCGTCTCCAATCACGGCCGCGAGGCGGGCGACCTGGTGGTCGTCACTCGCGGCGACTCGGCGATCGTCCGCTTCGTCTTCACCGACCGCAATCGCGGCACGCGGCTCGAGGGACGCTACCGGATGGACGCCAAGGGGAACTTCATCGCGGGCGAGTCGCGCCCTGTGCTCGCCGACGGCTCGGCCGGTGCGCCGACCGATGCCTTCACCGTCGTCGGCGACTCGCTGAAGCGTGGCACCGTGGCCATGGCGATCGAGAAGGGCGCCTTCGTCGCCGGTCGCTCTGGTACGCCCTGGGAGCAGGCCAAGCTCGTGAGCTGGTTGCTCGCGCAGCCGAATCGCACCGGCAAGATGTTCGGCAATCCGAACCCCGTGCGCGCCGAGTTGGTGGTCGACACCACGCTCCGCAACGGCACCAAGCGGCAGCGCGCCCGTTTCGTTCTCCTGCAGACCGGCAACGCGACCCCACTCGGCCTCTGGCTCGACGAGAAGGGCTCACTCCTCTCGGGCGACGTGCAGTGGTTCATCACGGTGCGCCCGGATGTCGTCCCGCTCCTCCCCGCCTTCCGCGCGATCGAGCTCAAGTACCGCGCCGCGCAGGGCGAGGCGATGGCGGCCAAGGCCGTCACGAAGACGAATGGCACCGTCGCCATCACGAATGGCGAACTGTTCGATAGCGAGCGCGGCACGATGGTCTCCGGCCAAACCGTGATCGTCCGCGACGGGCGCATCGCCGCCGTTGGCCCCGCGGCCAGCACCACCGTCCCCGCGGGTGCGACAGTGATCGACGCCGCCGGCAAGACCATCATGCCGGGGATGTACGAGATGCACACGCATCTCCAGGTCAGCAATCAGGGCGCGCTCGGCCTCACGCAGCTCATGTCCGGACTCACCACCGCGCGCGATCTCGCGAGCGATGACGACGTCGCCGTCTCGCTGCGCGACCGCGAGCGTCAGGGGAAGCTCGCGATGCCGCGCACGATCCTCGCGGGCTTCATCGAGGGGCCCCTCAAGTGGGCGGGGCCGAGTGCGGCGGTGGTAGCGACCGAAGCCGAGGCGCGCGCGTGGGTCGCGCGCTACGACTCACTCGGCTACAAGCAGATCAAACTGTACAATGTGCTGCATCCCGACATCGTCCCCACGATCGCGCAGGAAGCGCACAAGCGCGGGATGTTGTTGAGCGGGCACATCCCGCGCGGGCTCAGCATGCAGGCCGCCGTCGCGCTCGGCTTCGACGAGGTACAGCACGCCGCCTTCTTCTTCTCGAACTGGTACCAGGACTCGCTCTACCTGCCGCAGATGCGCGCCTATTCGCAGGTGGCGACGGCGGTGGCGCCGAGCATCGACGTGAACTCGCCGCAGATGACCGGGCTCGTGAACTATCTGCGCGACCACAAGACGGTGATCGATGGCACGTTCAATCTGTGGATCGGCGGTGGTGGCGCGAGCGTCGGCGCCGGCGGGAGCACCGACCAGCAGAAGGCCGACTCGGCGTACATGAACCTGATCCGCAAGTTGTACGCGGGCGGTGTGCAGCTCGTGGCCGGCACGGACAACTCGAGCGGTTCGACGTACCGTCGCGAGTTGGAGATGTACGAACTCGCCGGGATCCCGCGCGCAAAGATCCTGCAGATCGCGACCCTCGACGCCGCGCGCTTCATGAAGGAAGCGAACGACTACGGGAGCGTGAGCGTCGGGAAGGTGGCGGATATTCTCGTCGTCGGTGGCAAGCCGATGGAGAAGATCGGGGAGTTGCAGAAGATCGAGACGGTGGTGCGCGGGGGGCGGTTGTACAAGGTGAGTGAGTTGCAGAAGCTGGCGTTCCCGCGGCCGGCAAGTGGAGCGAGTGCGGCGGAGGGGATGACCACCGCGTGGTGGCTCGGGGGGCCGGACGACGACCACTAAGCCTCGCCTCGTTCTGCGTTCGCGAACACAGAACGAATTTTGTAAGTATTGACATTTAATATTATAGCGCATATTGTTCTCCGTTCGCGAACGGAGAACGATATGCTGAGACCCACTGACATCCCCTGCCTCCTCAGCCTCCGAGTCCACCCACGGGACTCGTACGGCGAGATGGCCGCACGGCTAGGGATCAGCAAGAGCACCGCGCACGGGAGCGTCATGCGCCTGGTGCAGAACCGGCTTGCGCATCATTCCCGCCAACAGCTCGCGATCGTCGCCGACGGTCCGGCGCTCGACCTGCTCTGCTACGGCGTGCCATACGCCTTCGCGCCGGATACCGTTCCGGAGGCCCGCGGGGTCGCCACCGGCCTCCGAGCGCTGATGAACGTCGCCGGCTACGATACGTTCTCTGCCGCGCTGTCACTCGTCTGGCCCTCGAAGCTCGGCGAGGCGCGCGGTGTGGGCGTGACACCGCTCGTGGCAGCGGCACCGGAGATCTCGTATCGGGACCCGGTGCTCTACCACATGCTGGCCATCGTCGATGCCCTGCGGATGGGAGATGCGCGCGAGCGCGAGTTCGCACGCAAGGCGATGCATCGCGCGTTCAAGGACCTGGGCGCCTGATGGGCGAAGAGCGACGCCTCGCGGAAGCACGCATCGTCGCGGTGGCGACCGCGCTCGCGTCGGTCCGTGAGCATCTGGTGTTCATCGGCGGAACCGTACTGCCGCTCGTGGTAGACGTGGATGGCCGATTCTACTCCCCGCGGATGACGGACGACGTCGACGCCGTCGGTGTCGCGGTGAACTACACTGAGAGTGCGAAGGTCGAGGCAGCAGTCGCGAAGGCCGGGTTCACGTTGAACATGGACGCCAAGCACAAAGGAAGCTGGCGAACATCACAAGGCGAGACGTTCGACCTCTCATTCGCGGGTGACTTCTCAGGAGCATCGGGCGCGCACGTCGATACGATCGCGATCGAGACCGCGCAGCCGATGGACGGGCATCCGGCGATCCGCCACGTGAGCGCGACCGGACTCTTCCTGATGAAATGTGCGGCGTATCAGGATCGCGGCACCGACAAGCCCTTCGAGAGCAAGGATCTCGCGGACATCGCCGTCCTGGCGGTGGCCGGTGACCTCGAAGCGGATGTGGCCACGCGCGCTTCTGACATCCGAACCGAAGTTCGCGCACGCGCCGGCACACTCCTGAACGATCCAGGGATGTTGTCCACGCTGACCAGCCACTTCGCCGATCGCCGTCCGATCCCACCCGATACGGCCGAGGAGCTCGCCGCAGAGGCGCTCACGATCCTGGGGCGTCTCGCGGGTTAGCCCTCGTGCATTGCGCCATCGGCCAAGAGCGACCGCTGTTGCTGCCGCGCGGCCGCCCGTAGCTGGCCTCGTACCCACGGATGCGCTGGATCGGCAATCTCCTCGACCACCGCCACGCACCGCACTCCGTCGCTGAAGATTCGAGCGAGGCCCACCACGCGGTCACCCATCTGCACCGACACATTGATGGTCGTCCGCAACGCCGAATCGAACGCCGCGAGGTCGCCCGTGGCGACGCCACATCGCTGCAGAAGATCGTGGTACGCCGCGCCGTCCACGACACCCACGTGGACATCGAGGAACACGCGATCCGCGTTGCCAGAGGAGATCTCGGCCGACGCCGGCCTGTCCTCTTCGTACATCCGGGTCTTCGCGTGCTTGCGAATCCATCTATTGGCGACCACGCGACCGACGAGTGAAGCGACGAGCCCCAGGAGCACCCCCGCGCCGAGCGTCGTCGCAATGAAGATCGCGAGACTGCGAGTGATGGCGCCCGCGACCCAGTCGGTGGAGAGGCGCATCCACGCGAGCGGGGCCGACCCAAGAAAGCCGATCAGGAATCCGATCAGCGCCGCGCCGTCGACGATCCGATGCCGGCGTTCGCGATAGAACTCCGTCTCGCCGACGTTGCTGGCTGGAGTGCTCACTGGAATGAACCTCGCACGAACGTCGTGGCCGCTCGCCTTGCGACAGCGAGCGGTCGGTTCACGCGACCGTGCGCCGCGCGCACTCCTGCACTTCCGACCAGGAGAGCGCCCCCGATTCAGCGACTCGGCTGTCGAGTTCCTCGCGATGCCAGTCCGGCACTCCGACCGCCTCGGGCCACGCGGAGAGACTGTTCCACACCTCCTCCATCAGCCGCATCCGCTGTTCCGGCGGCAGGCGCAGGATCTCGTCGAGGAGGGCGTTCGGGGTCATTCCCCAACCTCGCGCGTTCTGGAGCGGGGCAAAAGGGAACGTTGCGCGATGGGGTCCGCCGCCTGAAGATTGGCCGAGGCGGTCACAGCATCGCCTCCAGGTACGGCTGCATCACGCGCGCCACTCGACACACCCGCGCGAAATGCGCGAGCGCGGTCGCTCCGCCGCGATGCAGCCGGAGATAGTCCCGGAGCGCTTCCACGGCGACATCCGTGCCGATCTTGTGGCGGTACTTGAAGCAATCGGCGACGGTCTTGGCGGCGGAGTACAGGCGCACCTCCACGCCATCGATCCGGCGCGTTTCGACGCCCTCGGTGAGCGCCGCGCCGGAGAAGCGCGCCACGCGCAGCTTGGGGTAGTCGAGTTGCGGCTTGCGGGCAGTCTCGGGGAGCGCGATCCAAACCTCGTGGGGCAGCTGCGTGGTGAGGCCGTGCAGTCGGAGCGCGGTGAGCAGGCATATGATGCCGTCCGGCACGCGCCGAGCGACGATGGCCAGCGTGAGATCCCCGGAGTGTTCGCGCTCCACGAGAGCGTAGATGCCGCGCGAGAGCCGCTCCAGCAGTCCTTCGGCCACCAGTCGCTGGAGCTGCGCGCGATGGATGCCGTGGCGCTCCAGGTCGCGTGGACGCGCCATCCCCTGCTGTTCCAGCAGTCGGATGGCGCGGCTCTCGGCGGAAGGGGTGGTGCGGCTCATGCCGAGAATGTTACTAAATGTTGATACATATTCGCAAGTCCCAACATTTCGGATTTACTCAAGATATCGAGCAAAAATACTCAATATCCTGAGTAAACCGGTCAGCCGGCGCTCTGGTATGGCGGCGCAACACGCTCAGGGCACCGAATCCCGCACGAACGCCGAGTACATCCGCACCGGCCGCAGCACCGCGACGGCTTCCCCATACCCCGCCCGTCCTGTCAGCAGCGCGTGCATATACCCGTTCATCTCCCCGATCATCTCGGTATGCAGGATCCGGTTCTGCGGATTCGGATGCCGGAGGATCTCCATCTGCGGCGCGCGATGCCGCTCAAAAGCGCCGAGTGTGTCCCGCACGAGCGGGACACCCGCGGCAGTGAAAGCTCGAAGCATCCGATCCGTGGCGCGCCAGGTGCCGCCGGAATCGGAGACGACCTTCTTGCCGTCGAGCATGATCTCGCGGTCGTCGTAGGCGAGCGAGACGAGCATCCGCTTCGGGTCGCCGTGCAGCCAGTCGAGCAGCTTCGCGCTGTGCGTGGCGCCGTCGAAGTTGTAGACGGCATCGAGGAAGGCGATGCGTTCGAGCCAGGATGGAATCGCGCTCTGGCCCTCGAGAAAGCCGAACATCAGCGACCCGCCCCCGCTGTGCCCCGTGAGCGTCACGTGCGGCGGGTCGCCGAGTAGGTGGCGGAGCGAGTCGAGCACGGCGACGAGGCGCGCGTTGGCGGCGGGGTAGCCGAGTTTGGCGCGCCAGGCGGGCCAGCTCTTGCCGTCGGCTTCGAGATAGACGACCACCGCCCCCGGGAGCCCGCGCGTGCGGAGCGCGCGCGTCTGCGCGGCGATGTGCTGGATGTCGTAGCGCCATCCCACGGAGCTGTCGGCGCGGAGGGCGCGGCCCATCGTCTCGGCGGTGGAGTTGCCGTTGGGGAGGGCGTAGAAGATGAGGTCGACCGGCGTGCGTGCGGGGAGCGGGGCGACGATGGTGGCGGTGATGCCGGGGGTGATGGTGAGGACGCGGACAGATTCGTCGGGCGACGATGCCGCGCCTGCCCGTTGCGCGTCGACGCGCGTGCCAATGAGCAGCGCAGTGAGTGCCGTCGCGACGACCCCGAGGTAGGTGGAGGGGGTGGTCACCGGATGGCGCGACGGGATTCGGGGGACAGGAGCACATCCTGCACCACCGTGGGCTTGGCCGCCAGTAGTTGAAGGAGTCGCGCCGCCGCTCCATGCGGACGCCGCAGGTTCTGCTCCCACGCGCGCACCGTCGGGGCCGACACATTGAGCAGCGACGCGAACGCCGGTTGCGAGCATCGCAATCGACGCCGCAGCGCGACGATGCGAGCCGCCGAGGGGATCGGCGCCGGGCGCGCAGGGAGGCGCCGCGCGTTGAAGATCGTGTACGCGCGCGCGGGCTTCGCTTCGCCCTCGTGGATCGCCACGGCCTCCCGAAGGGCGCCGAGGACTTCGTGTTCGATGGTCTTGCTCAACTGGATGTCTCCTCGCACGATCAACGGGAAGGGCCGGGATCCCGATCCAATCGCGCCGTCAGTGCCTTGAACAGTCGTTTGCCTTCCTCACTCACATCGTCGAACTCGCCCTTCGAGAACAGATACAGCAGATAGACCGTCGCTCGGGCGGAGACGACATAGTAGATCACGCGCAATCCTCCTCGGGTGCCCTTCCCTCGCTGCGGATGCGGAACGCGAACCTTCCGCACACCACCCGCACCTGGCACCTGATCTCCCGCGTCCGGATTCCGCATCAACACCAACTGCAGCGCGCGCAACTCCGCATCGGTGAACGCTGCCGCCTGCGCCGCCTTCTCGAACGCGGCCGTATGGATGAAGTGGACCAGCGGAGGACGTTCCATGAGTGTACTACTGAGTAGTATGGTTTGGAAGCGGCCCCCGATTCGGCCACCTGCCGTCTCCACACACTCGTCATTCCCCGTGCACCCACCAACACGTTCCGTTGCGGGCGAAGCGATTCATTCCTTCGGCCGGGATCGCCGTGGGGGAACGCTGTACAACACATCGAATCAAGTCATTTTACCGCCCCCGCGATCCCGCGTGTGCGGAGTGCGCGCGTCTGCGGGGCGACGATGGTGGCGGTGATGCCGGGGGAGATGGCGAGCACTCGGACCGATTCATGTTCGGTGCGCGATGTGGCGCGCTGCCGCACCACCTCGATGCGGCGATACAGCCGCCCATCGGTCAGCACGAGCGTCCCCGTGAGCGTGTCGCCGTGCAGGGCGAACTCCCACAGGCCGCGCCCGGGCATCGGGCAGGTCATGGTGGCCGGCGCCTTCCAGTAGCAGTCGAGCGTCCCCATGAACTCGCGCGCGCCGTTCACGATCTTGTCGGCGTTCATGACGAGGCGCGCGGGGTAGTGCTTGGCGCGCGTGTCGGGGAGGATGTCGTACACCACCGACTCGGTGGTGCACGGCGAACTCGGGATGGTGCAGACGGAGCGTCCGTTCCAGGTGCCGAGGACGGGGGCGCGCTGGGCGTGGAGTGAGCCGGCGATGAACACGAGTGCGCAGAGGACGCGCCGCGCACGCCGCATCATTTCAGTCGCTCCAACTTCCCCTTCCGCTTCACGATGTTCTTGTAGTCCCACTGGATGGTGCGCGCCTCGCGCAGCCAGCGGCGCAGCGGCGTGACCTTCACCTGCGCCACATCGGTGTAGCGCACCTCGGCGGCCTTGAAGCTCCCTTCGACCGCGAGCCCCGGCGTCGTGAACGACTGCCCGCTCCAGAAGAGCAACCGGATGCAGTCTTTCAGCTTGCTGAATCCCACGATCGGGTTCCCTTCAAGGAACCATACCGGATGGCCGTGCCAGAGTTTATTCTCCGCACCATTGATCGCGCGGTCGATCTCTTCCGCCAGCAGCCGGCAGATCGCCTGATCGCCAGGATTGTGTTTCGCGATATACGCAGCTGTTTCGGAATTCACTTCGGATCCCCTCCGCTTCCGTCATCCTACACCTGTTCGGGTACACCGTTGCTGCGCGTTCAGGGAGAAGTGCACTGGACCGCCCGCGACGACCGCTAGGGAAAGCTGCTACACTCCAGGTGTACGTCCCATCGGTTCTTGCGACTCCGGCTCCTACCTGCCGCTTCGTTTCTGCCAGTTGGGTACTTGAGAATTTACCCCTGAGGAGGGACAACGGCATGACTAATATTTTTGTAGGAAACCTGAGCTTCGACGCCACGCAGGCCGATCTCGTCGCCGCGATCGGTGCCGCTTTGTTCATGAACAACCTTGCACAGCACCGAATCGACTCCGGGGCGATGCGTGCCATCCTGACCGAGCCGGACACCTGGAGCATCGCTTTCCTGTACATCGGGACGTTCGGCTCGTTCATCGGCTTTTCCATGGCGCTGCCGCTCGCGATCACGGTGATATTCGGCATCAGCCACGTCCCCGATGCTGCCGGCGTGATGCAGCACACACTGAAGAATCCGCAGGCGCCTTCAGCGCTCACCTATGCCTGGATTGGCCCTTTTATCGGTGCGGCGGTGCGGCCGATCGGAGGCTGGATTTCCGACAAGGTGGGAGGTTCGATTGTCACGCAAATCATTTCGGCGGTGATGGTGCTTGCCTCCATCGCGGTAGGGTACGTGATG
>CAXBQP010000018.1:0-51200 GCA_963978095.1 uncultured bacterium | reverse complement strand
CGCCGAGGCCGTGGCCTACCGCGACCGCATCCGCAGGGCGGTCCCGGCCGATCTCGGCTTCGAGCCGCTGATGACCTGCTACCTGACCGACGGCGCCGACCCGGTCGAGCTGGCCAACGGCAAGCAGCAGGGCGTCTGGGTGGCGGCCAAGCTCTACCCGGCCCATGCCACCACCAACTCGGCGCACGGCGTGACCTCGATGGACCGGATTGCCCGTGGTCTCGAGGCGATGGAGAAGGCGGGCATGCCGCTGCTGGTGCACGGCGAGGTGACCGACCCGGAGGTCGACATCTTCGACCGCGAGGCGGTGTTCCTCGACAAGGTGCTGACGCCGCTGCTGCGCCAGTGCGACGCGACGTTGCTCGTGCCCGCGCTTGCCCTCAGCGTCGCCGTCATCGTCGACGGCACCCCCGCCACGGTCCGCACCGTGTCCGTCTCGCCCAGTACCGCCTCGATCGCTGTGGGCGCCACGACCTCGCTCGCGGCGACCCTGCTGGATCAGAAGGGCGCGACCATGACCGGCCCCACGGTGAGCTGGTCGTCGGCCAGCACTGCGGTAGCGACGGTCTCCGCTGCGGGAGTCGTCACCGGCGTTACCGCCGGGACCGCGACGATCTCGGCCACCGCGAGCGGTGTTTCCGGATCGGCGACCATCACGGTCACGGGATCCCCGACCGACGCCTTCCAGACCACGGTCCCCACCATCGACCTGAATGCGATTCTCGCACGGCCGACGGAGTCGTCGACGACCGTGAGTCTCTGGTCCGCCAGCGCGCGCACGGCGACCATCACGCTCACGCCGGGCAACCGCGTGATCTCGCAGCCGCTGACCGCTGCCACGCTGGCCACCGTCGACCTGACCGGGCTGAGTCCGGACCAAGCGTACCAGTACCGTGTCGACGCGCCGGGCGCCACATCGATCTCGGGGAGCTTTCGTACCGCGCGCGGTCCGGGAACATCGTATCGCTTCGTGATGCAGGCGGACTCCCATCTCGACAACAACTCGGACCTGGCCATCTACGCGAACACGCTCGCCAACATGGTCGCTGACGCGCCCGACTTCCTGATCGACCTGGGCGACACGTTCATGACCGACAAGTACGCGGACTACCACAGCGCGGCCGCACAATATTATGCGCAGCGCTACTGGTTCGGACTCGTCGGACGCACGATGCCGGTGTATCTGGTGCAAGGGAATCACGACGGCGAACTCGCCTGGCTCCCTGCGGTGCAAACATGGGCGGCCGGCCAGCGCACCACATACTTCCCGTCCGTGATCAGCAACGCCTTCTACTCCTCGGCGTTGACCCCTCGCAATTACTTCGCGTGGACCTGGGGGGATGCCACGTACATCGTCCTCGACCCCTTCAGTGCCACGCTCACCCAACCGTCGAAGGCGGCCGACAACTGGGCGTGGTCGCTCGGGAAGGAGCAGTACGATTGGCTCGTGAGCACGCTGCAGAAGAACACCAGCAAGTACACCTTCGTCTTCCTGCACAACCTCGTGGGGGGCAGCACCAGCGAAGCACGTGGCGGCGTGGAAGCCTCGGTGAACTATGAGTGGGGCGGTCTCAATGCCGACGGCACGGCAGGCTTCGCGACCAAGCGCGCGGGCTGGGCCAAGCCGATTCATGACCTGTTCGTGCAGTACAAGGTGTCGGCGGTTTTCCACGGACACGACCACCTGTACGTGCATCAAACGCGCGACGGGATCTCCTACCAGGAAGTGCCGCAACCCAGCTTCGCACGGGAGAACGCGACGTCGAGTGCCGTCGACTACGGCTACCTGTCGGGAACGTTGCTCGGAAGCTCGGGACACCTGCGCATCACGGTGACCCCGACCAAAGCGACGGTGGAGTACATCCGGTCGCGGCTCACGGCCGGCAACGGTGATGTGATGGATCGCTACGACCTGCTCCCGGCCGTACGACCCTGACCTGGCGACCGGCGACCCTGCGCCGTTCCCGGCACCCGCCGTACATTTCAGCATGATCTGCGACCTCATCGCCAACGCGCCGCAGTATGCGTCGCTGCACCCCGCCTTTGCGCACTGCTTTCGCTGGCTCGCCGCGTTCGACGGCACCACGCCCGACGGAAATCACGACATCGGCATGGGCTGCGAGGCCCGCGTGATGTCCTACCTCACGGAGCCGGCAGAGCAACGGAAGTGGGAGTCGCACCGGCGGTACCTGGACATCCAGTATCTCGTCTCGGGACTCGAATGCATCCCGGTCGCGCCGGTCGGAGCACTGCCCGTCGCGACTCCCTACGATGACGAGCAGGACGTGAGCTTTTACGCCGACGGCTCGGCGCCGACTCCCTCGCTGGTCCTAGAGGCCGGAATGTTCGCGATTTTCTTTCCGCAGGACGCGCACCGCCCGAACATCGCGGTCACCGCGCCGGTGGCGACGCGCAAGATCGTGGTGAAGGTTCCCGCTACGGCGTAACGACCCCACGCCGAGGCGTACTCACTTCGGCAGCGTGATCATCGGCGGTATGCCGCCCGCCACGCGTGTGAACGGCGCCCCCATCAGCGTGAAGCCGGGCACGAATCCCCCATGACTCAGGAAGAAGGCCCCGTTCTCGACTCCCATGAAGCGGTCGAGGCGCGCATCCTTTCCTGTGGGATCGTGGCTGAAGGTCGCGGTGGTGAGTTCCTTCCATGAACCGTCGCTGAGGCGGATCCACTGATTGCCGAAGCGCGCCTTGCGGCGCAGATGTCCGTTGTTGCCGCCGAAGTTCTCGCTGAAGGAATAGAGGCGGCGCAAGCCGAGCCCGTCCTTCGGCGCCCGGAAACTCGCGATGAGCATCCACGCATTCTTGTCGGGGTGGAACCAGTAGCCCGCGTAGATCGTGTTCTCGCCCTCCGGTTTCGCCGTGACGAAGAACTTCTGGGTAGTGCCGGTCTTCCAGTTGTAGACCAGGTGCGAGTGGCCGCCAGTCCCCTCGTTCCCGAACACCTCGGCCACCACCCCCTCGCCCTTGGCGACGAGCTGCGTGAAGTTGTCGGGCGAGACCGTGCTGCGGTCCTTGGCATTCGTGCCGTTGGCCGCATCCCACACCGAGAAGATGATCCGGCGCTCCGTGGGAGAGTTCACCTGCATCCCGAAATAGCCGCGGGCGAATCCGGTGGCCATGTAGTACGTGGTGACCGGATCATCGACCGCCGTGACTTCGTCGTAGAAGCCGGTGACGGTCACCGTGCTGTCCGTCGGGTAACGCAGGTGCACGCTCGCGGCATTGCGGCGCGGGTCGAGATTGAAGTGCGCGCCGACGCTCGCTGGACCGTCGATGAGCAATGCCTTCACCTCGAGCGCGGGTACCGGAGCGCCATCGGCGGTCGAGAGTGCGAACTTCACGTAGCCCGTATCGGTCACAGAGAAGGCGCCGAATGGAGCACGCGACTCCGTCCCGTCACCGTCGACCGCGACGTCGCGATGCTCCGTTCCGACCGTCAGACGCAGCGTGGCATGTTCCCCCTTCGGCAACTGCAGCGCCACCGACGCACTCACCGAGCCGCGCGCGGTGAGCTGTCCCCACCAGACGATGCTCGACCCCCGCGTACCCAGGGGAAGGATCGGGCGATTCTGCGAGACACGGGCCACATCGGCGTCGGGAAGCAGATAGGCCGTGAAGGCCGGGACCCGCAGCTCCTCGTGCGGCGAATACGATCCCGGCTGCACGGGGAGCGCGACAGGGAGCACGAACGCGAGCGCTCGGCGGAGCATCGACAGGTTGATCATCGCTGGGGGAGCATCACGGAGCGGTGCTCCGCGACCTTCAGCACCTGCGCACGTCCGTACGGCACGGAGAAAAACGTGTCCTCCGCCCACCCGGCAAAGAGATCGCGATAGTGCGGATTCGTCGGGTCCCCCGACTGTCCCGGGGTGTTCGTGCCGACCGTGCGTTCCCAATCGGCGAGGTCGACGACCATACGGAACGACGCCCCTGAGGTCTGATTGCCGCCATTCCCGGTCGCGCCGACGGTCGTGGCATCACCGCCGCGCGGGGCGGGGCCGACGTCCAGTCGCGTGCGCCACTCGGCGTTCACCGCCGGACTCAAGGGGTGCGTGATGAGCGCGTGGTGGTACCCCGCCTGACCATACTGCCACTTGGCGGGATCCGCCCCGAAGCGCTTGGTGAGATCGGCGACGGCCACATCGAGCGCGCGCAACACGATCGAATCCCGCGCGGCGGTGGTCACGCGCGTGTTGGGCGTCGTGAGCAGCTCCACCACGCGCCCCGTGGAGAGCGTCGTGAGATACGCCTTGATGGACTCGGGAACCATGCGCTTCGTCAGATCATCCGCGAGCGCACGATACCACGCCTCGTAGATCCCCGCCGCGGTGGAGCTGGCCCCCAGCACGCGATCCCACGCCACCAACGCGCGACGCGCGGACTCCGACGCGGCATTGACGGATGACACGCTGGAGAGCAGCGGCACCAACTGACGTGCCGGGAGCGACGTGTAGTCGGTCTGCAGGCGTGTCATGTCCTCCACCGTGAGCTTGCTCCCGGCGCGCAGGACCTCGGCGATCCGCTCCCACCGGTAGGGATCCGTCCACTCGAAGCCCACGGCGTCCATGTGCGCATACCCGCGCGGGATCAAATCGTTGTTGGCGGTCGCGATGAACCCTTCGGCGGGGTCCGTGGTGTGCGGTTTCTCGAGGATAGGGAGGAACCCGTTCCATTCGAACCGGCCATCGCCGGGCACGGCGACGAGCCCACTCCAGTTCTTGCGGATCGGCGCGATCCCGACGGACTGCCACCCGATGTGCCCCGTGCGATCGGCCCAGATCATGTTCTCGCCCGGAATGAAGCTCGCCGCGCAGGCCGCGCGGAACTCCGCCCAGGTTTTGGCCTGATCCATCCGGAGACTGGCGAGGTACGGCGACGCCCCGGGCTCGAGCCAGGCAGCACGCACCGCATACGCGACGTGGTGCACCGTGTCTTCATACACCACCGGTCCATGCCGCGTGTAACGCAGCGGCACCGTGGTCGGGGCCGCGCCCTTCACCGGAATCGTTTCCGTGACCGTGCGCATCGCTTCCCACGCCCCTTTATAACGATATTCGCGCGGGTTCGTCGGGTTGGTCTGATAGACGTAGAGGTCCTCGCCGTCGGTCGCGAAGATCGTGAGCCCCCACGCCCCGAACTCATTGTGCCCGATCGACACGCCGGGGATCTCGGGCTCACCACCGCCGATCACGTTCCACCCCGGGGCCACGAGATGCACCCAGTACCGCAACGACGGCGACGCCTGCGTGCGATGTGGATCATTGGCGA
Organism: uncultured bacterium; assembly: GCA_963978095.1. Classification (GTDB taxonomy): domain Bacteria; phylum Gemmatimonadota; class Gemmatimonadetes; order Gemmatimonadales; family Gemmatimonadaceae; genus Fen-1231. The sequence continues at coordinate 45,914 of CAXBQP010000018.1, read as the reverse complement.
GCAGTGGCTTGCCACTCGCACTCCGCGCGCCGCCCACGACCCAGTTGTTGCTCCCGATGTCCCGCGCCTGATGCCGTTGCACGTCATCGTAGGCCGCCTGCGAGGCGGCGGCGAGGGACTTCCAACTCTCCGTGCTGTTGCGTGCGGCCAGCTTCACGTCGGAGGGTTGAAAACGCACCGGCGCACGGTAGGCGCGGTACAGATCGAGGATCTTGGCGGAGAGGAGCGACGGGTCGATTGCCGGGTCAATCGCAAGCTCCGGATCGCCGGGATGAAAGCTCCACAGTGACTTCACCGTGGGCGCCCCGACCGCTGCCACCGCCCGCGTGATTGACAGCTCCTGCTCGATGTTGCCGAGGAGTCCGCCGTGACGCGAGATGACGATCGCCGGGGTCCAACGACCGGGCTTGGTGTCGAGCAAGCGGAACTCGACCGGCAAGAGTGCGGGGTCGCGTTCCGTGGCGGCGATGTATGCATTCACGCCATCGACGAAGGCGCCGATGATCGTGCGGCTCCGCGGGTGGTAATGCGACAGCTCCTTGGTCATGTCGCCCCGGAACGCGAACAGTCGCGCCCCGATGTCGCGCTGCAGCTCACGCGGACCCAGGAGTTCGGCGACCGTTCCCGTGGCCTGACGCCGCCACAATTCGAGTTGGAAGAGGCGGTCACGGGCGGCCACGTAGCCTTGCGTGAAGAACAGGTCGTGCTCGTTCTTGGCGTAGATGTGCGAGATCCCGCGTCGATCCCGCACGACTTCGACCGGTGCAACGAGGCCGGCGGTGTGCAGGGTATCGACGGCTTGCGCCGTGAGCGGTGTCGCGAGTGGGCTCGCGAAGCATCCGGCGAGCGCGAGTGTCAGGAAGGGGTGACGGGTCATAATCCGGAGGATGACACATCCGCGAGCCGGGCGCCAGCGGGGACGCGGGCGGCCACCGCGGCCCCGCGCAGGTCCCACGAGCGAGGTGCGATCGGTCATATTTCGCGCCATGGCGCTGCTCGGCATGCAGGATGTCACGCTGGCCTTCGGTGGCCCCCCGGTCCTGGATCGTGCCCGCTTTGCGATCGAGCGCGGCGAACGCGTCTGTTTGCTCGGCCGGAATGGTGCCGGGAAGAGCACCGTCCTCAAGCTGTTGGACGGCGAGCTGTCGCCGGCCGACGGTGAGGTGATTCGTCAGACGGGCGTCACGGTCACGCGGCTCGAGCAACAGGTGCCCGACGATGTCGAGGGGACGATCTTCGAGGTCGTCGCCGGCGGACTGGGTGACGCCGGCACGCTTCTCTCTCGCTATCATGAGGCCAGCCACCGCGTCAGCACGCTGGCGGGCGCACCGGGAAGTGAGAGTGCGCTCAAAGAGCTGGACCGTCTGCATCAGGCGCTCGACGCGGCCGATGCGTGGGAGATGCAATCCCGGGTCGACACCGTCCTCGAACATCTCGCCCTCGACGCCGATCTTCCCTTCGCCTCCGCCTCCGGTGGCCGGAAGCGTCAGACCCTCCTGGCGCGTGCCCTCGTGCGAGAGCCCGATGTCCTGCTGCTCGACGAGCCCACCAACCACCTGGATGTCGAAGCCGTGGAGTGGATGGAGGAGTTCCTGGTGGATCGCGGCATGACGATCGTCTTCGTCACCCACGACCGGGCCTTTCTGCGCACGGTCGCCACCCGGATCGTGGAGTTGGATCGTGGTCGCCTCGTGGACTGGGGGACCGACTACGATTCCTATCTCGTGCGCAAGGAGGCGGCGCTCGCGGTCGAGGAGCGGGAGTTCGCCGAGTTCGACCGCAAGCTCGCCAAAGAGGAAGTGTGGATCCGCACGGGCATCCAGGCACGCCGGACGCGGAACGAAGGACGGGTCCGGAATCTCGAAGCGCTCCGCGTGGAGCGGAGCAAGCGTCGCGAACGCGTGGGCGCGGCGCAGATGGAAATGCAGGTCGCCGAGCGGTCGGGGCGGTTGGTCGCTGAGGCGCGCGGGCTGAGCTTTTCGCGCGGCGCGAAGGTCATCGTGCGCGAGTGTTCCACCACGATCACGCGCGGGGATCGCGTCGGGTTGATCGGCCCGAATGGATCCGGGAAGACCACGCTCCTGCGCCTGCTGCTCGGCGAGCTCACGCCGGACCGTGGTACTATGCGGCTGGGGACGGGGCTCGCGATCGCGTATTTCGACCAACTCCGGGATCAGCTCGACCCCGAGCAGAGCGTGTTCGACAGTATCGCCGACGGGGCCGACTGGGTGGATATCGGCGGGAACAAGAAGCATGTGATGAGCTATCTGCAGGATTTCCTGTTCGGCGCCGATCGGGTGCGCACACCGGTGCGCACCCTCTCCGGCGGTGAACGGAACCGGCTGTTGCTCGCACGGCTGTTCACGCGCCCGTTCAATGTGCTCGTGCTCGACGAGCCGACGAACGACCTCGATATCGAGACGCTCGACCTGCTGGAGGAACTCCTGCTCGAGTTCTCGGGCACGTTGCTCGTGGTGAGTCACGACCGGGCGTTCCTCGACAACGTCGTGACCAGCACGTTGGTCTTCGAGGGGGGCGGCCACGTCGGGGAGTACGTCGGCGGCTACACGGACTGGGTGCGGCAGCGCTCGACGCGCAGCACGACTTCCCCGTCCACCGTCCGCGCGTCGCGGGCGCCGACGGGATCCGCGAGTCCGGTCCCAACCGCACCACCGGCCGCACCACCGGCTGCCAAGAACGCGAAACCGCGGCGGTTGACCTTCAAGGAGAAAGCGGAGCTCGCCGGCCTTCCCGATGCCATCGATACGCTGGAACAGGAGCGCACGCTACTGTACGAACGGCTCGCCGACCCCGCGTTCCTGCGCGACGGCGCGGCGGTGATCGCCTCGCACGGCCGCCTCGCGGCGCTCGAGACCGCGATCGCCGCCGCGACCGCCCGGTGGGAGGAACTCGAAATGATCGGGGCCGCGGGCTGACCATCCGAGCCATGCGACGCCTCCCCACGATTTCCCTGCTTCCGCTCACCATCGCGCTCGGCGCGCTGTCGGCGCAGCCGTCGCCCAGGTCGAATCCGCATCTTGTCGCCCCCATCGCCACGTGGGACGAAGCGATTCCGCTTGGGAACGGACTGCTGGGAGGGCTCCTGTGGGGCGGCGATTCGCGCCTCAATATCTCGCTCGATCGGGGCGACCTGTGGGATCTCCGACCGGCAGCGCGCTACGGCAGCGATGGCTACCGCTGGGCGGACGTTCAGCGACTCGTCGCCCAGCGGAAGGAGGATTCCCTGCACCTCCGTTTCGACGAGCCGTACGACCGGATTCCCTATCCGACCAAACTTCCCGGAGGTCGCGTCGTCATCACGCTCGACCCCTCACGCGTGGCGCGACAGTTCTCCCTCGACCTCGCGCGGGCGGAAGCTGAGGTGGCGTTGTCCAGCGGTGTCGTGCGGGGATTCTTCAGTGCTCGCGACACCGTGGCACTCTTTTCCGTGCCCGGACTCCAGGCGGTGGAGATCGTCCGACCGGCATCGCTCGACAAACTGGGATACACATCCGCCACGCGTGGAGGGGACACGACCGCGACGACGCGCGACCAATGGATGGAGCAGCGCACCACGGAAGGACTTCGGTATGTCGTCGCCATCGCGCAGCGGCGTCGCGATTCGATCACCACGCTCGCCATCACCATCGCGACCACACGTGATGGCGCCTCGCCCGTGGGGATCGCGAAGGCGCGACTCGCGCGCGCGCTGGATCGCGGCTACGGCGCCATGGTGCAGGCACACGAGCGGTGGTGGACCGACTATTGGCGGTCGGTCGCCTCGCTCACGGTTCCGGATTCCGCGTTGCAAGCGCACCTCGACCTGGTGCAGTACTTCTACGGCGCGGCCGCACGGGCGGCACGCCACCGATCCCGCTGCAGGGCGTGTGGACCGCCGATGGGAATGCGCTTCCGCCATGGAAAGGGGACATCCACAACGACCTCAACACCCAGATGACCTACCTCGCTGCGCACGCCTCGGGCGCGCGCGAGGCGATGCGCGGGTGGCTCGACTACCAGTGGCGATTGTTGCCGAGGTACCGACGGTTCGCCCGTGACTTCTACGGCGTCGACGGTGCGGCGATCCCGGGGGTCATGGCCATCGACGGACTCCCGCTCGGCGGCTGGGGACAGTATTCCCTCTCGCCGACCATGGGGCTCTGGGTCGCACAATCGTTCGCGCTCGAGTGGCGCTACTCGCAGGATCGACGGTTCCTGCGTGAACGGGCCTATCCGTTCGTCACCGACCTCGGACGGGCCATCAGCGGCCTGCTGCGGCCGACCGCCGACGGCACGCTGCGGTTGCCGCTGTCGACGAGCCCGGAACTGTACGACAACAGCATGAAGGCGTGGCTGCCGAGCCCATCGAACTTCGACCTGTCGCTGCTGCATTGGGTGTTCGAAACCCTGGACTCCATGGCGACGACCCTGGGCGACCACGCGGCCGCTCGTCGCTGGCGGACCACCGGCGCCCGACTGGACCCGCTGGCGATTGATGCAACGAGTGGCGGGCTCGCCGTCGCCGCGGGGATCCCCTTGGCGGAGTCACACCGCCACTTTTCCAATGCGATGGCGATCCATCCGCTCGGCCTGCTGACCATGGATGCGACAGCGGACACCGGCACGATCCGCCGCACGGTGGATCAACTCCGGCAGTTCGGCACGGGAGAATGGATGGGCTACAGCTTCGCGTGGTACAGCGCGATGCTCGCGCGCACCGGACGCGGCGATGACGCGCTGCGGTATCTCGAGGACTATCGTCGGGGCTTCCTGCTGCGCAACGGCTTCCATGCCAATGGCGAGCAGACGCGGCTGGGCCTCTCGAATGCGCATTACCGGCCGTTCACGCTGGAAGGGAACTTCCTGGCCCTCGAAGCCGCACAGGAGATGTTGCTGCAGAGCTGGGGTGGCGTCGTTCGTGTGTTCCCTGCGGTCAGCACGCGATGGCCCGATGCGCAGTTCCGCGACCTGCGCGCCGAGGGCGGATGGAGCGTCAGCGCAAGCCGCGTGGCAGGCCGCACCCGAACGGTTCGGATCACGAGTACCGTAGGTGGCGTGCTCCGCGTGCGCGATCCGTTCGACGGCGCGCGCGTCCGGTGGACCGGCGCCGCGGTCCGGAAGATCGGGAGCGACTACCAGGCGCGGCTGGCCAAGGGCGCCGTGCTCGTCGGTACGCGAGACGAATGATTTCACCCACCCCTTCCGTCGCCGTCCACCGTCCTTCACCTTCGTTCGATGCGACGTGATCGATTCCCCAGCACCATGGTTCTGTCCTGCGCGGCCGCGGTCCTGCTCATGGGCCCTGCAAGGGCGGCCGGCCAGCGCGTCACCCAGGAAGCCGGCCCGCTGGCGCTGCTGCTTCCCACGTCCGCCCGCTCGGCGGCACTCGGCAACACCGGCGTGGCCGGTCGCGACGAATACGCCGTCTTTCAGAACGCGGCGCGGCTGACGGCGACCACGGGTTTCGGGCTCACGATCGCCACCTACGGCCCCGCCACGCGCGCGATGGCCGCCGCGTCCGCATCGACCATGGGCCCCGTCACGCTCGGGTGGGCCGTGCAGGCCGTGGATTTCGTCGCGCCGCGCACCGGTGCCGCGTATCCGACGCTCCCCGCTGATCTCGTGACGAACGGGGAATCGGATCAGTTCAGCTTGGTGGCGCTGATCTCCGGCGCGATGACCTACAAAGGATTCCGCGTCGGGACCTCGGTGAAGTACGCCGAGGATCTGGTGCGTCGGAACTCGATCGACCTGCCGGTGGTCGCACTCCCCTCACGCGGCGCCGCATGGCTGCTCGACATCGGAACGTCGCATCCGCTCTGGACGGGGATCGCCGGACTCTCACTCCAGAACATCGGGCAACCGTATGTGTTGCGTGGCACGCGCTATGGCGTCCCCACGCAGCTCGCCCTGGGCTGGTCGGCACAGTATGCCTGGGGAGCGTTCGATTACGGCTTCCACACGCAGGTGACCGCGCGGCGCGGCGGTTGGGTGTCTCCGGCCGCCGGATTCGAGATGGGATGGAGTTGGATCGACGGCTACAATGTCACGCTGCGCGCCGGCGCACATCGCACGGAAAGCGATGACGAGAAACCGGCGGGCGCCGGATTCTCCTTCAGCGCGGATCGACTCACGCTGGATTACGGAGCGTCCTTCTTCACCGAGGCCCGCATGGGGCACCGCCTGACCGTGCGGTGGCGATGATGTCGGCGTCGTGTCTGGGCCGTGCGATGGCGCTCGGCCTCGCGCTCGGTCTCGCCGGCTGCTCGCAGCCGCTCAAGTTCTCCAAGGACGACTCGGCCTCCGTGCTCGCCTTTCAGACGATCACCGCGGAGAATCCCGCGGATGCCGGGACGTTCAAAGTCGTGCGGATGTTCTATGGCTCCGGCACGGATAAGCAGCGCAAGGAGTTCAAGGACTCCGTCACGTACAAGACCAAGCCGGTCGATGTCTCGCCGTATGTGACCGTTCCGCCCACCGCCGCCGGGGACCGCAAGGATTTCTGGGGCTTCGACATGAAGGCGGTCCCGCTCAACGCGCGCGTGTGGTATCCCGAAGGAGCGGGCCCCTTTCCGTTGGTGTTGGTGGTGCACGGCAACCACAACGCCGAGGATTTCTCGGATCCCGGCTACGGCTATCTGGGAGAACTCCTCGCCTCGCGCGGATTCATCCTCGCGTCGGTCGACGAGAATTTCATCAATGGGCTCTCCGGCGAGAACGACGGACGGGCGTGGCTGCTGCTCAAGCATCTGGAGCAGTGGAAGCGCTTCAACGACTCCGCCTCCGGTCCGCTGTCGCACAAAGTGGACATGGATCGGATCGCCGTCATGGGCCACTCGCGGGGCGGCGAGGCGGCGGCACTCGCCGCCGCCTTCAACACGCTCAAGTTCTACCCCGACGACGCCAAGCAGAAGTTCGCCTTCCAGTTCCACATCCGGAGCGTGGTGGCGATCGCGCCGGTGGACGGCCAATACAAGCCGGCGGCGAAGTTCACGCCGCTCGAGAACGTGAACTACCTGTTGTTGCACGGATCGCACGACGGCGACGTCTCCACGGCCGTCGGCATGCGGCAGTATGAACGCCTCCGATTCACGGACGGCCAGCCGCACGTCAAGGCCATGTTCTTCATGTACCGCGCCAATCACGGCCAATGGAACAGCGTGTGGCAGAACAAGGACAACGGTCCACGAAGCGGCCGCTCCCTGGAACTCGGCGCACTCGTGCCGATCGAGGACCAACGCCAGATGGGCAAGCTGGTCATCTCGGCGTTCCTCGAAGCCACGCTGCACGGGAAGAGCGAGTACCTCCCCCTGTTCCGCGATCATCGGACGGCGGGACACTGGTTCCCGAAGTCGATGTACATCACGCGCTTCATGGAAAGCGGATTCCGCACGCTCGCGGACTACGAGGAAGACATCGATGTGACCACCGGCGCCCCCGGCGTCACCATCGAGTCGGACAGCCTCGGCACGTGGAAGGAGAATGTGATTCCCTTCCGCGGCCAAGGTGGTGACGATCAGAAGAACAACGCCGTGTGGATCGGCTGGAACAATCGGATCGCCGGACCGGACACCACCAAGATGGGACGGCCGGCGAGTTACACGCTCACGCTCGCGGATTCCCTGGTGAAGGCGTGGCACGTCACCGAGCAGGGAGTGCTGTACCTCTCGGTCGCACCCACCAAGGACAAACCGGGCCCCCGCGCACTCCCGAAGGACACCACCAAGAAATCCGACTCGACCAGAAAGGCCGAGGCGGCCGCGGCGAAACGGACAGCGGACTCCGCCAAGGCTGCCACGAAGACGCCAAAGAAGGACGAAGCGGACACCATTCCGATCGATTTCACCGTGGAACTCCGCGATGCCGACGGCCACACGGCCCGGATGCCGATCAGCCGCTATGGCCCCGTGCGCCGTCCGCTCGAGGTGCATCTGTATCGCCGCGCCGGCCGCGATGAACAACGGTTCACCAATACCTTCGAATACGTCCCGCAGTCCTTCCTGCTTCCCCTCGCCGATTTCACGGCCGCCGCATCGGCGTTCCATCCGGACCGGCTGAGGTCCATCCGCCTGCTGTTCGACAAGAGCGTCGCCGGAACGATCATCCTCGACGACGTGGGACTCAATCCGGCGATGGATCCGAAGTACCTGGCCGCACCGGTCAAGCCCTAGTGCGGCGCGGCGTCACCGGGCCGTAGATTCCACAGATGCGGATCGCATTCGTCGAGGACGATCACCAACTGCGGAAGTCCGTGAGCCGCGGACTGGAGGAAGCGGGCTACACGGTGGACCACGCGGCCACCGGCGAGCAAATCCTCGCGCTGGTCGCGGCGCACGAGTATGCCGCACTCATCGTCGACGTGCTGATCCCGGCCCCGGATGGCATCGCGGTGTGCCGCACGATCCGCAGTGAGGGCAAACAGGTGCCGATTCTGATGCTTACGGCGCTCGACGCAGTCGAGCACCGGATTGCTGGTCTCGACGCGGGGGCTGACGACTATCTCACGAAGCCATTCGACTTCGGCGAGCTCCTGGCACGACTGCGCGCGATCACACGGCGACACGCGGACCTGCTGCCAGAGCGGATCGTCACGGGCGATCTGGTCATCGACACCGCGCGCCACGAAGTCACGCGGGCCGGTCAGGCGATCGTCCTCACCGCGCGGGAGTACGCACTCCTGCGCTACATGGCGCAACGACCGGGGCGCGTGATCGCGCGCGCCGAGCTGCTCCGCGAGGTGTGGGACGGATCCAACAGCACCTACTCCAACATCATCGACGTCTACGCGGCCCGCCTTCGCAAGAAGCTCGGCGATGACGAAAAGCAGCCACTGCTCGCCACGGTCCGCGGTGCGGGCTTCATGTGGAATTCGCCGGACGCCTCGGTCGCCCAAGGCACGCACGGGTGATCCCCTCCCCCGTGCGACGTGACCGCGCACCGTCGTCGCTCCGCACGCAGCTCACCATCAGCTATACCGTGGCATTGGCGATCCCATTGATCGGGTTCGCCATACTCTGCTATCTCACCTTCGCCCGCGCGTTGGTCACGCGCTCCGATGCGTTCATCAGCGACGCGCTCAACGTGTTCGCGCGCGAAGTCGGCGCGGAGCGGATGCAGGCGGGATCGGCGCGTGACGCCCTCCGCACCACCTTGAACGAAGTGCGGTTTCGCGACGTCCGCGTGCTGGTGCGGACCTCCACCGGCGTCGTGGTCGCGGCAGCGGCCGAGTCGGATGCCGGACTCGGCGGTGATGGCGACCCGGTGCTGATGGCGCTCGGCGATGCCAAGACCATCGATGATACGCTGCCGCGGACCATTCCCGCTCCCACCGGTGCCCTCCGCGTCGTGACGCGCTCGGTGATGCTCGGCGACGAACGGTTCGTGGTGAGCGGCGCGTATCCGCTGCGTGATCTCGAAGCGGTGCTCGCGCAGATTCGCACGCTGTTCGTCGTCGCCATCCCGCTGCTGCTGCTGGCAGCGGCCGTGGGGGCCTACCTGCTCGCCCAACGAAGCCTCGCGCCGGTCGCGGCGATGGCGACGCGCGCCGAGGAGATCACGGCTCAGAACCTCGACCAGCGACTCCCGGTCGGGGGCGGCGCGGAGTTGATGGGGCTCGCCCGGGTCTTCAACGCGTTGCTCGACCGCGTGGAGGGTGCGCTGGAGCAGCAGCGACGCTTCATGGCCGACGCCTCCCACGAAATGCGCACGCCGACGGCCACGCTCCGTGCCGAGGCCGAGGTGACCTTGGCGCGCGCACATCGGACCGAATCCGAATATCGAGAGTCCGTGCAAGTCATGTTGCAGGCGGGACAGCGCCTGGGGCGTCTGGTGGACGACTTGTTCCTGCTCGCGCGTGCGGACGCCGGACATCTCGCCCTGCGCGTCGAGCCGGTGTATCTGGAAGAGATCGTGCACGATGCCGTTCGTGCCGTGGTGCAGGTCGGAGAGCGTCGCGGGGTCACGGTGGAGCTGCGACAGATGACGCAGGCGCCATTCCGTGGGGACCACCTGTTGCTCGACCGGTTGTTGCTGAACCTGCTGGACAACGCCATCAAGTATTCGCCGTCGGGCGCGACCGTGGAGGTCGTGATGGCCGACGCCCCCGGGGCGCATGTGATCGCGGTCATCGACCACGGGGCGGGGATTGCCCCGGACGCACAGGCGCGGATCTTCGATCGCTTCTACCGCAGCGATGCCGCCCGCTCCCGCGCCGCGGGGAGCATGACCGACGGCGCGGGACTCGGACTGGCCATCGCGCGACGCATCGCCGTGGCACACGGCGGCACGCTGCAGCTGGTCGTCTCGCGGCCAGGGCTCACCGAGTTCCGGCTGACGCTTCCGTCCGCAGACCGGGAGGTGGCGCAACAGGCGGAATGACCCACGTAACTCCGCGCGGATGCCTCCCCTCGCGCGCCGCGAACCGCACTAGGTTTCAACGATGACCGCGTCCCAAACCCCCTATGAGCTGGTGGGCGGCGACACCGGTGTCCGTGCCCTCGTCGACCGGTTCTACGACCTCATGGACCAGGCGCCCGAGGCCGCCGAGATCCGCGCCATGCACGCCCGCTCGTTGAAGCAGTCCCGCGAGAAGCTCTTCATGTTCCTCAGCGGGTGGCTCGGTGGGCCGCAGCTGTATATGGCGCAATACGGGCACCCGCGACTCCGGGCTCGGCACCTTCCCTTTCCCATCGGATCGCACGCGCGTGATCAGTGGCTCTGGTGCATGGATCGCGCCCTCAGCGAGCACGCGATGCCCGATCCACTGCGCGCCGCACTCCGCCAGAAACTCCATGATCTCGCGGATCACATGCGGAACCAACCCGACCCCGTGGAGACGGCCGCAGGGCTTCCGATTGTCTGACGGAGCTGCCATCCCTCGCACCGATGAGGTCCGATGACCGGTACCGATGCCCCGACCCGACGCGGATTCCTGGCGTCCCTCTCCGCGGCAACCGCGCTCGGTGTCGCCACGCACACGCTCGGCGCCCAACCGAAGCGGCAAGCCGGCGACCCGGCAACACGGGCGCGACGTGGTTTGGCCGGTGGCGACGATTTCCTGCTCGAACCCGGGCTCGTCTACCTGCAGACCGGCTCACTCGGCCCGACGCCGCGCCCCGTGATGGACCGCACCATCGCCGCTTGGCGGGAGCTCGAGCGCAATCCGACGTTCTATGCGTACGGGGCGCACGAACAACAGCTCGACGTCGTCCGTCAACAGGCCGCGACCTTCCTCGGCTGCGCCACTGACGAGCTGGTCCTCACCACCTGCACGTCGGAAGGATTGAATCGCGTCGCCCAAGGATTGCAGCTCGCCGCCGGCGACCGCGTGCTCACGACCGATCAGGAGCACCCCGGGGGGCGGGCGTGTTGGGACTATCTCGTGCGCACACGCGGCGTGATCCTCGACATCGTGAGCATCACACCCGGGGAACACGACAGCACCGCGATCGTCGATCGCCTCAGCGCCGCGATCACCCCACGCACCAAAGTGATGGCGGTGTCGCACCTCCTGAGCTCGACCGGACTGCGGATGCCGATCGCCGCACTCTGTGCGCGCGCTCGAGCCCACAACGTGATCTCGGTCATCGACGGCGCCCAAGCGGTCGGCGGAGTGGCCGTCGACGTCAAAGCACTCGGCTGCGACGTCTACGCGACCAGCGGCCACAAGTGGATGCTCGCGCCGAAGGGCACCGGACTGTTGTACCTCAGCACGGCCCTCGCGGATCGCGTGGATCCAATCCAGCTCCAGAGCGGACGCGGCGCGTACACCGCGTCCACCGGCGTCTGCAGCCTGCCCAGCGTCATCGGACTCGGCGCGGCCATCGCGTATCTCCGCGGCACGGGCATCGCCGCGATCGAAGCGCACAATCTGGCACTGCGCCATCGACTGGCCGACGCACTCCGCACCGTGCCCACGTTGCAGGTCGTGAGCGCACATGAACCCGCGTTGGCTTCACCGTTGCTGAGTTACCGGCTCCCGGACTCTATCCCCGCGGGCGCATTCCAGCAGCGCCTGCACCAACGGCATCGCGTGTTCGTGAAGGTCGTCCCCGGCAACTGGTTCAACGGACAACGGATCTCCACGCACCTCTTCAATACTGAACAGGATGTGGACTCCTTGGTGACGGCGCTCCGCGCGGAGCTGCGCTAGGAACGGTCGGCCCGGGACGATCACTGTTGTATCTTTCCTGCGATGACCGACCACACCCTCGACCGCATCACGATCGGCCGCTGGCTCACCGTCTGGGCGGGGATGCTCTTCGTCCTGGTTCTGATCGGGGGCGGCACGCGCCTGACGGAGAGCGGACTCTCCATCACCGAGTGGAAACCGGTCTCCGGGGTGCTCCCACCGCTGTCTGAGGCGGCGTGGCAAACGGAGTTCGACAAGTACAAGCGGATCCCGCAGTACGCGACCATGAACGCCGGCATGACCCTCGACGCCTTCAAGGGGATCTTCTGGTGGGAGTTCTTGCACCGACTCTGGGCGCGGCTGGTGGGCGTGGTGTTCGTGCTGCCGCTGATCTGGTTCGCGCTGCGCCGCCGCCTGCCCGGCGCCTTGCTGCCGCGGCTCGCCGCACTGGGCATCCTGATGGGACTGCAGGGCGCCATGGGGTGGTACATGGTCTCGAGCGGTCTCACCGCGCGCGTGAATGTCAGCCAGTACCGCTTGGCGGCGCATCTCTCCCTGGCGCTCGTGATCTATACGCTGACCGTCTGGACCGCCGACACCCTGCTCGCCGAACGACGCCCACCGGCCGCCAACAACGGCGATCGGTCGCGCGCCCCCAGGGGAGCGCTCCTCGGGCTGCTCCTGCTGACCTTCCTCACCGTGGTCAGCGGGGCGTTCGTCGCGGGACTTCGGGCCGGACGCATCTACAATGAGTTCCCCTTCATGGGCGCGGGACTCGTACCGGTCGAGTATGGACGCATGAACCCCTGGTGGAAGAGTCTGTTCGAAGATCCCGCGAGTGCACAGTTCGATCATCGCCTCCTCGCGATGCTGACGTTGGTGATTGTCCTCGGCGTGGCACTGGCGGTTCGCAAGAACGCATGGCCACGCCTGCGGTCGCGACTCACGCTCGTCATGCTCGCCGTCACGCTCCAGGTGACGTTGGGCATCACGGCATTGCTGCTCGCCGTTCCGGTGGCGATCGGCGTCGCGCATCAAGCCGGAGCCTTGGTGCTCCTCACCACCGTCACGTTGGCGACACGCGAGGCCCGGAGTCGCTCGTAGCGGTCTCGGGTCGTACATTCCGTGATGCGCTTGCTCCACCTCGCGGTACGTCGCCTCGGCTGGTGTGGTCTCGGTCTTGCGCTCGCGTGCACCGGGAGGATCGGGGCACAGGAGCATCCGATTCAATTCCGCTCCGGCCTGACGCAGCGCTCCGCGTCCGTGCGCCCTGGTGCGGCACTCCGCGTGACGCTGCTCGCGCGGATCCCCGCGGGGTGGCACCTCTACAGTCTGACGCAACCGCCGGGCGGACCGATCGCGACCACACTGGAGCTCGGCCCGTCCTCGCTCCTGCATCAGAACGGCACGATCAGCGCCCCGGCCCCTGTGGTCGCCCCCGATCCGAACTTCGGGATCGAAAGCGAGTGGTATCAGGACTCGGCGACGTTCGTGATCCCGGCGCGCATCAGCGGCAAGGCGCCGCAAGGAACGCAGTCACTGCAACTGCGCGTCGGATATCAGACCTGCAATGCGCGCTATTGTCTGCCACCGACCGAGGATACGCTGAGTCTCGCCCTCACCGTGTCAGGGCCCATGGTCGACGATGGACCGTCGAATGTCGCGATCCCGCAGCCCACGCCGCCCATCGCGCCCTCGTCGATCGCCCCGGCCGCGCGCGCATCGGCGTCCCCCGATACCCGACCCACCAACGATCGCCTGAGGGTGGTGAATGCCACGTCGAGCCGCGGCGAACTCCTCGCCTTCCTCTGGCTCGCCGCCACCATGGGCGCGCTCTCGCTGCTGACGCCGTGCGTCTTTCCGATGGTGCCGATCACCATCTCGTACTTCAGCCGACGCGGCCAGGTCTCCACGTCCCGCGCCCTCAGTGACGCCCTGCTCTACGCGGGCGGCATCGTGATCGCCTTCACAGGGCTCGGCGTCGGCCTCTCCCTGCTCATGGGCGTCGCCGGCCTCAATCGATTCGCGGCCGACCCGTGGCTCAATCTGGCGATCGCCGCGTTGTTCATCGTCTTCGCGATGAGCCTGTTCGAGGTGTTGCCGGTGTCGCTGCCGAGCGGGCTGCTCACGTGGCTCAGTCGCGCGTCGGGAGGATCGCCGGTCGGGCGCGTCGCCACCTCGCTGCTCATGGGGGTGACCTTCGCGGTCACGACCTTCACCTGCACCGCCCCGCTCGTCGGCACGCTGCTCGTGAGCGCCACCCGCGGTGACTGGCACTGGCCCGCGATCGGGCTCCTCGTGTTCTCCTCGGTGTTCGCGCTCCCCTTTCTCGTGCTCGCACTCGTACCGCAGGTGCTCTCCCGTCTGCCCAAGAGCGGCGAATGGATGGTGACGGTCAAAGGAACACTCGGCTTCGTCGAGCTCGCCGCCGCACTGAAGTTCCTGTCCAACGCCGACCTGGTGCAAGGATGGGGGATCTTCACGCGCCAGACGGTGATCGCGCTCTGGGTCATGCTCGGTGTGCTGCTCGTGCTGTATCTGGTCGGCGTGCGCATCGGCGCCGGCGGCGTCCAACGGAAAGCGCGCTGGCACCGCGTGGCCAGTGCCGGCGCCTTGGCGATCACGGCCTTCATCGCGACGGGGCTCGACGGCCGGCGACTCGGCGAGCTTGAGCCGTTCCTGCCACCGGCCGGTGGCACCGCCCAGAGCGGAGCCGCCCGCGGAGAACTCCCGTGGATGCTCAACGACCTCGACGCCGCACTCGCGGCCGCGACGAGGACGAACACGTTGGTCCTGATCGACTTCACGGGCTACACCTGCACCAACTGCCGGTGGATGGAAGCCAACATGTTCCCCCGCTCGGAGGTCGTGCGTGAACTCGACCAGTTCGTGCGTGTCCGCCTCTTCACCGACGGACGCGAGCCGATCGACCGCACGCAACAACGCTACGAACGCGACACGTTCGGCACGGTCGCCCTGCCGCTGTACGCCGTCGTCGATGCGCACGGTGCGCCGCGGGCGACCTTCCTCGGCATGACCCGTGACGCCAACGAGTTCGTGACGTTCCTGAGTTCCGCGCGCCGTCCCCAGTAGGTATCGCCGCTGGTACGATTGATCCTTCCGGAGGTCCGCATGATGCAGCGCATGAGTCGATGGACCCTTCTGCTGGTGCTCGCCGGTACCGGTGGTGCCGCAACGCTCACGGCGCAATCCGCGGCCACCGCACCGAAGCTCTCGGCCAAGACGCCCGCGGAGTGCACCAAGGGCGCCAGCGATTGGCGCAACACCCAGCTGCAACCGCTCGTCGCCGCGCTGCGTGCCGCGCCGGCCGAGCAGCGGAACGACGCGCTCGCGACCTATAACGCCACCTATCCGCTCGTTCTCAAGGAGTCGGTACGCGCCGCCAAGGAGTGTGCAACCGCCTTCAGCTGGGAAACCATCGCAACCTCCCAACTCGCGGATCTGGTGACGCTGTATGCATTCACCAGCGACAGCGTGAGCCGGAAGCGGGCCACCGCCCGGGCCGTGGCGGCGCGGGATCTGCCGCCGCGCGGGCATGCCAACGCACTGCTGCTGGCGCTGCGCGAGGAAATCTCGGACGCGGGCAGCCACTTCGGGATCATCGATGGTGCCGAGCGCGCCATGGTGGCGATCGACGCGCTCCCCGACTCGCTCGATGACATCAAGATCTCCGCCCATCAGACGATGATGGGGCGCTACGAATACCTTGATGTCGCCGAGGGACTCCGCGATCATGCGGCACGAATCCTGACGTTGAGCCGCAGAGCGGGCGCGACCGCCGCGGCACGCACGCCGGCAGCGGTGAAGGCGCGGGAGATGGTCATGGCCAGCGCCTATCACTCACTCGCCCGCGCCGCCGCCGACATGCTGCATCCGGACTCGGCACTCGCGATCCTCGACCGCGGCGAAGCCGAGCTCGGCGCGACTGCCAAGGAATCATTCGCCGACTTCCGCGCGCGCTATGCGCTGATCGGGACCCGCGCCGCGACGATCCAGGGCGAATGGTGGATCAACAGCGCCGACAGCAGCGCCGTTCGGATGGACGACGGGAAGGTCCACTTGGTGGAGTTCACCGCGCACTGGTGCGTCCCGTGCAAGAACAGCTATCCCGGGGTGAAAGGACTCGGCGAGCGCTTCGCCAACGCGCCGTTCGAAGGCACCATGGTCACCTCGCTCTACGGCTACCTCGGCGATCGCAAGAACCTCACCCCGGAACAGGAAATCGCGGCGGACCGCGACTACTTCGGCCGCGAGCACGCCCTGCCCTTTCGCATCGCCATCAACACACCGCCCAAGCAACAGCCCGGAACACCGTTCCGTCAGCCGAAACCGGATACCGACTATCGTGTCGGCGGTATTCCCCAGATTATCATCATCGATCGCCATGGCATCATCCGCCAGATCATCACCGGGTGGGATCACGGCAACAGTACGCGGCTCGCCACCTTGATCGACGCACTGGTCGCCGACGCCCCCCACTGATTCACCCCACCATCATCCCCGGATTCCCCATGAGTCATCGTCCCATCCACAGCGCCGACCTCCCGAAGCCCGTTGGACCCTATTCGCCGGGCATGGGCTTCGAGCGGCTGATCTTCGTCTCCGGGCAGGGCGCCACCGTGCCGGCGACCGGCAAGCTCGCCGGACCCGACGCCGCATCCCAGACCGAACAGTGCCTCGCGAATCTGCGCACGATCCTGCAAGCCGGAGGTTCCGACCTGCAGTACGTCCTGCGCTGCGGCGTGTTCCTGCTCGACATGAAGGAGTTCTCGGAGATGAACGGTGTCTACGAGCGCGTGTTCGCGGGCCATCGTCCCGCGCGAACGACCATCCAGGCCGCCGGACTCCCAGGTGAGGGACTGCGCGTGGAGATCGACTGCATCGCCTACGTGCCGTAACGGAATTGTTTCGCGGTTCGACTGCGCCACGATGCGCACGAAACCATCAGAACCGTTACGTTCCATCGATCTGGTCTGCTACCTTTCTCGTCATCGTACGACTCGCCTCGTTCCAGGAGATCCCATGAAGTCGATGTCATGTGCGTTGCTCGCACTGGTGCTGTGCGCCTCGCCTGCTGTCGCGCAGGATGCGTCCACGGCCAAAGCCGAACTCAAGGACGCCAAGGGTGTGGTCGTCGGTCAGGCCTCGCTCACGGATTCGCCGAACGGCGTGCTGGTGCACGTTGTCCTCACCGGAATGCCGGCGGGTCCGCACGCGTTCCACATTCACGAGACCGGGAGCTGCGACGCGCCCTTCACCTCGGCTGGTGGCCACTTCAACCCCGCCAGCAAGCAGCACGGCATGGCAAACCCCATGGGGATGCACGCGGGCGACCTGCCCAACGTGCAGGTCCCCGCAGACGGCGCGCTCACCTTTGATGTCATGGCGCGCGACGTGACCCTGGGCGCGGGTTCCAACTCGCTCTTCAAGAGCGGCGGCACGGCCATCGTATTGCACGCCGCCGGCGACGACTACAAGACCAATCCCGCCGGCGCCGCCGGTGCCCGCATCGCCTGCGGCGTGATCACGAAGTAACCACGGCACCACGCGCGCGAATCACCGCGGGGCATCTCGAATCGGGGTGCCCCGCTGTGCATCCGCCTCGGAATCTCCCATCTTTCCCGCGTGTGGCCGTTCCGACACCCACCTACCCGACCACGATGAGCCGCTCCCTTCGCTCGCTCGCCGCCCGCGCGTTGGGCACCTTCGCCTGCGCACTGGCATCGTCCACGGCGTCCGCGCAGGCGCCGACGCGCCCCATCGCGCTCATTCACGCCAACCTCATCGACGCCGCCCGCGGCGCCTTTGCCACGAACGCGACGCTCGTCCTCCGCGATGGCAAGATCGCCGAGATCCTCGCCGCCGGCGCACCGGCACCCGCCAACGCCCAGCTGATCGACATCGGCGGGCGCTTTGTGCTCCCGGGGCTCATTGATGCCCACACCCACATCGCCACGCTCGCCAACGCCAAGCGCGCGCTCGAGTCCGGCGTCACCACGGTGCGCAGTGCCAGCACGCCGCACTACGAGGATGTCGCCCTGCGCGATCTGGTGCGCGCGGGAGTGATCGCCGGCCCCGATGTCGTCGCCGCGGGCGTCTTCGTGACCCCGGACCTCGGCGAGACGATCCTCGCCGATCCGAAACTCGGCGCGCTCGCCGGCGGCGTCACCACGGAAGCCGCGCTCCGCGAGGTGGTACGCATCAACCTCGCGCACGGCGTCGATGTGATCAAGACGCGCGGCACCGAACGCGCCGGACTCCCCAACACCGATCCGCGCCAACAGACCTACACCGAGCAGCAACTGCACTGGGTCGTCGACGAAGCGGCGAAACAGCACGTGCCCGTGATGGCACATGCCCACGGCGACGAGGGCGCCTACGCGGCGGTGAAGGCCGGCGTGACGAGCATCGAGCATGGCACCTATCTCTCCGACTCCACGCTCGCCCTCATGAAAGCACGCGGCACCTGGTTCGTGCCCACCTACGTCACCGTCGTCGATCTCTCACAACCAGGCGGCGACTACGATGATCCGGTCCTCCGGGTGCGCGGCGCCAACATGCTGCCGCGGATCGCGGAAACCGTCCGCAAGGCGCACGCCCTCGGGGTCCGCATCGCCACCGGTGCCGACACCCAGTACGGACCGGAAAGTCTCTCCCGCATCTCCGGCGAGGTCGCTGCCTTCGTGGACCTCGGCATGACCCCGCTCGAAGCCCTCAAGGCCGGCACCCTGGACGCGGCGGAACTTCTCGGCCTGCAGAACCGTACGGGACAGCTGAAGGTCGGCTTCGAAGCCGACCTGATCGTCGTGGAGCGCAACCCGCTGCAGGACATCCGGTCGCTGGCCGATGTGATCGGCGTCATCAGCAACGGACGCGTCGCACTGATGCGCCTGCCGTTCGCCAAGAAGAACAACTGAGGCCTCCCATGGACGAAGAACCGATCATCCACACCTATGGCGCACAACAGCAGCAACGACCCCGGGTCTCGTTCGTGAGCCGGACCACGAACTACGCCAAGGCCGGCGTCGGATTCGGCAGCGCCCTCGCGATCACGATCTCCTGGTCGATCAACCATTCGATCACCTGGGCGGTGATCCATGGCTTCTTCTCGTGGGCGTACGTGTGCTATTACGCCTTCTTCAAACGCTGATCGTCCGCACGGATCACGCTACGGCTTCCCGATCACGAGAATCGTGAACGATCCGGGAATCGCCGGCGCCTGACCCCCACGCCCACCGCCCGCCGGCGGGGGAGGCGCCGGACCACGCTCGACACTCATCGCGAAGATGTGCCCGGTCTTCGGATCGAAACTCAAGGTCCGCGCCCCGAGCATCGTCTGGAGATTCTGCTCCACCGTGAACCGCGTCGGGCTCTCTTCCTTCACCACCGTCATCGTGCCGTTGGCGTGCGTGCTGAGGGCCTCCATCGTCGCGGGGTTGAATGCCGCGCCATCGGACCCACCGGCGAGGGGAAGATTCGCGAGGATCTTGCCGTCCACCGCACTCAGCACCACCATCATCGGCGTGGCGGGGTTGCCGGACGGAGCCGTCGGTGCGGGAGCGCCGGGGGCGACCGCCGCGCCGGAACGCGCACAGGCCGCGAAGAGGATCTTGTTCTTCACATCGAGCGCCAGTCCGTTGCAACCGCCCTTGTCGCCGAGCGGATAATGCGCGGTGGCTTTCATGGTCTTGGTGTCGACGACCGTCACACTCCCCGCGGCGTCCTGCATCACCACATAGAGCAGTCCCTTCCCGTCGAGCACTCCCTGCTCGGGAACGCCGCCGAGATCAATGGTGCCGATCACGGTGCCGTCCTTGGCATCGATCACCACCGCGTCCTTGGTGGGATGACTGAAGATGTATACCCGCCCGTTCAGATCGTCAGCCAGGATCCCATCAGGCTGCGCCGCGCCGACATCGATGGTCTTGATCAGCGTCATCGACTTGGTATCGAACATCGACACCGGCTTGCTGCTCGAGAATCCATGGCCGGTACCCTGCACGACCGCCGCGCCATTGCCGCCGACGCCGGAGATTTCCCCCAGCAACGTGAGCTGGTCGAGATCATAGATCGACATGCGGCCCAGCGTCGCGGGCCGCGCCGGCGTGGAATCGGTGGCGGCCACGGCACGCATCCCACCACGCGGGATGTACAATCGACGGCCGATCGCGTCGGCATAGATGTAGTCGGTGCTCCCCTCGCCACCGACTTTGGCGCGTTTCAACACCGCGTAGGGGCCATCAGTGGTCGACTGCTGGGCACCTGCGACAACGGTGATCGACGTGGCGGCCATCAGAGAGACGAACAGTGCTGCACGCATGGGAACTCCGGGATGTGCGTCGGAAAAACAGGACGATGCTCTGCCATGGATACTCGCCGTGGAACCATCCGCTGTCAAAGGCGCCCGCGCCATGGTCGCGACGACTGGCGGAGGTACCGCCCTCACGGCACTATTGGGGGGAACGGTGATCCTCCCCCGCTGGCACCACGCGCCTTCCCACGGCACGAATATGTCGCTCGACCTCCAATCCGTGCAGCTGCTCGCCGTCGTGGTCATCTACGGCGGGTTCGCCCTTGCCGAGCTGATGATCGGCCGATTCTTCCCGTCCAACGCCACAGCGGAGGACAATCGGCTCGATACCGCGGTCACGGTGCTCTTTCCCGTGGTGATGGGGCTGGTCACGCTGGCCGCCAAGACGCTCTGCGTCCAGCTCATGCCGGGCGCGCGGGATGCCTGGGCGGCGTGGCCCTGGTGGCAGATGGTACTCGTGCTCCTGATCGCCGACGATTTCACGCAATACTGGTGGCATCGCCTGTCGCACACGTCATTCATGTGGCCGTTGCACCGTGCGCATCATTCGGCAGCCTACATGAGCGTCCGCGTCGTCTATCGGAACAATGCCTTCTACTACGCCTTGATGCCCGGGCTCTGGTTCAGCGGTGTCCTGCTGTACATGGGATTCGGATGGACCTACGTCTGGTACAGCGTCGTGAAACTCGCCGTCATCATCGGCGCGCATTCCCCGATCCGTTGGGATCGACCGCTCTACCGGTACACCGCCTTGCGTCCGATCGCATGGGTCCTCGAACGCACGATCTCCACGCCGGCCACCCATTTCGCGCACCACGCGCTTACCCAAGACGATGGCGTCGGCCATTACATGGGGAACTACGGCAATCTCCTCTTCATCTGGGACGTGCTGTTCGGAACTGCGCGCATCACCCGGCAGTATCCTCCTGCCTACGGCCTCAAGGACGACATCCGCCAAGGCCCGGAGCGCTGGTACACGCAATTCCTCTTCCCGATCTTCCGCTCCACGCGCGCCGAAACCGTCCTCGGCCACCAGAAACACATCCCCATCGACTGATGCCCATGACGCCGCTCATCGCCCATCGCTCGCGCCTCGCGCTCCTCGCCGTCAGCACCGGGATGACCGTCATGCTCGGCTGCGCACCGAGTGGGGCCGCACGTTCGAAGACAGGCGATGCGCTTCCGGAGACCGGCACCTTCTCGATCATCGCCTACGATACCGCGACGGGGGAATGGGGTGGCGCCGTGCAATCGCGCGTCTTCTCCGTGGGCAACGGCGTCCTGTCCGCGGAAGCCGGCGTTGGCGTCGTGGCCACGCAAGCGGTGGTGGATGTGAGCTACGGCCCCCAAGCGCTGGCGTTGCTCAAACAAGGGAAGTCAGCGGCCGAGGTCGTGAAATATGTATGGGACCACGACACCGACCCCGACACCGCGCGTTGGGCCAAGACGGGCCGGCAGTTTGCCGTGGTCGACGCCAAAGGCAATGTCGCCGCGTACACGGGCCCGACGGCCCCCACCGCAGCCGGCGACAAACAAGGGCCGTACGTCACCGCACAGGGCAACACGCTCGCCGACAAAGCGGTCCCCGATTCCATGGTGGCCGCGTTCCTGCGCACCAAAGGGCACCTCGCGCTCCGCTTGCTCGCCGGCATCGAGGCAGGCCAAGCCGCTGGTGGCGACAAACGCGGCAAGCAATCTGCCGCGATGCTCATCGTGAAGAAGTGCGGCGGCGTCTGGCTCCACAACGATGTGGTGTTGCGCCTGCAAGTGGACGACAATCCGGAGCCGATCGTCGAGTTGCGTCGCCTCGTGGAGAAGGCGCCACTCCCGCCCCGCGCGGTGACGAACGCCAAGAACGACCCGGCCTGCCGGTAGGACTGCCGGTAGGGCCGGTAGGCGCGCCAGCGTCCCGCGGATTCCGCGCGCGCACGCCACCGCGCTGAACCCGGGCGATCACTGTGCGCGTGAGACCCCGATCGTCGTGCCGCCCGCGGTCTGCTGCACCCACGCCGCGAGCACTCCCGCCGATGCCGACGCCACGACGGGATATCCCCGCCCGGGCTCATCATCGCCGGCGTGCAACGCTCGAAATGTCACGCGCCCCGCGGCACTCACCTCCGCCCGCGCGAACGCCACGTGACGCGCGCCATTCACATTCTCGTCCCACGTGATCACGAGCGATCCATCGGGGACCGCGGTGACCTGCACATGGGCCGCCGGCCCACGCGTCGGGACCGCGGTGCGCGCCGTGAAGGTCCTGCCGTCACGACTCCACGCGTGATACAGCGCGAGCGGCGAGCCGTCCTTGCCATCAGCTGGCGTCACCCAGAGGACATGCGCGCGTTGCTGTGCATCGATCGCGATCGCAGGACCGTTCTCCGGGCACCCGTCGAACTGCCAATGATCCTCGCTCACGCGCACGATCGGGCTGAACGACTTCCCGCCATCACGCGACGCGACGAATCCGATATCCCGCTGGTTCCCGGGAAATACGTGCCGCCACACCGCATAGATCGCGCCTCCGGCCGCCACCAACGACGTCTTGCAGCAATAGCACACGCCGCGCACGATGCCACGCGCCGCCACGCCACCGCCCCCATCCACGGACCCGAAGAAGAGCTGTGACTTGTTGGCCTTCTCGTTGGGATCGAGTTTGGGCGCCGGAGCCGGCGGCGTGGTCGTGCCATCCTGATGGTGCATGGCCGATGGCATCACCGTTTCGCGGTGATCCAACCACAGCACGTACATCCGCCCGGCCGAATCCGCCGCAACGGACTCCCAACCGCGATTCCCTTCACCGTCAGCACCGGAAACCAGTGAACTGGCGCTGAACGTCTTCCCGCCGTCACTCGAGCGTGCAGTCAACAAGCGTGAACCGGTGGTGCCTTTGCTCCCCCACACCACCACGACATCCGGTGTTGCACCGCGTCCGGCCACCAGGACCACCCGCGGGGGCTGCTCCCCACTCACCCGTGCGTCGCCGGCAACGGCATTCACCTGCACGGGCGCACTCCACCGCATGCCGCCATCTCGGCTCGTGGCCACATAGATGTCGGTCGTACTGCCGAGTGTCCCCGACCAGGCGATGGCAGCGAAGTTGCCACGCGCCGCGATCGACGGGTTCGCGTTGTATCGCCCGGTCACGGCCAACGTGGTGACGGCAAGTGGCGCCTTCAGCGGAACACGCACCGATGGCGACGCCGCAGCGAGCCCCGCCAAGACCATCACACGCATCATGCTAGAAGTCATACGTCACACTCCCGACGAACGTCCGCTGCGGGAACGGATGAAAGAGGAAATACTTGCGATTCAGCAGGTTGTCCACGCCGAGCGAGAGCCCGACGCCACGCCCGAGACGATACGTGGCCTTCGCATCCGCGACGAACCACGCCGAGAAGCCTTGATAGGTATTGGGGTACACATCCGCATTGTCGAGCGTCGTATAGATCGTCCCGCTGTATCGCCCGGCGAGCGACACGCCGAGCTGGTCCGTCGCGCGGTAGGTCGCTTGCAGGCTCGCTCGCCAATCCGGAATGTTGGGGAGAAACTTCCCCACCGCAGCGCCGGGCGTCGCCGCGGCATTCGCCGCACCACTCAGCGCCAGCACGCGCGCATCCACGTAGGTGACGCTGCCGGCGAGATCGAGGCGCGGCAGGCCAAGCCCCTGCGTGCTCATCGTCACCTCGACACCGCGCGCCCGCACATGATCCACATTCGACACATACGAGTACAAGGTGCTCGAACCACTCACGAGTGGCAGGTACTGCGCGATGATCGCATCATGGACGTCGTCCTGGAACAACGCGAGCTGCACCCGCGCCTTGTCGAATCGCTGGTCGATCCGCAGTTCCGACGCCAGCACGTCATCCGGCTTGAGATCGGGATTCGGCGCCGTGTAGGTCGCACCGGTGGTCACGAGCTGGAACAGCTCGCCGGCGGTCGCGAAGCGATACGCTTTCCCCACCGAAGCGGTCACGGTCAGGTCCGCGCGTGCCGCCCATGTCAGGATCGCCTTGGGCGAGAATCGGGTATCGCGGATGGTGGGCTGCGTGACCTTCACGGCACCATTCACGTTGTAGCCGTCAAAACCCTTCCACCATTCGTAGCGACCGCCATACACAAGGGTGAAGCGAGAGCCGAGCGTCCAGGCATCCTGCAGCCAGAGCGCCTGTGTCCGCGTCTTGCCATCACCCTCCGACGCGACCGTGCCGAATGCACCCGCCATCCACTCGGCGCTGTTGTACGTCGGGTTCGTGAGCGCGTACGCATCCTGATGCACACCGAAGCTGAGCGCGTGCACCGGGGTGGCGCCACCGATGCGCCAGAGCGCTTTGGCATCAAGGGTGGTCCACGCCGTACCATCGAGCACCGCCACTTTTCCGGCGGATCCGAAGGTCAATCCCGTCGCCGCCGCGCTGGTCGGAGCACGTTGCTGGTCCTTGTCGATCGCGTAGGTGGACGCCGCCACTTCCCAGTTCCACGCCCCTTTGCTGTCGGAGCGTACGGTGAGCGCGTGTGAGGCATGCTGCTGCACGAGCTGATAGTTGCCGCTCGCGAAGCCGGCGACCGCGGCGTAGGTCGGCTCGCCCGCCTTCAGGAGGTACGATGACACGCCGGCGTCCGCATCGTTGCGCCACGTGCCGTACGTGTACGACGCGCGGACGGTCGGCGTGAGGTCGTAGGCCAGCTTCACCTTCGCATTCGTCATGCGGCTGTTGAGCAAGCCGCTCGCGCCGAGCACATTGGCTGCGGTGCCCAACTTGTTCAGCTCACTGTAGCCGCCGGTCGTTCCCGCGGGGACGCTGGCCGCGGTCACGTAGGTCAGGGGCTGCGCATGGCTGTTCTGATAGTTGCCGCTCACCCAGAACGAGAACGGCCCGATCCGGTCGCCAACGGCGAGCGCACTCTGCGACGTCCCGAACCACCGGTTGGTCCCGTAGAGATCGAACGATTGCTGTGCGGTCGACTGGCTCACCGTGCCTTCGAACCTCGTCGGCATGCGCGTGGTCATCTCGAGCACCGCCCCCATCGAGTTGCCGGCATAGGCCGCCGAGAAGGGGCCGTACATGATGTCCACACGGGCGATTTCCGTCGGCGCGACCAACCCCCACCGCGGGGCGCCGATCGTGTTGTTGTTCGCGATGAGCGCCGTGAGCGGGACGCCATCGGCAAAGACCAGACTGCGCGCGCTGGAACTCACCCCCCAGACGCGCGTCGCCATCACGGCTTGGGTGTCGCCGTTGTTGCGTTTCCGCAGAAAGAGACTCGGCAGGTATTTCACCGCGTCCTCGACATCCATGACGTTCACCGTCGCATCGATCGTGCGGGCGGTGATGCTGGCGCTCGCTGGGAGTGTGGCGAGCTTGAGGGGGGGCAGCGTGATCGATTGGTCGGCGGTCGCCGTGACGGTGACGCTGCCGAGTTTGGTGGCGCTATCCGCGCCGGTGGTCTGCTGCGCGAATGCGGAGGAGGCGATCAGCAGGTAGCTGAACGCAAGAATCCGGGTGGAGAAATCCATGACGGAGGGTCGCAGGCGTGGGCGCAACGACTCCAACGACCATCGCGAGTTCGATGGGTGGAGTGCGTCGGATCATTGGGGCCATGCACGCGACCGCTGCGACATTCGACGCAGCGACGGCACGACCCATCAGCCCGGCGACGGAGGTCCGTTGGCGAAGGGAAGTCGGACGTCGGTGGAGAGCGCCACCGACACCAGCGCGCGCGGAGCGGCCGGTTCGCGATGCGCGGGCAACGCGCGCACCCAACTCAAGGAGGTGGGGACCTCCGCGTCTGCGACCACCACGGTGCAGCATCCGTCAGGACAGGTGCAGCGCGTGGCGTTCGAGGGCGACGCGGGTGTCGGCGCAGGCGTCCGTGAGAGCTCGGGCGTGGCCATGGCGTGCGACATGGCGTGCGACATGGCGTGCGACATCGCGTGATGCGTTCCCGCGGACGGGTCCGTCGCTGCGACATGTCCCACGGCGTGCCCCAGCCCGCCATGCATGGCACAGGCATGCGCGGCTTCCGGCATCGCGAACAACAGGGCGAGCCAGGGCGCCATGACCGCCGCGATCAGACGGCGGAGGATGGGCATGCGACGGGCGCGGAGCATACCGAATAGTACACGCGCCGGAGGCACCGGGGTACGCCGGTCTCCGCCGCACGCCGCCGCACGCCTCTGGGGCGGAAGCCGCTTGACGCCTCGCGACCCGCGGGTACACTACCTATTGCCCCCACCCAAGGACCGAGGGCTTCCGCCGCTGTCGTTCCATATCGACCCGTCTCGAATCGTTGGCAACAGTATCTCGACACCAACGTCGGGCTGAGCGATCAGATCGCCCGGATTCGCGCCGACGGTTTCAGGCATTGCTCACGATATTGTGGATCTCTGAATCATAATCTGCAAATAACTACACAGAAACAACTTACCAACACATAGTAAACATTTGTTTCTTTCAGAGGCGGCCCTCCTGATGACGCTCACCCACCCAACCCGCAGCAATCGCCCCATCGCCCAGCGCATCGCGGTAGCCACCGTGCTCGCCGCCGCAATCGCCGCCGCAATCGCCGCCGCAACGGCGACCACCGCGCCCGCCCAGACCGGCGCGCCCACCCGCTCGGCCACGCTCACCTACGCCGCCCCGGTCGAGGGCAAGCCAAAGCCGAACTTCTCCCCCAAAGGGCAGCAAGTTCCGCTCACCCCGGCCCCGTCGACCCTCCGACTCCCCCCTGGAGCGGTGCTCCCCGCCAAGGTCGGCACCATGCAGTTGGGCACCGACCCCAGCGGCTACACCCCACTCCTCCTGACGGCCAGCGCGGACTTCCCGCGTGATCTCGTCCAGCTCTGGATCGATCGCAACCACAACGGCGACTTCACCGACGACGGCGCGCCGCTCACCACCACTCCCGCGCAGAACGCCAAGACCAAGGCGTGGTGGAGCTCCATCAACACGGTCGAGGTCTCCGCACGCTACACCAAGCGGCCGACCGCCGAACCGTATCTCGTCAACTTCTGGTCGGTGCGCGAAGATTCCGCCGCCGCCGTCGATGTGCTCCGTTTCTCCACCGCCTCCTGGCGCACGGGCACGGTCACCGTCAATGGCGTCACGGCGCTCGTCGCCGCCATGGACGACAACAACGCCATCTTCGACAAGGCCGACATGTGGGCCATGCTCAACGCCGACGCGCCGGACGCCCAGAAGAACGTCCTCTCGCTCAGCGAAGCGCGGCCGACGAACCGGCTCATGTTCCTCACCGGCAAGGACGGCAAGGACATTCCGGTCGAGTTCCGGTCGTTCGCCGAAGACGGCTCCCGCGTGCAGTTCGTGGTCGTCAAACGCAACATCACCAAGGCGGTCGACCGCGCGCCGGACGACCTCGTGCGCGACGAACGCCCGCGCCCACGCACGGAGACCCCGGTCACCTGGGGCAAGGAGCTCCCGGCCGCACTCGCCGAGGCGAAGGCCGCCGGCAAGCAGGTGCTGATCGACTTCGAAGCAACCTGGTGCGGCCCCTGCCACACCATGGATCAGTGGGTCTGGAACGACGCCGAGTTGGCGCCGCTGATCACACGCGGCTTCGTGGCGATCAAGGTGGACGCCGATCTCCAGAAGGAGCTGGTCAAGCGCCTGAAGATCACGGGCTACCCGACGATGATGGTCATGAATGCCGACGGCACCGAAGTGAAGCGGGTCAGCGAGTACCAATCGTCCAAGCAGATGCTCGCCTGGCTCGGCGCCAAGTAGCGGCGCAGCTTCTGCGTGCGGTGCGCGCCTACCCCGGCGGCCGCCGCCGACTCGGCACGTCCACGATATGCTCCCACTCCGACGCATCCGAGCGCGCCACGACCGCGACCACGGGTTCGGTATCGCTCAGGTTCAGCACCTCATGCGGTACCCCGGGCTCGATGAAGATCATGTCGCCCGGTCCGTTCTCCAGTGACTGCTCGAGGTTCGGCCCGAACTCGTGGCGGACGCGCCCAGAGAGGATGTACAGCATCACCTCGAAGTCCACATGGATGTGCGCGTAGGCCACGGCCCCGGGCGGGACGGTGGCCACGTTCATGGACAGTTTGGCCGCACTGGTGTTCCGCCCCGAGAGTCCGGTGCGATACCGGATGCCATTCCACCCGCGGGTGATGTCGCCGGCTCGGAGGGTATAAATCCCGGCATGGTCTTCGATGCCGGCCAGGAGGTCGATCGGTTCTGGACTCATCGGGGGCGTGTGCTCACGAGGTCGAGGTACAGGTCCTCCACCTTGGCGCGTGCCCACGGCGTCTTCCGCAGGAACTTGAGGCTCGAGGACACACTGGGATCGGAGTTGAAACAGTCGATCTTGACGCGTCGCCCCATCGCGGCCCATCCCAGTTCGGCCACGAGCTGATGGAGAATCATCTCGAGGGTGATGCCGTGCAACGGGTTGTTGGGCTGGGCGGGTGAGGGCATGACAGAACGATTGTCGGCGCGCGGAACGGGCGCCAGTCCCTATGTTTCGTCAGGACCGAAATATCACGACCTTTGGGAGATGCCGTGAAATACCTCGAACAAGTGCGCGCAAGCCAGAGCACGCCGCAGGCGCTGGAATCGTTGTTCCGCGCCGCGGAGCGAGAGCAGGGCACTTCCGAATTCCGGGGGGACATCGCGGCGGCATATGCGGCCACGCCGGGGAATGTCTTGCTGGAGGCGTGGCACCTTCGCCTCGCCGACGGCTCCGATGTCGCCGACGACCGATCCCGCGTGAACTGGCGTTCGGTACTCCCCTTCAGCCTGATCACGAGTCTCGTGCTCTGGCTGCTGTCGGGGCCGCAGTTTGTCTTCCGTGACGCATCGGGGCACACCGAGCTGTATCTGCAGCTGTTGCTCACGCCGGTGATTGCGCTCGTCGCGCTCGGGTTCATCACCACCGCACGGCGTACACTGAAGGAACACTCGGCGCCTCGTGCGCTGGCCCTTGCGGCGGCGTTGGCGGTCATCACCGGCGTCGCGTTCTCACGCGCCGTGGGCGACGCCGACTACCGACTGCTGGCGGCCGGCCACCTGCCCTTGCTCGCGTGGGCGGTGGTGGGGCTCTGTCTGATGGGTGCGGCGGCCACCGCCCGCGATCGCTTCGCCTTTCTCGCCAAGTCGATCGAGGTCGTGGTCGTGACGGGCCTCTACGCCGGTGCAGCACTCGCCTTCGGCGCCATCACGACCGGCTTGTTCAAGACACTCGGCATCACCCTCAGCGAGACCGTTGTTCGCCTGCTGATCGTCGGCGGCGCTGGGCTCATGCCGATGGTGGCGGTCGCCAGCGTCTACGACCCACGGCTCGCGCCCTCCGCGCAGGACTTCCGCCGCGGCCTGAGCAAGATGGTGACCACGCTCCCGCGGCTCCTCGTGGTGCCGACACTCGTGGTGCTCGCGGTGTACGTCGCGCTGATTCCGGCGCACGTCATGCAACCGTTCCTCGACCGCACCTCGTTGCTCACCTACAACGCGATGCTCTTTGCCGTCACGGCACTCCTGATCGGCGCGACCCCGATGCATGCCGACGATCTGTCGTCCGACCACCAACGCTGGCTCCAACGTGGCATCGTCGCGATCGCGACGCTGATGCTGATCGTCGCCCTCTACGCGCTCGCGGCGGTCCTCTACCGGACCGCGCACGATCGCCTGACGATCAACCGCCTCACGGTGATCGGCTGGAACGTGATCCACATCGGTGTACTGGGGGGATTGCTCGATCGGCAGCGTCGGCGCGGCCACGAGGGCTGGGTCGCGTCGCTCCACGCCAGCTTCAGCGAGGCCAGCGTGGCGTTCGCGGCGTGGGGTGCCTGCGTGGTGGTGCTGCTGCCGTGGGTCGTGTGAGGGACCTCAGGCCGGACGCGCCGGCCTGAGCGGTCCCACCGCGCATCACGCCAGCTCGAACCGGTCCGCGTTCATCACCTTCACCCACGCGGCCACGAAGTCGGTCACGAACTTCTCCGACGCATCGCTCGAGGCATACACCTCGGCCAACGCGCGCAACTGCGAGTTCGACCCGAACACGAGGTCCACGCGCGTTCCGGTCCACTGCAGATCGCCGGTCGCACGGTCGCGTCCCTCATACACGCCGCTCACGCCAGCTGCCGGCGTCCACACGGTGCCCATGTCGAGCAGGTGCACGAAGAAATCATTGGTCAGTACTTCGGGCCGCTTCGTGAACACCCCGTGCGGCGCTTGGCCGAAGTTCGCGTTCAAGACCCGCAGCCCGCCCACGAGCACGGTCATCTCCGGCGCGGTCAACGTCAGCAACTGTGCCTTGTCCACCAGCAACTCCTCGGGGGACACCGTGTAGTCCCGCTTGAGATAGTTGCGAAACCCGTCGGCCTGCGGCTCGAGCACGCCGAACGATTCCACGTCCGTCTGCTCCTGCGAGGCATCCATGCGCCCCGGCGTGAAGGGCACCGTGATCGTCATCCCCGCCGCCTTCGCGGCCTGCTCGATCGCCGCACACCCGCCCAGCACGATCAGGTCGGCGAGGGAGATCTTCTTGCCCCCCTGCTGCGCGGCATTGAACGCCCGCTGAATCCGCTCCAGCACGCCGAGCACCTTGGCCACGCGCGCCGGCTGGTTCACTTCCCAATCCTTCTGCGGCGCCAGACGGAGCCGCGCGCCGTTCGCACCGCCGCGCTTGTCCGAGCCACGGAAGGTGGACGCCGAGGCCCACGCCGTGGCCACCAGGTGCGACACCGAAAGTCCGGCAGCGAGAATATCGGCCTTGAGCATCGCGATGTCGGCCGCATCCACCAACGCGTGATCCACCGCCGGAATGGGATCCTGCCACAGCAGTGCTTCCGCCGGTACGAGCGGGCCCAGGTAGCGGGACCGCGGGCCCATGTCGCGGTGGGTGAGCTTGAACCAAGCGCGGGCGAAGGCATCCGCGAACTGATCGGGGTTCGCGTGGAAGCGCTTGGAGATTTCGAGATACGCCGGATCCGTACGCAAGGCGATGTCCGTCGTGGCCATCATCGGAGCGTGACGCGTGGTCGCGTCGTGCGCATCGGGAACAGTGGTCGACGCCGCCGGATCCGCGGGGGCCCACTGGTGGGCGCCGGCGGGGCTCTTGGTCAGCACCCACTCGTAGCCGAACAGCGTGTCGAAGTAGCCGTTGTCCCACTGAATGGGGTTCGGCGTCCACGCGCCTTCGAGGCCGCTCGTCGTGGTATGCCCACCCTTCCCGCTGCCGAACGCATTCTTCCAGCCGAGCCCCTGTTCTTCGATCGAGGCACCCTCAGGCTCCTTGCCCACGAGCGTCGGATCGCCCGCGCCATGCGTCTTGCCGAAGGTGTGGCCGCCGGCGATCAGCGCCACGGTCTCTTCGTCGTTCATCGCCATGCGCTTGAACGTCTCGCGGATGTCGCGCGCCGAGGCGAGCGGGTCCGGCGTGCCGTTCGGGCCTTCGGGATTCACGTAGATGAGCCCCATCTGCACCGCGGCCAGCGGATTCTCGAGCTCGCGGTCACCCGAGTAGCGCTTGTCGCCCAACCACTCGGCTTCCACCCCCCAATAGATATCAGCCTCGGGCTCCCACACGTCCGCGCGGCCACCCGCGAAACCGAATGTCCTGAACCCCATCGATTCCATCGCGACGTTGCCGGCCAGAATCATGAGATCGGCCCACGAGATCTTCTTGCCATACTTCTGCTTGATCGGCCAGAGCAGTCGGCGTGCTTTGTCCAGATTGCCGTTGTCCGGCCAGCTGTTGAGCGGCGCAAAGCGCTGCGTGCCATTCCCCGCCCCGCCGCGACCATCGGCCGTGCGGTAGGTGCCGGCACTGTGCCACGCCATGCGCACGAAGAGCGGGCCATAGTGGCCGTAGTCGGCGGGCCACCAGTCCTGCGAGTCGGTCATGAGCGCCACGAGATCCGTGCGGAGTGCCTCGAGGTCGAGCGTCTGGAATGCGGTCGCGTAGTCGAACAGCGGGTCCATCGGATCGGACAGGGCGGAGTGCTGATGCAGGATGCCCAAGTTGAGCGCATTGGGCCACCAGTCGCGGTTGGAACGTCCACCGGCGGTCGCGGCCGTTGGTGCGTGAGTCGCGCCGTGCATCACGGGGCACTTGCCCCCGGTCTCGCCTGTCTTTCCGTCCATCGTCTGGCTCCGGTCGTATCGTGCGTGGGTGTAGAGAACTCGGTGACGTGCCAACTCTTATAAACAGACGAGGCGGACATTCGGTTTCCCGGAACGCAGCACGCCCGGCACCGCGCCATCGCGGTGCCGGGCGTGCCGTCCCGCGGGAATCGCGACTCAGGGAATGAAGGTCGCCTGCGGTCCCTGACGGGGTGCCTGGCCGAGCTCGTCCGTGCTCGGCACGATCGGCCCCTTCCCGGCGGCCTTCAGCGTGGCATTCACGCGTGGCAGCAATAGCGCGATCTGCTTCTTGAGACGGATCAACTCCGTGTTGAGCTGCGGCGCCAAGGTGTTCCACACCTCGTAGGCCTGCGGCGGCGGACGACGGTCCGCATTCTGCAGGAAGCCGGACAGCGCCCCGATCTGGTTGTTGAGCCGGATCGGGAAATTGAGCGGATCCTGCCCCGCTTCGTTCTTGGTCTGGTACAGCACTTCCTCCACCTTCCGGGTGCTGTCGATCAGGATGTTCGCTTCCTTCTCGAACGCCGCCTTCTGTTCACCCGTGAGCACCTTGCGGAGGCTGTCCACCTGGTAGCGCACGTTGCGCACGGTACGCACGGCGTTGTTGGCCGCGGACACCGTGTCGCGGATCCGGGTGAGCAACTTGAACTTCTCCACCAAGTCGGCTTCCGTTGCCGTCGAGCGCGGTGGCGGCACGACCTTCACGGTCGCGGTCTGGACGGGGTTGCCGCCCGCCGTGAACCGCACGGTGTAGGTCCCCGGAGGCCCCATCGGACCGTTGAGCCCGTTGCCGGCCCAGTAGATGGCGTTCCGGAAGTTCACGCCATCAGGGTAGCGCAAGCTGAGGCTGTAGCTGTTGAGCCCGGCGTCGGTCGTGACCTTGGCCGTGGGCGCACCCCCAAATCCGCCGCGGCCACCTCCTCCGCCCCCACGCCCGCCACGGCCACCGGCCGCGGTCGCCGCAGTGTCGGTGCTCGACGCCTTCGACACGACAAAGCCCTTCGCATCCACGAGCTCGAGCGTCACCGGTGCCGTCCCCGCCTTGAGCCAGTACTGCACCTTGACCGCCCCCTCACTCTGTGGCGTCGCACTCGGCGCATACAAGAACGCGCCGGCCGCCGTGTTCACCTTGTCGGCCTGACGCAGCGCCGCGATCCCTTCCATGGCGTAGAAGCCGCGGCCCATGGTGGCGATCACGATGTCGTCGTCGCGCAACGCGATGTCGTGGACGGCCACCGGCGGCAGATTGCGCTTCAAGCTCTGCCAGTGCTCGCCGGCGTCGTAGCTCACGTACATGCTGCGCTCCGTGGCGGCGTACAGCATCCCGGGGCGCACGAGGTCTTCGCGGATCGCCCGCGTGAACTCGTTGCCGGGGATCCCGGTCACGATCTTCTTCCAGGTCACGCCGTAATCGGTGGTCTTGTACAGATACGGCGCGAAGTCATCCATCTCGTAGCGGTTCGCGGCGAAGTACATCGTCCCCGCGTTGTACCGCGACGGTTCCACGATCGAGATCCGCGTCCACTTGGGAAGATCCTTGGGCGTGACATTCTTCCACGCCGGCATCGCCGCGCCCTTGCCCACATCGCGCGACACATGGATCAACCCATCGTCCGAGCCGCTCCACACGAGTCCTTTGGTCACCGGCGATTCGGCCACCGCGAAGATCGTCCCGTAGTACTCGACGCTCGTCTGGTCCTTGGTGAGCGGGCCACCTGACGCGCCGAGGGTGCTGGGATCGTTCCGCGTGAGATCCGGCGATACGATCTTCCACGTCTGTCCCAGATCCGACGAGCGGAAGAGCACGTTGGCGCCGGCGTACAGCACCTTCGCGTCGTTCGGCGAGTTCATGATCGGGAAGGTCCACTGGAAGCGATACTTGGAATCCTTGGCGTCGTGTCCCATGGGGTTCAGGGGCCACGGGTCGAGACGCATCGACACGCCGGTGCGACGGTTCTGCATGTCGAGCACGCCGCTGTAGTTGCCGCCGAAGGTCACGTCGGGATCGTTGGGGTCGCTCGCCACATAGCCGGACTCGCCCCCCGCCCCACCGTACCGCGGCGTGAAATCCCACTGCGACGCAGGCCCCGCGGGCGCGGCCGGGCCACCACGTCCACCGCCCGGACCACCGGGGCCGCCACGACCACCGCGGCCACCGGCACCGGCCACGCGGATCGGAAAGCAATCCACGCCGCCATCCTGCTCGGCGCCGCACACGTCGTACGGCGCGGCATTCGTCAGATGCACATGGTAGTACTGCCCCGTCGGCAGGTTGCTCCGCACCTGCGATGTGCCACCGTCGTAGCTGAGCACGATCCCCGGATCACCGGCAACCGCGATACGCTTCGGGTTGGTGGGGTCGATCCAATAGTAGTGCGTGTCGCCGTTGCCGAGTCCGCTCCGGAAGGTCTTGCCACCGTCCTTGGAGATGTAGCCGCCCACGTTGCCGGCATACACGGTGTTCGAGTCCTGAGGATCCGCGAAGACCTTGGTGTAGTACCACGCGCGCTGCCGGAGATTGCGGTCGGCATTGAGATACTGCCACGTGGCACCGGCATCATCGGAACGGAACACACCGCCGGAGTCGGCTTCGATGATCGCCCAGACGCGGTTCGGCTTCGCGGGCGACACCGTGATGCCGATGTTCCCCCAGAGTCCCTTGGGGAGCCCCGGGTTCCGCGTCAGTTCCGTCCAGTGGTCGCCGCCATCGGTGGTCTTGTACATGGAACCACCGGCGCCGCCGCTCACCAGCATCCACGGGGTCCGCCCCGCCTGCCAAAAACCGGCGTACAGCACATTCGGATTCGACGGATCCATCACGAGATCCGCGATGCCCGTCGAGTCATTCTTGAAGAGGATCTGCTGCCAACTCTTGCCGCCGTCCTTCGTGCGGTACACGCCGCGTTCCTTGTTCGGACCGAACACATGGCCGAGCGCACCGACATACACGATGTTCGGATCGGTCGGGTGCGTCACGATGCGCGAGATGTACTGCGTCGCGCCAAGTCCCATGAAGCTCCAGGTCTTGCCCGCGTCAGTGGTCTTCCAGACGCCGTCGCCGTGCGAGACGTTGCCGCGAATCGCCGTTTCGCCACCACCGGCCCACACCACGTCGGGGTTCGGCTTGAAGAGGTCCAGCGCACCGATCGTCCCGCCGAAGTACTTGTCGGTCATCGGGTGCCAGGTCTTGCCGCTGTCGGCGGTCTTCCACACGCCGCCGCCGGTGGTGCCCACATAATACTCCGCCGGGCGCTGCGCCGAGCCGACCACCGAGGTCATGCGTCCGGTGTGCGCAGGGCCCAGGAGGCGCCACGACAGGTTGGCCCACAACGTGGTGTCGGCGGCGGCAACCGTGGGCCGCTGCGTGCTCACCGAACGGGCCTGTGCCGGAAGCAGGCCGGGTACCAAGGCGGGCATCGAACGGAGGAGCAGCGCGGCCAGCGTGCGGCGGCGCCGAAACTGGGGGGACGAACGCATGAAAGACCTCGTGTAGGAGCGACGGGGGACCCGGGAACGGGCTTCCGTTAAAATACGGCTTGGGGCGCAGGGACGTTCGGCATATCTTGTGCCCATGACAATCCCCCGCCGGCTGGTCTCCGCGCTGCTCGCGGCGACCGCGCTTCCGCTGACCGCGCCGTCCCCCGCCGAACCGCGCAGCTACGAGCGCGTGCTCCTCCTGGAGTCCGTCGCCGAGACCTCGGCCTCGGTGAGCCTCGGCGATATCGACGGAAATGGCACCCTGGATGTGGTACTGGCCAAAGGGCGCCACTGGCCGCTCAACGATCTGATCCTCCGCAACGACGGGCACGGCAACTTCACCACCGAGCGTCTCGCCGACGCGCCGGACCGCACCTATTCGGCCGCGCTCGCCGACCTCGACGGCGATGGCGCGCTCGACATCGTCGTGAGCAACGACCGGCCGGACAAGAAGCTCGTCTACAAGAACGACGGCAAGGGCCATTTCACCGTCATCGGCACCTTCGGCGAGCCGGAGTGGTCGACGCGCTATGTGACGGTCGCGGATCTCAACGGCGACAAGCGCCCCGACCTGATCGTCGCCAACCGCAGCTCGAACCCGAGCGCACCGAAGCCGAGTTTCGTGTGCCTGAACGATGGCAAGGGTGGCTTCCCCCGCTGTGAGCCACTGGCCACGCAGTCGGCCACCATCATCGTGGCCGCGGATCTCGACGGCGACGGCAAGATC
The DNA here is from genome assembly GCA_963978095.1 of uncultured bacterium. Classification (GTDB taxonomy): domain Bacteria; phylum Gemmatimonadota; class Gemmatimonadetes; order Gemmatimonadales; family Gemmatimonadaceae; genus Fen-1231. Next base: position 9,138 of record CAXBQP010000018.1, on the reverse strand, counting down.
GATCTCTTCGTCCCGCATCGCGATGGCGGACAGAGCCTGATCTTCTGGAATGACGGATCCGGCCACTTCACCGCACCGCCCGTCACGTTCGGCGGCGCCGTCTCCAACGCGCGTGCCGCCGCTGCCGGCGATGTGAATGGCGACGGAATACTCGATCTCGTCGTCGGCGACGAGAAGGCCGGACTCTTCATCTACTACGGCGAGGGCAAGCGTACCTTCGGTCCCGCGATCCCGCTCGGCCCGCGCGGCAGTGCGCCGTACTCCATCGCGATCGCCGACATGAACAGGGACAGCCTCCGCGACATCGTCGTGGGCAATCAGGAAGCGCCGGGGCTGGTCTTCTTCAATCAGGGGGGCAAGACGCCGACGTTCACGACGATGCCCTGGGGCGACGGGAAGGGCTCGGTCTACGGCGTCGCCATCGGCGATCTCGACGGCGACGGTTGGCCGGATATCGCCGCCGCACGCTCCGAAGCGCAGAACGGGATCTGGTTCAGCGGCGCGATCAAGAAGCCGTAGCATGACCGCGGCGGCCCGGCCGTGCGCCGAGCCACCGCCCCGGCCTTCGCTAGAACGCGAACGCCATCAGCTTCGACGTGCTGCCACCACCGGTGGCGATCACGACATACTGTTTGCCATCTCTCCCGCGATACGTCATGGGGTTCGCATAGCCCTGTTGTCCCAAGTCGTACTGCCAGAGCGTGGCACCGCTCCGCGCGTCGATCGCATACAGCGTGCGTCCGCCACCGGTGACGAACACCAAACCGCCTGCCGTGACCAGCGCCCCGGGGGAACCGGCCACGCCGAGCAACGGTGGCAACGCAACCCCCTGCAACGCCGGATGATTCCGCACCTCCGGACTGTCGCCGAGGACCACCTGCCACTTCGTGTCGCCGGTGTTGAGATCGATCGCCGTCAACGTGCCATAGGGTGGCTTGTTGATCGGCAACGTGGTGCGCCCCGCCCCCTCGGCGTTGTTGAGCTGCGACAGGCCCAGCGTCGAGTGCGCGAGATCCACCATGTACGGCGTGTCCACGGTGTCACTCGTCGCATCGCGCTTCTGCAGCGTGAAGAGCGCGGGCGAGTTGGTGGCCTTGATGAAAGCCCATCCCGTGGTGGGATCGACGGCCGCGCCGCCCCAGCCAGCCCCTCCGATCACACCGGGCATCGCGACCGTGCCCTGCAACGAGGGAGGTGCGTAGAGCGGACCCGTCCGGTATTTGGCGAGTTCGTCGACCGCTGCCTGCTTCACCGCCGGCGTGAAGTCGATCAGGTCGGCCACGCTGAATCCTTGTGCGGCGAACGGCGCCGGCCTGCTCGGGAACGGTTGGGTCTTGGATGTTTCCTCGCCGGGCACATCGCTCTGCGGTACCGGACGCTCGACGATCGGCCACAGCGACTTTCCGGTGACGCGATCAAAGGCGAACAGGAAACCCTGCTTCGTGGGGGCGATCACGATATCCGTTTTCTTCCCCTCGTGCATCACCGTCACCAGGTTCGGAGGTGCGGGAAGATCGTAGTCCCACAACCCGTGGTGCGCGACCTGGAAATGCCACACCCGCTTCCCCGTGCGGGCATCCAGGCAGAGCAGCGATTCACCAAAGAGGCCGTCGCCTTTGCGCTCGCCACCGTACCAGTCATCGCTCGGCGTGCCGACCGGCAGATAGACGAGCCCGCGGACGCTGTCGACGGTGAACGGCGCCCACACATTGGTGTGCCCCATGTACTTCCATGAACCGTCCTTCCACGTGTCGTTGCCGAACTCTCCCGCCCCGGGGACGGTCTTGAACCGCCACACCCGTTTCCCGGTGCGCACATCGTAGGCCTGGATGTCACCCGGTGGGTCACCGTGATACACGAGGCGATCACCGACCCCGTTGCCCACGATCACCAGGTTCCCCCACACGACCGGCGGCGAGGTGTTGGTGTAGTGCTCCCGTCGAACCGGTCGCGACAGCGCGGCGGTGAGATCGACCTCGCCACGAGTACCGAATGACGGAATGGGCTTCCCGGTTTTCGCATCCAGCGCGATCAGCCGCCACCGCGAGTTCAGAAAGACCCGTCGCTCCTTCCCATTGCTCCACGTCGCGACGCCGCGGTGCACGAGCCCGGTTCCATTGCTCGGCTGCCCATACGTCTTCCACGCCTGCGGATCATACGACCAATACTCCTTGCCGGTGGTCGCATCGAGCGCGATCACGCGATTGTACGGCGTGGGAAAGAACAGCGTGTCGTTGATGGCAAGTGGCGTCGCCTGGAACAACCCCGGGCGTGCCGCCTTTTGTCCGTCGCTCGCCCGAATCGGCTGTTCGTTGGCGTCCCAGGTGAAGGCGGGTTTCAGTCGGGCTACCGTCTCGCGATTGACGTCGGCGAGCGGGGAGTACTTGAGCCCACCGGCGTCGTTGCCGTAGGTGGGCCAGTTGCCGGACTGTGCCGCGAGCGAAGAGGCACAGACCGTCAGGAGCGCGAGGAGTGGGATTGGACGCATGGGTATGGAGTATGCGCTCGGATCAGGAAAATTTCCAACGGTTCGCTCTTCCGGGTGGGCAACCCCAGGCACCGCCCGCGGCGGTGACCTGTGCTATTCTGTAGGGAGAGAACGCGGCCCCGTTTCGCCTCCCCCCGTCATCATGAATCGCTCCCTCCGGCTCCTCCTGATCGCGTCCAGCCTCTGGTACCTCGGCGAGGGGTTGCTGGGACCGCTGTTCGCGGTCTTCGCGGAGCGGGTCGGTGGCGATGTCTTCGACATCACGTCGGCGTGGGCCACGTATTTGATCGTGTGCGGGTTGGCGTATCCCATCGTCGGTCGATTCGTGAACCAGTCGCGCTGGAAGTTCCGCGTCATCACGATCGGCTATGCGCTGAACACCGTGTGCACCTTCTCGTATCTGTTGGTGACGACGCCGCACCAGCTGTTGCTGGTGCAGCTCGGGCTGGGATTGGCCGAGGCGATCTCCACGCCGTCCTGGGATGCGTACTTCGCCTCCGAGCTGTCCGAGCGCGATGACACCTTCGCGTGGGGGATCGCGAGTGGTCACACGCAGGTCGTGTCCGGCATCGCGATCGCAGTCGGCGGGATGATCGCCAAGTGGGGATCGTTCCACGCGCTCTTCATCACCATGGGATGCATCAGCTTGTTGGCGACGCTGGTGCAAGCACAGCTCACGTGGCGCGAGGAGCGCCTCCCGGAACGGCAGGGCTGACGCTGCCGCGCGGTGTGACATGAAGAACGCGGGGGCCGTCGTGCGACGGCCCCCGCGGTGCATCGGAAACGTGTGCGACTTACTTCGTCGCCGCCGACAAGTTCTTCACCGCACCGATCAGCATCTTCACGCGGGCACTGTCCTTGGCGGTCGTCACATCCTTGGTCAAATCCGCCGCGAGCGCATCGAGCGCGGTCTTGCGCGCGGCGCCGCTGGCCTTCTCGGCGGCATCGATCGCCGCGTTGATCGCCGTGCTGCGCGCCGACGCGATCCCCGCACCACGCACCAGCTGATCCACGTACGACCGCACCACCGGGAACGCTGCCGGCCAGGTGATTTTCGGCTGCATCTGCGGATTGAACTGCTCGAACTTCACCAGCTTCGCGGCGTCGATCTCGTTCTGCGAGAGGTATTCCGTCGGCGCGAGCTCCAACACATCGATGCCGCGCGCGATCTCCGATCCGTACAGATAGCCGTTGTACCAGTACGCGCCCCAGTATCCCGCCGTCACGAGCTTGGTGGCGTCGACCGGGCCCCGGTCGAAGTAGGCGATTTCATACGGATGCGCGGCATCGGTGAAGTCGATCAAGTCGAGACCGCCCTGATACCACCCCTGCGCCATGATGTCACGTCCCGGCACGGGGATCAGCGCTCCGTTGTGCGCCACGCAGTTCTCTTCCTTGGTCTGCGCGGCCGCCATCTTGAAGAAGGCTCCCTGGGTCAGCTTGCGATTCTTGAGCGTGAAGATCGCATCGGCGCCCCAATCGATCGGATCATCGGCGCGGCACTTCGGGCTCGTGCCGCCGCCCCACTCATCCGTGAAGAGCAACTTGGTCGCGTCGTTGTTGAACGTCGCCGAATGCCAGAAGGCGAAGTTCGTATCGCCCACGGCCTGCAGACGCTTCGGATTGAGCGGATCCTTGATGTCCACGAGAATGCCATAGCCACCGCACGCACCGGCCCCCAATCCCATGTCGGGGTACAGGGTGATGTCGTGGCACTGGTTCGGGCCCGTCGGCGCAGCCGCCGATGCCGGAGCCGGAGCCGATGCCGGAGCCGGCGCCCGGGTGGGGGCGACATCCGACGGCGCCAGTCCGTGCTGCGACACCGGCGCGAGTCCGTCGAAGATGCGGCCGAAGCTCACCACTTTCGCGTTCTCCGGATGCGCCAGCTCCACCTTGATGATCTCGATGCGGAAGAGCGCACCGTTCACATCCGCCTGCGGCAGATTCTTGCAGCCCGCGAGTTCTTCCTCCGGACGCACCCCCGCCGAACCCGAGACATAGATGTAGATCACGCCCTTGTCCTTCGGGTCGGGGATCACGGTGTGCGTGTGGGACCCGCGGCAGGTCTGCACATCCTTCACCTTCTTGGGGTGGGCCGGATCGCTGATGTCATAGATGCGAACTCCCACCATGCGGTCCATGCTGATCTTGTCGGCCACACCCTGCGTGCCGCAATCGGTCCGGTCGCCCGTGCTCTCCGACGACACGAAGAGCAGGTTCCCCCACACCGACGGGTCGCCCTGACCCGTGGCGCACACTTCCACCGCGGTCAGCGTCGGCTTCGACGGGTTCGCCATGTTCCAGATCTGGAATCCGCTGAAGTTCCCCTGATACACATACGGGGCCTTGAAGGCCAGGTCCGAGTTGGCGAAGGTCAGTCCACGCGCGCCGCCGTCGCCATCCAACTTGGCCGACTTCGGCGTGGTGGACACGAGCTTCAGCCCCTTGATCGCCGACGCGGCGTCATACAGGCCGCTCTTGAGACCCACGCGCGGGTCTGTCGTCGAAGCCGCCTTCGCGGCAGCCGGCGGCGTGACCGGCTTCACCCCCTGCGCACTGAGCGCACCCGCCACGATCATCGATCCCGCCGCCATCCGGGTGAAACGGTGGACACTGTGCATCGGACTCCTCACTGAGTGGTTTTTCCCTTCATGGCCTTCACCATCTTCTGCATCCGTTCAATCTCGCCCCGCTGGTCCGCATCGACCCCCGTGGCATACCCGAAAATCTCCGGGCCCTGACCACCGCCCGGCGAATCGAACAATGTCTTGACCATCTGCAATGCCCCTTCGTGATGTCGGATCATGAAGGTCAGGAAGAGGCGGTCCCACGCCGGCCCGCGCGCCTTGTCCAACTGCGCCAACTGCGCCGGCGTCAGCATCCCCGGCATCATCGCATGCTCCGACGACGACATCCCCCCCATGTCCATCCCCGCCATTCCGGCCATGTCGTGACCGGCCATCTCGTGACCGGTCATCGCCTCGGGATCGGGCGCATGCTCGCCCCGATCCGTCAGCCACGCCTGCATGAGGCCGATCTCGTCGCGCTGCGAAATGATCACCTTCTTGCAGAACATCGCGACGTTCGCACTCGCGCCATGCGTCACCGCCATCTTGCCCATCACCACGGCCTGCGCGTGGTGGCCGATCATCCCCTGCATGAAGGTCACGTCGGCCGCGGTATAATCCTTGCCCGTGGCGGACTTCGAGGGTACCGCCTGAGCCACAGCCCCCCGAGGAACGGTCGCTGCGGCGACGATCCCCACGGCCGTCAACACTCGTAACTGTTTATAAAACAACGGGTTATATGTTTTCATGACGGATCCCCCTGGGAGATGGTGCGACAGTTGCCACGCTCCACCGACGCACCGTAAAAAGAGTGTAACTCCGGGAGCCGCGCGCGCGGTAGATGCCGAGCCCCATGCCGGCGGCGATATATTCACGTCGGGTAGCATGGGTCGTCCTCCGGAGCTCACGTGATGCAGCCGTCGCTTCGCCGCCTTCGATGGGTGGCGATTCTTCTACTCACCGCCATCGGCACCCGCTCGGCGGCCGCGCAAAGCAACGCGCAAGTCGCGGCGTGGAGCGCTCTCATGGTGACACCCGTCGGAGCGTTGGCCCCGATCGCGCAGGATCCGCACGGCCTCGACCTCAAGACCTCCGCCTGGTCGATCCGCTACGGCCGGTGGCACTACGATGCCGACGATGTCATCCACGACACGGGCGGGCTCACCTGGAGTCGTGGCCTGCTCTTCCACCACCTCCAACTCTCCGTGACGGGCGCCTACGCCCTCATTGAGTGCCCCACCTGCTCCTACTGGCTCTCGGGCGACATCACGGTCCGAACCCCGATCAGCTTCCGCGTCTATGCGGACTCCTCCACCCATCTCCGCACCGAGACCGGCGCAAGCCTTCAACTCTCGCTCGGTGGCTCCCGCTATCGCGGACGTGAACCGGCCAACGCCCAATCGCTGGCGCTCACCCTGCCACTGGACGTGGCGATTCCATTCGGACGCACCGGCGCCTGGCGAGCCTCGCTCATTCCCGGCATCGGGTTCGGTCGCGTGGCCACCGCCGGCAACACCGACGCAGGTTTGCTCCCCATGATCGGTGGTGCGCTTGCGTGGAGCATCAACCGGTCGGTCACCATCGACTTGGGCGGACAACGGGTGATCCTGCCGGGCGGCGCGCTCCAACTCGGACTGGGCGCACGGTGGGTGCGGTGACGCGTCTGCTCCTCCTGCTCGGCGTGATCGTCCTCGGCAGCTGCTCCCTCGAGGGAATCACCGCGGATGTCGACGCCGCCAGCTGGCGCGCCGGCACCCTCGCGCACGGCGTCTCGGTGAACGGCACCACACGCACCTACGCGGTGCACGTGCCGCCCAAGCGACGCACCACCGCCGGCGTCCCGACCACCTGGCCGCTGGTGATCGTCCTGCACGGGAGTTCCGGCAATGGCCACTCGGTGGAGCTGCAGTCCGCCATGAATGCGCTCGCCGATTCCGCGCTCTTCCTCGTGGCGTATCCCGATGGGTCTGACGGCGGCTTCGGGCTGTATCCCTCCGACTGGAACGCCGGGAACTGCTGCGGCGGCGCGTATCGGACCAACGTCGACGATCTCGCCTTTCTCTCCGCCGTGATCTCGGCGATGTCGGCACACGTCCCGGTCGACATGAAGCACATCTACGTCGCCGGGTTCTCGGCCGGCGGACGGATGGCGTATCACGCGGGATGTCAGCTCAGCGGAACGTTCGCGGCGATCGCGGTGGTATCGGGCAGTCTCGTGGACCTCGAATGCGCACCCAACAATCCGATGCCGATGATCGCCTTCCACGGCACCGACGATCCCGAAGTCGCATACGACGAGCCCGCCCCGACACCGCCAGCGGCCGTACCGGCTGCCGCCGCGCCCCTGACACCCTCCGCGCGCTTCTGGATCGGCCTCTACCGCTGCACCAGCGGGACCCCGAGCACGATTTCCACGCATGTGACGCGCATCCGCTTCACGACCTGCAGCACCGGCACCGACGTCGACTTCTACAAGATCCAGGGTGGCACACACGGCTGGCCGGGTGGTCCCGATGATCCCGGCGACTTGCCCCCCATGAATGAGATCCGCGCCTCCTTCCTGATCTGGCAGTTCTTCACTCGCCACACCCACAAATGAGCCGTACACGTTCCGATCGCCCCCGGGTGGGCGGTGTGGCGTTGAGTGCTGTCCGCGCGGTCCGCGCGCTGAGCGCGCTCCTGTTCCTCGGTGCCTGCTTCCGCCCGGCGCCGGCACCCTACACGCCCAAGGATCCGGCACTCGCCGCGCTGCCGCTCTTCTTCTATCCCACCGCCGTCTCTTCCGCGCCGGCCAAGGCGTTCATTTTTTTCGTCGGCAACGACATCGGATTCTGGGGCGCGCATCAGGACCTCGCCAAACGGCTCGCTGGCGCCGGATACGACGTGGTGGGCTTCGACACCAAACCGTACTTCGACCGACTCCCTGAGTCGGATTCACTCCGCGCCATCCACTACCGCGACAGCGTCCGCGTCATGATCGCGCGGGCACGGCACGAACTCCACGCCGATTCGCTACCGGTCGTCGTCGCGGGCCACTCACTCGGCGCCGAGCTCGCCAGTTGGATCGCCGTACAGGCACCGCCCTCGAACTTGCAAGGCGTGCTCCTGATCAGCACACGGAGCCGCGGTCACCTGCGCGCCACGCTCTCGGATATCGCGAATCGCTCCGCCCCCGCCGAACCCGGCAGCTTCTCGGTGAGCGAACAGATCGCGGCTCTGCCGCCGACCGTGCGGGTCGCGCTCGTGCGCGGCACCGACGACCGCTTTCGACCAGCGGATGACACGCTCCTCGCCGCTGGCGGCACGCGCATCAACAAGTGGTGGGTCCCCTGGGGCGGGCACTCGATGTCGAACATCCTGCTCGCAGGGCCATTCGTCGAACGCGCCCTCACCTGGACCCTGACGCGCTGAGCACGTCGCAGGGCTTACTTCGACACGACGCCCCGCAATCCGCCGGATATCAACACCGACACATTGGTGAGAATGCGCGGTATCGCAAGGCCGCCGCGTGACGCCAGATAGCGCGGCTCCCAGACGGGGTCGAACTTCTGCTTGAACCCGCGCAGCCCCTGGAAGTTGTAGAAATTGTCCGCGTGCTGGAACAGCAGCGCACCGACGCGATTCCAAATGGGGGCGAGCTGGCGATTCTCCAACCCGGAGAGCGGCGCCATCCCCAGGTTGAAGTGCCCATACCCCTGCTCGCGACCCCACAACATCATCTGCACGAACAGGTATTCCATGGCTGCTTCCGGCGCTGCCGACGTATAGCGCATGAGGTCGACGGTGAGTTCGCTCTTCTCAGCGCCCTCCCAGAGATTCGCGAACGCGACGACCTCACCCGCACGACGCACGACCGCGATTGTCGTGCTCTGCAGATAACGCGCATTCCAGCAGCCCAGGGAAAATCCCTTCTCGCGGGTGTCCCGCGACGCGAGCCAGGCATCCGAGACGCGCTTCAGCTGCGGCAGCAGCGCGACCACGTCGCCGCCGCGGTGGATCTCGAAGCTCGCCCCTTCGCTCTCCGCCACGCGCACCGATCGACGCAGCCGTCGACGCGACCCGCCGTCCAGGTTGAACTCCGGG
>CAXBQP010000017.1:0-51334 GCA_963978095.1 uncultured bacterium | reverse complement strand
ACCGAAGAGCGAGTTCGCGGTCGCGATCAGCTCGAATGTCGCACCGGTCGCCGCGGCCAACTGGTCGAGCAGCGGCGGCATCAGCGGAGCCATCGAAGTCCCGGTCACGACCCCGATCCGCTTGCCGTCGAGCCGCGGGAGACGCTCCGCCCCCTCCGCCACACGGCGACGGAGCGTGGCGATCGCGCCGATTCCGTTCTCGATCTGCGCGAAATCGTCGTAGAACTCCGCGTCCGGCAGTTCGCGCTCTGCCAGCAAATACAGTTCGTCCGACCCATACACCCACGTGATTCCACGTTCGGCGCGCGCTTTCTCCGCCCACCGTTCCGCGACGGCCAGCAAGTTGGAGGCGTTCTCGACATTCATGGACTCACCGGTGTACAGGTGCGAGAACTGCGTCAAACCGACCGGAACGAGCGCCACCGAGAGACAGGCGTCCCCCATGTTCCAGAGATCGGCGAGCGACTGCTCGAGGACCTCGCCGTCGTTGAGTCCCGGCACCACCACCATCTGCCCGTGGAACTGGATCCCCCCATCCGCGAGCCGCGTGAGTTGCTCGATGATGTTCGGGACCCGGGGATTGTTCAACAGCTTCTTGCGCGCCTCCCACGGCGTTGCATGGACCGAGACGTACAACGGCGAGAGCCGGTACTCGAGGATTCGCTGGAAATCGTGTTCACGAAGATTCGAGAGGGTCGCGAAATTCCCGTACGCGAAGGAGAGCCGGTAGTCGTCGTCGCGGATGTACAGCGGCCGGCGCAGCCCCTTCGGGAGGCCTTCGACGAAGCAAAACTCGCAGCGATTGGCGCAACGCCGGACCGTGGGCGGCTCGAGCTCCAGCCCGAACGACTCGTCCTCCGGGCGCTCGACGTCGAAGATCACCTGCTCCCCGGATGGGAACTTGGCCTCGATCTCCAGGGCATCCACGGCGGTCAGGAACTCCCAATCCAGGAAGTCCTCAATCGCGCGCCCATTGACGGAAATCAGTTCCGTTCCGGCGACGATGCCCAGCTCGGCAGCAATGCTATCGGGCTGAACCCGCGCGACCCTGACCATAGTTGATGTAAGTTATCATCATCAACGTCGGAAATCAATCAGAAACAATGACTTCCGAGCGTCGGGAGACCTCGGCGAGCACGGCGGAGGCCGGGCGTCCCGTCGCGGCTGCGACCCGCGCGACATCGTCGTATTCCGGTTTCGTGCGCTCTCCGCCGCCGGGAAGGGCCACGGTCTTGGTCGCGACCATGTGGCCGAAGACCTGCACGGTCCCTGCCCGACGCTCAAGCGCCCGACGTTGCACTTCCGTCCGGCGCACCCCGATCGTCGTGCTTTCCCGGAGCAGCAGGTTCTCCAACGTGGGGGAGTCCGAGGGTTTGCAGAGCACCTCGATCCGAACGCCGGGCCGCCCCTTCTTCATCAGCGTGTGGAGCAATGTGACATCGAGGGCGCCCGCCGCGCGGAGGGCGTCCGCTGCGGCGGCCACATACTCGCCCGAGATATCGTCGAGATCGGCCGCCAGCACGTGCAGCGTCTCGCGCGTCGCCGTGGCGCTCTCGACCTCCGCGAGAATGACACGCAGCGCATTGGCACGCCCGGCGAAATCCTTGGTTCCTGCGCCGTATCCACTCTTGAGGGGACGGTACTCGACGGGAGGCGCGCCGAGCGAAAGCACCTTCAGGAGCGCGGCGCCAGTGGGGGTCGTGAGTTCACCGCTGTGCTCGGGACCGGAACGCACCGACAGCCCTTCGAGGAGACGCAACGTGGCCGGCGCAGGGACCGCGAGCCTTCCGTGCGCGGCATCGATGAAGCCGTCGCCCACGGCGATCGTGGTGTTGTAGACCTCGTCCACGCCAAGCAACGATAACCCCCACACGCTACCGACCACGTCAAGAATGGCATCCACCGCGCCAACCTCGTGCAAATGGACCTTTTCGAGCGTGGTGCCGTGGATCGAGGCTTCGACGGTCGTCACCGCCTCGAAGACGCGCATGGCGCGCGATTTCACCGCATCAGGTGCCGGCGCGGCGTCAACGATCGCTTTGATGTGTTTCAGATGACGACCATGCGGCTGCGGGGGGATATCGAAATCCACCTTCCACCCCGCAATCTCCCCTCGTTTCACGCGCGAGAGCCGAACGCCCACGCCGTCCAGTTGCAGTGCGGCGGGCAGCGCCTGCAACCAATCCGGATCGAGTCCGAGGTCGAGCAGCGCGCCGAGGGTCATGTCGCCGGCGATCCCCGAAAAGGGATCGAAGATCGCGATCTTGGTCATGTCCGCAATATAAACGTCGAGGGGGCCGTCGACCGTCGACGGTCAAACGGCGCCCCCCGCCACGTGCCCCTAGTGGTCGCTCACCAGCGGTACGACGCGCCCGATCCGGTATTGAAGACCACCACCTCGGCGTCAGCGCGCACGAGTCCCGCCGCCACCATCTTGCGCGCGACCTCCAAGCCGCATCCCCCTTCAGGGGCAGCGTCGATGCCGCTCGCGGACGCGAGGCGGAAGGTACCGCGCCGAATCTCGTCTTCGTCACACGCGAACGCACCACCTCGGCTCTCACGGAGTGTACGGAGCGTCAGGCGGTCGCCCAGCGGCCCGGGCACCCGCAGCCCGCTGGCGTGGGTGGTGGGATTCTCCCACGGGGTGGCCCGGTCTGCGCCATCGTGGAACGCGCGCACCAGCGGTTGACAGCCTGCGGCCTGCGCGATGACCATCTTGGGCAGACGCGTGTCCGGCTCCAGCCAGCCCCAGTCCACCATCTCGTTGAAAGCCTTCCAGATGCCAATGGTCCCTTCGCCTCCACCGGTGGGATACACGACTGCATCGGGCAAGTGCCAGTCGAGCTGTTCGGCTACCTCATACCCCATCGTCTTCATCCCTTCGACCCGATACGGCTCTCGCACGGTGGCGACGTTGAAATACCCACTTTCCTTGGCGAACTGCATGGTGGCTTTTCCCGCATCTCCGATGTGGCCCTCCACCAGGTGCAGTTCGGCGCCGTACGCGCGAATACTGCCGAGGATCGGAGGCGGCGTGGTGATCGGCGCATACACCCGCGCCGGCATGCGAGCGGCGGCGGCGTAGGCCGCAAGCGCGATCCCCGCGTTGCCCGCCGTGGGCACGCAGACTCCCGGCAATCCGAGCGCTTTGGCGCGCGTGATGGCCATGGACAGCCCGCGCGCCTTGAAGCTCGCCGTCGGATTGAGCCCCTCGTCCTTCACCCAGAGGCGGGCAACGCCGATCTCCTGCGCGAGTTCCGGGAGTTCGGTGAGCGCCGTCATCCCTTCGCCACGATTCGTACGAGCTTCCCCCTCGCGAATCGGAAGGGCAGCGGCATACCGCCACATGTCGGGCTGCGTCCCGATCGCCGACCGCGGAACCGCGGCAAGCTTGACCATGAGCGGTTGCCCGCAGTCCGGACAGAGGGAGGCCAATCGATCGCCGGGCACGGTGTACGCGCAGGCGGAGCAATGCAGGGACCAAGACGATGCAGTCACGGGAGGTGAGGTTCGGGGGTCGACTGGGGAGGAACGATGGCGACGGCCGGCGCCGTCGGGTCTGACGCTTTCAACGCATCAAGCATCTTCCGTGCTGAAGCGATCGACCATCCGGGGAGCGCCGCGACCGCCTCTGGCGTGGCATCGCGAATGCCCTGGATGGACCCGAAGTGCGACAAGAGGGCACGGCGTTTCACCGGACCGACGCCGGGGATCTTCAAGAGCTCCGATGTGACCGTACGCAGAGTGCGCCGCTTTCGATTATACCCGACGGCCGTGCGATGCGCTTCGTCCCGTGCCTGTTGCAGGAGACGAAGCGCCGGTGACCGTCGCGGGAGCCGCAGCGAGCCTGAGCGTCCGGGCATGAAGATTTCCTCGTCCTTCTTGGCCAGCGAGATGAGCGGGTGGCTCGCGAGCCCCAGCCCGGTCAGCGCCTCGAGCGCCGCGCCCAGCTGCCCTTTGCCGCCGTCGATCACGACCAGGTCCGGCAGCGGTTTGTTCTCCTCCAACCGCCGGCGGAAGAAGCGATGCACGACCTCGCGCATCGACGCAAAATCATCGGGACCGTGCGCTTCATCGACGCTCTTGACCCGCATGGTACGGTACTCGCTCCGCTTCGGACGACCATTCTCGAACCAGACGATCGAGCCGACATTGTCCTTCCCCTGCGCGGTCGACATGTCGAAACAGACGAGCGCGCGGGGGATCTTGTGCAGCCCCAGCTCGCGGCCCAGCTCGTACACGGGATCGGCAGCCCGCTCGTCCACCTCAACCCCGGCAAGCTTGAACTCCTCGAGCAAATGCCGCGCGTTCTGCTCGGCCAGGTCGATCAGTTCGCGACGAGCGCCCCGCTGCGGAATCAACACCGCGGTTCCTGGAATCGTCGTCTCGAACACCGTCCGATCCTCGAAATCGAAAGGGAGCAACAGTTCCCGGCCCCGCTCCTCCGCACCGATGTAGCTGGTCGCGAGATACGCGCCGAGCACCACCGCATCGGGTTCCTCCTCCACACGCTCAAGAAAGCGGTGATCGCGCCCGAGCAACTTGCCGCCGCGGATCCGGATGATCGCCACGCAAGCGTCGTCGCCATCGCGGGCGTAGCCGACCACGTCACGCTCGCCCCCCTCGACGTCGAGGATGACGGTCGGCTCCTCCAACTTCTGCAGGTGCGCCAGCGCGTCCCGCAACTCGGCGGCCCGCTCGAACTGCAAGGCGTCCGCCGCGTCCGACATGCGCGCTCTGACGCGCCGCACGACCTCATCGGTCCGCCCATCGAGGAAGACCACGACCTCGTCGATCATCGCGCGGTAATCGGCGCGCGACTGCTGTCCGACGCACGGCCCCTTGCACCGCTTGATGTAGTAATCCAGACAGGCCCGCTCCGGCATCTCGTCTGGCATCGCATACCGGCACGAGCGCACCGTGAAGATCCGCTTCACGACGTTGAGCGCTTGGCGCATCGCCGCCACATCGGTGTACGGGCCGAAGTAACGCGCCCCGTCGTTCAGCAAACGCCGCGTCACGAACACGCGCGGGTACGGCTCCTGCACCGTGACCTTCACGTACGGGTACGACTTGTCGTCGCGCAGTACGATGTTGAAGCGGGGCCTATGCTCCTTGATCAGGTTGTACTCGAGGATCAGCGCGTGCTGCTCCGACGGGACGACGATCGTTTCGAGGTCCGTCGCCAGCTCGACCATCATGCGGGTCTTCGGACTGGCGTCGTGATCCGACGCGAAGTAGCTGCGAACGCGTGGCCTCAGTCGCTTGGCCTTCCCGACGTACAGCACGGCACCTTCGGCATCCTTCCAGAGGTACACCCCTGGCGTATCCGGCAGATGCGCGAGCTTGGCAGCGATCACCTCGGGAACCTGACGCATGCGACCGTTACCGCCGCGCGAGGAGACGCGCGAGGCGTCCGCTCACCGCGGTCGCCTCGGCGATTCCTTCACGTCGGGTGAGGGCGAGATAGACGAGGCCATAGAGCGGAAGCGCCACAAGACCGAGCTGCATCGGCTCCGCGCCGACACGCATCAGGTGCACCTCGTGCCACGCACCCCATTGGAACCCGGCCTTGACCAGGAGCGCCACCAGTGCGGCAATCCCAGCGCTCTTCCACAGCGCGCGCAGGTACGCGCCTTCCACGGGCGGTGCCCCGATCCGGGTGGCCATTGAACGACGCAGCAACGTGAACTCCACCCATGCCGCGACTCCTGCCGACGCCGTGAGCCCTGCGGCCCCCCACTTGGCATCCACCCCCAGCCACGCAGGAACATGCAGCGACGCAATCACCCCGAGCACCACCGTGAGCGCGACGCGAACCATGGCGAACTGCAGAGGCACGCGCGTATTGCGCAGGGCGTACCACGTGGATGCGTACAATCGCCCGAGCGTCCCGGCAAGGAGACCCACGGCAGCCCCCGCCAGAACACTCCAGAGCCAGAGTGTGTCCTGCGCCTGGAAGTGGCCGGTTTGGTAGAGCAGTCCGCCCACGATGTCGCCGAGAGCGAAGAATGCCATCGAGGAGGGTACAACGTAAAAGGCGATCCGCCGGAGTCCATCGTCGAGTCGGGCGCGGAGCGCAGCCGACACCGTGGCGTCATCGCCGAGCTCACCGGACATCGCGGGGAGCTGCGAGGCCGACACCGCCATGCCGAACAGGGACACGGGCAGCACGGCGATGACTTGCGCGTTCGCCAGCAATGTGACCGCACCATCGGATACGAAGGACGCGATCAGGCCGTCGGCGTACGCACTGAGCTGGACCACCCCGCGACCGAGGAATACCGGGATGAAGTTCCGAAGGACCATCCGGACATGGGCATTGCGCGTGCCGAGCCCCGCCCGCAATCGGCGCTCGACACGCAGCACCGTGGGGAGCTGCACGGCAAGCTGTGCCAGGCTCCCTGCGACCGAGGCCCACGCGACGAGTGTGACCAGCCGCACCGCCCCGCGCGGCGACTCCGCGAGTTCAGGACCGCGCCAGAGCAGCACCGCGATCATCACGAGATTCATCGCCACCGGCGACGCATACGACAGGAAGAACCGGCGATGGGCATTCAGCACGCCGAGTGCCCACGCCGACAGCACCAGCAGTCCGACCCCCGGGAACATGATCTGGACGAGCTGAATCGTCAGCTCGCGTTTCTCCCCGGTGAAGCCGCCGGCGATCAGCGGGATGGCGTACGGCGACGCCACGATGCCGACCAGCACCAGGACGCCGCTCGTCAAAGCCAGCAACGCGCCGACTGCGCCCGCCACCTTCCCCGCTTCTTCGTCATCCCCCTGCGCGAGGATCCGCGCATAGACCGGAATGAACGAGGCGGAGAGGACGCCCTCGCCGAAGAGATTCTGTAAAAAGTTGGGGATCCGGATGGCGGCTTGCAGCGCGTCGTTGACGGGTCCCACTCCCAGATAGTGCGCGAGCAGTCGGCCGCGGACGAGCCCGAAGAGCCGGCTCAGCAGGATCCCGGCCGCGACCACCGCAGCTCCCCCACGGCCGCGCCCCCCGCTGCTGCTCACGGCGTGCCGATCAACGATCCGGCGTGCATCGCGGCCCCGGCACGGAGCTGCGCCCACAGCGTGTCGCCGTGCCGAGCGAACATCGGCGCATAGTTGAGCGAGCGCTCCTGCCGTTCCCCTCGAGGCAACACCGCCGCACGGATGGCGGCGAGGTCCGCCATCGCCAATGTTTCACCACGTGTGGCCGCCGCACGCACCCGCCGTTCCAAACGCTCCACCTGGTGATGGAACTGCTTCTTGGCACCGGCGATCACCGCCGCGTCCACCAAGGGACGCCCCTGCTGCGCGTCATCGAGCGCCGACAGCTGCTGGTCGATCAAGGTGCGCATCGAGCCGAGTGCGTCGCGTACTCCGGCCGGCATGGCACGTTCGCCGATCCGTCGCTCGGAGACATGAGGCGCGCGGATATCCTCGAACACCATCCCGAGCCGCCCGAGCATGCGGTCAACCGACGGCTCGATGACGGTCGCGGACCAACGCGGGACCACCAACGGAACCGCCACCCCCATCGCCTCCGCGGCGGCGCTGACCTGTGCAAAGTACGCGATTTCGCCGGGACCGCCGACGTATGCGACCGTCGGCATGATCTGCCGTTCCACGACCGGGCGCAAGAGCACATTCGACGACAGCACCAAGTCGTCCCGTTGCGACGCCTCGATGGCCTGCGCCAGCGGCACCCGCTCCTTCCGACCCTCCACACTGCGGAAGACCAACGACAACTTCGCCACGCGGGCGACCTGCGCGCGATACCCCGCGCGTTCGATCGAGACGGTGCGGAGCGCGACCGCTTCATCGATCACCGCGGCGCGTGCGAGCGCGTGCACGAGGGTCGGGCGCGCCGCTGCACGTACCGCCGGATGCCACGAATCCAGCACGGCGATTCCCATCGGTTGCAACATGTCGCGCAGGAAATCGACATACGCACTCCCCACCGTCGCCTCAGCACGATACGCCCGCTGGAGCGCGGCAAGGACCTCGCCGTGGGCGGCCGAGCCGGCGGCCTCCATGAGCACCCGCATCTGCTCGCCCACATCGCCGAGCGGCGTCTGTGCCATGACGGTGCCGTCGGCGACACGCTTCTCGAGGGACACACGGCGCACGGCGCCGTCGAGTGAAACATCCGTGAATGATGCCTCCTCGAAGTCGGCATCATCCGTCGCGGCCCAGAAGACGGGAGCGACCGGCACCCCGAGTTCACGCTCGAGCCGATCCGCGAGTCCCAAGGCGGAGATCGCCTTCAGCCACGTGTACCCGGGACCGCCGAACAATCCAGGCTGCTGACCGGTGGTAACGACGATGCCGTTCCCTGCCACCACGCGCCCCATGCGCTCTTGTGCCGCGCCGGAAAGTTGCAATGCGGGGCGCAACGCTTCCAACCAGCGCACACCGTCGAACCCGCGACGCACCACCTCGGCGTGACCACGCCACTCCTCGACACCGCGAGGGCGCGGGGCAAACCACCCGCGTGGTGCGCTCCCTTCGAGCGCGGCGCGGGTCAGTGCCCCGCCACCTACCGGCTCAGACACTACGCGCGGCGCGCTCACGCGATCTCCCCTCGCGGACAACAACCCAGCATCGGTCTCACTTGTTGTACGGTTCCCCGCGCCCGATGGTCCCGGCCCGGTATATCTGCTCGGCAAGCACCAGACGCGCCATTTCGTGCGGAAGGGTCCACGGCGCCAATGCAAGCCTCGTGCGCGCAGCCGTCAGCACTGCCGCCGACAGCCCCAACGCCCCTCCCACCACGAACGCCACGTCACTCGCTCGCTCACGTTCGCCCTGCAACCAACCCGCGAATCCCAACGAGTCCCAGCTTCTCCCGCCAGGATCGCACGCGACAAGGTGGGCACCGGCGGGGACAGCCTTCAACAATCGCTCCCCCTCCCGCTCACGAACAAGGTCCGGGGCGCCGGCCCTGGCCGGTTCCTCTCGGACCTCGATCGCCGCGAAGGGCCAATAGTGCGCCGCCCGCTGCTCGTACTCGCTGATCGCAGCGGCCAACCCCGGCGCGCGAGGCCGGCCGACGGCAATCAGCAGGACCCTCAGGCGTAAATCCCGCGCAGGCGATGGACCGTCGCCACGCGGCTGATCGACAACATATACGCTGCCGTCCGCATGTTGACCTTGTGCTGCTTGGACAGTTGCAACACCGCCTGGAAACTGTTGACCATGATTTCCTTGAGACGGTCGTTGACGACCTGCTCCGTCCAAAAGTAGCCGCCGCGATCCTGCACCCACTCGAAGTACGAGACCGTCACGCCGCCGGCGTTGGCAAGAATGTCCGGCACGACGAACACGCCCTTCTCGTCGAGGATCGCATCGGCCGCGGCGGTCGTCGGTCCGTTCGCCCCCTCGCAGATGATCTTCGCGCGCACCGTGCTGGCGTTCTTCGTGGTGATGACGTTCTCCAGAGCGGCCGGGACGAGCACATCCACGTCCAGCGCGATCAGCTCCTCATTGGAGATTTCCGTCGCCTTGGTGTAGCCCTCGAGCACCTTGTGCTTGGCCACATAGGCCATGGCGTCGGCAATGTCGATGCCCTTGGGGTTGTACCAGGCGCCAGTCCGATCAGAAATCGCCACGACCTTGCAGCCTTCCTTGGCGAGCAGATCCGCGCTCACCGAACCGACGTTGCCGAACCCCTGCACGGCCACCGTGGCGCCCTTCACCGGCATGCCGAGGTGCGCGAGCGCCTCCTTGGCGCACAGCATCACGCCACGTCCCGTCGCCTCACGACGGCCGAGCGACCCCCCCATCTCGACGGGCTTCCCCGTGACGACGGCGGTGACCGTGTGGCCCATACGCATGGAATACGTGTCCATGATCCATGCCATCATGCGCTCGTTGGTGTTCACGTCCGGCGCGGGCACGTCGGAATCGGGACCAAGCGTCTGGATGATCGACGCGGTGTACCGGCGCGTGAGTCGCTCCAGCTCCCCGACGCTCATGTTCAGGGGATCGCAAATCACTCCGCCTTTCGCGCCGCCGAACGGGATGTTGACGACCGCGCACTTCCACGTCATCCACGCGGCCAGCGCCGTGACTTCATCAAGGTTGACGTTCTTGTCGAATCGGATGCCGCCCTTCGCAGGACCGCGGGAGGTGTTGTAGAGCACGCGAATCCCGGTGAACACCTCCACTTCCCCGTTGTCCATCATGACGGGGATATAAGTGGTGATCTGTTTCTCGGGGTGGCGCAAAACCTTGTAGATGCCGGGCTCGAGGTCCAACAGCTCAGCGGCACGGTCGAAGCGCGACATCATCGCTTCGAAAGGATTCTCCTCCTGCAGGAAACGGTCCTTGTCAGGATGAACGATACTATGAGTCGGCAGCGACGGTACGGATGCCATGGGATGAGTCGTACGTTGGGCCGGCAGTCGAGCCGGCGTGGGCCTTCAGATTGACCGCGCGCGGGCTGCCAACTGCTCGACGACGGCCTGCATCGCACCGCCGCCGACCTCGACATCCGCACGCTGGGAAAGATACCACAAGGGAGGCGCTTGGGCAGGCCACAACGGCGCAAGCTTCACCGCATCCTTCAGCGTGCACACGGGCCGCAGGTGCTCTCCCGCCGTGCGCACGATCGATGCGACATCGCGCCGGGAAAACGGATGGTGATCCGCATACGCGCCCGCGGTCACCAACGCCCCCGCCGTACGTAACTGCGACTGGAACGCTCGGGGATCCCCGATCCCGGACACGGCCAGCACCGGAACCCCGCGCAGACTGGCAAGAGGGCTCGGCGATCCGCCGGACACCGGAACGACCGCATCCATCAGCAGGTGGATCACAACCCCGTGCGCGCCTGGGGCAAACCGCATCGCGCTCGCCAACAACTCCTTGGCCCGTAACAACGAGGCCTGTTTCCGCGTCACGGCCACAACATGCGCCCGTGCCAGACTCGCCAACGGCTCGCGCCACGGCCCGGCCGGCAGGGACCGCACAGGCCCGCTTCGGTCGGCCGAGAGCAACACCAGATCGACGTCGCGTCGCGCGCGGCGATGCTGGAACGCATCATCGAGCACCACGACCGTCGCCCCCGCCTCGCGTGCCTGCCGCACTCCGGTCACCCGATCCGCGTTGGCAAAAACCGGAATGGTGGGATTCAGCTGCCGATGGACGAGCACCTCATCCGCACCGTAGCCCCGCAAGACCACGGCCGGACGCGCACCGGCCGCCTGCAGTCGCTCGACGAGCCACGCGGCCACCGGGGTCTTGCCCGTCCCGCCCACCGTCAGGTTGCCCACGCTGATGCTCGGAAGGGCCAACGCGTGCGTGGACAACACCCCCGCGTCAAAAGCGCGGTTTCTCAGCGCGGTCGCGCCGCCGTACAACCAGCCCAACGGAGTCAGCAACGAGCGCATCGCACGACCGTACCATCCGGACGACTCCCAGATGGTGTCCGCGTGCGATCTATGCACGAGTCGAATCTGACGGAACGCGTCCTTCTACTTCGCCACGCGCAGCCGCCAGCCCCTCCGCGGCTTCGACCGCGGCATCCAGAGCCCGTTCAAAGTCCCCCGCCTGTTCGATTGCGCTCGCCGACGAATCACCGGCAACATACTTGGGATCGCCAAAGACCAGTTGAATACGCGCGAACGGCTTGGGAATCGTGAAGCGATCCCATCCCCTGAGCCGCCACGCCCGGTCCACATGCAACGCATAGGGGACGATCGGCACTCCCGTACGCTGCGCAGCCACCAGCGCCCCGGCCTGATACTTGCGCACGGGCCCCCGCGGACCGTCCGGCGTGATCGCGATCGTCGAACCGGCCCGGAGCTCGCGCAGCAACGCGACCAGGGCCTCGCGCCCACCGCGGGTGGAGGACCCCCGGACGGTCCGATACCCCACGGACTCAATCACCCGGGTGATCACCTCCCCATCGCGCGACGCACTCACCAACACCACAATCCCGCGCCCACGCATATACCACGCCAACGGGAGTAGCTGTCCATGCCAGAGGCCGAGGATCAATCCCTTGCCGCCGGCCGTCGAACGCTGGACCACATCCTCATTCTGGACCCGCCACCGCCAGGTCGCACCGAGCACTTTGAGGATCAGGATCCCGAGCGGAACGCCGAGGCGAACGCGCCAATCGACCTTCGGCGTGATGCCTTCCTGATCGCCCGATGCCGTCACGCCACCATCTCCGAGGCCATCTCGGCCACGCGATCCGACGCCCCCGGCGTGCCGAGCCGTCCCCGCACTTCGGCCAATCCGGCGAGCATCGCCAGTCGCTCGGCGGACGTGATATCGAACAGGGGCATCAGGGCGTCCGCCACGCGGACTGGCTCGAAATCGTCCTGCACGAACTCCGGCGCGACGCGACGCCCCGCCACGATGTTCAGCAATCCGATGTGTGCGATCTTGACCAGACGTTTGGCGATCATGTAGCTGATCGGGCTCGTGCGGTACACGATCGCGCACGGACACCCCGCCACCGCGGCCTCGAGGGTCGTCGTCCCACTCTTGCACAGGGCGACGTCGGCGGCGCGCAGGACATCGAAGGACGCCGATCGCACCATCGGGAAGGGCAACGCGGCAGCGCCGAGATCGATGGTCGGAGCGACACTCACGACCACCCGAAGTCCCGGCCGCCGCTCCTCGAGTTGCCGCGCCACGGCGACAAAGTCGGAGAGGTGACGTCGGATCTCCTCGGGCCGACTCCCAGGGAAGAGGGCCAGTACCTCGCCGTCCACCGGTAGACCGATCCGGCGCCGCGCCTCCGCGCGATCCGGCATCGTCTGCGCCCGATCGAGCAGCGGGTGCCCCACGAACGTCGCATCGATGCGATGCGCGCGCAGCAACGCCTCCTCGAACGGCAGGATCACCGCCGCACGGGTGATCACCTCCGCCATCGTCTTCAAACGCCCGGCCTTCCACGCCCACACTTGCGGCGTGATGTAATACAGCACCGGAATCCCCGCCGCCTTGGCAGCGGCCGCCACCCGCATGTTGAACCCGGGATAGTCGATGAGAATGACCAACGCCACATTCCCCTTCGCGAACCGGGTACGCAACGCGTTCAGCAGGCGCCAGTGCCGCGGCAAGTGCCGGATGACCTCCACGAACCCGACCACCCCTTCGGCCTGCGCGAGCAGTGTGACCCCCGCCCGTGCCATGCGCTCGCCCCCGGTGCCGACCAGCGCGAGATCGGGCCGCACGAGACGCAGCCGTTCCGCGAGCTTGGCACCGTGCAAGTCGCCCGATGCCTCACCCGCCAGAATCAGGATCTCACGCACCCGAGGCCCCAGCAACGGCCGCTGCGGGGTGCGTACGCCGGATATCGTCCACGATCCGCAACGCCACCGCGAGCGCATCGCGTCCGTCTTGCCCGGAGACCGCCACCGGGATCTCCCCACGGCACGCAGCCACGAAGCTCTCGAGTTCGAGGCGGAGGGGTTCGCCCTCTGGGGCATCGATCGGCACCCGCTCCACGAAAGCCTCGATCGGCTGCGCCGTCTTCACCAGCGCGGGCAGATCAACATCGTCGCGGAGCCGGTACATCTCCCCGGTCCCCGCCGCGAGGTCGAGGGAGAGGTATCCGTTCCTCTGGAAGATCCGCAGCTTGCGCATGCGATCCTTTGAGACGCGACTCGCCGTGATCGTTGCCACCGCCCCCGTCGCGAAGGTGATGCGCGCATTGGCGATGTCCACCGAGGGAGTGAGCACCGGGATCCCGACCGCCGACACGTCCTTGACCTTGGCGCCGGTCAGCGTCAGCAGCAGGTCGATGTCGTGGATCATCAAGTCCAGAACGACGGCCACATCGGACCCTCTCGGATTGAACGGCGCCAACCGGTCGCTGTCGATGAAGAGCGGCTCCTTCACGTGCGGAAGCGCAGCGCGGATCGCCCGGTTGAACCGCTCGATGTGCCCGATCTGCACCAGGGCGCCCGTGCGTTGCGCGATGGCGAGCAGCTCGTCCGCCTCCTCGATCGTCGTCGTGATCGGCTTCTCGATCAGGACGTGCTTCCCGGCCTCCAAGGCCGCCTTCGCGACTTGATGATGGTAGCTCGTCGGCACCGCAATCGAAACGACATCCACGTCCGCCAGTAGCGCATCCAGCGCCGGAAACGCACGAATGCCCAGTTCACGCGAGACCGTCCCCGCGCGATCGGCGTTGGATTCGAAGAATCCCCGAAAGCTCGCGCCCCGGACGTCACGCAAGAGTCGCGCGTGATGATAGCCCAGACTCCCGGTCCCGATCACCCCGACCCGCAATGGCCCGCTGCTCATGTCGTCACCCCGCGCCCGCTGGCCTCGACGAACGCGATCATCTGCTCGATCTCCACATACGGCTGGAGTTCCGCACGCGCCTGATCCATCGCCTGGCTCACGTTCTTGTCAGAGTTGAAGAAAAGACGATACGCCTTCTTGATCTCGGCGATCACGTCTTCCTTGAAGCCTCGGCGTTGCAAGCCGACGCTGTTGAGTCCGTACAGCTTGATCGGGTTCCCGACCGCGCGTACGAACGGCGGGATGTCCTTCGAGATGCGCGACGCCCCCCCGATGAAGGCGTGCCGTCCGATCTTGGCGAACTGATGCACCGCGCACAGCCCGGAGATGATGACCCAATCCTCCACCGTCACATGCCCGGCCAACTGCGAGCCGTTGCTGATGATCACGTGGTCCCCCACATGGCAGTCGTGCGCCAGGTGCGTGTACGACATCAGGAAGCAATGCTTCCCGACGGTCGTGCGCATCGATTGCGCCGTCCCACGATTGATCGTGGCGTACTCGCGAATCGTCGTGAAATCGCCGATCTCGACCGTGGTCCGCTCCCCGGCGAACTTGAGATCCTGCGGCTTGCCACCGAGGATCGATCCGATCCCGACGGTGACCTGCTCACCGAGAATCACGCTCTCCTCGAGCGTCGCTCTCGCCTGGATCACGCTGCCGGCACCGACCGTGCAGTTCGGGCCGATGATGGCCCACGGGCCGACCTCGACGTCCGCGGCGAGTTGCGCCGACGGGTCGATGATCGCCGTCGCGTGGATGCGGCGGCTCATCGGTCGCGCACGATGGCGGCCATCTCTGCCTCGCAGACCACCTCGCCGTCCACCTTGGCCACACCCGACATGCGGCAGATGCGACCGCGCACCTGCGTCATCTCGAGTTCGAACCGCAGCGTGTCCCCGGGCTTCACGGGCTTCCGGAACTTCACATTGTCCAATGACATGAAATACACGACCTTGTTCGCGTGGTCCTCCACGGTGCCCATGAGCAACGGACAGGAGACCTGCGCCATCGCTTCCACGATCAACACCCCGGGCATGATCGGATGCCCTGGGAAGTGCCCTTGGAAGAACGGCTCGTTGATGGTCACGTTCTTGATGCCGACGATCCGCCTCCCCTCCTCGATCTGCAGGATCCGGTCCACGAGCAGGAACGGATAGCGGTGCGGCAGGATCTTCATGAGTTCTTCCGCTTCGATCACCCGATTTTCCAATTGTCCCTCCCGGCGGCTTTGCGCCAGCATCTCACGCACGAGTGCCACCGTGCCTCGGTGACTTGGCTTCGTTGCCGAAATCTTGCCTCGCACCCGACGTCCGGCCAACGCGAGGTCCCCCACGACGTCGAGCGCCTTGTGCCGCACGAACTCATCCGGCCAGCGCAGCGTGTTCCCGACCACACCCTGCGCATCGAGCGCGAGCGCGTTGTCGGTGCTCGCCCCCTGGATCAGCCCCTTGGCGCGCAGCGCCTCGACCTCATGAAAGAATCCGAAGGTACGCGCCCCCGCCAGTTCTGCTGCGAACACGGCAGGCGTGACTTTCCACGCCCCGCGCTGCACCCCGACCAGCGGATGCGGGAAATCGATCATGACCTCCACCTGCAGCACATCGGCGGGCTCCACGAGATACACGCTCTCACCAACCTCCACCCGCAACGCCTCGCGCAACCGGACATCGAGCACTTCCCCACGCTGCTCCCGGGCCCCGGCCCGGAGGAGCGCCTCGAGGAACGGACGCGCCGAGCCGTCCAGAATCGGCGGCTCGGCGGCATCCATCTCGATCACCAGGTCATCGATGCCCGCGCCCATCACGGCCGCCAGTACGTGCTCAACCGTGTGAAGCGCCCGGTCACCCTCCCCCAACTGCGTGCGGCGCTCGCTCTCGATCGCGTGCTCCACGAGCGCGGGGGTCTCGGGCTTCCCGTCCAGATCCACTCGGCGGAATCGAATGCCGGACTCGGGAGCCGCCGGCACGAACGCGAGGCGACAGAGCCGCCCCAAGTGCAGTCCCAACCCGGCGAGCTCCACGCGGGAGGCGACCGTCCGCCGGCTCATGGACGCTTCGCTGCATCCAGCAGCGCCTCGATCTCTCGCAACCGGGCGGCCAACCGCTGCAGCGCCGCGTCCTTTCGCAACTCCTCGCGATGAGGACGCGCCGGTGTGCCGGACCAGGTCTCGCCCGCCGGAACATCACGGTACACCGCGGCCCGCGCGGCCATGCGCGCCCCATGCCCGATCTCCAGATGTCCCGCCGCCCCCGATTGGCCAGCGAAGATCACGCCGTCTCCGATGTGCGTGCTCCCGGAAATGCCTACGTGCGCCATGAAGAGGCACAAGCGCCCGATCCGGACGTTGTGCCCCACATGCACGAGATTGTCGAGCTTCGTTCCGGCGCCGATGACCGTGTCGTCAATGCTCCCGCGGTCGACGGTACTGTTCGCACCGATCTCCACATCGTCCCCGATCACACAGCGCCCGACGTGCGGGATCTTCTGATGCGCCCCATCCTGATACACGAACCCGAACCCGTCGCTGCCGATACGCGCACCACTGTGCAGCGTCACGCGCTCCCCGATCACGCTCCCCGGGTAGAGGGTGACGTGCGGGTGCAGACGAGAACGCGCCCCAACGCTGACGCCGGACCCGACAACGCAGCTCGCGCCGACCCACGCGCCTTCGCCGATTCGCGCCCCCGCACCCACGACCGCGAGCGCATCCACCCGCGCCCCCTCGGCGACCTCCGCCGACGGATCCACGACGGCGGACGCATGGATGCCGGGCACGAAATCCGGCTCCGGATAGAACGTCGGCAACAGCGCGAGCATCGCCTCGTGCGGCCGCGCCACGATCACGCGCGTCGCACACAGCCCGGGGGTCTCCGCCAACTCGGGGGAGACCAACACCACACCCGCGCGACTGGCGGCGAACAGCGCCGCATAGCCGAGCTTGGCGAAAAACGAGACCTGTGACTCATTGGCGCGATCCAGCGGCGCGACCCCCCTCACCACGCGCGTCGCATCACCGATCACAACGCCGCCGACCGCCGCGGCAACGGCCGCGGCGGTCATGGTAGGAGCAGGACGGGCGATCATGCGGAGGAACTGTCCGCGGAGCGTCCGGGCGCCGTCGCCCGTTGCCGCTTAGTTGGCCGGCTTCTTGACGCCAGCAGGCGCCGGGACCGGCTTCTTGTCTTCAGGCTTCTTCTCGTCGGGCTTCTTGACGTCCTTCTTGGCCTCCCCCGCCTTGGGCGCCGGCATCGTACGCAGCTTCGCGATCACGCGATCCGAGATGTCCAGATTCTTGTCCGCCGCCACGATGCCCGACGCGTTCGCCACGTCGAACAGGAAGGTGTAGTTCCCCTCGACGCGCACGTCCTCCAGCACCAGTTTGATCTGGTCGAGGATCGGCGCCATGAGCTCGTTCTGACGCCCCTGCATCGCCGTCTCCATGTCCTGGGCGCGCTGCTGCATGTCGGCCTGGCGCTGTCCCAAGGTCTTCTCGCGCGCGTCACGCTGCGCCTGCGTCAGCGTCGGCATCACCTTCTTGTACTCGTCGATCGCCGCCTGCAGCGAGTCGCTCATCTTCTTCGCCTTCTCCTGCATCACCGTGGCTTCCTTCTGCAACTGGGCCTCGGCGTCCGGGCGACCCGGCGCGGCATCGAGGATGTTGCGCGTGTTGACGTACGCGATCTTGAGCGGAGCGGTCTGCGCGCTGAGCGGCGCCGCAGCGGCCAGCGCAAGGAGGATGGCGGCGTTGCGCGCCCGGGCAAGGTAAGACATGAAAACTCCCATTAGTTGAAGAACTGGCCCAACTTGAAGTGAATCTGCCATCGCGGGTCGGGACGACCATTCTCGTCCACCCGGTCGAACCCATACGCCCAGTCGAGGCCCAGCGGGCCCAGCGGGGAAATCACCGATGCTCCGATACCGAAGCTCCGGAACAAACGCGACGGATTGAAGTCTCGCGGATTCTGCCAGACGTTTCCACCCTCATAGAACACGTCCGCGTAGAACTGCGACGACACCCGCAACCCGACCTCGGCGGTCGCCGTGAAGAAGGCGTTGCCGAACGACTGCCGCACGGCGTTGTTCGTACCCGTGGACGGATTGTACCCGAGCGGCGTCACGGAGAACTCCGGATACCCGCGCAGCGGCTCGCCGTACTGCACCCCACCAAGCGCGAACTCCTGGTTCGAGAAGAAGGGCCCGGCGTTGCCGAAGACGAACCCCGTGCGCTGCGAGATCCCGGCCACCAACTTGAGCGGTTGCGAGCCCGGCTTGTCCCCACCGATCCGCATCAACGTCGTGAACGACTTGACGTCCGTCGTGAACCGCTGGAACGAGGCCGTTCCGCCGAGCAGCCCGCCATTGAAGGCCGTCGTGACGCTCGCGAGCGTCCCTTCGGAGGGGAACGGGACCTCCGACCGCGTGTCGCGCGTCAGGTCGAGGCTCACCGTCGACCGGAGACACCCGGCGCAGTTGTTCGTCGTGATCGTCCCCACGAGACCGTCGCTCGAGAACCGCACCGCCTCCAATCCGTAGGACACGCCGACCCGTGTGTAGCGCGAGTTGAAGAAGGGGAAGGCCAGGCGGACCGAGCCGCCAGTGCGCGTGGTCTGCCCCAAGTCCGCGATGGTGTAGCGCGACTGAGAGTGATACGCCGTCACCGTGCCCGCCAACCGCGACTGCTGGATGGCCGGATCGGTGTACGACAACTGGAAGTCGTTGATGTAGCGGCCGTACTGCCAGTTCAGCGATCCCTTCTTGCACTTCCCGAACAGATTGGGCTGATCCAGACCGATGAAGCCGCCGAGCCCGGTCCCCTGCCCCATGGACGCACCGAAGCTCACGTTCCCCGTGCGCTTCTCCTTCACCTTGAAGATGATGTCCACGTCGCCCTGATCGTTGGCCGGACGGGTCTCCGGGAACGCCAGCGGCGTGTCGAAGAAGCCGAGATTGCCGATGCTCTGATAGCTCCGCAGAAGTCGGTCCTGACTGAACACATCCCCGGGGATCAGCACCAGCTGATCCCGGATGCAGTTCTCGTGCGTGTAGTCGTTCCCGACGATGTCGATGCGATTGATGATCGCCGGCGATCCTTCCTGGATGTCCCAGCGCAGCGTCACGCGCCCCGAGTCCCCGGATGCGCGATCCAGGACGGGACGCACCTGCGCGTACAGATACCCCTCGTTGTAGTACGCGGTGCGCACCTTCTGGGTCGCCTCGTCCCACACGGACTTGTCGAAGGTTCCCGTCATGACCGGCTTCCGACGCACCAAGCTGTTCAGCCGCTGGGGCAGCGACGGCGCGGTGTTCGTGAAGGGATAGAACCGGCTGATGTCCTCCGAGTTGAACCGCTTGTTCCCGGTCACCTCGAATCCCCCCACCTTGTACTGCTTTCCCTCATTGACGGTGATTTCCACCATCGCCTTGCCCCGCTCCCGATCCACGATCAGCGTGTCCTTCACCAGCTGAAAGTCGATGAAACCGCGACGGGCATACATCACGGGAAGCGAATCGCCCAGGTCCTGCGCGTACTTGTCCGCGTCGAAATCGCCACCGCGCCACCACCAGAACCCCTCGGGC
This sequence comes from uncultured bacterium, assembly GCA_963978095.1. Lineage (GTDB taxonomy): Bacteria > Gemmatimonadota > Gemmatimonadetes > Gemmatimonadales > Gemmatimonadaceae > Fen-1231. Next base: position 31,495 of record CAXBQP010000017.1, on the reverse strand, counting down.
TTGGTCTTCAGCCCCGACACGATCTCCGACGCCGGCACCTTGATGTTGCCGGTGACCTTGACGCCACTGATGCTCAACCGCCGCCCCTCGTCGATCTTGAACTGGATGGTGATGTGATTGTCGGCGACCACGGTCGTGTCCGGCTTGATGCGCGCCAGATAGTACCCGTTGGCCTGATACACCGAGTCCATGCGCTGCACCGCACGCGCCACCAGCGCCGGATCGACCGGACGGCCGATCAAGAGCTCGACCTTGTCCTTCACATCCTTGGCCGGAACCGCGGCCACGCCGGTCACATCGACGAAGTCGAGCAACGGACGCTCGACCACGAGAATCTGCAGATACGCGCTCGACGTCGGGGCCGTCAGGACCCGGCACTCGATCTTCACGTCGTCGAACTGCCCACCCGCGAAGATGTTGCGCATCGCACGCTGGATGGACGGCGCATTGAGTGCCGTTCCCGTCGCTATGCCGGCATCCAGCAACACGGTCGCAGAAGGGACGCGCTTGTTGCCCGTGACGACCACCGAATCAGGGGTCGCACACCGGCCGACGTCGTCCTGCGCCCGCAACTCCACCCCGGCCCCGCAGAGGGCCACGGCAATCAACAGAAGTTTGCGCATAAGCTCGGAAATATACTATTAGGGGCCGAAAGGGTGTAACCCCTTTCGGCCCCGCAAGTTCCGATTCTCCGTGTCACCCCACCACCGGTCACCCCCGGCAGTCAGCCCCGCTCCCGGACGGCCTGCCCCAGCCTGACCTTACGCCTTCGGACTGCTCGCCGGAACCCGGAACTCAAGCTTCGAGCCGTCGGCCGTGACGTCCACCTCGATCTCGTCGCCCTTGGTGAACTCCGCCAGCAGAATCTTCTCGGACAGCGGATCCTCGATCCACTTCTGGATCGCACGCTTCAACGGGCGCGCCCCATAGGCCTGATCGAACCCGTGCTTCACCAGGAATGCCGTGGCGCCGTCACTCAGCTTGAGCGACAACTCCTCGTCGCCCAACCGCCGCTGCACGTCCTTGAGCAAAATCCCCACGATCTGGGCGATGTGCTCCTTGGTCAGCGGATGGAAGACGATCACGTCGTCCAGCCGGTTCAAGAACTCGGGATTGAACACATGCTGGAGTTCGTCACGGACCTTCTCTGACATCCGGTCGAAGTTCCCCGAGGATTCGGCAGACCCGAACCCGAGCGTCCGGCTCTTGGTGATGTCCTTGGCGCCCACGTTGGACGTCATGATCACCACGGTGTTCTTGAAATCGATGACGCGGCCGTAGTTGTCCGTCAGGTGCCCCTCATCCAGCACCTGCAGCAGGAGATTGAAAACATCGGGATGCGCCTTCTCGATCTCATCGAGCAGCACCACACTGTACGGCTTGCGGCGGATGGCCTTGGTCAGCGTCCCGGAGTCCTCATACCCCACATATCCCGGGGGCGCACCGATGAGACGCGAGACCGAGAACTTCTCCATGTACTCGCTCATATCGACGCGGATCAGCGCAGACTCATCCGCAAACAGGAACTTCGCGAGGGCACGCGCCAACTCGGTCTTCCCCACACCGGTCGGTCCGCAGAAGATGAACGACCCGATCGGCCGCTTGGGATCCTTCAACCCCGCACGACTCCGTCGGATCGAGCGCGCAATCGCCTTGATCGCCTCCTCCTGCGCCACGACCTGCGTGTGCAGCTCGTCCTCCATCCGCAGCAACCGTGCCGTCTCGGCCTCCTGGAGCCGCGTCACGGGAATCCCCGTCCAACGACTCACGATGAAGGAAATCTCCTCCTCGCCAAGGACCGGACGGAACGACTGCCGCTTCTTCTCCCACTCCTCCTGACGCGCCCGAATCTCGCCCTGGAGCTCGCGTTCCGTGTCACGCAGGGCGGCCGCCTGCTCGAAGTTCTGATCGCGGATCGCCGCATCCTTGTCGCCGATGAGCTTCTCCAACTTCACCTTGAGATCCGAGACTTCCGCCGGCGGGACCTGCGCGGCCAGTCGCGCCCGCGCGCCGGCCTCGTCGATCACATCGATCGCCTTGTCCGGGAGGAAACGATCGGTGATGTAGCGCTCCGACAGCTTGCTCGCGATCAGCAACGTTTCGTCGGGGATCGTCACGCGATGATGATCCTCGTACTTCTTGCGGAGCCCCTTCAGGATCTCGACGGTCTCCTCGACCGATGGCGGATCGACCACCACCGTCTGGAACCGCCGCTCCAGCGCCCCGTCCTTCTCGATGTGCTTGCGGTACTCGTTCAACGTCGACGCTCCAACGCACTGGAGCTCGCCACGGGCCAGCGCGGGCTTCAGCATGTTGCTCGCATCGATCGCCCCCTCGGCGGCGCCAGCGCCGACCAAGGTGTGCAACTCATCGATGAACAGGATCACATTCTTGTTCTGGGCGATCTCGTTCATGACGGCCTTCAACCGCTCTTCGAACTGTCCCCGGTACTTGGTTCCGGCAATCACCGCGGCCATATCGAGCGACAGCACCCGATTGTTCCGAAGCGAGTCGGGGCAGTCGCCGGTGGCGATCAACTGCGCCAACCCTTCGACGATCGCGGTCTTCCCCACGCCGGGCTCGCCGATCAGTACGGGGTTGTTCTTCTTGCGGCGCGTGAGCACCTCCATCACCCGCTCGATCTCCTTCGCGCGGCCGATTGTGGGGTCAAGCTGCCCCTCGGCGGCGAGCGTGGTCAAATCGCGGCAGAAATGATCGAGCGCGGGGGTCTTGGACTTTTTCTCCCCCTTGGCTGGCGTCGGCGACGCGGCGCCCGGCGCCGTCCCCCCGGTCGCGCCGGCCTCCCCGCCCTGCGGCATCTCCGTGCCAAGCAGGCGCAACGTCTCCGTGCGCGCGGCATCCAGATTCACCCCGCAATCGGTGAGGGCCTGCGCGGCGATCCCCTTCTCCTCGCGGAGCAGACCCAGCAGCAGGTGCTCGGTCCCTACATAGCTGTGGTTCAGCTCGCGCGCTTCACCCATCGCCAGCTCGAGCACCTTTTTGGCGCGTGAGGTGTACGGCAGGTCGGGGCCGGTCGCTTGCGCCGCCTTCCCGCGCTTGACCGTCTCCTCGATCTTCGTCTGGATGTCTTCGAGGTCGACATTGAGGTTTTGGAGGACCGCGGCCGCGACGCCCTCCCCCTCACGAATCAGGCCGAGCAGGATGTGCTCCGTGCCGACATACTCGTGGTGCAGGCGCGCCGCTTCCTCGCGAGCCATGGCCAAGACCTTCCGGACGCGCTCCGTGAAGTTGTAGCCGTTCATCGTCCCCTCACTCCGTAGGAACCGGTCATGCGATACCGCCTGCGGCACCACCTGCCGATCCGGTCTCATCCGCGAGCACCCGCCGCACGTATTTTGCACGTGCCAGATTGGCCTCGCTCTCCGTCAGCGTTCGCCCAGCACCATGAGCGAGGTGCGCCGACTGGCTGAAAATCAGGAGCTTGTTGAGCGTGTAGACGCTGAGCCCCTCAATCAGTTGCAGGCCCACCGCCAATCGTACTCCACTCAGCAAGTTCATGGCTTCGTCGGCGGGCAGACTGCGCGCGTGCCGCAGCGTCCCGAAGGCGCGCCAGAGCTTGTCCTCAATAATATAACCGGCGTCCCGAAGCAGTACACGGCGCGCCTGGGTCTCCTGCTCCACCACGCGCTGGACGACCCGCGACAGGTGCTCCACCAGCTCCTCCTCCGACCGACCGAGGGTCGTCTGGTTCGAGATCTGGAAGAAGTTCCCGACCACCTCGCTCCCCTCTCCGTACAGCCCCCGGTAGGTCAGCCCCATCTGCTGCAGCCCCTGCAGGACCTTGCTGATCTCTTGCGTCAAGACCAATCCCGGCAAATGGATCAGGACCGACGCCCGCATCCCCGTCCCCGTGTTCGTCGGGCAGGACGTCAGGAAGCCGAACTCCGGATGAAACGCGTACGGAAGCATCGAGCCGAGCTCCCGGTCCAGTCGGGTCGCCGCCCGGAACGCCCCATCCAGATCGAATCCGGACCGGAATGCCTGCAGGCGCAGGTGGTCCTCCTCATTCACCATCACACCGGCTTCGTGGGATACGAGGACCGCCGCCGCGCTCTTCACCTCGTTGGCGCCATCCAGACCGGCCAACTCTTTGCTGACCAGATGCCGCTCATGGAGCAACTGGCGTTCCGTGAGGTTCATCTCGTCCATGCGCAGCACAACCGCCCCGCCCAAACTGGGCAGCTGCGGCACTGCGTCACGGACCTGCGCCAGCAGCCGGAGTCGCTCGCCGTCCCGCGCCCGCGCGGTGAAGGCGTATCCCGCCACGTTCCGGGCGAAGCGGATGCGCGAGGACAACACCACGTCCGCAAAGTCGCCGCTCGCGGCGAGCCAGGGCACGCCGCCATCCGGCAGCAGGGAAAGATCGAGCGTCATTCCAGTGTCCGGATCTGGTCGCGCAACGACGCCGCGGTCTCGAACTCCTCGCGCGCGATCGCATCGTGCAACTGCTGACGCAACTGCAGCAATGCGGCGTCCGGCGACAGCGGCTCCCCCGTCGGTGCCTCATATCGGCGCCCGACGTGTTTGACATTTCCCTGCACCCGGCGCAGCAGGTCGCGCAAACTCTGCTCGAACGCGCCGTAGCACTGCGCGCATCCCAAGCGGCCGCTCGCACGGAAATCGCGCAACGAGGTACCACAATACGAGCAGCGCGCCGCATCCCCCGGCATCGCCGCCACCTGATTCTGCACTGACGAGAGGAAATCACCGATCGGCGTCGCCTTGGGCATGGCGATGGTCGTCGGCAACCCGCGCTCCGCGGCACACTTTTCGCACAAATGCACCTGCTGCACCGCGTCGCCGACGAGATGCGTCAAATTGAGGACCGCGTCGCGTTCCTTGCACTGTTGGCACAGCATCAGACGGCTCCCATAGTCCCTGACGTATCGCTCAATCGCCCCGCCTCCAGAAGCAGGACCCTCCCCGCACGCGCGGCGAGCGACCGGTTGTGCGTCACCACCACCAACCCCAAGGCCAACTCGCTCGCCAGTTCCCCGAACAACGCATGCAGCGACTCGGCATTGTGATGGTCGAGGTTCCCGGACGGCTCATCAGCCAAGAGCAGCGCCGGGGACATCGCCAACGCCCGGGCCACGGCCGTGCGCTGCTGCTCTCCCCCGGACAGCTCGGACGGCCGGTGGTGCAGGCGATGCGACAGCCCCACCCGCTCCAACAGCCCCTCGGCACGCGACCGGACCTCGCCCGACGGGCGATCCGCGATCCGCATGGGCATCATCACATTCTCCAACGCCGAGAACTCCTTGAGCAGATGATGGAACTGAAACACGAAACCGATGTGCCGGTTACGCAGTGCTCCCAGGCCCTCGTCCGAGAGCGCCGTCACCGAGTCCCCCCCGATACGAACGATTCCCGCCGTCGGACGTTCCAGCGCCCCGAGCACGTGCAGGAGCGTGCTCTTCCCGGCCCCACTGGCGCCGATGATCGCCACCATCTCGCCGCGGGCAACGCGCAAAGTCACCCCGTCGAGCACCGTGACGACGGAGCCGTCGCCGCCTTGGAACGTCTTGACGACGTCGGTGGCGTCCAGAATCGCTGCCCGGCTCTCGATGATGTCACTCATTCGCTGCGGATCGCCTCGAGCGGATAGAGCCGGGAGGCCTGCAACGCCGGATACACCGTCGCCAGCGTCGCGACGGCAACGCCCAGCAAGCTGATCAACGCGACATCGAGCGCTTGCATACGCACCGGCAGATGGTCGATGAAGTAGATCGTCGGATCCAGCGCGATAAGATGGTAGCGGTCAAGGCCGATGCCGACCGTCCCACCGAGCATCAGTCCGAGTCCGGTGCCGACCACGCCGATCACGAGCCCCTGGACGAGGAAGATCCGGAGCACCGAACCGGACTTGAGCCCCATCGCCTTCAGGATCCCGACCTCACGGGTCTTGTCGCGCACGACCATGGTCAGCGTGCTGACGATGTTCAACGCAGCGACCGTGATGATCAGCATCAGAATGAACCCCATGCCGGCCTTCTCCAGCTTGAGCGCGCGAAACAGCGAGGAGTTCTGCGCCTCCCACGTGACCGTGCGGTACGGGAACCCCAAACGCTCCTCGAGCCGCGTCGCCACCGTAGCCGCAGACGTACGGTCGAGCGTCCGTACCTCAATCCCGGTCACTGCGGTGCCCAAACCGGCCAACTCACGCGCCTGATCGATGTCGACGAAGACATACGAGTTGTCGTACTCGTACAGACCGGTATCGAACGTTCCCGTGACCTCGAGATCGAACAATCGCGGATAGTACCCGCCGGTGATCGGATTCTGTGCGACACCGGCCGATGTCATGGCCGTCAACGTCGATCCGATCGACACATGCAGGCGATCCGCGAGCAACTTGCCGAGCACGGCGCCGCGCCGCTTGCCGTCCGCGGTCGCGAACCGGAAATCTCCCGTCGTCGCATGCTGCCGAATCGACGTCACCGGGCCTGCCGAGACCGTGCCGCCCGGGCGCGACACGATCCCCATGGCGACGCTGTCGCCCTGCGGCACGATCCCGGAGATCGACACCGCTTCCTGATAGTTCGAGGTCGCGCGCAACAGTCCTTGCGTCAGGACGAAGGGAGACGCCGCCACCACCCCCCGCTCCTTCCGCACGCTGTCCACGAGCTGTTTCCACGGTTGGATGCGCAGGTCATCGCCGTAGCCCAACACACGGATGTCCGGACTGCCGACCAGGATCTTCTCGCGCAAATCGTACTGCAGCCCGTTCATGACGCCCATGATCACGATCAAGGCGCCGACCCCGACCATCAGCCCTCCGATGGCGATGAGGGTGATGAACGACAACAACCGCGAGCCGCGTCGGCTGCGCAGATAGCGCATGGCGATCGCGAGCTCGAGTCTCGACATCAGAAGATCTCGGGACGCATCGTCGGGAAGAGGATCGCATCGCGAATGTGGGCGGTCGCGGTCAGGTACATGAAGAGCCGGTCGAGCCCGATCCCCACTCCGCCCATGGGCGGCATGCCATATTCCATGGCCCGCAAATAGTCCTCGTCGACCCCGGTCGCCTCTTCATCCCCGGCGGCGCGCAACGCAGCCTGCGCATCGAAGCGCCCGCGCTGATCGATCGGGTCATTGAGTTCCGAGAACGCGTTCGCCATCTCCTTCCCCTTGGCGAACAGCTCGAACCGTTCGGTCAACGCCGGATTGCCGCGCTTCGGCTTCGCGAGCGGCGACAGCTCCAGCGGATAATCGATGACGAACGTGGGGCGGTCGATCTTCGACTCCACATGATGCTGGAAGAGTTCATCCAACAGTTTCGGACGCGACAGGGTGTTCGCTTTCGGCACGCCGATCGCTTCGGCCGCCTTGATCAACTGCCCGTGATCGAGCGCCATCACATCGGGAACCCCGATCCCGGCACTGAGCGCCGGCACCCACTCGATGCGCGGGAACGGTCCCGCGAACACGTCGGCATCGCGGGCCGGCGCATCGGTCGCGACGTCGGTCCCTTCCAACGCCGTCCGCACGGCCGCGGCCGCCGCCATCAACAGCGACTCCACCACATCCATCATCTGGGTGTAGTCGGCGTACGCCTGGTAGAACTCCAGCATCGTGAACTCGGGATTGTGCGTTCGGTCGATTCCCTCGTTGCGGAAATCGTGCCCGATCTCGTACACCCGATCGAATCCCCCCACCACCAGCCGCTTCAGATACAGCTCATCCGCAATGCGGAGATAGAGCGGCATGTCGAGCGCGTTATGATGGGTGATGAACGGCTTGGCCGCAGCACCGCCGTACAAGGGCTGAAGCACCGGCGTCTCCACCTCGAGGAAATCACGGCCATCCAGAAACGCGCGAATCGCCGCGGTCATCCGCGAACGCGCCGCGAACAGGGCGCGCACCTCGGGATGCACCGCCAGATCCGCATATCGCTGCCGCGACCGCATTTCGCCGTCACTGAACGCCGAATGCCGCACGGTCTTGCCGTCGATGACCTCCTCCTTTCCGAACGGCAGGGGACGCAACGCCTTCGCCAGCATCTCCACGGATTCCACGCGAACGGTCACTTCGCCGGTCCGCGTGCGGAACAGCGGCCCCGTGACGCCGATATGGTCCCCGAGATCGAACAGTTCCAGAATCGCGAACCGCGCCTCCCCGAGCACATCCTTCTTGAAATACAGCTGAACCCGGCCCGTGCTATCGGCAAGATGCGCGAAGATGGTCTTTCCATGACCACGCCACGCGACGATGCGCCCCGCCACCCGCACCGTCGGCCCCTCCTCCTGTCCATCGGGCAGGAGGGACACGGCATGCGACGCATGATGCGACCGGTCGAACCCGTAGGCGAACGGCGGAACGCCACGCGCCACAAGCGCGTCCAATTTGTCGCGTCGCGCCTTCATCACGAAGTTGAGATCATCCCGCTGATCGGGCTTCTGGTCCTCGCTCACGCATTCCCCCCGGTGTTCGCCGCGCCGAACTGCTTGAGGTATTCCTCGATGAACGGGTCGATCGCCCCATCCATCACCTTCTGCACATCGCTGATCTTCAACTCCGTCCGATGGTCGTTGACCATGGTGTACGGCTGGAACACATAACTGCGGATCTGGCTGCCGAACGTCACATCCATCTTGTTCGCATCGAGCTTGGCCTTGATCGCCTGCTGCTTCTCGAGCTCCTTCTGATACAGCTTGTTCTTGAGCTGTTTCATCGCCGTCGCGCGATTCTTCCCCTGGCTGCGCTCCTGTTGGCAGGTCACGATGATTCCCGAGGGAATGTGCGTCAAACGCACCGCCGAACTCGTCTTGTTGACGTGCTGGCCGCCGGCACCGGACGCACGAAACACGTCCATCTTGATGTCTTCTTCGCGGATCTCGATGTTGATCTCGTTGTCAACCACCGGGTAGATGAAGATCGACGCGAAACTGGTGTGCCGCCGTGCCTGCGAGTCGAAGGGTGAAATACGCACCAGCCGATGCACCCCCGCCTCGGGTCGCAGAAATCCGTACGCGTAAAGCCCCTTGATCTCAAGGACGGCCCCCTTGATCCCGGCTTCCTCCCCTTCGCTCATATCCAGGATGTCCACGGAGAAGCCGCGCCGCTCGGCCCAACGCGTGTACATGCGCATGAGCATTTGGGCCCAGTCCTGCGCTTCGGTGCCGCCAGCCCCCGCCGCAATCTCGACCTGCGCATCACGCCAGTCGTCGGGGGCCTGCAACAAAGATTTCACCTTGAACTGGTCAATCTCCTCGCGGATGGAAAGCGTTTCGCGATCCAGCTCGGCGATCATCTCGGGGTCCGGGTCACCCTCGAGCAGCGCGTCCATCTCCTGGGCGCTCTCGACACGGCCGGTCAACCGGTCAAACGGCTCGATCCAGGCCTTGAGCGACTTCACGCTCGAGACAACGACCCTGGCACGATCTTGGTTGTTCCAAAAGTCACCGCCAGCCATTTCGGCCTCGGCGCTGTTCAGCGCCGCCCGCTTGCCATCCAGGTCAAAGAAACCTCCGCAGCTCGGCGAGCCGGGACTCGTCGTGCTTGAGGGATTTCGTGCGTTCGGCGTCAGCCATTCTGCACTTTCGGGGTAAGAGTCGAGCCGTTCACCGCCACTCGGCGAACGGCTCGCGGATACGTTCTAAATGTACTGGGTGAAAGCACTTCCCTCCAGTGCGCCGCGGGGAGTTTCTCGCCGCCGGACGTCACACACCACGGGTCGCTAGAAAATGATCTTGCCGCCCGCCAAGATCTCGTTCAACGCGTCCCGGAAGAAAGGCGTCGATTCGGCCAATGCCTCTCCAACCTGATCGACATACTCCTCGTAACTCTTCTTGATTTCCTCACGGAACAGCTGTTTGAGAGTGCCGTCGCGCAGCCCTTCCTCGCGCTTGGCCGGCAGATACGCGATCATGTCAGAAACCAGCGCCCGGGCCAGCCGCTTCGCCTTGGTCGAGGGGTCGTTCTTGAGGAACGGGTTGATGACACGGCCCGAGGGCTCAGGTTCCGCTACGGAGCTTAGGGTCGGTGCCGCAAGCGGTGCCGCAAGCGGTGCCGCAGGCGGTGCCGCAGGCGGTGCCGCAAGCGGTGCGGCAAGCGGTGCGGCAAGCGGTGCGGCAAGCGGTGCGGCGGAGGCCGTCCTCAACCGTCGGCGCGAAACCGCGGGACGCATCGCTCCATACCCAGAGACGGCTCTCGGCGGCCGCACCGCCGGTGGAATCTCGCCAGGCAACGGCATATCTCCCAACTCGAGGTGCGGCACGGCAGCGCGATCAGAGTTGATCATCGCCTCGGTTGACGAGACGGTCACCGTCCCGCTGCGCATCTCGTCGTACGTCCAATCGGCTTGAACAGGAGCCGTTGGCGGAATATCGAACCATCCGTGCGCATCGTCCGGGCTTGCGATGTCCATCGCGCTTCCGCAGGCTGAGCATCCCGCACGAATCCCGCCGAGGGGGATTTTCGAGGGATCAACGCGGAATGTCGCGGAACAGCGTGGGCACAAGACGTTCACGCGAGGCCTCCGACCGGTTGGACCGCATCGAGCGGGATGCCGCTTGCCTCAAGGCATGGCCCGTCTGTGCGGCGGTCTACAGCAAATACGGATCCGGGCATGGACTTGGCGTAGCTCTTCATCTCCGTGGCCAACTCGCTGACCTGCGACGGATGCGAGAAATGTCGCCGTTCGTTCGTGACCACGCCAATGGACACCGACATCAGCGGAACCTGATGCAACTGGCCGCGGCGATCCTTGCCGAAGTAGTACCCCGCCGTTCGGTCCTGCTCCGAGTACTGGAATGGGACCAACTGGTCGAACGTTCGTACGATTTCGTCGCAGGTCTCCTGCAGGCGGTCCAAGGGCATCACGAAGATGAAGTCATCGCCCCCGATGTGTCCAACGAACCCGGCCTCACCACAGCTCCCCTTCACCACGTCGTGCAGAATCTTGGACAGGATGCGGATGACGCGGTCGCCGTCATGATAACTGTACCGGTCGTTGTATTCCTTGAAATGATCAAGGTCCGCATAGCCCACGGCGAACAACTCGTTGCGCCGCAGCCGCCCAGCGATATCCATGTCGATCTCGACCGCCCCGGGCAGACGTGTGGATGGATGCACCCGCACATCCCGATCGCTGCGACGGAGCATGGCGTCCAGACGGGCGCGAACGACGATGTCGGCAAAATCCGGAGTCAGCACCTCATCGGCCCCGGAAGCGAAGGCTTGCGGCACCTGTTCGAGGGCCGAAACGAGCACCACGGCGGGGACGATTCCCGTGAACGAGTCGGATTTGAGCCGCTGACACGCCTGAAGAGCGGAGTGACGCGCGACTTCTCCACATCGTGCGTCAAAAATCGCGACACGCGGCCGATTGCATAATGCAGCCTCCAAGAGCCCGTCGGCGGTTTCCATCCGTTCTGGCTGCACATCGGCGTCCCCAAGCCACTCCCGCACCGCGTCCGGCAGCGCGTCGAGTGACTCCGCGAAGACGAAGGCAACGACGGGCGTGCTCACTCGGCCGACGGGGACCCAAGGGGCAGCGCCTCATCGACCAACATCACGGGAATGCCGTCGCGGATGGGAAAGCGCAAGGCGCAGGCCGCGCAGTCGAGGCCGAGACCGGCGACAGCATCGGTCAACGCCCCCTTGCACGTGGGGCAGACAAGAATGGCGCGAAGCTGCGGGCTCAGAGTCATGATTTCCGTTCGTCAGGGAGATTGTAGCCGAGTCGGCGCAGAGCGTTCGGATTCCGCCTCCAGTTCGACAGCACCTTCACCCACAGATCGAGGTACACCTTCCCACCCACGAGCGGCTCGATCTTCCGACGGGCGTCCTTCCCGATTGCCTTGATCCGCGAACCGTCCGCACCGATCAGAATTTGCTTCTGGCTGTCCCGTTCCACGTGCAGTACCGCACGAATGTACACCGGAGAGCCCGTTTCCCGAAACTCCTCGATCTCGCACGCGACGCTGTAGGGCACTTCGTCATCCAGCTGCTCGAGCGCACACTCGCGGATCATCTCGGCGGCAAAGAATCGGAGCTGTTGGGTGCTGACATCGTCGGCGTCGTAGAGGAAAGGACTCTCCGGCAATCGTTTGCGGACCGTTTTGAGCAGGTACTTGACCCCCTCCCCGGTCCTGGCCGAGATCAGCGCGGCGTTAGGGAACTCGAGCTTCAGCGCGGTCAGTCGCTCCGGGGTCAAGGCATCCACCTTGTTGAAGGCGAGAATGACGGGGGCACGGAAGTCACGTGCCCCTTCTCCGTTGACGGCGGTCGCGAGATGCTCCGGCTGGAGTCCCTCGCTGGCGTCGATCAGGTGGACGATGACATCGGCTTCTTCGAGCGCTTTGCGGGCGGCCCCGTGCATGGCGCGCTGCAAGTCGTATCGTGGTTCGAGGAGCCCCGGGGTATCGAACAGCACGATCTGGGAATCGTCGTCGGAGATGATTCCGACCACACGATCCCGGGTGCTTTGTGGTTTTGGGCTCGTGATCGCGAGATGTTGTCCGACGAGCCTGTTGAGCAGGGTGGATTTACCGGCGTTTGGCCGGCCAGCGACAGTGACGAACCCCGCACGAGTGGTCATCGAGAGTAGACGAGTGACGGAAGGCAGCGGAAACAGTGGAAGGGTGGGATGAACGCACAAAACCCCAGCCTGTGAAGGGCTGGGGTTCTGTGAGTGGTCCCAGGAAGGACCAAGAGGTGCCGGCGACGGCCTACTCTCCCGCGATCTCTCAATCGGAGTACCATCGGCGCTGTAGGGCTTAACGATCGTGTTCGGAATGGGAACGAGTGTGGCCCCTACGCTCTAGTCGCCAGCGTATGTCAAGAATGACTATGGGAATGGGTAATGATCGGAGTACTTCGAATCGTTTGGACGAGTCCAAATAGATCGTGCGAATGCTCTGCGGCGTTTGTATTCCAGCCCATCTCCGAGGAGATGGGGAGTAGTCAAGCCTCACGGGCGATTAGGACCGCTGCGCTTGGAGATGATTGCTCATCTTCCACGTGCGGCCTATCGACGTAGTGGTCTCCTACGGCCCTTTAGGGAGCTCAAGGCTCCAGGGAGAATTCATCTTGGGGACGGCTTCCCACTTAGATGCTTTCAGCGGTTATCCGTACCAGTCATCGCTACCCGGCGTTGCACCTGGCGGTACAGCCGGGACACGAGCGGACTGTCCGACTCGGTCCTCTCGTACTAGAGTCCGCGCCCCTCAATTCTCCAACGCCCACGACGGATACAGACCGAACTGTCTCACGACGTTCTGAACCCAGCTCATGTACCACTTTAACCGGCGAACAGCCGGACCCTTGGGACCTTCTCCAGCCCCAGGATGTGATAAGCCGACATCGAGGTGCCAAACCGCGCCGTCGATGTGAACTCTCGGGCGCGATAAGCCTGTTATCCCCAGCGTACCTTTTATCCGTTGCGCGATAGCCGATCCACACCGGGCTACCGGATCACTACGGCCCACTTTCGTGGCGGCTCGAGCCGTCGCTCTCGCCGTCAGGCCCCCTTGTGCCGTTACACTCTAAAGCGCGAGTACCGACCGCGCTGAGGGGACCATGCGCGCGCCTCCGTTACTCTTTCGGAGGCGACCGCCCCAGTCAAACTGCCCACCTGCCACGGTCCCAGCCTAGGTTTGCTAGTACGTGGTGAGGACGTTACACGAGCCAGGGTGGTATTTCACTGATGCCTCCACCGGAGCTAGCGCCCCGGTCTCAACGGCTCCCACCTATGCTACACAGTCACGTGCGACGTCCAATGGCAAGCTGCAGTAAAGGTGCATGGGGTCTTTTTGTCCTGTCGCGGGGACTCGGAATCCTCACCGAGACTGCAATTTCGCCGAGCATCGGGTCGAGACAGTGCTCAAGTCGTTACGCCATTCGTGCAGGTCGGAACTTACCCGACAAGGAATTTCGCTACCTTAGGACCGTTATAGTTACGGCCGCCGTTTACCGGGGCTTCGGCTCAATGCTTCGCCTTGCGGCTAACATCTCCCCTTAACCTTCCGGCACCGGGCAGGCGTCAGTGTGTATACGGCGCCTTGTGCGGCTTGGCACACACCTGTGTTTTTGCTAAACAGTCGCTTGAGCCGATTATCTGCGACCGGAAAAAGCTTCGATGTACTCTACACCTTTTCCGGCATCCCTTCTTCCGAAGTTACGGGATCATTATGCCGAGTTCCTTGACCCGATTTCACTCGTTCACCTTAGGCTACTCGCCTTGCCCACCTGTGTCGGTTTGCGGTACGGACGTCTGCAGCACTCCCCACTAGAGCTTTTCTAGCCAGCCGACTCCACGTCACTCGAGTTTGGGTTGCCCCGCACTCTTGTACTCCCGTCTCGATTGCTCTACGCGGTTGAACGGCCGATCCACAAGGCCGCTGACATTTCGTTTCTGGGTCCCTCTAGGGTTGATAACGCACTGCAGGCGGGGCCGGAATATTGACCGGCTATCCATCGGTTACGCCTCTGGGGCCTCACCTTAGGGTCCGCCTCACCCTGCGCTGATTGCCATGGCGCAGGAATCCTTGGGCTTACGGTGTGCGGGGTTTTCACCCGCATTTGCGCGTACTCATTCCGGCATCCTCACTTCTGTATACTCCACGGCACGTTTCCACGACCGCTTCAAGGCAATACAGAACGCTCCCCTACCCCTCTGACAAAGTCAGAAGACCAAGCTTCGGCGGGCCGCTTAATCCCGACCATTCTCGGCGCATCCACGCTGGACTAGTGAGCTATTACGCACTCTTTAAAGGAATGGCTGCTTCTAAGCCAACCTCCTAGTTGTCACGGCACGGACACATCCTTCGCTATACTGAGCGGCCACTTTGGGGCCTTAGCTGTGGTTCTGGGTTCTTTCCCTCTCGCCGCTGGACATTATCGCTCAGCGACTGCCTCCCGAGGTCCATTCGTCAGGTATTCGGAGTTTGGTTGAGTTTGGTACCGGCTACGCCAGCCCGCGCCCATCCAGTCGCTCTACCTCCTGCGAACACGCCTCGAGGCTCTACCTCAATAGATTTCGGGGAGAACCAGCTATCTCCAGGCTTGATTGGCCTTTCACCCCTACCCACAAGTCATCCGAGCGGTTTTCAACCCACACCGGTTCGGGCCTCCACTGCGTGTTACCGCAGCTTCACCCTGCTCATGGGTAGATCGCCCTGGCTTCGGGTCGTACACCCAGCAACTTCGCGCCCTCGTTACAGGACTCGCTTTCGCTGTGGCTCCGCTGGATACCAGCTTAGCCTCGCTGCTGAGTAGTAACTCGCCGGATCATAATGCAAAAGGCACGCAGTCAGTCGTGACAGAGCCGAAGCCCTGCCCAACCTCCTACCGCTTGTATGCAAGTGGTTTCAGGATCTCTTTCACTCCCCGCACAGGGGTGCTTTTCACCTGTCCCTCACGGTACTCGTTCACTATCGGTCACACGAGAGTCTTTAGCCTTGGAGGGTGGTCCCCCCAGCTTCACGCCCGATTACTCGAGTCGGGCGTTACTCAGGAACTCCACTACGTTACGTCCATCGCTTTCGCTTACCGGGCTGTCACCGTCTCTGGCGCCCCGTTCCAAGGGACTTCAGCTGGCTTCTCGTAACGCGTCCGTGGGTCCTACAACCCCGCGGCCACAAGGACCTCGGTTTGGGCTCTACCCAGTTCGCTCGCCGCTACTTTGGGCATCTCGGTTGATTTCTCTTTCCACCGGGTACTTAGATGTTTCAGTTCCCCGGGTTCGCTCCGCTTGCGCGGTGACCAGGATTCCTCCTGGCCGGGTTGCCCCATTCGGCCATCTTGGGATCATCGTGTGTGTGCCACTCCCCCAAGCTTATCGCAGCTTACCACGGCCTTCATCGCCTTCGTGTGCCCAGGCATCCTCCACTTGCATTCGCTCGCTTGACCACAACATCGTCAAACAAAGCACGCGCGATCTACTACGAGTGATCAATCAAAATCGGTTGATACCGATGAAATTGTGTCACTAGTGTGATTCGTTTCCCACGATCATTACCCATTTCCATTGTCAAACAACGATGTCGTGCGCGAGGCTCCCGGAGGAGACATCACCAGACATGTCGATCGCCAGATCCCGAAGGACCCGGCAAAAAATTTGAGCGTGAGATCGGATGTACGAGACTAACGACTATCCGGTAGCGCTTTCGTGCCAAGCTCCGAAGAACTGGCCTACTCGCTGCTCCGTTAAGGAGGTGATCCAGCCGCAGGTTCCCCTACGGCTACCTTGTTACGACTTCGCCCCAGTCACTGCGCTCGCCTTAGGCGGCTTGGTCCCTTGCGGGTTCCGACACCGACTTCGGGCGCTCACAGCTTCCATGGCGTGACGGGCGGTGTGTACAAGGCCCGGGAACGTATTCACCGTGGCGTAGCTGATCCACGATTACTAGCGATTCCAGCTTCATGCAGTCGAGTTGCAGACTGCAATCCGAACTGAGGTACGGTTTGGGGATTGGCTCCACCTCGCGGCTTAGCAGCCCTCTGTCCGTACCATTGTAGCACGTGTGTAGCCCTGGATGTAAGAGCCATGATGACTTGACGTCGTCCCCACCTTCCTCCGGTTTGGCACCGGCAGTCCCTCCAGAGTCCCCGGCATTACCCGCTGGTAACTGGAGATGAGGGTTGCGCTCGTTGCGGGACTTAACCCAACATCTCACGACACGAGCTGACGACAGCCATGCAGCATCTGTGCTGGAACTCCGAAGAGGGGCTCACGTTTCTGCGAGCTTTCTCCAGCATGTCAAACCCAGGTAAGGTTCTTCGCGTTGCGTCGAATTAAACCACATGCTCCACCGCTTGTGCGGGCCCCCGTCAATTCCTTTGAGTTTCAGCCTTGCGGCCGTACTCCCCAGGCGGGGTACTTCATGCGTTAGCGCCGGCACCCAGGGGGTCGTTCCCCCAGACACCTAGTACCCATCGTTTACGGCGTGGACTACCAGGGTATCTAATCCTGTTTGCTCCCCACGCTGTCGCGCATCAGTGTCAGCAGTAGCCCAGCAGGCCGCCTTCGCCACCGGTGTTCTTTCGGATCTCTACGCATTCCACCGCTACACCCGAAATTCCACCTGCCTCTACTACGCTCAAGCCAGGCAGTTCGCACGGCAGACCCGGGGTTGAGCCCCGGGCTTTCACCACACGCTTACCAAGCCACCTACGCGCCCTTTACGCCCAGTGATTCCGGACAACGCTCGCACCCTCTGTATTACCGCGGCTGCTGGCACAGAGTTAGCCGGTGCTTCCTCACCCGGTACCGTCAATCCTCTCGAAAGAGGAGTTTCGTCCCGGGCAACAGTGGTTTACACCCCGAAAGGCTTCATCCCACACGCGGCGTCGCTGCGTCAGACTTTCGTCCATTGCGCAATATTCCCCACTGCTGCCTCCCGTAGGAGTCTGGGCCGTGTCGCAGTCCCAATGTGGCTGGCCATCCTCTCAGACCAGCTACCCGTCGTCGCCTTGGTGGGCCGTTACCCCGCCAACTAGCTGATAGGTCGCGAGCTCCTCGATCTCCCCCGGAGGTTTCAACGCCAAGAGACTCCTCTCGGCGTTCGTATGCGGTATTACCCGGCCGTTGGGCCGGCTATCCCCCAGAGATCGGCAGATTGCTCACGTGTTACGCACCCGTTCGCCGGTTGCCCTTGCGGGCCCCCGTGACTTGCATGTGTTAAGCACGCCGCCAGCGTTCGTCCTGAGCCAGGATCAAACTCTCCAATGATGAAAAGTTGATTAGCTCTTCCGAACCGCTGTCACGCTGTCACCAACATGACAGCGTCATTCGGAATCACAGAATGTTTTCAGGTCTATTCTCTCGCCGAGCCCCTGAATGGACTCGGGTCATCGAGATAGCCTCGCACACCCAATGATCTCACACTCAATTTTCAATCAGCGTTTTTCTCGTCTGCCAGCGCCCTTTCGGGGGGCAGCCTCTCAACATACCCAGTGCGTATCCGGTTCGTCAAGGGGGTCAAGCAAGTTTCTTTGAACTTCTTTTCCCCAGAGTCCCGAAGACGCGAACCGGGCCGTTCCAGGCCCGGTGGGCGCTACCCTGCCCCATTTCTGGGGTAGAAAGCGAACAGTAACAACCTGAACACATTCGCGCAAGGGGGGTGTCACGGATAAATCGGGCGCGCACCAGCTCAGCGCGCACCTCCAGCACATTGCGCGCGAGCGCTCATCGCCCTCGGCGGCAGGCGGCGCGGCAGACGGCCCACCGTGATCTCGTGGCTCACGATACTGCGCCAGGATTCCACGGCGGCAACAAATGTCGCTGCACCTTGCCGAGCGCGGTTCGCGGAAGCGTCGGCACGCGAATGAACGCGCGCGGCAACTTGAAACTCGCCAACTTCGCAGCACAGAGCGCCCGAAGTTCTTCGTCGCGCACCGCTGCGTCCGCGACGATGTAGGCGATGGGCACTTCGCCGCGCCGCGGATCGGTCGCGCCGATCACGGCGACTTCGTGCACACCGGGGGCATCGAGCAACAGTTCCTCGATCTCGCGTGGATATAAGTTGAAGCCACCACTGATGATCAGATCACTCGAGCGACCGCGCAGCGTGTAATACCCGTCGGCCGAACACTCCGCCATATCGCCCGTGCGAAACCAGCCGTCACGAAACGCCTTCGCGGTAGCGTCCGGGTTGCGCCAGTACTCGCGAAACACATTCGGGCCGCGCACTTCCAACTGCCCCACGGCTCCGGCGGGGACCGTCGCCCCCGATTCGTCGACGATCCTCGCGTCCACCTCGCGAAAGGGGAATCCCACCGCACCGGGGCGGCGCTCGCCGTCGTACGGATTCCCGATGTTCATGAGCGTCTCGCTCATGCCGTACCGTTCCAGAATCGTATGACCGTACCGCGCGAGGAACTGCGTGTGCACGTGTGCCGGCAATGGCGCCGAACCGGAGACGAACAGCCGCATCCCCTGCCCCATCCGGGCGGCGGTGTCGGAGGGCAGTTCGAGCAGACGCACATAGATCGTCGGCACACCGAACATCACGGTGGGACGGAATGCCGTGAACCACTCCACGACGCGCGCGTGATCGAAACGCTCGACGAGCATCATCGTGCAGCCGGTCGCGAGCCAGGCGCACAGGCCGTTGCCGAGTCCATGCACGTGGAACAGCGGCAACACCGCGAGGTAGCGGTCCGCGCCGGTGATCCGCCAGGCATCGACGATATGGCGTGCGTTCGCCACGAGATTGCCGTGGGTGAGCACCGCGCCTTTGGCGCGCCCGGTGGTGCCGGACGTGTAAATGATCACGGCTGGCGTTTCGGGCGACGCGTCAACCGGAGGCGGTAGCGGTATGGCCGGTTCCGATGCGCCGGCGGCGGATCCAGAAGCAATCCCAGCGGCAGCGTCGCGCAGTGCTTCGACGGTGAGCACGGTCGCATCGGCCGCGAAGAGCGGGCGATGTTCGGCCGCCGTGACGATGAGGGTTGGCTCGGCATCGCTGACGATGTGCGACAACTCCCGATCCCGATACAGCACGTTCACCGGGACGCAGATGATGCCGCCGCGCAGACAGGCGAGGAACAGCTCGACGAACTCGACGCAGTTCGCCAGATGGAGCACACAGCGATCGCCGGCGCGCAAGCCGTGTGACGCGAGAACCACCGCGGTAGCGTCGACGCGGCGCTGCAGGGCCGCGAACGTCAGTTCGATGCGGCCACCGTCGGCTCCGGTGTACACGAGTGCCGGTTGCGCACTCGCCGAGGTCAGCGCCCCGTGGAAGAGCGCCGTCAGCGTGTTCGGGGGAGAATGGGTCACCGCGACAATCTGTGGAAGGTGAAGCCCCAGGGGAACTGGGCGCTGTTCGTGCCAATCGGCGTCGGCGCGTACCGGGCCGAGGCGGCGCGCCCGACCGCATATCCCTGACAGCCCTCCCGTAAGACTACGGAGCCGACGCTCCGGAAAAATCCGAATTGTGTGGCCCGCGCCTCCGCCCGACTCTTCATGGGACCGCGCGAGGCCCTGTATCACGAGGCGGCGCGCTCCGTCTTTTCCTCCTCACGTGGAGTCTGCATGCGCCAGTTGATCCCCCATGACTTGAAGCGTCGTCAGGGCGGCACGGGAATCGTGATGCTGAACATGGGTGGGCCAGAGACGCTCGACGACGTCGAACCGTTCCTGCTGAATCTCTTCGCGGACCGTGAGTTGCTCCGCCTGCCGTTCCAGGATGTGCTCGGTCCGTTCATCGCGAAGCGTCGCGCGCCGAAGGTGCGCAAACTCTACGATGCGATCGGCGGCGGCTCACCGATCCTGCACTGGACGAGGGCCCAAGGTGAAGGGCTCTGCGCACGCCTCGATGCGCTGTCTCCGGAGACGGCGCCGCATCGGTTTTACGTTGCCTTCCGCTACGTCGAACCGTCGGCCGACGCGGCCGTGCGCCAGATGGCCGCGGACGGCGTGACGCGCGCCATCGCGTTCTCGCAGTATCCGCACTTCTCCTGCACCACGACGGGCTCGAGCCTGAATGAGCTGTGGCGGGCGCTCGACCGCAACGGCCTGCGCGGGCGCTTCGCGTGGAGTCTCATCGATCGGTGGCCAACGCATCCGCGGTTGATCGCGTCGGTGGCCGAGACGGTGGAGGAGGCGCTGGACGGCTATGCCCCGCACGAGCGCGACGACGTGCTGCTGATGTTCAGCGCGCACTCGCTCCCGCTGTCGGTGATCGAGCGGGGGGACGCCTATCCGCAGGAGGTGGGCGCCACGGTGCAGTTGGTACTCGAAGCGCTCGGCCGGCCGAATCCATCACTGTTGGCGTATCAGTCGGAGGTAGGGCCGGTACGTTGGCTCGGTCCGTCGACGGAGCAGGTCATCCGTGCGCTCGCGGCGCGCAAGCGTCACAACGTGCTCGCGATTCCGATCGCCTTCACGAGCGATCACATCGAGACACTCTCCGAGATCGACCTGGAATACGGTGAACTGGCCCATTCGCTCGGGTTGCGCGGCTTCCGCCGCTCCGCCTCCCTGAACGCACGGCCGCGTTTCCTGGATGCAATGGCCGACCTGGTGCACGGCCACATGGTCGGAGCGTCCTTGCATTCGACGCGCTATGCGGAGCGTTGCCCGGGATGCGTCAACCCGATGTGCCGTCAGACCGCCGAGCTTCGGGCTGTCGAGGCCGTGACTCCCGCCTCTTCGGCGGTCGCGCGGCGTTCGGCATAAGGCACGCGTGTTCCGCCTTCCGCTCCGTGTGGCATCGATCACGGCCCCATGTGTCCCCGCGGCGTGCCGTGGCGCATTCGGTTCCGAGAGTGCCCGCTTCCACGAGGCAGACATCGCCCTCGAGCAGGCAGGGATGTCGGCCGTGCTCTTGGGCACGTGTCATCGCGTCGAGCTGATCTGGTGGGGTGATCACGACGGAGTCGGCTGGCTCTCCCGATGGCTAGCCGCCCACGGCACATCCGTGCCGTTGGAAGATATCCAGGTGTTGCGTGCCGAACGTGCGGTGCGGCACCTCATGGCGGTCACGGCCGGACTGGAGTCCCCGCGCTTCGGGGAGGTGGAGTCGCAGCAGCAGGTGAAAGCCGCGTGGCGTCGCGCGGCGGACGCCGGGGTGGTCGGCCCGGAACTGGATGGTGTGTTCCGCAAGGTGGTCGAAGCGTCGCGCCAGATCCGCTCGAGGACGCACGCGATGCACCCGCGGCCGACGCTGGGCCAGGTCGCGTCGTGTGCCGCGCTGGAGCGAACGGAGACATGGAAGACGTCTCGCATCGCGATCGTTGGCACGGGAGACGCTGCGGCGAGTTTTGCGCAGTCGCTGGTTCATCTGCCGGAGCCGCGGGAGTTGATGGTCGTCGGTCGCACGCCGGCGCATGTGCAGGCCTTCGCGATCACGCACGGTGCACAGCCGTGCGCGTGGGCCGATTTGCCGATCATCCTGTCTCGAGCCGACGTGGTACTGTTCGCGATCCGCTCGGACGCCCCATTGGCGCTGGACACTGCTGTGCTGGCCGCAGCCGCCAGGCTTCCGCAAGGCGCACTCTGGGTGGACCTCGGGATGCCTCCCGCCGTGGATGCGTCGCGCCTTCCGCGTGAGATCCGCTACGTCGGCCTTTCGGATCTGCACGCCGCGGACCGTCGCGATCCTGCCCTCGTCGCACGGGCGCAGGATGCGCTGCAAGACGAACTGGAACGGTACGGGATGGAGTTGCACCGTCGCCGTTTGGGGAGCGGGATGCACGAGGCGACAGAGGTCGCGCGCGGGATCGCGCATGCGGAGCTGCGTCACCTGTTCGGGACCGGCTTCCCGACGCGCGAGCTGCCGGACGACGTTCTGGACCAGGTGGCGGAGCGCTTGGCGAGTCGCGTCGTGCACGCCACGGTGCGCACGCTGGTGCGCGGCCACGACACGCCCGCCTCGTAGGGCGCTGACGGCAGACAACGCAAAGGAGCCGCCCAGTGGGCGGCTCCTTTGCGTCAGACCGAATGTTGCAGTGCGCCCTGTAGGAATCGAACCTACAACCTAGTGATTAAGAGTCACTTGCTCTGCCAATTGAGCTAAGGGCGCGTACCCTGTGTTTCGTCTTCGTGCTACCCGCCGAGGTACCGCCAACCTGCTTCGCAAGGCGCGCCAGGGAGGAATCGAACCCCCGACCTGGAGCTTAGAAGGCTCCCGCTCTATCCAACTGAGCTACTGGCGCCTCTGAAGAGAACCAAACCTCTGACTCTGCTGCCTCGCGACCGAATCGGGGCGGCCGGATTCGAACCGGCGACCTCCTGCTCCCAAAGCAGGCGCGATACCGGGCTACGCTACGCCCCGCGAACCGAAGCAGGAAACGTAGTGGGAATCAGGCGCAAGGTCAACCGCCCGAGAGCGTGGTTTCACGAACGAAATCCCGCCACCGCTCACACGCCGTGCGGACGGCGCGGGCGCGATGGCTGACGTTGGCCTTCTGCTCGCGCGACGCGAGCCCGAACGTCACGCCGAGTTCGTCGCTGACGAAATATGGATCGTAGCCGAAGCCGTTCGTGCCCTGCGCCGCGGCGGTGATCCGCCCCCGCGTTTCCCCCCGGGCCCATCGCAGTCCGCGCTCCGAGTGGGCGATGGCCGCGACGCACACGTACGCGGCACCTCGCGCCGAGTCGGGTACGCCATCGAGCGCGGCAAGCAGGTGGGCGTTGTTGGCGTCGTCCAGTTGCGGACCCGTGGCCGTGCTGCCGGACCACCGTTTGCTGATCACGCCCGGGGCCCCGCCGAGGGCATCAACGCAGAGGCCTGAATCATCGGCCAGCACGAGGCGACCGTTGCTTCGACTTGCGAAATAGCGGGCCTTTGCGCTGGCATTGTCCTCGAACGTGTCGAAGACCTCGAGGTCGTGTTCCTCGTCGCACTCGGGAATGCCGGCGTCGTCGAGCGAGATGGCGTGGAATCCGAACTCCGTCAGCAGCGGCACCAGTTCGCGCAGTTTTCCCGCACTGCGCGTTGCCACGAGAATGTCCCGCGTCGGGATCAGGCGGGGATCCCGAGTGCGCGACGCTGATGCGCGTCGAGTTCGGTGATCGCGGCCACCGCTTGGTCGAGCAGGATGTTGAGTTGCGTGCGATCGAAGGTGCCGTGCTCCCCCGTTCCCTGGACTTCGACGAACTGGCCGGCGCTGCTCATCACGACATTCATGTCGACTTCCGCGCGCACGTCTTCGGTGTACTCGAGGTCGACGCGCGGCGATCCATCTATGACGCCGACGCTGACGGCCGCAACGCGGCGCTTCACGGGGCTCTGCGTGATCCGGCCTGTCCTGACCATCCAGTCGAAGGCATCGTGTACCGCGACGCAGGCGCCGGTGATGCTCGCGGTGCGGGTACCGCCGTCGGCTTGGAGGACGTCGCAGTCCACCTTGAGCGTGAACTCACCCCATCTGAAGTCGTCGATCATCGCGCGGACGCTGCGACCGATGAGGCGCTGAATCTCCTGCGTGCGGCCCCCGACCTGTGCACGCTCACGCGGGCTGCGGGTATGCGTGGCGCGGGGGAGCATCGCGTACTCGGCGGTCAGCCAACCCTCCCCCTTCCCTTTCTTCCATCCCGGGACGCCATCCTCGACGCTGGCGGTGCACAGGACACGGGTGTTGCCGAACGCGATGATGCACGATCCCTCGGCGTACGCGGAGGCGCCGCGCTCGATCGTGATCGGGCGCAGGGAGGCGTCGGGGCGTCCGTTCGGACGTGGTTCAGCGGTCTTGGCCACGGAGTTTGTTGACAGTGTTGGTGGTGGAATGCCCGGGGGTGAGAGGGATCACCACCACGCGGCCGCCGCGCGCACGGACTTCCGCCGCGCCGACGATCGTATCGGGGTCGTAGTCGCCGCCTTTGACGATCACGTCGGGCTGCACCGCGGTCACGAGTTCGCGCGGGGTGTCCTCGTCGAAGATCACCACGGCGCTGACCATCTCGAGGGCCGCGAGAACGTAGGCGCGATCCCGTTCGTTGCGGATCGGACGTTCGGGCCCCTTGTTGAGTCGACGCACCGAGGCATCGCTGTTCACGCCGACGATCAAATGCTCGCCCTCGGCGCTCGCACCCCGCAACACGTCGATGTGGCCGGGGTGCAACAGGTCGAAGACGCCGTTGGTGAAGACCACGTCGCCGCGGAGCGAGTGGCGCCATCGCGCGGCGCTCTCGCGCGAATGAATCTTGCGAAGGGGATCGAACGGAGCGTTCACAAGGCGTTCATGGCTTGCGGCGTGAAATGCCAGTGGAGTGTGACCCCGAGCACGGTGATGTCGTGGGTGTATTCTGACCGAATGTAGATCATCGTCGGTACGCGCCGCACGTAGACCCGGCGTGCCGCGTCGGGGAGGTTGAGCGAATCCGCCAGTGCGACCAGGTGATCCTCGATCTCCGCGTCGGAGTGCTTTGCGGCGTTGTGCGCCTCGGCCTCCCCTCGCCGAGCGGGAGTGATCTGCTGGGTGCGCCACGCCCTCACCACTGCGATTGCGCTCCCTCGATGACCTCAGTGACAATTTTCTCGATGGCAGCCTTACGGCCTTGGGCTTCCGCATTCTCCGCGTAGGCGCCGAACGCCGAGAGCCCCTTCTTGGTCCAGATCGTCTTGCCGGTCGTCTGGTCCAGGATCTCGACGTCGACCACGACCTGCAGGCGGCGGCGCGCGGAGAGGGCCTGATTGGGATTCGAGCTGAATGCCTCCGGGACGTCGATCTCGTACCGCACGATGGTGCCCCGTACCACCGCGTGGGCCTTGTCCTCGGTGGCTTCACGCAGGCCGAGTCGCGATGCCAGGTTCTTTCGCAGCTCCTCATTCAACTCGCGCTGGAGCTCCGGGGTCGGCGTCTCGTTCTCGAACGGAATGACCGCCATGGTCTTGATGTGTTCCGGAAGGCCGCCGCCGTTGAAGTGGTATGGCAGCACGCCACAGGCTCCGACGAGAAGAGCGAGCACGGCAAGCGACAGGCGCCAGAAGGGTCGGCGCGCGACTGGCGGCGCCGTGAGGACAGGGCGCGGAGTGGTTGAAGCAGCCATGGGATGCAATGTCAGGTCGCGCGGGGACCGCGTCAACGTTTCGGAGGCGCTTCGAGCATCGCCATGAGCCGTGCCCGAATGGCCTCGGGAAGCCGGATCGGCCGCCCGTTGGGCGCGATGGCAATCAACGAGGTGGCAGCGGTCACGAGGAGTTCTCCCGATGCGGCAAGCGTCATGCGATACTCGTAGGTCACGCTGCGTGACTGGACCGCGGTCAGGTAGGTGTCGATCCTGACCAGGTCGTCGTAGCGCGCGGATCGATGGTACCGAATGCGAGCATCGGACACCGCCAGGGCGACCCCCTGCTCCTCCCACTCGGCGTAGGACTCCCCGTGCTGGCGGATGGATTCGGTCCGGGACACCTCGCACCAGACGAGGTAGTTGGCGTAATACACCACGCCCATTTTGTCGGTTTCAGAGTAGCGGACGCGGAGCTCGGTGGTGGTCGGCACAGGCGGACTCCGGAGGTGCCGCGGGTGATCGGCGGCGTGGCGAGAGGGACCGAGGCCGGCCCTCTTTGGAAAGATAATGCGCGCCGCGTTAGCTTTTCAGGATGCTCCCCGCACCCTGTTTCGTGCTGGGTGACGCCCATGTGGGCGCCGCACCCGCCGACGTCGAAGAAACGTTGCTGGCGTTGCTGGAACGCGCCCGCCACGAGGCTGGGAGCGTGGTGCTGAACGGGGACGTCTTCGACTTTTATTTCGAGTGGACGCACAGCGTGACGCGGCCCAGCATCCGTGTGCTCGCGGCGATCGCGCGAGTGGTCGCGGCGGGCGTGCCGGTGCTGTACATCGCCGGGAACCATGACTGCTGGGGGGGCGAGGTCCTGTCGCGGGACGTCGGCGTGACCTACGTGCTCGGTTCCTGGCGCGGGGCGCTTGCCGGGTGGCAGACGCTGATCGAACACGGGGATGGACTCCGCGGCAAGGCGGATGCTCCGTATCGCGTGCTCAAGGCGTTCGTCCGCCACCCGATCATCACCACGGCCTTCAGCTGGTTGCCGCCGAATCTTGCGGTGTGGCTGGCCACCCGGTCGTCGACGACGAGTCGGAACGCCCGCCCCAAGGATGGTGGCAGGGCGCTGTACGAGGTGGCCCAAGGGCGCTTGGCGTCCGATCCCGGGCTGGATCTCTACGTGTTCGGACATACGCACGCGCGCGTGGTGGAACGCGCGGCCAGTGGGGGCGTGCTGGCGAATCCCGGCGCGTGGCTCGACGAGCCGTCGTACTTGCATGTCACCGAGCACGCGGTGGAGCTGCGCCGGATGGCTCCGAGTGGGCCGGACGAGACGCTGACGCGTATCCCGAAGCGCTGAGCAGTCCGCGCGCGCATGGGCGCGGCGGCGTTACCTGAACGTCACGTTCAGGCCGTAGGCCGTGCCCCCACCTCGGAGCGGGACGGCGCGCAACTTCACCCGCTGCGGCAGATCCCAGAGTTGCGCGGCGACAAAGGCGTCCGCCCCTGAGAACAGATGGTTGAAGATGATGATCGCCAACCAGTCCTCATACTGCAGGCGCCGCGCTTTCACGAGCTCGGCGGGGTAGCTGCTGACCTTCCACGTCTCGACCAGGGGCAAACCGGAGGCGCCAAGTTGCACAGCTCCCGTGGTGGGGTCGCGCTTGTAGGTCGCGGGCACCGAATCGGCCTGAAACGAGCGCGCGGCCCGGACATCGGCAGCTGTCCGGTTCGCCATCGCCACCGCCGTGACTTCCAGCAGGAAGAAGACCGCGCCGTAGTTCGGACGATCCAGCTTGGCCTGCCCGAGTCCCGGGACGGCCGCAGAATAGAAGAAGGCACGCGCCGGCGAGATGGGCGCACGCTCGATCGCCGGTGCGATGCGCCGTGGTCGCGTGCTCGAGTCGGGCTCTGTGAGTTTGGTGGAGTCCGCGCCTTGGGCACGCACCATCCCGGGAACGCCGATCGCGCCCGCTGCGGAGACGGCCGCAGCGAGCGCGATGACGAGTGCCTGACGCCGTTGGCGCATAGGAGCGGTGGAGTCGCGCCTACCGGAGTTTCGCCTTTTCAAGGCGGACGGCTTTGCCGTCGCTGACGCTCATATACACCCAGCCACCCGCGCCAAAGCCGGCGAGGAAGCGGTATGGGGGGAGTTGCACACGGTCGACGAGTTCCCCTTTGGCGTTGATCACGTCGTACACCGGGCCACCATTGACGTTCTTGCTCGTGCGCACCCAGAGGTTCCCGTCGGCGTCACCGCGCGCCGCGCCGGCCTGGAAGGGCGGCATATAGTCGGGCAACTCGGAGGGTTGGACGAAATTGAGCGGTGGAATCGCGATCTGCTGCTGGCCGCCCTGCGCGGGCGCGCCGGCACGCGCCGGGCCTTCACCGTCCATGCGCATCGAGAACACCATCGCGCCGCCAGCAGGCATGGCGCCGCCGGGCCCACCCGCACCACCGATGGTCACATTGCCGCCGGGGCCGCCCGCCGTGGCACCGAGCCGTGCCGTGGCCTCCGTGCGCATCTTTTCCATCACGACCTTGGAGCTGTCGAGGAACGCCGTCTTGGCCGAGTCGTTCATGCGCTGCCAGTCGAATGGGATCTTCGGCGTCGCGGTGACCTTCCCATCCGGCGAGACGAACTCCACGTGGTAGTCGCGGGCGCGCAGGACGGCGACCCGACCGTCGGACAGCAAGGCCCAGTCGTCGACCTGCTGCAGCGGGTTGAGCATGGTCGTCACTGTCATGCGACCATTCTCATCCTGCGACATGTTGATCTTCTGCTTCGAGATCTTGACGGTCGCGAGCGTGTCGAGCTTGCGCGTGGCGAGGTCGACGCGAACGATCACCGCCGAATCCGGCATCTCCGGCAGCTTGATCTGCCCGTTCACAAAGCTCGGACGAAACACCGGTGCCGCGCGGTACACGAGCCGGCCCTGGCCATCGAAGCCCGGGGTGCCGTTCGGTCCGCCGATCAGCTGATTCGCCTCCTGCGGGCGCGGCACGGACATGATTCGTCCCATCTTGCCGGCGGGGTCGATGAGCATCATCGAGAGCGACTGCGGATCGACGAAGAGCGTGGAGTCGCCCGAGTAGGGGATCAGTCCGGCGGCGCGTGAGCTGTAGGCATTGCCGGTCGCCGCCGTGGAATCGGCGATCACGGTGAAGGTCGACAAATCGGCATCGAACAGCATCAGCTTGCGTTCGTTGATATCGTTGACGAGCACCTTGCCGTTCGGCAGTTGGCGCGCCGCGGAGGCGGCACCGAGCCCGTCCTTGGACACCGCGACCACGGCGCCCAGCGGGCGCACCGGCGGCAGTTGCTGAGCGCCGGCGTCGGCGATCATCAGCGCAATCAGCGCCAGCGGCGTGAACGCGGCGGGTTTCGGAAGCATACGGTTCATGAACGCAGTAGGGGAAAAGGAAACAGAAGGCATTATCGCATGATGGTGATGGTCTGCATGCCGCCGCCCATGACGGCGGTGGTCCCGCCCCCGCCCGGGAGGAAGGTGTTTCCGCCGGCGCCGGCCGTTCCGGAGCGGATGGATGATAGATACTGCACGTCGAGATAGCTCGCGATGAACGCGGGCAACTTGCGCAACTGTTCGGGCGTCAGGAGCCGTTTCATGCCGGGCCCGAGCGTGATCAGAATGTCGATCGTGGTCTGGCGAGCCTTAATGTAGCGCGCATACGCGTCATCCGGATTGTACGTGTCGGGGAGCGCGCCGAGGTACTTGGCCAGCGGCGTCCAGATGGAGTCGACGCGGATCGAGTACCACCGATTGAGCATCGCCAAGCTGTCGGCCTGCTTCTGCGTCAGGCGGAGCGTGTCGGATTGGCGCAGGATGGTCGCGATCGGGTTCACCAGGCCACCGTTCTGGTACATCAAGCGCAACATCGGTTCGGCAGCCTTGGTCCCATTGGTGCGTCGCCCGCGATCCAACTGCTGGGTGAGCATCTGGCGTTCGCGAGTGGGCGCGAGATCGTAGCGGAACATCGCGGTCACCACCACCGGCTGACGCACCGAGCTGAACGCCGGGTTGGTGGATCCGAAGCGCTGGTTGACCTCGTACTTGAAGCGTTGGGTGGCGGCGTCGAATCCGCGTACGTAGAGCAGATTGGCGTCGGGGAACGGCGTTTGTCCCCAACCCTTGAGGTTCGTCTCGCCATTGAGCAGCAGGTCGGCCGCGCCGAGCGGGTTGGAGATGCTCAGGGAGAAGGTGGCGCGCTGCGGCAACTTGATCTTCAGCGGATTGAAGGACACGGACATGCTCGCGGTGTGCGTCCACGGCCCTTCACAACTGTTGCGTTCGGCAAGGCGACCCAGTTGGCGCGTCAGGCAGTCCTTGGCGCTCCCGGTGGCGCTGTTGAGCAGCGCCTGCATCGAGGCCGCGACCGTCGGATCCGTCGCCGTGGTGGGGTTGAACACGAACGCGCGGTCGTTCGAGTAGCCGTCGCCATTCACGTCACCGGCGATCTGCGGGGTATATGGCGAGCCCGAGCGGATGTTGCCGAACCAGCCCACGCGAACGACATCGAAGAAGTTGTAGTTGACCGAGTACTGGAACTGGTGCCGTGCGTCGAAGGTCGAGCGGGCCTGCCGCGAGGAGGGCATCCTCCATCTCCTGGTCGGCCATCACGCCGATGACCAGGCCGAGACCATCGCCATGCGCCGCGCACGCCGCAGCGGCCCGCCAGGCCTCGCGGGCATGGCCCTCGACACGCCGCGCCTCCGACTACCGGAGGCGCGGCGCCCGACAGATCAACCCTTATCGGCGTCCGAGCGAATCTGCGCTTTGAGCAGTTCGCCGAGGCTGGTGCCGGCCGAAGAACCGCCCTGCTCGGTGCGGTAGCTCTGCACGGCTTCGGCTTCTTCCGAAACTTCCTTCGCCTTGCCGTTCTCCAGCTTGTAGATGCGGATTTCGGTTTCGTGGTGCTTGCTCTCGGTGTCGAGATTTTGGATCACCTTCATCACTTCCTCGACCTCCGAGTTCGGGCCGTTGATGAGCAGCGTGTTCGCGCCGCCCACCGGCGTGACGGTGGTGCGCGGCAGCTTGCCCTTGCCGAGCCGCGCCGCGAACGCCGTGGTCACGGCGGTGGCCACGTCATCGGCGCGGCCCTTGGTCAACTGCACGGACTGGAAGGTCGTCTTCTCGGCGGTGGGCGCGGCGTCCATGATGCGCACGAGCTGCTCGATCTTCTCCAAGTCCGTCCGCGTGGCGTCCACGATGAGCGTGTTGTCATCGCCGCCCGCGCTGATGAGCATGCGGTCCTCGCGGTCCGTCGTGCCGGCCTGGCGCGGGAAAAGACGGTTCAACACGAGCACCACGGCGGCGGCGGAGTTGCGCTCGAGCGGGAACACGCGGACCTCACGACCCAACGTCGTGCCGGCCTTGTCCATCACGTCCGCCGTCTCCTGCATGAGCGCGAGCTGCGCCTCGGAGCCGACGAAGATGAGCTGATTGCCGGGAATGTCCTCGACGATGACCGCGCCCGCCGTGCCGACCTCCGGCAAGCTGCGCGCGCGCTCCTCGAAGACCTGCCGAATCTTCGGCGCGGTCTCCGTCGCGCGGCGGCCCTTGAGCGAGAAGACCCGCATCGCGCGCACGGTGTTCGTGCCGGTGCCGGGCGCGGCTTCGAGCTGTTCAATCAGCGTCGCCGCCGCCTGCACGTCGCGCGCCTCGCCGGTGACAATCAAGCTGCGGTTCTTGCCGTCCACGACGACGTTCACGCGCTTCTGCGGGCGACCGTAGTAATCCAGCTTCACCAGCGCGTTCGTGAGTAAGGTCGTGACCTGGTCGGGGTCGAGCGCCTTAAGTTTGAAGATGCGCGCGCCGCCGGCCTGCGTGCCGGTGCGGTTGAGTTCCTTCACCAAGCCCTCCACGACGGCCAGCCCGTTCGTCGCGCCGGTCACGACGATGCGGTTCGAGTTCGTCTCCGCGAGAATCATCGTGTTCTGCGCCGCCGCGCCGGGCCGCAGCCGCGCCTGCTCGGTGTAAAGCGTCTTCAACGTCGCCACCGCGCCGACCGCGTCGCCGCTGGTCAGGTCGAAGAACCGCGTCTCGCGCACCT
>CAXBQP010000016.1:0-52278 GCA_963978095.1 uncultured bacterium | reverse complement strand
GAAGCCGTCGCGTCGTCGCCCGCACCGTCAGAGCGCTCGAAAGCGGTGACCACCGTGTCGGTGACAGACTCCAGTGTCGCACCAGCGCCGGCGATCGCTCCTGCCGCTGCCGTTGCCCCTGCCGCAGCCCCCGCCCTCGCCGTCACCGCGCCGACCAGTGCGCCTCCCTCGGCCCCGGCTCCGGCTGCTCCCAAGCCAGCGCCAGCACCGGCCCAACAGGACGCGGAGCGGTCGCGGTCGCCGTGGCACGATGGGAGTTACACGGGATGGGGGACCTCCCGGCACGGCGATATCGAAGCCACGGTGGTGATTGCGGAGGGACGTATCGTCTCGGCCCAGATCTCACGATGCCTCACCCGCTATTCGTGCTCGTGGATCGCGCACCTCCAACAGCAGGTGGTGGTGCGGCAGAGCGCCGACGTGGACTTCGTGTCCGGCGCCACGCAGAGCACGAACGCGTTCTACTACGCGGTCGTCGAAGCGCTCAACAAATCGCGGTGACGGCTGCCTACGAGCGCACCACCACGGCAATGGGCACCGTGGTCACCATCCGTCTCGCGGGTGGACCCGCGGCAGATCGCCCGGTGCGTGCGCAACGTGCGCTCGACTGGTTCGCCCGGGTGGAGGAGTGCTGCAGCCGCTTCGACCCGTCGAGCGAACTCCGCCGCATGGGGCATCATGTCGGGCACCCGTTCGCCGCGAGTGAAATCCTGTTCGAGGCGACGCGCTTCGCGCTCGCAGTGGCGCGGGCCAGTGACGGGGCCTTTGATCCGACCGTCGGCACCACGATGGAATCACTCGGCTACGACGTCGCGTGGCAGACCGGCGAACGCGCGCCGTCACGGCTGCCCGTCGACGCGACGGTGTCGTGGCGAGATATCGAGCTCGACGAAGCGGAACACACGATCACGCTGCTTCGCCCGTTGGTCCTCGATCTCGGTGCCGTGGCCAAGGGGTTGGCGGTGGATCTCGCCGCCGCGGAGCTCGCGGACCTCGAGCACTTCGCCATCGATGCCGGCGGTGACCTCTACCTCGCAGGCCACAACAGTCGCGATGAGCCCTGGCGGGTCGGCGTGCGACACCCGCGGGATGCGAGTACGCAGATCGCTTGTCTGCGCATCTCCGGCGCCGCGGTCTGCACGAGCGGCGATTACGAACGTCGCTCACCCGCGGGCGATGCCCATCACATCGTGGATCCCCGTCTGGGGAGTTCGGCGTCAGGCGCGGTGAGCGTCACCGTGGTCGCGCCACGCGCCATGGTCGCCGACGCGCTCGCGACCGCGGCCTTCGTTCTCGGACCCGCCCGCGGCATCGCCTTCCTCGAGCGACAAGGAGTCGACGGCCTGATCCTCTCGCCTTCGCTCGTCCGCACGGAGTCTGCGGGATTTCATCACCACTTCGACACCGCCGATGCCACGCCCCGCTAACTCGAGCGCCGTCCAGCGCTACTTGCGCACGCCCAAGGGGCTTTTCACGATCGTTCTGCTGATCCTCACGGCGATCGCTGCACCGCACGAGGGATGGCGATTGGTGGCTCCCCCCGTACTCGGTGCGATCGGTGCCGCCATGCTCGTGGACGCGCCGCTGTTGCGGTGGCGCGGCGGTCGGTGGGTATTCCCGGACGGGGCGATGCTGACCGGCTGGATCGTCGCCCTGATCCTGAGTCCGCACGAGCCGTGGCATGTGGCGGCGATCACCGCCGTGGTCGGGGTCGTGAGCAAGTACGTCGTGCGCGCACGCAAGGCCAATGTGTTCAATCCAGCAGCGGTCGCGCTCGTCGCCACGTTTTACGTGTTCGACACCGGCCAGAGTTGGTGGGGAGCGCTGCCGGAGATGCCCATCGGGTGGATCACCGCGCTCTTGGCGACGGGAATCTTCATCACCATCCGCATGAACAAGGGGCCACTCGTGCTCGCCTTCCTGGGCGTCTACTTCGCGTTGGCCACGACCTTCGCCTATGTCGCGGACCCGGGACATGTGGCCGAGCTGTACCGGGAACCTGACCTGCACGCCGCACTGTTCTTCGCGTTCTTCATGGTGACCGACCCCCCGACCTCGCCGCCGAAGCACCGCGACCAGCTGGTTTACGGGGTGATGGTGGCCGTCGTGAGTTTCGCCGTCTTCGAGTTGGTTGGCGCCGCATATTTCCTGCTCGCCGGCCTGCTGGTGGCCAATGTCTGGGAAGGATGGCGCAAGGCTCGCCGGGGCACGTCTCGCGAAGCGATGGCGGCATAGTTCTCCTTCGGTGCACGAGCATCGATCGCATCTCTCACCACTGGCCCACCACCAACCATGTCACAGGTCATCGTCATCACCGGTGCGAGCAGCGGCATCGGCGCGGCACTCGCAGAACTCCTCGCACGGCGGGGGGATGCCGTGGTCCTCGTGGCGCGGCGTGCGGACGAGTTGCACCGTGTTGCGGCCGCCTGCGGGGCGCAGGCACTGCCGGTGGTGGCCGATGTCACGATCCGGGAGGACGTCCGGCGCGCGGTGCGCGCCGCCATCGAACGTTTCGGGCACATCGACGTGTGGGTCAACAATGCGGGACGCGGCATCACGCGCATGCCCACGGAGCTCACGGACTCGGACCTCGACGACATGGTCCGGATCAACGTGAAGAGCGTGCTGTACGGCATGCAGGAGGTGCTGCCGCACTTCAAAGAGCGCGGGAGCGGCCAGGTCGTGAACATTTCCTCGATGCTCGGGCGGATCCCGATGGCCCCGATGCGTGCTGCCTACAGCGCGGCGAAGCACATGGTCAACTCGCTCACCGCCAACTTCCGGACCGAGGTGCGGGCCACGCACCCGGGGATCCAGTTCTCGCTGGTATCACCCGGCGTGGTGCAGACCGACTTCGGCAAGAATGCCCTTCACGGTGGTCCCGACTCGCGCTCGTTCCCGAACTCGCAGACGGTGGACGAGGTCGCTGCCGTGATCGCGGGGGTCATCGATACCCGCGCCGGGGATGTCTACACTCGTGCGCAGGGGAGGCAGATGGTGCTCGACTACTTCGCGGCGGACGAACCGGGGAGCTGACCCATGCGCGTTCGGCAGTGATCACCCGGCGGCGTTCGGTGGCGTCAGTCGTTCCGCAACCCCAAGGTCAGCCGTGCATCTGGCGTCCACCGCGGCCCCTGCAACTCATGCTCGTAGTCGTACCCGATCAGGTACGGCACGGCGACCACCACGACGTTCGGCCGGAACAGCAGCGCGGTCCGGATGTACAGCGCGGTCTTGTTGTGCAGTAAGTGCTCCCACCAGTGCCGCGGCACCAACTCCGGCGTTACGACCGTCACCAGCGTCCCCTTCGTTTCGGCCTGCAGCGCCGACACGTAATCCACAAGTGGCCGCACGACGGATCGGTACGGTGAAGGCAGGACCTCCAGCTCATAACCGATGTCCCATCGATCCCAGTCACGCTCCACCTCGGGAAGCTTGTCTGGTTCCACGGCGACGTGGACCGGATGCACGGTCTTCGAAATCGCCGTGGCGTAGATGAGGGCCGCCGCCGCGGCCTTGTTCACGCTCGACACGGGAACCACGACGGCATGCGATTGCGGGAGCAGCGGGCTTCGCCCCCTGAACGCAATTCGAATGGCGAACCGGCGGTAATGCGTGTTGATCCGCTGCAGCACTGCGATGAGCAGCGGGATGAGCAGGACGACGATCCACGCGCCTTCACGGAACTTGGTCGCGATCTGAATCACACTGACGATGCCGGTCGCGAACGCCCCGAGTCCGTTCAGCGTCGCCCGCCATTTCCATCCGGCCTGACGCTCCTTGAACCAATGCACCACCATCCCCGCCTGACTCAAGGTGAAGCACACGAACACCCCGACCGCATACAGCGGCACCAACGAATTCGTGTCACCGCGGAACAGCCAGACGAGCAGCATCGCCACTAACGCGAGCGACAGAATGCCGTTGCTGAAGGCGAGACGATCGCCGCGCGCGGCGAGCTGCTTGGGGAGATATCGATCGTGCGCCAGGATCCCGCCCAGTCGCGGAAAATCCGCGAAAGCCGTATTGGCAGCGAGCACGAGGACCGCGAAGGTGGAATATTGCAAGGCATAATAGGCAATCCCGCCGCCGAGGATCCGATGTCCGAGCAGTGAGAGCACCGTTTCGTCCGTGGTCGGCATGGCACCGAAGTAGCCCGCGAGCCAGCTGGTCCCGAGGAAGAATGCGGCCAGGATGGCCACCATCCATGTCAACGTTATCGCGGCATTGCGCTGCGAAGGGGCCCGGAACGCCTGTACGCCATTCGAAATCGCTTCGGTGCCCGTCATAGCGGCACACCCTTCGGCGAATCCCCGCATCAGCAGAAACAGGAGCGCGAATCCCGTCGGATCGAGCCCGTGCTTCGCACTCGAGGCATCGACATCCAGCGGCGCGAGGGTCACGATCGGCACGGCGCCGTGCGATGCCTTCCAGAATCCGACGGCCAAGAGCAGGCACATCATGCCGATGAACGCGTACGTTGGCAGCGAGAACGCCGCCCCGGATTCGCGAACTCCGCGCAAGTTGACGAGGGTCAGGAGCGCGATGGCCCCGATCCCGATTGATACCGTGTACGGGCGAAGGTGCGGATACGCCGACGTGATGGCGGCGACACCGCCCGACACGGAGACCGCTACGGTGAGCACGTAGTCCGTCAGGAGCGCCGCCGCCGCGATCAATCCCGCACGCTTGCCGAGGTTCTCATGCGCCACGGTGTAGCTGCCGCCACCACCGGGGTAGGCGTGGATCGTCTGCTGGTATGACACGCCCACCAAGACCAGCAGTGCGACGATGACCGCAGAAATCGGGAATACGTAGTGCAAGGCCGCCGCACCGATGGCGCCGCCGAGCACGAAGAGGATCTGGTCGGTGGCATACGCCACGGAGGAGATCGCATCGGAGCTGAGTACCGCCAGCGCCGTTCGCTTGCTCAGTCGCTCATGATCAAGCCGGTCGCTCGTGAGCGGCTTGCCGATGAGCCATCGCTTCGTGATGGTCAGCATAACAGTCGAACGTTACCGGCATCTGCGGAGCCGAGCAGGGCGGCGGGCGCTAAGAATTCACAAAGACTGCGGCTCATACGCCGCGGCCGGCAGCTGGACGGCAGGGAGCTCCAGTACGAACAGGCTGCCGCCAGCGGGGTTCGGGGCATAGCTCAATCGCCCCTTCTGCAGCTCGGCCATTCGTTGGCAGAGTGCCAGACCGAGTCCGGCGCTGCCACGGTCGGCGGGTGCGGAGAGCGGTCGATAAAATGGCGTGAAGACGCGATCGACCTCCGCCGCATCGATGCCCGGCCCACGGTCCGCGACCGTGAGACGCAACACTCCTCCCTGTTGGACCGCATCGATGCGAATGGGGCTCCCCTGGGGCCCGTACTTGTTCGCGTTCTCGACGAGGTTCACCAGGATGCGCACGGAGAGTGACAAATCGAACCGCCCCGCCAGCAGCACGCCATCGGACGGCAGCCGCACGTCGAGCGGACGCCCGAGGGCCGCTTCGGTCTCCTCAATCGTCGCACTCAGCAAGTCGTCGACGGCGTTCAGTTCCAGCCGAACGGGCATCGAGCCAGCGTTCATGCGCGACAGATCCAGGAGGTCGCTCACATACCGATTCAGCCGGTCCGCCTGCTCCTCGATGACCTGCGATCGTTCGTCACCGAAAATCCCGAGTTGGTTCGCCAACGCCTTGATGCTGGTGAGCGGGGTGCGCAAATCGTGCGAGACGGACGACAGCAGTGCATCCTTCAGCGCCTCGGTCTCGCGGAATGCCTCCGCCCGCGCACGCTCCAACCCGCGGCGTTCGCGCTCCTCCGTGGCCAATCGGCTCGCTTTTTGCTCACGATGCAGCAACTCGGCCGCGACAAAACTCGTGGCCAGAAAACTGACGAGAATCAGCCAGTCGAGCGGGTTCGTGACTGCGAGGCGACCATACGGCGGCACAAAGCCGACATCGAATACCACGAACGACGCGAGCCCGATCAGCACCCCGAGCACACGCCCACCTCTGGCCCCGGCACCCAGCACGACCAGCAAGAGCACCATCGCAACGTGAGCGCGATCCAACGATTCACGAAGCGCCACGAGTCCGACGCTGGTTCCCAACAGAATCAGCGACCAGGTCATCACGGGCACGACTCCGTGCATGCGATGCCGCGTGGTGCGGGCGGAGTGGTCAGGCGACTGGGTCACCCGCCAAACCGGTAGCCGACCCCGGGGATCGTCACAATGTACTGCGGGCGAACGGGGTCCTGTTCGAGCTTCCTGCGCAGGTTCGCCACGTACACCCGCAGATATTGCTGCGCGTCCCCGTGCTCACGCCCCTTCCACACGTCCCGAAAGAGTTGCTGATGGGTGAACACCTTGCCTGGCGCGCTGGAGAGCGCCA
The DNA here is from genome assembly GCA_963978095.1 of uncultured bacterium. GTDB lineage: Bacteria > Gemmatimonadota > Gemmatimonadetes > Gemmatimonadales > Gemmatimonadaceae > Fen-1231. The sequence goes on along the minus strand of CAXBQP010000016.1, from coordinate 45,894 downwards.
CGAGCAATCCCCACTCGATTGGTGTGAGATGGATCGGCTGGCCAGACACGCGAACAATCCTGGCACGCACGTCAATCACTAGCGCGCCGAATACGCGTTGGTCGGTGTCGGTCGCACTGATTGCCGATCCAGCGATCGGCGGATTCGCCCGCCGAAGGAGCGCCCGCACGCGTGCCCGCAACTCGGCGGGACTAAATGGTTTCGTTACGTAATCGTCGGCCCCCGCATCGAGAAGCGCAACCTTTTCCGCATCCGCGTGACGCGCACTCAGAATCAGGATGGGAACCGCCGTCCGCAACCGAAGTTCTTGGCACATCCCCGCGCCTGCTCCGTCGGGAAGCCCCAAGTCGAGTATGATCAGATCCGGGCGCTCGGTGGTGGCGAGCTGCAACCCCGACTGGGCCGTACCGGCCTCGAGGACACGATCGTCGGCAAGCGCGTGCACCACTGCGCGACGAATCGGGGCTTCGTCATCAACGATCAGGATTGTGGCGTGCGCGCTCACGCGCGCAGGTCGAACCCGATGAAGAACCTCGGCACCCGGTAGTCCTCCGAGCGATTCGCGTGCGTGACGGGGTCGACAGACTCCCGCTTTCGGGATTCCCACATCACGCCCGTCATGAGCCCCGCGTCCCCGACCACGCGGCCGACCGCCACGCCGGTCAGCAGGTCATCCAGCAACGACCCGTTGGTGATGTTCGTCCCGCCGACCAGCGACCACGAACGGCGGAAGCGCGGCAACCGTGCGGGCAGCAGGTTCAAGTAGGTGGTCAGATAAATGTTGGTCTTGACCGACGAGGCCACATGCTGCGTTCCCGATTCCAGAGTCGTCGCGCCGGGGCCGAAGGCCGACGCGATGCCGAGCCCCAGATCCCAGCGCGTCGCTTTGGCGTTGTTGACCGTGGTGTACAGACGGGAGAGCGTCCCCGGGAGCCGCTGACGTCCGTTCGCCGCGAGGGCGAGCTGCACATCGGTGTTCTCACCGATCTCGACCCGCGCCGATCCTGCCCAGAGTGGTGCGCGCGGGTCGTCCGACACCATGCGCAGCGCCATCTGGCGATCGAGATCCCCGACCGTCGCGCCCGCGTCGAAGGTCGGGATCTTCCCCGCACCGAAGGCATTCACGAGAACGGTCGTGAACTGATCCTTGACGAAGTTGATCGAGCGGCGTGACAACTCCAGCGATGGCGTCAGGGAATCGGCGGGATTCGTGGGGACCGCCTCGAAGAACGCGGCGGCGTAGATGTATTTCTGGCCGCGGAGCAGATCCGTCACCTCCCCGTTCTGGATCACGCCCTGCTTGACCGAACCGTCGGCCCGTACGTACACCACCCAGTTGGCGAGCGCCGGATTGTACGAATCGCCGAAGTAGATCTGCAGCGCGCGGCCGAAGGCACCGGCGTTGAGCGCCGAGCGCAGCTCCGCGAGACACTCGGCGGACAGGCGATACACCGCCGCTGACGGGGCGGGCGCCGTGACCCCGCCGCTCGGCAGGCACTGGTTTACCAGGACTGGACCCGCTTGTTGCATGGCGCGAAGAGGCACAGCAGAAATCGCATGCCCGAGACTGACCACAAACAACACAGTAAGCGTGCGAAAGAAGTGGCGTCGCATGACAGTCCTCACAGTGAAAAAAACCGAGCAAATGTGACGCAAATCACTTCTCTGAAACGGCTTACCAGCACATCTTGACCGAGTGCATGGTGTCGTCGAGGGGTTCTCAGTCACTACAATATTGACAGGTCATGTCAAAAGGAATGACTTTAAGCGACACAGTTCACGAAAAACTTGCTGGGCGTTGATTGCAATACTGTTTGAGATTTCAGAAGTTTTCTCAGTCAGAGTACCGGAAATCTCGTCCACACCGATGCACCAGTTTGTATTCGGACGGCGGTAAGCGCAACATCCGTGGACGCGACAGGGAGCGTTCCCCGACCATCCACGGCGACTCGCCCCACGCCGTGACCCTCGCCTGATCACGCGTCGCGCCCGAACGCGCCGCCATTGCTCGCTTCTCTTACACAGGACTTCGTCGTGCCCCGTACTCGCGCTGTGCTAGTGGCGTTCGCCTCGAGCCTCTGCTGGAGTGCTGCCGCGCTCGCGCAGAACACCATCACGATCGTCTCCGGCGACAACCAGTCGCAGCCGCGTCTCACGCTGGCGAATGGAACGCCGACCGCGTCGTTCGCGCCGCTCAAGGTGCTCGTCAAGAACGGCAGCGGACAGCCCCTCGCCAACGCGGGGGTGAACTTCACCGTGGGACCGCACCCGGCGAAGATGACGTGCCTCATCGATCCGAACACGGTGACGAACAGCCGAGTGACCACGGACGCGACGGGAACGGCGACGCTCGTCAAGTTGCCCGGGACGCTGGGCGCCGCGATCTTCGGCGACAACGGACAGTGCCTCGTGTATGCGCAGACGCAGGGTGCCAACACCGTCACCTTTCACCTCACGGCCACGGCACCAGCGGCGGGTCAGACGAGCGCTCCGTCCACAACAGGATCCGCCTCAGGGACGCTCGCCGTCGTCAGTGGTGACAACCAGTCAACGCCGCTGGCGCAGCAGGCGAACAGCGTGCCGACGGCGCTCTTCAAACCTCTCGCCGTGCAGGTGAAAGACGCCGCAGGGAATCCCCTCGGCAGTGGGCTCACCGTCACGTGGTCCGTCACGTCGAAAGCGTCAGGCATGACCTGCGCCCTCGACGGCCAGGGCAAAACGCAGAACACGGTCACCACCGACGCGTCAGGCACGTCGACGCTGGCAAATAATGTCTATGGCAGTTCGGCACTTGTCTTCGGCGCGAGCGGGCAATGCGTCATCACGGCAAAGTTCGGCGCTTCGACCGCTCTGTTTCGGCTGACGGCGACGCCGGTGGTGGCCGCCCAGAACACCACCTCCACATCAAACGGTGGCACCACGAACGGCTCCACCGGTGCTCCCGGTACCACCGGTGCCACCAGCTCCAACGGCACCACAAAGGGTTCCACCACGGCGGCCGGGACCGCGTCCGGGACGGGGTCAGGGACTCCCACCGGCAATGCGCCGATCGTCGCTGCGTTGAGCCCCGTTGGCGGCGACGGACAGAGCGTGGCCCGCAACCAGACCGTCAATGGTGTACTCACGGCCGTCTTTGCTCCGCTGGTGGTCGTCGCCAAGGACGCCAACGGCAAGCCGCTCGCCGGCGTACCGATCACCTGGACGGTTGGACCGCATCCCGCCGCCATGACGTGCATGATTGATCTCAGCAACAACGTCTCCGTGGCCGGTGTCACGGATGCCGCAGGCGGCGCGGTCCTCGCAAAGATGAACGGGATGTCCGCGGGCATTGCCGGCCAGGATGGCGACTGTCAGATCTTTGCGGTGGCAAGCGGCGCCCCACAAGTGACCTTCCACCTGAACGCGAACAGCAGCACCAACACGTCCACCAGCGGCACCATGGGTGGCACCATGGGCGGCACCATGGGCGGCACCATGGGCGGCACCATGGGCGGCACCATGGGCGGCACCATGGGCGGCACGACAGCGGGAACGCCACCAGCCGTCATGTTGCTGCTCAACATGGGCTTCAATCAGTCGGCTTCTCGGACACAGATGGTCAACGGCGCCCTCGCGGCCACCTTTGCGCCGATGGAAATCGAACTCCGCGACAACAACAACAAACCCATCCCCGGAACACCGGTCCTGTGGAAGGTTGGCCCCCATCCGGCCAACATGACCTGCCTGCTGGGTCCGCAGTTGGGCACGGATTTCACCGACATCACCGACGCGAACGGCCGGTCGCAACTCGGCAAGGCAGGCACCGTTGCAGCCGTCGTCTCGGGTGCAGACGGTCAGTGCCAGATCATCGCGACGGCAACGGCCTTCTCCCGCTCCGCTCCGTTCAACCTCAACGCGGTCGCCGGCCCGTCGACCCCTGTCGGTGCGCCGACCGCCACCAGCGCGTTGTCCATCGTGTCCGGCGACAACCAGACCGTGGCACGCACGCAGCTGCTGCCGGGCGCCGGTATCCCCGCTGCGTACTTCGCTCCGCTGGCGGTCGTGGCAAAGGACGGCGCCGGGAAGCCCGTTCCGGGGGCAACGGTCATCTTCTCGATTGGCGCGAAGCCCAATGCGATGGCCTGTCAGGTGAGCATCCCGAATGGAACCGTGACCGCCGATGCCAATGGTGTGGCCACGCTCTCCGCCATGGGTGCCCCCGCCCCTGTGTTCGCGTACTACGCCGACGGCGAATGCCAGGTGATCGCCTCCGCGGGCCCGGCGACAACGACCTTCCACTTGAACGTCTCGGGCGCCTCCGGTCCCACGGGTCCGAGCGCCTCATCCCTGAAGCTCATCAGCGGTGATTTTCAAGTCGCCACGCGCTCGGGGGCGAACATCCAGGGAGGGGAGGCGTTCTACGCGCCGCTCGTGGTGCAGGCCGTGGATGCCGCGGGCAATCCGGTCCCGGGTGCGCTCATCGCATGGAAACTTGGGAACAAGCCCAGCGCGATGGCGTGCCAGTTCGAGCCCTCCGGCATCAACCCGGGATTCACATACGCCGACGCCTCCGGCACCTCCATCCTGAACAAGATGAGCGGCAACTCCGCCCGGATCTACTACGCGGACGGAGACTGCGAAATCCTCGCGACGTCAGGCTCCGCGGCGCCGGTCACCTTCCACCTGAAGTCCTCGGTTCCAGGCCCCCCGTCGCTTTCGATGGTGAGCGGCGACAATCAGACGGCCGCGCGTACAGGGACCAACATGCAGGGCGGAGAGGCGTTCTTCGGGCCGCTCACCGTGAGTGTGCGAGATTGGACGGGCAAGCCGATCGTGAAGACCCCGGTGGTCTTCAGTGTCGGCACGAAGCCGAGTGCCATGGCCTGCCAGCTCGACCCGGGTGGGAACGCCCAAGTGACGCTCGTCACCGACGACAAGGGGATGGCCACACTCCGGCAGATGTCGAACTCCACCGGCGATTACTCGGCGCGCATCTACTACACCGACGGACAGTGCCAGATCATCGCGACGTCGAATGGTGGCTTGGTGACCTTCCACCTCAACGCGAAACCCTAGCGTTCACCGAGCGTCGGGATATCGAAGGGGGGCGAAGCCGAGCTGGCGTCGCCCCCCGATCCTTTTGCACCCCGTACTACCGGCGCGGTACCATCTGCTCCCACCACTGCCGATACGCGTGGTACATCTGCAGGTGGAGGCTCGCGTCCGGCGGCTGCCCGGGGCTCGCGAAAGTCACGAACGTCTTGCCGTTCCGTTCCTTGAACTGGACCAGCCCCCCAGCGGAATCCACGACCACCCGGGTCAGCGAGTTCGTCGGCCCCACCACCTGCACGAACGGCGTCGGCGCCGGCATCGACCGGCGGGGATCCAGCTCGCGGAGCAACAGATCCTTGAAATCCAGATGCGTATACATGCCGCGCTCGTGCCGTGGCGCGAAGCCCGAGGCATAGAAGAACAGCGGCACCTGGTAGTTCTCCGCCTGGCGCAGGCGGTCCTCCGCCTTGTCGCCGTGATCCCCCGTCAGCACGAGCAACGTGTGATCCGCCACGCCACGCCGACGCAACTCCGTCCACAGGGCTTCCACATATTCCCCCACATACTGCACGTTCCCTTTGCCGGAGGCCGTGTTGTACTCGGTATCGTGCCCCCACATCATCTCCTGATACACGAACGCGCGTTCGTGGCCGGCGATGAACTGCACGACCTGAGGCAACAACACCTTGTCCTCGCAGCTGTTCTCGAACTCGAACGGATTGAAGCACAGGGCGTGCTGCTTGAGCTCCGCGATCTGGGGCGGCGTCAGGCTCATCACCGTCTGCCACGGCAACTCGGCCACGACCTGCTCCTTGTCCTCCTGCGCCAAGGCATAGGCCGTCGCGTAGCCCTGCGCCTGCAGCAGCTGTGGGAGATTGCTCAGCCGGTAGGCGTGCTCGTAGGACGGAAAGGTCGCGTCGTCATATGCCTCGTACGGGACGAACCGCGACAGGAGCATGTCGAGCATCGCGGTGCGACTGTCCTGGTTCGCCGTGTAGTAGTGCTCGAAGCTGTGCGCATGTGCGCCCAGCGACCGGAGCATGCCATCCGGGGGCAGCGCCGCGACTTCACGGCGATAGGTGTCGATGGCCATCGTTTCCATGACGATGACGATGATCTTCGTGAACTGCGGACGCAGGGCCGGCGGCGCGGTGGCACTCTTGTCGAACCATGAGATGGACGGTACCGCACCGCGCTCCTCCCGGGGGGCGATCGCCCGCTCGGTCAGGCGCACCTGAAGGTCGCGGGCGATGTCCATCAACGGACTCGGGACGTCCGGCACGTTCCAACCGAGGGTCGAGGCGGCACCGGCCACCAGCACGATCACGCGCGTGGAGACGACCAACGGTCCTACCCTGAGTCGCCGCGCCAACCACGCCGCACACAGCAGCGCGACCAGAGTGAGCAGGCCGAGTTGCAGCCAACCCGTCGGCGGCAGGAGGTCTCGGAAGAAATACAGGACCTCGTGCAGACGCACATTGAGCAGCGAGTAATGCCGGCCGGCCGCGGCATCGTGGAACAAGGTGTAGCCGAAGGCGCTCGCGAACCAGAGGAGGAGCAGCGGCCAATACACGGCCGCGCTGACCCACCGCGCGCCGGGGAATGGGGTCCGACCCGCGCGGATCGCACCGAGCCAGAGGAAGCCCACAAAGGCCACGTCGATGCACAGTCCCGTCACCCAGGCCAGCGGATGCGCGACGCCGATGACCGCCAGTTTGTAGACGGCGATCACCCCGAATAGGGCCACGGCAGCCGCCGTACGACGGGTCTCGGATGTGATGGGACTAGGAGCGACAGGCATGCCGACAATGTAACCGAACCGTGACACTCCCCGGGTCGCCTCAGGGGCAAAAACAGGCGGGCCAACCTTTCGGTTGGCCCGCCTGAAGTTGCCCCTCCTGGGATCGAACCAGGACTCTCCTGATCCAGAGTCAGGCGTGTTGCCAGTTACACCAAGGGGCATCGGATCGGGCGACCGCGCAGAACACGCGGGACGCCGTTTTTCACCGGAATCCGAAGTGTATCTCTTGCCACCGTGCTGGGCAACCCCGCACGCGCTCGGTGCGGTCGGTCAAGGCACATTCCCACGGCACGGCCGGCAACAACGACGAAGGCCGTCAGCTCGGCAGAGCCAACGGCCTCAGATGTTTCGGTGCCCTGCAAGTGCCACGCACGCCGGCATTGGAACTCTCCGTCCTACCGCCGAGCGGCGGGCAGACCTGGCAGCGACGACCGAATCTCGAAACAGTGGAGCTGAGGGGGATCGAACCCCTGACCTCTGCAGTGCGATTGCAGCGCTCTCCCAGCTGAGCTACAGCCCCGAATGACTCAGGTGCGGTAGCATCGAGCAACCGGTCGCACCCGGGTCCAGAAACGCACCAGCCCCGCCGAAAATCGGGCAGGGCCGACATCACGGAGGGGAAGCTAGCCGTCGGCCGCCGCAAGTCAAGTGGGGATTCGGTATATATTCGGGAGGAACCGCGTTCGCCTGACTCTCGTTACTCTGCGTACCATGGCCTCACCCCGGTCGCTCCACTCCCTGACGTCCGATTTCGTCGCCGCGCAACTGGCGCTGCGGGTCCGCACGATCAACGATGTGCGGCTCCAGCCCGACGGGCGGTACGTGCTGTACTGGATGCAGTCCACGCATCGGTTCGAGGACAACTGGGCGCTCCGATTCGCGGTGCTGGAAGCGGATCGGCTGAATGTCCCCCTGCTCGTGCATCAGGGGCTCGATCCCACGTACGAGCATGCGAGCGACCGGATCCACAGCTTCATCATCCAGAACGCCCGGGAGCTGGCGCGGCGCGCGCCGACCTTCGGACTGGAGTACCAGTTCGTCCTCCGCCGGACCCGAAACGACGACCGCCGCGTGGTCGACCGATTGGCATCGCGAGCGACCATCGTCGTCACCGATGATTTCCCGACCTGCGGGATCGCGGCGCGCACGGCACGATTCGCGTCCCGCGCGCCCTGCCGCGTGGTCGCGGTCGAGTCGCACTGCGTGGTCCCGTCCGCGCATTTCGACGGCAAGGAGGAGTTCGCCGCGCGCACGATCCGCCCGAAGCTGGCCAAACTGCGCGACCTCTGCCTGGAGCCGGTGGAGGATCGCGCACCGCGCCAGCGCTTCGATCGCGCCCTCCTCGATGGACTCGACATCACCCCGCTGGCGGTGGGCACGCTCTCGGATGCGGCGCTGACGGCGGAACTCGCGTGCTGCGAGATCGACCACAGCGTCCCGCCGGTGAGCACCGACCACATCGTGAGCGGCCTGACGGCCGCGCGGGACCGCCTCGCCGACTTCACGACCTTCGCGCTCGAGGACTACGCCGAGCGCCGCAATGAGCCGACGGATCGCGACGGTTCCAGCCGGATGTCCCCGTACCTGCATTTCGGGCAGATCAGCGCCGCCGAGGTCGCGCGCGCGGCGATCGCGACGGGTCCTGCCGCATCGGTCGAGAAGTTCCTGGACGAGCTCATCACGTGGCGCGAGCTCTCCTTCAACTTCTGCCGCCTGAACCCGAACCACGGCAAACTCCGCGGCCTCCCGGACTGGGTCCACAGGACGATGGAGGCACACAAGGACGATCCGCGCGAGGTGCAGTACACCCTCGCCGAGCTCGAGGAGGCACGCACCCACGAACCGCTCTGGAATGCGGCCCAGCGGGAACTCCAGGAGACGGGGGCGATCCACAACGTCGTCCGGATGATCTGGGGGAAGAGCGTGATTCTGTGGACCCCGCGGTACAAGACGGCGCTCGACCACCTGATTCTGCTCAACAACAAGTGGGGGCTGGACGGAAGGGATCCCTCGAGCTTCGGCGGCATCCAGTGGTGTTTCGGAAAGTTCGATCGCCCCTGGTTCGACAAGCCGGTCTGGGGGGTGATCCGTCCCATGTCGATCGCCCGTGCGTATGAGAAGTTCGACGCCGACGGGTACATCGCGCGCTGGCGGGGGGCATCGCGCTAAATTTGGCGCGTGACCTCGCTCCCCTCACCTGCCGAGATCCGCGCCGCTGCGGCCCGGATTGACGGATTCGTTGATCGTACCGCTCTGACGCGCGCTGCGTTCCTATCGTCGATCGTCGGCGGCGACGTGTGGCTCAAGCGTGAATGTGAACAACGCACGGGATCGTTCAAGATCCGCGGCGCCACCAATGTCCTCGCGCAGTTGACCGAACAGGAACGTGCGGCCGGCGTGGTGGCGTCGAGTGCGGGCAACCACGGCCTCGGGATCGCCGCCGCGAGCCGTACGCTGGGAATCCCGGCGACCATTTTCGTGCCGACCAGCGCCCCGCGCATCAAGCGCGAGAAGATCGTGGCGCTTGGCGCCTCGGTGCACGCGTCGTCGCGCAGCTACGACGAGGCCGAGTCGAATGCGCGCGTCGCGGCCGTCGACAGCGGTGCGCGCTTCGTGAGTCCCTGCACGGGACGCGAGCTGCTGGCGGGCCAAGGAACCGTGGCGCTCGAGATTCTCGACCAGTTGGCGGAACAGCAGACCGCACTCGGCACACTCCTGGTGTGCGTCGGCGGTGGCGGGCTGGCCGGTGGCGTGGCGGGGATGATCCGTGCCGAATCGCCGGATACCCGCATCATGGGTGCGCAATCGGAGCGGACGAATGCCATGTCGCTCGCGCTCGCCTCGGGCGAGCCGACGGACATCCCCGACCTCCCGACCCTGGCTGACGGACTCGCCGGATTGGTCGACGAGGAGATGCTCGCGCAGGGACAGGCGGCGCTCGACGAGATCGTCACGGTGAGCGAGGAGGAGATCGCCCACGCCATTCACGCCCTCTGGACGCACGAAGGGCTGAGGGTGGAAGGCGCCGGGGCCGTCGGGGCCGCGGCCCTGCTGTCGGGGCGAGTGCGCCCCACGGCCTTCCCCGTGGTGGTGATCGTCTCCGGAAGCAATATCGACGACGCGCGGCATCAGGAGATCCTCGACGGCACGCGCCCGCGGCGATAGGACGAATCGGCAGCCGCCGAGTATCTTTCTGCCGTGACCCTCTCCGTCCAATTCCTCGGCACCTCCGCCTCGCGCCCGACGATCGAGCGCGGCGTTTCCGCCGTGGCCATCGTCCGCGACGGGGAGACGATGCTCGTGGATTGTGGCGAGGGGACGCAACGCCAGATGATGCGCTACGGGGTGTCGTTCGCGCTCGGCGACATCTTCTTCACGCACTTCCACACCGATCATTACCTCGGCTTCCTGGGCTTGCTCCGCACGTTGACGTTGCAGGCACGAACGGAACCGTTGCGTCTGTGGGGGCCCAAGGGCTTGAACGCGCTGCTCAAGAAGACCGACGGGCTCGGCAGCGAGCGGTTGTCGTTCCCGCTCGAGCTGACCGAGATCACCCCGGGTGAGCCGGTGAAGCGTGACGGTTATGTGATGCTGCCCTTCCCGGTGAACCATCGCCATCAGCTCGCGGTGGGGTGGGCGTTGATCGAAGAGGAACGTCGGGGTCGCTTCGACCCCGAGCTCGCCCGCTCGATGGGGATCCCTGAGGGACCGCTCTGGGGGAAGATCCACCGGGGGGAGCGCATCACGCTCGAGGATGGACGGGTGGTGGAGTCATCGGTCCTGGTCGGCCCGACGCGCGTTGGGCGCCGCGTCGTCATCACCGGGGACACACGGCCCTGCGATGCGACCGTGGCGGCGAGCACCGGTGCCGATGTGATCGTGCACGAGGCCACATTCGGCGACGACGAAGCGGCGCGCGCGGTGGAGACCGGCCACAGCACCGCGAGGGAAGCCGCGGATGTCGCGGCACGGGCCGGGGCACGTCGACTGGTCCTCACGCATTTTTCGGCGCGCTATTCGAATGATCCGTCCGATCTCGCACGCGAAGCGCGCGAGCGGTTCAGCGCGACCCAGTGTGCGCGCGACGGGATGATCCTGGATGTCCCGTTCGCTGATGCTGACCCACTCGACGCCTCTGCCCCGGGGAACGCATGAACACCGGAACGCTGGCCCGCTACCGCAACCTGTTCACGTTCGTCGAGAACTGGGGCGAATACTTCCGCGAGAAACGGCAGCGACCGTTCGCCCCGCTCACGATCACCACGAAGGGGCGCCCCCTCAGCTTCGAAGTGTCGAGCAAGGGGCTGTACCTGGTGTTCAAGGAAATCTTCCTGTCCGATTTCTACGACATTCGGCAGTTGGCGGGCGCACTCCCCACGGCCCCCGTCGTGATCGATGTGGGCGGGAACGCCGGTTATTTCGCCATGATGCTCCTGTCTCGCGTCCCGGGCGCCACGATCCACGCTTACGAGGCGATGCCGGAGAACTTCGCGCTGTACACGGCGAACGTCGCGCGGAACGCCGGACTCGCGGAGCAGGTGCACGTGCATCACGCCGCCGTCACGGGGACGCCGGTCGAGAGCATCGAGATTTTCGCCGAGGCCGAAGCGAACTCCGTGACCGCGAGCGTGCTGCGGGAGTTCGATGCGCACAACACGCGGAGCGTTCGCGTGCCGGCGATCTCGCTGGCGGATCTCATGCGCACGCAGGGGCTCGACACGGTCGACCTCCTGAAGCTCGATTGCGAAGGGAGCGAATACCCGATCATCTACGAGTCGCCCCGCGAACTGTGGCGGGGCGTGCGCGCGATTTTCCTGGAAGTGCACGACCTGCCCGGCGAGGGACGGAACGTCACCGCGCTGATCGCGTACCTCGAGGACGTCGGATATCGATGCACGAAGCACGTGGCCAACAACGGGTGCTGGGCCGTGTTCGCGCAGCGCCGGGGATAAGAGCGGCGCCAGCTCTCAGTGGCTGGTTTCGGCCGTCCGGCGCTCTCGCCGCGCTGCAGCGGCACGGTTCCGCCGTTGCTCGTCCTCCGTCTCGCACACGAGCGCTGGCACCTCCGTCGGCGTGCCGCTGTGGTCGATGGCCACGAAGGTGACGTAGCAGGAGTTGGTGTGCCGCCGAACACCGGTCATGATGTTCTCGGCTTCGACCCGGACGCCGATCTCCATGCTGGTGCGCCCCGTCCAGTTCACACTGGCCATCACATGGACGAGTTCACCCACGCGGATCGGTTCGCGGAAATCGACTTTGTCCATCGACACCGTGACGGCCGACGCGCGGGCGTGGCGCATGGCGCAGACCGCCGCGGTTTTGTCGATCAGACTCAGGATCGTGCCGCCGAACACGTGGCCCAGGACGTTCTCGTCCATCGGCATCATGAGGGCGGAGCTCGTGTGCGCGGACTCGCGCACCGTTCGGGTCGGACGGCTGGGTGTTGGCATGGATGAAGGGGCTGCGGGGCGTTCGCGTGGCGACTTGGGTGGAGCCGCCGGATGATGCCGCGGCGTCGAACGCGCGTTCGAGCGCGCGCCGATCCTCCGCCGTGATGCCGTGATCGAGCCAGAGCACGTGCTGGACGGGCGCGGTGATCAGCCCGAGATCCCACTCGCGCGCATTGTTGTCGCGCACCACCAAGCGCGCGTGCTCGCGGTCGGTACTCCGCGCGGTGACGTGCGCCGTACCCTGGGGCGAGGTTCGGGTCCATCGGCGTACCGAATCAGAACCGGCGGGGAGCGTCGGTTGGACGTCGCGCCACCATGCGGGCATCGCCACCGGCTGCGGCGTGAGCGCCACGGGCTCGGTCGGTGTCCCTCGACGCGAACCGGGAACGGCCATCACGACCAACGGTTTGCCGTCGCGCGCGTCGAGCGAGAAACTCGTCGCATCCACGGCGAACCCGCGCATCGACGCGGCCGCCAGGCGCCCGGCGGAGTCCGCGTGCTCCGCCAGCACGAGTGACGCCGCGCGCCACTCCTCGGTGGCAGCACGCACGACCTGCACCGACGGTGCCTCGCCAAAGAGCTGCGCGAGGGTCACCGCGTGGCGGGTCCGGGCGTCCAGCACCCCACGGCGACCCGCATGGCGATCCACCACCGGTCTGCTGCGCTTCAGATCGACGTCCGTGTGATATTCGAATGACACGTACGGTCCATGGACGTCCAGGATGTCGATGCTCGCCGCGGCCGAGATCGAGGGGTCGGCGGCCGGGTCCTCGTCCGCGTCCAACAGCCGCTCGGCGGGATGCTCGCGCCGGAAGCGCTGCTCGAGGGCCGCCACCGTGGTGTCGCTCATGAGTTCCGTGGAATCACCGCGCACCAGGTCGCGGATGAAGAGACGTTGCCCCACGAACACCGCGTCGAAATACGTGCGCTCCACATCGGTCGTGTACAACTCGCTCAAACGTCCGTCGACGCGCGCGATCAGGATGGGGGCGCTGCGCACGCGAACACCGGTCGGACCCGAGGTGACCCAGTAGCTGGAGTCCGCGGTCGTGAGCAGGAAATCGGCCGGCAATGTCGGGCCGGCGCGGTCGCCGCCGCAGGCGGCGACGAGCAGGACCCCGGCAAGAATCCGCCGCAGGGAGGGAGTGCAACAGACACGCACCATGCTGCTAATATACAGCCGTGAAATACACACTCATGCTCCTTTGCTGCGCCGCCCCCGCGCTCGCGCAGGCGCCCGCGCAGTCCGCGACCGCCGCGGCCAAACAGCCCCCTGCCCCGGTCGCACCCGCGGCAGCCGCGGCTGCCGCCGACCCCGGGATCGTGCGCGGCCTCTATGTGAACCGTTTCGCGGCGCAGAGCACCAAGCGCATGCGACAGCTCATCCAGATGGCCGACGAGACCGAGGTCAACGCGCTCATCATCGACATCAAGGATGAGTTCGGACTCAACTACGAGTCGAAGGATCCGAAGGTGCAGCGGAACGCCGGCAAGGCCGGGGTCATCAAGAACCTTGGCGCGTTGCTCGACACGCTCAAGGCCCACAAGATTCTCGCGGTCGCGCGGATCGTGGTGTTCAAGGACTCGGTCACCGCGCGCGTGAATCCGGAATGGGACATCCGGAAGGCCGATGGTTCCCCGTGGCGCGACAAGAAGGGGATGCTGTGGGTGAACCCGTACAATCGCGATTTGTGGGATTACAACCTGCGCGTCGCCGAGGAAGCGGTGAAGCTCGGCTTCGGCGAGGTGCAGTTCGACTACATCCGCTTCCCCGAGCCGTACAAATCGCTCCCGCAGCAGGTCTTCCCGGGGTCGAACAATGAACCGAAGCCGGCGGCGCTCGCCGAGTACCTGAGCACCGCGCGCGCGCGATTGTCCAAGCTGGGTGTGCGCACCACGGCTGACATCTTCGGGCTGGTGACGACGGTGCCCGGGGCGCTCGAAGTCGGTCAGGAGTGGGAGAAGGTCGCGCCAGTGACCGACGTGCTGTTGCCGATGGTCTACCCCTCGCACTATCCGCCGGGTTCGTTCAACATCCCGCGCCCGAATGCGGAGCCGTACAAGACCGTCTTCATCGCGATCTCCAAGGCGCACGACCGCAACATCAAACTCGGCCTCTCGGGCGAGCGCGTCCGTCCGTGGCTTCAGGCCTTCACGCTCGGAAAGCCGCCGTATGGTGCCGACGAGGTCCGCGAACAGAAGCGCGCGGTCTATGACGCCGGCTACGACGGCTGGGTGCTCTGGCACCCCGGTTCCAAGTACGAACCCTTCCTCGCCGGTCTCGAGAAGACGACCGTGTCGCGGAAGAAAGCGTACGTCACCCCTGCCGCAGCGTCTGGACGCCGCTGATCAGGCGCTGGACCTCGTCCGCCGAGGTGTAGCACGAGCAGCCCGCGCGGACGACCCCGTCCTCGGCGTGGCCGAGCAGGCCGATGATCGTCGAGGCGTAGAAGTCGCCGTTCGACACGAACACGCCGAGCTCCGCCAGATGGCGTGCGACCGCCTCCGAGCTGTGCCCCTCGACCGTGAACGCCACGGTCGGGGTCCGCGGCTGGTCGGGGGTTGGACCATAGAGGGTCACGCCCGGAATCGCACCGAGCCCGGTCCAGAGCTGCTCCAGCAGAGCCTGACCGCGCGCATGCAGTGCGGCGAAGCTGTGCACGAGACGCTCGCGGCGCGTGGCTCCGTGGCTGAGGTGCGCCAGAAAATCGATGGCCGCCCCGGTCCCCACGATTCCCTCGTGATTCTGCGTGCCCGTCTCGAGTCGCTCCGGTGACCAGTTCGGGGCCGGATCCAATCGCGGGACGTTGAGCGCTTCGATGAGCGCCTGTCGGCCGTAGAGCATCCCCGCGTGCGGCCCGTAGAACTTGTACGCACTGCATCCCAGGAAGTCGCAGTCCATGGCGTGGACGTCGACCAGCGCGTGCGGCGCGTAGTGCACGGCATCGACGAACACGAGGGCGCCGACCGCATGTGCCATCGCCCCCGCGCGCTGGACGTCGGTGATCGTGCCCAAGGCATTGGAGCCGGCCCCGATCGCCAGGAGTTTCGTTTTCTTCCCCAGAACGCTGGCCAAACTGTCGAAGTCCACTTGTCCGGTCGCGAGATTCACCTTCACGTGACGCACCGTGATCCCGCGCTCGCGCTCGAGCCGCTTCCAGGGCGCGACGTTGGCATGGTGATCGAGATCCGTGATCACCACCTCATCCCCCGGTCCCCACCAGGAGCCAAGCGCGCGCGCCAGATGGAAGGTGAGCGTCGTCATGTTGTTGCCGAACGCGACCTCGCTGACCGTGGCGTTCAGGAAATCCGCGGCCGCCGAGCGGGATTGGTCGAGCAGTGCATCGGTCTCCACGCTGGTTGGATAGACCCAATGCGTATTGGCGTTGTGGTGCAGCAGGTAGCCGCCCATCGCCTGCACCACACTGAGCGGCACCTGGGTACCACCGGGTCCGTCGAAATACGCCACCGGGTGCCCGTTGTGGGTGCGCTCGAGCGCGGGAAAGAGCGCGCGGATGTCGTCGAGCGATTTCGTCGTGCCGTTGGTGTCGGCCATGGTCAGACGATCTCCGCGCCCGCGATCTGTTCGATGTACTTCACCATCTCCACGTGATCCGCCTCCTCGCCGAGCGCGAGATGCGCGGCGCTCGTGAGCTCCGTCATCATCTGCGTGAGCGGCGACGGGACCCCCTGCTCGCGCAGCAACTGGGCGGCGATCTTGATGTCCTTGTCCATCAGGGCCAGCCGGAACGTCCTCGGGAACGAGCGTCCGACCACGCGCTGCGTGAACAGATTCTGCGAGACATTCGACCGTCCGCTCGAGCCGTTGATCACGTCCAGCGCGACCGCCGGGGCGACACCCGCCTTGCTCAGCGCGAGCAACCCTTCGCCGAGTCCCCAGATGTGCAGGGAGAGCAAGGCCTGATTCACGGCCTTCACCGCGTGTCCGGCGCCGATCGGGCCGCAGTGCACGATCTTCTCGCCGAAGGCGTCGATGACCGGCAGCACGCGCTCGAGGAGTCCGGCGTCACCGCCAACCATCACCGTCAACGTACCGATCTCCGCGCCCGCCACTCCGCCACTGACAGGGGCATCGAGAAACCCGATGCCGTGCTCCTGCAGGCGCTTGGCGATCCGTTGCGAACTCGCGGGATCTCCGGAGGTGCAGTCCACGAGGACCGTGCCCCGCGTCATCGTGGCCAGCAGTCCGTCGGGGCCGTCGAGGAGTGCCTCCACTTCCTTGGACGTCGGCAGACAGGTGATGACGACCGCGGCGCCCTTCGCGGCATCCGCGGGGCTCGTGGCGACCCGGCTTCCGAACTCGGCGCCGAACGCGTCGGCTTTGCCGGAAGTCCGGTTCCAGACAGCGAGTGTGAACTCAGGGGCGGCGAGATGGCGGGCCATCGGAGTTCCGATGGCGCCCAAGCCGAGGAAGGCGACGGTAGTCATGGCGATGGAGGGCGAGAGGGTGCTGTCGAAAGGTCACCGCGCCGCGCGGCAGGCGCCACCCCTCGATGCGCCCTCGAGTGCGCCGGTGCGATGCCGCTACCGGAGCGCCGGCGCATCGCCGATCATTCCCACATGCGACTCCGGCTGACAATCGACGGGATGCTCTCGGTGCATGCCAAGCGCGCGGTGTTCACGGCGATGACCGGTGTGCGCGGCATTCACCGAGCGACCGTGGAGATGGGGGAGGCGATCGTGGAGGGAACCGCGCTCGACGAGGCCGATCTCCGCTCGGCGGTCGAGGCGGTGGGCTGTCAGCTGAGTCGGATCGAGCGTTTGCCGGCAGCGCTCCCGCTCCTCGAGCCGCGCGGGGATCTTTAAGACTCTCCACCGGTAAAACCGACGGTGGGAACACGGTCCGGTGCGGCGATTGCGCCCGCGTTCCAGGCACGGAACGCAGGGGTGTCATCGACCATCGCCGACGGTTACCTTCCCGCGTGAAACATTAGCACGTTGATTCAGCGCACTGCCCACTTGCAGTCGCCGCAACACCAGACGGTCGCACAGGAGGGATCATGAAAGCCAGACAGACGCACGGCGACGAGCCGTCAATCGCGTCCCTCCTCGCGCCGGACCTGCTCGATCTTCTCGAGACCGAGCCCGGCGCCATCGCGGCCGAAACCGAGGAAGTCCACCCCGCGGATCTCGCCGACGTCGTCGAGAAGATTCCGCGCTCGCAACTGCCGGCGTTCTTCGCCACGCTCCCCGCCGACCGGGCGGCGGCGGTCCTCGAGTATGTGAACGAGGAGCTGCGGGTCGAACTCCTCGAGGAGATGAGCCCCGAGCAGGCGGCCAAGCTCATCGCGCAGATGACGCCGGACGATCGCGTCGACACGCTCGACGAGATCGACGAGGAGCACGCCGAGGACATCGTCGAGGCGCTTCCGGAGGCGGACCGGCGCGTCACCGAGCAGTTGCTCGAGTATGCGACGGACAGTGCCGGCGGACTGATGACCACCGAGTTCGTCTCGGTCCCCGAAACGGACACCGTGGAGGTCGCATTGCGACGCGTGCGCGAGATCGCGCGCGGCGGCCGACGCGAAGCGATGAACGTCGTGTATGCGGTGGACGACAGGGGGATCCTCCGCGGGGTGCTCTCCCTGCGCGAGTTGCTCGCCGCGCCTGAGGGCGCGCGGGTCAGCGATGTGGCCTGGTCGGAAGTACGCCACGTGCATCCGACGTCCGACCGCGAAGAAGTCGCGCGCGTGATCTCGGAGTACGACTTGGTCGCCGTGCCGGTGGTGGATGACTCCGAACGGGTACTGGGCGTGGTCACCTTCGACGACGTCATCGACGCCATCCAGGAGGAGCAGACCGAGGACGTCCAGAAGATGGGCGGTATGGAGGCCCTCGACGAGCCGTACATGTCGATGGGGATCGTCGGCATGCTCAAGAAGCGGGCGGGATGGCTCTCCATCCTGATGATCAGCGAAATGTTCACCACCAGCGCGCTGCAGTACTTCGACCAGGAACTGCAGAAGCTGCCGGTGCTCATGCTCTTCGTGCCGCTCGTGATGAGCAGCGGCGGCAACTCCGGCTCCCAGGCGACATCGCTCATCACGCGCGCCATGGCGCTCAAGGAAGTCGAACTCCGCGACTGGTGGCGCGTGGCGTTGCGCGAACTCCCCACGGGGATGACGCTCGGCGCGATCCTGGGGATCATCGGCTGCATTCGCGTGATCGTCTGGCAGAAGGCCGGCTTCTACGACTACGGCACCAAGGCGCCGTATCTGCTCGTGGCGCTCAACACCTTCATCGCGCTCACCGGCATCGTGACCTTCGGCTCGCTCACCGGATCGATGCTTCCCTTCCTGCTCCGCCGCTTGGGCTTCGATCCGGCAAGCTCTTCAGCGCCATTCGTGGCGACCCTTGTCGACGTCACCGGATTGATCATCTACTTCACCGTGGCGCTGCTCGTCCTCGGCAAGTACATGGGCTGACCCGGTGAGCGATCCGCGCTCGCCCGCGGCCGCCCCCGCAGCGCTCGGCACGGGCACCGGATGGACCCTGCTCGCCGCCCTGGGCTTCGCCGCGGTGAGCACCCTGACCAGTCTCGCGACCGGCGAGCAGGTCTCGCTCTTCACCGTCCTCACCTGGCGCTACACGCTCGGGGCGGTGGTGATGGTGGGCTGGGTCGGCGCACATCGGTATCCCAAGATGGCGTGGAAGGAGTCACTGCGCTTCCTCGCACTCGGCGGTGGCGGCCAAGCGTTGCTCGTGGGGCTCGCGCTCTCGAGCCTGCAGTACATCACGGCCGCGACCCTCGGATTCCTCTTCTACACCTATCCCGCCTGGGTCACGCTCGTTCAGGCCCTGCGCGGTGCGGAGGCGCTGAGCATCCGGCGCGTGGTGGCGTTGTCGCTCTCGTTCGGCGGGATCATCGTGATCGTCTGCCAGCTGGCAAATGGCGGCACGCTGGACCTCTCGCCGGTCGCGGGGAGCACCAGCGCGCGCGGCATCGTACTCGCCCTCGGCGCCGCAGCGGTGTACGGGATGTACATCCCGCTGATGCAGTGGATGCAGAAGTCGCACCCGATCGCGGTGACGAGTGCCTACGCGAAGATCGGGTCCGCCCTGTGCTTCCTGATGCTCGCGGTCGGAGATCGCTCGTTCACGGTCTCGCTCAGCGCGACGGCGTGGGGCGCGATCCTGGCCCTCACGCTCTTCAGCACGGTCTTGCCGAGCGTGTTCTTCCTGAAAGGCCTGATGCGGCTCGGCCCCGTGCGCACGGCGATCGTCTCGACCGTGGAACCGTTCCTCACCGCGATCCTCGGGGCGCTGGTCCTCGGGCAGCCCATCACCGTGAGCGTGCTCGTGGGGGGCGTGATGATCGTGGCGGCCGTCGTGCTGTTGCAGTATCGCCGCGAGCGGGTGGCCTGAGCCGAGGACGTCAGCTCGGACGCTGGAGAGCGTGACGGGTGAGCATCACACCCCCGACGACCGCGATGGTCGCGAAGGCGAACCACTGGAACGCATAGGATTGATGCGGGCCTTCGTCGAGCGGGGGCAGTACGAGCCGTGCCGGCGTGGAATCCACCGGGGCCGGCGGTGATGTGGCGGATTTGGGCGCTGCCACCGTGATGGACGTGTCGTTCCGGACAATGACATACGGAGCGATTGGCGCCGGAACGAGTCGCGCGATGGTGCCCTGATCGAGTGTCCGAAGCCGGCGGGGGGCGGCGGGATTGACCCGCGGATCCGCCGTGACGAAGGTTTCGGTATAACCGGCCACCGCGGCCGAGTCGGCTTCGCGCCAGCGGGATTCGTCGACCGTCGCGGCATCCGGGGAATAGACCCACCCTCGGTTGACCATGACGACGGTATCGGTTCCCGCCATGCGGAGGGGGGTGATCAGATACACCCCGGGGGAGCCGTTCCGGGAGCGTCCCGCGTAGACGATTTGATGGTCATAGTCGAACCGCCCCGACGCGGTCACCCGCCGATAGTGGCCGAGGGCAGTATCACGCGTAAGTTCTTGAATATCAATTGGTTGCGCGACGGTTCGCGCGGCGAGCGTCGCATTGAACGCACGTCGTTCGGCGAGGCGGGAGAGCTGCCACACACCAAGGCGAATGAAAACCGAAGCGCACGCGAGCGGAATCGCGAGCGTGAGGATCAGTTTGAGGCGCTTTGGCATGGAGCCGTTGGGCGGGAAATGTGACGGCGCGCACCGCGCCGAGCTGGTTCGGGAAGTATTGTTCACCCGTCGGTAGAGCGCCATCCCCGCGGCTTAGGAGGCGCGGGGCGCTGGGACACGTCGCGGCCGTCTTGTCACGTGTGCCTTTATAGTTGTAAGTTTTCCACGCCAGCCTATCAACGCCGCGGGATAGATATCGCGGCGCCTCGTCCCAGTCCAAGGTCTTCCCGGATGCGCCTGCCCGTGCCCGTCAGTCGGTATCTGCGTCGATCTGCGCTACTCGCGTCTGTTCTGCTTGTTGGGGCCGTGAGCTGCGCGCGCGAGGTGACCGCGCCGAGCCGCGGTCTTCGGATCATGGCACGTGGCATCAGTTTCCTGACCCAGTTCCCGCAGGCGCTGCGCGACAACACGCCGGGCACGAGCCAGTTGGTCCCCGTGAGCAAGGTCCGCGTGGTGTTGTATCGGGCGGACAGCACGATCGCACTCGATACGATGGTCGCGTTCCCGGATGGGAAGGACTCGGTGACGGTGAGCATGGATGTTCCGCTCTCGCCGACGGCGCCGGCGGCGGGCGAGTCGTTGAACATGAACTTGAAATACGTCAGTCCTGCGGGTGATACGGTGTTCCGCGGCGCGGCGCCGATCGTGGCGACCGCCGCCAGCGCGAGCGGATCGAGCGGCGGCAGCTCGACGCCCGCACAAGTGACGGTGACGGTGACCTACACCGGGACCGGCTCGACCGCCAAGTCCGTGGTGATCACCCCTCGCACGCAGCAGTTGTTGATCGGGCAGAGTTTCACGTGGCAAGCCAGCGCGTTGGACGCGAGCGGCACGGTCGTGGCGAACACGCCGATCAAGTGGAGTTCTCTCGATACGGCAGTCGCGTCGATCACCAACGCCGGCACCGGTGCCGGGGCGGCGAACAAACGCGGCACCGCGCGGATCGTCGCCGAGTTGCTCACCGGGCCGAAGGACACGGTGCTGCTGACCGTGAATGCCGCGGCGGCTTCGATCGCGGCCGTCTCTGGCGACAACCAATCGGGAGTCGTCGGACAGCCGTTGGCCAACCCGCTGGTGGTGCGCGTGCTCGGCACGGATGCATTGCCGCTCGCCGGGACGCCGGTGACGATCACGTTGGGGTCGGGGACGGCCGCCAAGGTGTCGCAGTCGACCACCGATGCGAACGGACAGGTCAGTGCGACCTGGACGCTGGACGGCACGGCGGGGGCGAAGACCGCGACGTTTGCCGTGACCGGCCTGAGCGGTTCTCCCGTCACGTTCAAGGCGACGGCCACACCGGGACCAGCCGTAGCGCTGGCGGCAACCACCAATCCGCCTGCGGCGATCACCGCCGGCCAATCGCTGGGCAACGTGCAGATCACGGCGCGGGATGCCTTTGGCAACACTGCGACATCGTTCACGGGAAGCGTGACGGTCGACCTTGGCGCCGTGGTCGGGAGCTCGTTCGGATTGGTCACTTCGACGCCGCTGATCGGGACGAAGACCGCCTCCGCGAACGCCGGAGTCGTGACCTTCGGCGGACTCCAGGTCACCAAGGCGGGGACAGGGTACGCACTGCTCGCGAGCGCTACCGGCCTGACGAGCGGGATGACCACCACCTTCGCCGTGGCGTCCGCCTCGGCGTCGACGCTGCAGTTCGGCACGCAGCCCGGCAACGGCACGGCCGATGCCGCGATTCCGACGTTCGTGGTGAACGCCCTCGACAGCTACGGCAACGTCGCGACCACGTTCAACTCGCCGGTCTCCCTGACGCTCGCGGGCGCCGCGACGTCGGTGTCGCTGAGCGGAACCGTGACCGCGACTCCGGTGAGCGGCGTGGCCACCTTCAGCGCCGTGCGGCTCACGAAGGCGGGCAGCGGGTATCAAGTGACCGCCTCCGGGTCCGGGGTGAGTCCCGTGACGAGCACGGCGTTCGCGATCGCCGTTGGCGTACCGGCGATCTGCACCGCTCTGAGCGCGCCGGCGCAGAGCTACTTCGTGGGGGCACAGCTGCCGATCGCTCCGGTGGTCCAAGTCGCGGACGCCAGTGGGAATCCGATCAGTGGTGTCGCGGTGAGCGTCTCGGCCAGCGGTGGCGGGATCGTCGGCACCGCGTCGGGCGTGACGGGCGCGACCGCGACCTTCAGCACCTCGTGGACCCTCGGCAGCACGGTGGGGTCGCAGACGCTGACCGCGAGTTGTGCCGGAGTCTCGGCGCCGGCGACCTTCTCAGCGGCGGCCCGGGCACGCGGTTTGACGCTGAACGCGGGCGGTGAGCCCAGTGTGGCGGCGGCGACGGTTGCCGTCGGCGGGAACCTCGTGATCCCGGTGACGCTCGACCTCACGTACCCGCAGGGCGCGACGCTCGCGTCCGCCAGTTTCGACATCACCTACGACAGCACCAAGTTCACCTTCGTGTCGGGCACGGCGGGCAGCTTCGGCTCGGTGTTCGACAACCAGAGTGCAACGTCGAGTGGAAAGGTGACCGTCGGTGTGTTCTCGCCGACGCCCGCCACGGCGACGACCACGCTGTACACCCTCACCTTGCGACCGAAGAGTGGCACCGCGAACACCTCCGCGACCGTGGGGCTCGTGGTCACGGCCGCCGGCAACGAAAACGCGGTGACCGTCCCGCTGCTGGTCCGTCCGCTCACCGTCCTCATCACGCCGTAGCGCACCGAACTTCCTCAGAGGTAGTCGTCATGAAGTTGCGTTCGACCATGCTGGGTCTCTCCGGGATCGCGATTGCCGCGGTCGCCGTCGTCACGGCTTGCGCCGAGAAGCACCCGACCGCCCCCAAGACGGATCTGGTGACGCTCGTCGGCCACGGGAATGTGCAGGTGATGGTGGAGCAGGACACCCGAGCCGGCGGCGACAGCGCGATCTTCGTCGTGAACATCGTGGGCAACGGTGTTCCGGTCGCCTCGTATCAGGGGGTGTTGACCTTCGATCCGAACGCGATGTCCGTGGTCCAGGTCCCGACGCCGACGGGTACGAGTGGCGAGTTCCGCGTGGTGAATGCCGCGGATGCCGCCACCGGCACCGTGCGCTTCGCCGGCTTCGCCACGGAGAAGTTCTCGACCACGGAGGCGTTCCGCCTGGTCGGCGTGTTCAAGCCCGGGAAGGTGCCGGTGAACATCGTCGGCAAACTGGATGTCGCCGGTGAGACCACGGGATCGTCGATCCGGGCGTCGGCGCTGAAGGCGAGCAATGCCGTGCTCGACTTGTACAGCGGCCTCGCGGTCGCGCGCTGAGTGTGGCGTCTGGCCCTCGCACTCGTGACCGCAGTGCCGGCGAGCGCGGGCGCGGGCGCGCACGTCGCACCCGCGGACGCGCGGGGCACCGCGCATGTTCGTCTCCGGCTGGTTCGCGTGTCGCCGCCCGGGAACCGGGTGGTGCTGATGCTCCGGGTCGAGGCACGTGACGTACGCATGGGCGCATATCAAGGCACCCTCACCTTCGACCCATCGGTGCTCGTGGTGGACAGTGCCACGGCGCCGGGTGACGGCTCCCGGTTCGTGAACGCCCAGCGCGTGAGTGCCGGCACCCTCCGGTTCGCCGGGTTCACGACCTCCGGATTCCTGGGGGCCGATGCGGTGCGGCTCGTCGCGCACACGCGGGGCCCGCTCGAGAACGCGCGGATCTCCGGCGTGCTCGAGGTCGCGGGCGACCTCGACGGACATCGACTCGCCGCGACCGCGCTCGAAGGTACGACGCTGATCGACACGGAATCGTCTGCTCCTCCGCCTGCACCTGCCACACCACGAAAGCCCTGATCCGGCGCGTTGCGCCGTTCGTCCGCGATCGCTGATGCTCCCTATGCTCTGGTCACATTGCATGCGCCTGCTCCGCCGTTGGATCCCGTTGCTCTGTCTCACGCTGCCGAGCCTCGGCCGCGCCCAGTCGACGATTGCGGTGGCGGCCGGGACCTCCACGAAGATCCAAGTCGCGCCCGGCATGAAGTTCAGTGTCCCACTGCTGATGACCGTGCCGACCGCCGGAACGACCAGCGCCACCGGAAGTGTGGTCGCGGTGTCGTCGATCGCGGCGCAGCTCAACTGGAACGCGGCGGGATTGACCATCGATTCCATCACGGCGGGCAACTTCGGCACCGTGAGTGCCACGATCCTGAGCCCGACGGTGGGGCGTGCCGTCCTGAGCGTGTTCAGTGCGTCGAGCGCGAGCGGCACCGTCACGCTCGCGTATGCGTGGTTCACGGCGTCGGCGAGCGTGGCCGGCACGCAGCTGCATCTGGACGTGTCGGAGGCCAGCAACGCGCAGGGCGCGGTACTGGCGACGCCGAGGTCGTCGACCGGTACTGATGTGTGCGTGGCGTCGTTCGGCAAATGGGGCGACGTGAATGGCGACTCACTGGTCAACATCCTCGACGCGCAGCAGATCGCACGCTTCACGGTCGGCATGGCCGTAGCTGATCTGAACACGTTCCAATCCACGGGTGACGTCACGGGCGACAACGCGATCAACGTGATCGACGCGCAGCAGGTCGCGCGATTCGCGATCGGACTCTCGGCGCCGTCGCGGACGGCGACGTCGACCTTCGTGGTGCCTCCGATCGCGTCGGTCGCCGTCAGTCCGAGTGCCGGGCTCAGTGTCGGGGTCGGCTCGGGCGGCCATGTGTTCGTCGACGCACGCAGCGCGAGCGGTGCACCGCTGGCGGGGTGCCGTGGTGTGACATGGACCAGCAGTGACACGACAAAAGCACGCGTCACGGCGACCGGGGATGTGACGGGCGTCGCGACCGGCAGCGCGACGATCACGGCGGCCGTCGGCGGCCAGAGTGCCTCGGTGGCGGTCACCGTCGGCGTCGGCACCTCGGGGCAGGCGATGGGGATCGAGCGCGTGGCCGGCAACAACCAGTTCACGATCGTCGGAGGGACCGTTCCCGAGACGCCGGTGGTCCGCATCAAGGACTCCTTCGGCACGCCGATCAGCAATGCGCGTGTGTTCTGGTCCGTCCCCGCTGGCGCACCTGTTTTCTCAGCGAACAACCAGCCGAATGTCTCGAGCGTTACCGACTCGCTGGGCTACACCGCCTTGCCGAGCAAATGGACAGCTCCGTCCAGCGGTTCGAGCGCAACGGTAACCGTGCAGAGTGAGTCCGGCGCGAGTGCCACCTTCACGGCGACGCTGTTGGACAACGCGAGCGTGGGCGAGCACAGCTGCATGGCCGTCGGGACCGGTGCCTTCTGTTGGGGCGCCGGCGCGCGCGGGCAGTTGGGTTCCGGAGGCACGACCGGGACCTCCGTCCCGGTGGCCGTCGGTGGCGGATTCGCAATCGCACGGTTGTCCGAGAACATCCGTGGTGATCATTCCTGCGGCGTGACGACGAGCGGACAAGGGGTCTGCTGGGGGTACAACGCGGCGGGGCAGCTCGGCGACAGCTCCCGCGTGAATCGCTTGACGCCGGTGCTCGTAAAATCATCGGTGACCTGGTCCAAGCTTTCGGTGGGGTCGATGCATACGTGCGGGCTCAGCACCGCCGGCGCGGCCTACTGCTGGGGACTGAATCGATATGGCGAAATCGGCGACAGCACGGTTGGCACGTCGTACGCGACGCCTGTCGCCGTGCGGATGCCGACCGGCGTCACCTTCGTCGACATCGGTGCCGGGGCGAACACCACGTGCGCTGCGGCTTCCACCGGCGACGTGTATTGCTGGGGCGCGAGCGGCGGCTCCGTGTTTTCGAGCGTGACCGGCATCCAGCGCATTCCCACCAAGGTCGCGGGCGCCAGCGGCGTGGTCCGCGTCTCGGTCGGTACGTTGCAGGCGTGTGCATTGACCGCCGCCGGTTCGGCCTACTGCCTGGGCTATGCCGGCACGTTGGGCAACGGCACCTCGTCGACCAGCAGCATGACGCCGGTGGCGGTGAGCGGCGGACATGTGTTCACGGAGATCGTGGCGGGTGACGACAAGACCTGTGCCCTCAAAGCCGATGGCTCCGTGTGGTGCTGGGGCTACGACTCCGTCGGCCAACTCGGCGATGGCGCAGTCGTGGAGGTTCGTGCCACCCCGGTCCCCATTCCGATGGCCGCGACCCGCTTGATGGCCGGCGGGGCGGGCAACACCAACGGTGATCACACCTGTGCGCTCGCCGTGGGCGGCGCGGCCGTCTTCTGTTGGGGGCGCAACAGCTCGGGTCAGCTCGGCGATGGCACGGCGACCTTCGCCACCACGCCGGTGAGCGTGGTTCTCCCCACGGCTACCGCGGGGAGCGCGGCGTCGATGGTGCCAACGCCCATCTCGTTCACCAGCACGGGATCGGCAGGCGCGACGCTCGCGCCGACATTCTCGCCCTCCGTCGTCGTCCGTGACGGACGCGGCGGCGGCGTGTCCGGGGTCACCGTCACTTTCGCCGTCGTCTCCGGCGGCGGGTCGCTCACTACGACCACTGCAACGACCAACGCTGCGGGACAAGCGACGGCTGGGCAATGGACGCTCGGCGCGGCGTCCGGGATGAATGTCGTACGAGCCACAATCACGCTTGCAGGCGGCGCGACGTCCAACACCTTCTTCTATTCTTTCGGGACCGCCGCGGTCGCCAGTCTCACGAAGGTGGGCGGCGACAGCGTGGTGTTTGCGAATCAGACCGGCTGGCCCCCCTATAACGCCCCGACGGTTCGCGTCGCGAATGCAACCGGTCAACCGCTGGCAGGGGTCACGGTCACCTTCTCCGGCTTGCCGACGACGGTGACCGCGAAGTCGGACAGCGCCGGCATCGCGCAGATCGACCGCAGTGCACTCATCGGTGTGACCACCACGACGACGATCACCGCGAGTGTCTCCGGCGCGACCAGCGCGACCGCCGCGACATTCACCTTCCTCGGGTTGCAGAACCCCGTGCAGTCGCGCAACTCCCCGTGCGCGCTCACCACGGACGGCACCGCATACTGCTGGGGGCTGAACAGCTTCGGCGCGCTCGGCGACGGTGCCGCCTCGCAGCAACGCAACTACGCCGCTCCGGTGAGCGGTGGACTCACGTTCAAGCGCCTCTCCGATCAGCAGGCCACGCATCATTGCGCATTGACCGCCGCGGGGGCCGCGTGGTGTTGGGGCGACAATCGCGTGGGGCAGCTCGGTGACGGTACGACGACGCAACGGTCGGTTCCGACCGCGGTCCTCGGGGGACTGGCATTCAAGCAGATCGTCACGGAGAACCTGACCACCTGTGGCCTCACCACCGCGGGCAGCATCTACTGCTGGGGATGGATGCAACCGTACGGTCTGACATACCCCGCGCTCGCCGAACGGAGTCAGCTCACCCCGGTGCCGCTGAACAGCAACGGCCTCAGCTTCGCCGAGATTGCGCTGTGGGACACCGGCCTCTGTGGCCGCACCGCCGCGGGATCGGTGTATTGCCTCGGGGACAACGGGGCCGGCGCCGTCGGGGATGGCACCTTCACGGATCGCACGACGTTCACCGCCGTCACCGGTGGAATCTCCTTCACGCATATCGCGGGCGGAACCGCGAACATCTGCGGCGTCGCGTCGACCGGCGCGCTGTTGTGCTGGGGCTCCGGACAGGTGGGGAACAACGGCGACGGCACGACCCAACCGCGCAACGTCCCCACGCCGATCGCACTCGCCGAGGATCGCTTTCGCGACGTGATCATCGGCAATCTCAGCCCGTGCGGACTTCGGATTGACGGGCGCGTGTTCTGTTGGGGCGGAAACATCCTGGGTGCGGCGGGTACTGGCGACATCAGTGGCGCGAATCTGTTGGTGCCCCAGGAGATCACCGGTGCCGTGTTCACGGAGCTGACGGCTACCAGTTTCCGCGGCAAGTGCGCGCGAGTGGTGAGCGGCTCCATGTATTGCTGGGGCGCGAACGCCAACGGCCAAGTGGGGGACAGCAGCGCCGTCTCCCTGCGCGGCACGCCGGTCGCGGTCATCGGATGGCCAGCGGGTCCCGCCACCGGAACGCCGACCACCATCACGCCGACGAGCGCCTGGGTGTCGGGACGCACCGCCGCGAGCGGAGCCGCCACCACTGTGCCACCACAGGTCGTGGTGAAGGACAAGAGTGGCAAGGCGGTGGTCGGCGTGACCGTCACCTTCGCGCTCGCCGGGGGGACGGGAACGCTGACTGGAGCCGTGGCGACGACCGACAGTACCGGTACCGCCACCGCGCAGAGTTTCGTGCTCGGGAGCTCCGGATTCGCGGCGATCTCCGCCAAAACGGACGGATTGCCGCCGACCGTGCTCGTGGTTACGACCGCCGCGTCGGTTCCGGCGAGCTCTGCCATCAGCTTCGGCGACCAGCAAGCGCAGGTCGCGGGCAGCGTGACGCAGGGGTACCTCGGCGTCATCGTGAAAGACGGGAGTGGGAATCCCGTAAGCAATGCGACGGTTCAGTTCAGCGTGGCGTCAGGGTCGAGCGGCGGCGTGGCGTTGAGCCCGTCCGGGACACCGATCACTGCGGTGTCGGCCACGACCGATGCTGGCGGAATCGCGCGTGTGGTGTTCACCCCTGCGTCCGGCAGCGTCGGGACCCAGGGCATCGTCGCGACCGTCGTCGGCACCAGCATCGCGCCCATCACCTTCTCGGTCCTCAGCGTGGCGACGCAGAGCAATCAGGGCGACGCGCGCTGCCAGCTGACCACCAGCGGCGCTGCGTATTGCTGGGGCGACAACCGGCGCGGGCAAGTGGGCGACGGCAGCCTCGTGAACCGGACGATGCCAACGGCCGTCGTCGGCGGGATCACCTTCACCTCGCTCGCGCGCGGATCCGCCGACCACATGTGCGGGCTGACCGCCGCCGGCGCTGCGTACTGCTGGGGCTCCAACAGCTTCGGGGAGTTGGGTGACGGCAGCACCACGGATCGGAGCAATCCCGTTGCCGTTGCGGGGGGCAACAGCTTCACCTCGTTGGCGGTGTCGCTGCGGTCCACATGCGGCGTGACCGCCGCCGGCGGCGTGTTCTGCTGGGGCTCGATGGATCAGTCCGTGTTGGGCGATGGTTCCTACGGTACGATCAAGAAGGCGCCCGCTGCCGTGAATACCGGGGGTGTCGCCTTCGCGTCGGTCAGCATGGGGACGAATGTCACCTGCGGCATCACGACCAGCGGAACCATCTATTGCTGGGGAAGCTTCACCGGCGACGGCACCACCGGTGGCTCGTTCCCCGCGAGTCCGTTCAGCACACGTCCCTTCCCCGCCGCCATCAACGATGGTCGCACCTACACGAACGTGAGCGTGGGAGCGCAATATGCGTGCGCCGTCACGAACACGAACGAGGTGTATTGCTGGGGACGGCAAGGGTCGGGACAGCTGGGCGATGGCAGCACCACGGTGCAGCGTACCTCGCCCACGCGCGTGGCATCATCGCAAGCGTTCGCGAGTGTGTCGGTGGGACTCACGCATGCCTGCGCCCTGACCGTGGCCGGCAGCTCCTGGTGCTGGGGGTATAACGGCGACCAGAGCGCCGGCGACGGCACGACCGCGAACCGCAGCGTGCCGACCGCGACGCTCGGCGGCCTCACCTTCTCGCGCATCGCCGCGCTGGGTTCCGGAACGTGTGCCCGGACATCGGCCGGTGCGTTGTACTGCTGGGGCGCTGGCGGGCTCGGCCAGAATGGCGACAGCACGACGTCGCCGCGCGGGACGCCGACCGCGGTCAACTGGGTGGAGGGCACCGCCCGGGCCCTGGCCGTCACGACGCAGCCCAGCGGCGGGGTGTCGCTGAACGCATGGGGGACGCAGATCGTGGTCGCGGTCAAGGATGGCGTGGGGACGACCATGACGGGCGCGACGAACGCCGTGTCCTTGGCGCTCGTCGGTGGAACCGGCGCCGTGCTGACGTGCACGTCGAATCCGGTGGTCGCCGTCAACGGCGTGGCGACCTTCAGCGGCTGCGCCGTGGACAAGGCCGGCACCTACACGCTCAGCGCCACCAGCACCGGACTCGGTTCGGCCACGAGCAACAGCGTCAGCGTGGTGGCGGGTGCGCCGAACAAGCTGGCCTTCAGCGTCCAGCCCACGTCAGCGCAGTCGCTGGCGTACTGGTCGGGGCAGCCCGCGGTCATGATCCAGGACGCCGCCTCGAACATCACGTCGTCCACCGACAGCGTCTCGGTCGAACTCACCTCGCCGGGTGGGGCCACCCTGTATTGTGCCGCCAGCAAGATCCCGGCCGTGAACGGCGTCGCGACATTCAGCGGGTGCCATGTCGACAAGGCCGGGACGTACACGCTGACTGCACGGAGCGGGAGCTTGGCGACTGGCCAGAGTACCAGCTTCAGCATCACGCCGGGGACGGCGTCGGTGTCGACCTCGACGCTCACGGCGAGTCAGTCCAGTATCACGGCCAACAATACCGCCACCAGCACATTGACCGTCCAGTTGAAGGACGTCAGTGGCAACGCCCTGACGGCGAGCGGCGGTACGGTGACGATCGTGCAGACCAACGGGCCGAGCCTGACGCTCAGCGCGGTGACCGACAACAACAATGGCAGCTACACCGCCACGGTCAAGGGATCGGTCGCTGGCACGGCGACCTTCAGCGCACAACTCGGCGGGACAACTCTGACGCACAGCAGCAACCCCGTCACCGTGACGCTGACGCCGGGCGCCGCGACGCAAATCAGCATTTACGCCGGGAACAACCAATCGTCGACGGTTGGCACCGCGGTCGGCACCGTGCCCACTGTATTGGTCGTCGACGCCAACAGCAACAAAGTCCCCGGCGTCTCGGTGACCTTCGCGGTCGCCTCCGGGGGCGGTTCCGGCACGACGCTGACCACTACCACGAACTCGAACGGCCTCGCATCGCCCGGTTCCTGGACGCTGGGCACGACCGCCGGCGTCAACACCATGACGGCGACGGCAACGGGATTGACCGGAAGCCCGCTGACCTTCAGTGACACGGCGAAGGCCGGCGCAACCACACAGATCGCCAGTTCCATCGCCGCGAGTGGCGCTCCCGCCGGCTCGCCGTTCACCACGCAGCCGAGCATTCAGGTCAAGGACACCTATGGCAACCTGACGTCGCAGGGGACCGTCACGATGACGGTCAGTGGGGGTGACGGCCAGGCCACGGTCGTCGGTACCTCGACGCTCGCCGCGTCCAACGGTTACGCGAACTTCACCAATGTCGGAATCACCGGAACCGCGGGAACGAGCTACACCCTCACCTTCACGTCGGGCTCATACACCGTCACGCAGAGCATCACTGCAGCGACTGGGCCAGCGGCGAAGCTCATCTTCTCGCAGCAGGCGTCCGGCGTGAATCTCGGGGCTGATTTCACCGTCCAACCGTTGATTGACGTCCAAGACGCTGGGAACAACTACCTGAACGGTGCCACCGGATATGTCACCATCAGCATCAACAACGGCGCATCGTTCTATGGCACGCCGGTGAAAACAGTAGCGGTCTCATCGGGGATGGCCTCATTCACCGGCATCGGCCTCGCCAGTGGAACGCCAACCGGCACGTACACGCTCTCGTACAAGTGGACGGATTCGCAGGGAAACCCGACCGGTTCGATTCCCATCCTGACGCAAACGATCACGGTGCCGTAACGCGCGGTTCAAAACAATCCGAGTTGATCGCTCAGCGCCCCTGGGCTCACCGTCGGAAGCCCAAGCATGCGCTGCAGCATGCGGACATGTTCGGGACTGTGTCCACCGAAATGATTGTTCACGTAGCCGTACGCCGTGCGCACGCGCGAGGCGATCATCGGCATGACGGCCGCCCACGACTCGAGCTCCGGCGTGCGATCCACCTGGATGCGTGAGTAATCCACGATGTCGCGGTTCGGCCCCATCCAGCGCAGGTAGGCGATCCGCCCGGTGGGGTTCGCGGCGAGCTCGAGCATCGTAGCGCGCGGCACCCAGCGCGCATCAACGAGCGCCAGCGCCACCTCGTGGTCGCGCAGCAGCGACACCACATCCTCGCGAATCCAGGCGGCCTGCCGAAACTCGATGGCGAAATCGATGTCGTGCGGGAGCGTCGGCAGATACGCCTCGAGGGCGGGGAGTTCCGCCGGTGAGAAGTCGGGGCCCAGCTGGATCAGGACCGGACCGAGTTTCGCGCCGAGCTCCCGGGCGACGTCAAAGAAGCGCGCACTCGTCTCGCCCGCGTCGCGCAATCGCTGCCCGTGCGTGATCTCTTGGGGCAACTTCAGGGAAAAGATGAAGTCGTCGCCCACGCGGGCGGCCCACCCCCGGACGGTCTTGGCTGCAGGAATCGCGTAGAAGGTGGAGTCCACCTCCACCGTGGTGAAGGCGCGGCTGTAGGTGCTGAGAAAGTCCGCGGGGCGTGTGCCGTCCGGATAGAAGGGCCCCGTCCACGCGGAATAGTTCCAGCCCTGGGTGCCAAGTCGAATGGGCATGCGTGGGATGGTAGCGCGGTGCTCACAGGAGTGCGAGGGCGGGGTCGGCGAGGAGTGAGTCCGGCAACGTGTTGCCGGGCAACAGGTTGGAAGTGCTTGACGAAGCGATTCCAATATGATATCATTCAGATACTACCTCAATGGAGTTCCTCCGTCGATGTTTCGCGAAGCTGAGTTGAAGGCGGTTCCAGGTCTCCCCGCGGTCCTCATCCAGATCGTCGCCGGTCTTGGCGGTCTCGCGATGGTGATGAACGGTGCCAAGACCGGAGACCAGTACTTTTCGGTGGGCGGAATGCTCGTCATTGCCGTCGCGGCGGTCGCGATGGGCGGCCTCTTCGTGGTCGATCCCGGCGACGCCAAGGTGCTCGTGCTCTTTGGGGCGTACAAGGGAACGATCAAGAGCGGGGGCTTTTACTGGGCCAACCCGTTCCTCACCAAGCGCCGGATCTCGCTCCGCATCCGCAACTTTGAGACCACGAAGCTCAAGGTGAATGACAACCGCGCCAACCCGATCGAGATCGCCGCGATCGTGGTGTGGAAAGTCGTCGAGACGGCTGAAGCACTCTTCGAAGTCGATGACTATCAGACGTACGTCGCCGTGCAGTCCGAGTCGGCGGTGCGCGCCGTGGCGCAGAGCTATCCCTACGACTCGCATGCCGACAACGAAGAAGCGCTGTCGACGCATACCGCCGAGGTGAGCCACTCGCTGCAGCAGGCGATCCACGAGCGGCTGGCCAAGGCCGGAGTCGAGGTGATCGAGGCGCGGATCTCGCATCTCGCCTATTCGCCGGAGATCGCACAGGCCATGTTGCAGCGTCAGCAGGCGAGCGCGATCATCGCGGCACGGTCGAAGATCGTCGAGGGCGCCGTCGGGATGGTGGAGAACGCGCTGGAGATGCTCTCGAGCAAGGGGATCGTGACGCTCGATGAGGAGCGCAAGGCGCAGATGGTGAGCAATCTGCTGGTCGTGCTCTGCAGCGAACGTTCGGCGCAGCCGATCGTGAACGCGGGCACGATCTACCAGTAAGGCGGTTTTCCGGACCGTGGCCGAACGCAAGTCGTTCTTGTTGCGCGTGGATCGCGACGTGCTGGAGGCGGTCCAGCGCTGGGCGAACGACGACTTGCGCTCGCTCAACGGTCAGGTCGAGTACCTCCTGCGTGCGGCGCTCAAGCGGAGTGGCCGCCCGGTCCGTCCCACCGTGGCCGAACCGGAGGGAGTCATTCACGATGCGCCCGAGGGCGCTGAGGAGTTGTGATGATGCGATGCATCTCGGTGTTCACCTGCGCCGTCGGCGGCCGGCGTCTCTCGCTCGCGGCCGCCCTGTTCGGCATGGCCGCACTGCCGGCCGGCGCGCAGTCGACGACCACGGAGGTCGCGCTGCAGCGTGCCTATGTGATGACCAAGGGCACGGACACCTTGATCGTCGAACGGATCACGCGCGGTCGCTCGAGCGTGAGCGTCGACCTCGCGATGCGCGGAGCGGGAACGATTGCCTTCGTCGCCGAGACGCCGTCGCCCACGCGGGTGAGCTCCATGACGTTCTCCGTGCACGGCCCCGGAGCGGCCACGGATGCCGCGCCGCTGCAAAAGGGGACGATGCGGTTCACGACCGACTCCGTCTTCCTCGACGTGAGCGCCGGCGGGCGCGATCAACATGTGGTGCGTCCCACGTCCGGGGATCCGTTGCCGATCCTGAACAACGATTTCGTCCTGATCGACGCGTTCGTGCAGCGTGCCCGCGCCTCGCGGCAGCCGAAGTTCACGGGGTCCATGTTCGCGATGACCGGAGCGGTCTCGCTCGATGCGACCATCGAGTTCATCGGAACCGACAGCGCGGCCTTCGTGGTGTCGGGGCAGATGAACCGGCTGGCGTTGGATGCCGAGGGACACATCCGTGGTGCGGTGATTCCGGGCGCAGGGGTCATCATGACGCGCGTGGATGGGGCGGCCGCGGCCCGGATCTCGCTGGGCAAGACGGATTACGGCGCACCGGCCGACGCGCCGTACACCGCCGAGGAGGTGACGGTCAAGACGCCGATGGGGCATGTGCTGAGCGGCACGCTGACGATGCCCAAGGGGGCGACGGGGAAGGTCGGTGCCGTGGTCACGATCACGGGGAGCGGGCAGGAGGATCGTGACGAGAACATCTCGCTCGTGCCGAACTATCGGATCTTCCGTCAGGTCGCCGACACGCTCGGCCGTCGTGGGGTCGCGGTGCTGCGGATGGATGACCGCGGGATCAACGGCAGCGGGGGCGACCTGGTGAAGGCGACCAGTGCGGACTTTGCGGATGACATTCGTGCCGGGATCGCCTATCTGCGCACACGTCCGGAGATCGATGGTGGCCGGATCGGACTGATCGGCCACAGTGAGGGGGGAATGATTGGCCCGATGGTCGCGGCGAGCGATCCCAAGGTGAAGGCCGTGGTGCTGATGGCCGGTCCGGCGTACACGGGGCAGAAGATCATCGATTTCCAGCTCAGGAATCTCGTCGAGAACAACACGGAGATCCCGGCCGACAAGAAGGACTCGATCCTCGCGGCGGCGAAGGTGCCGTTCGGGAAGGAGGCGAACGCCTGGACGAAATACTTTCTGACCTACGACCCGATCGCGACGCTCAAGAAGGTGAAGCAGCCAGTGCTGATCATGCAGGGGGGGACGGACCAGCAGATCACACCGGAGCAGGCGCCGATCATCGAGCGCACGCTGAAGGGTGCGGGAAACAATGACGTGACGCTGAAGCTCTTTCCGGAACGGAACCATCTGTTCCTGAAGGATCCGATCGGGTTCCCGAGTGATTATGTGAAGTTGAAAAACGGGAAGATCGATGCGGAGGTGATGGGGGCGTTGGCGGAGTGGGTGGTGGCGAAGCTGGCGGCGAAGTAGCCCGGTTGCGTGGCCGGCCTACTTGGCCGGCGCCGCACTCTTGAAGGTGATGTCGAACTGCACCGGCACCTCGTTCTCGATCGGGTTCATGGCGGCGTCGTAGCTCACGCCGTACTCCTTGCGGAGGATCGTGAAGTTCCCCTTCACGCGTCCCATGCCGCTCTTGGCATCGAAGAAGACGAGGGTCGCCGGCACCGGGATCGTCTTGGTCACGCCGCGGATCGTGAGGTCGCCGGTGATGATCAGCTTCACATTGTTCAAATCGCCCGTCGGCTGGCCGGCGGTCGCGCGCACCGACTTCGAAACGAAGGTGATGGTCGGGAAGCTGTCCGCGTGGAAGAAATCCTTGGACTTCAAGTGATTGTCGCGCATTTCGACGCGCGTGTTCACGCTCTTGGCATCGATCGTGATGTTGAGCGTGGTCTTGTCGATGGCCGCCGGATCGAAGGCGATGGCGGCATCCCACTTCCCCCAGAACCCCTGCGCGTCGATCAAGCGCGAGCTGGCCGAGAAGTTGATTTGGCTGTGCGCTTCGTCGCGGACGTACGGCTTGGTTTCGACGGCACTGGTGAAGGCTGCGAGCGCGGGAAGCAGCAGCAGGGCGGACAAGCGGGTGATGTGCATGGTTCGGAGCTCCGAGTGGGCGGGCAAAGCCCGGTTAAAGTTCACAAGTAATATACTTAGTAGTGAGATATTGTCAAGAGCCGTCTCTTCTTCTCGTTCCTGCGACCGCCATTTCGATCCGTAACCCTTTCTCCTGAAGGGTGTTACACCGATTCGACGAACACCCGCCCCGCGGCGGAGGCACCAATGCTGACCCGTTTTCGCGAGACGCGCAGCTCCACCGGCCCTTCGAACGGCGCGATCGCGACCACCGTGATCTCAACCCCTGGCCGAAGCCCGACCCCCGCGAGGTAGCGCAGGAAAGCCGGATCGCGATCGCGCATCAATACCACTCGTGCCCGCTCGTTCAGGCGCAGCTCGGCGATGCTCCGCAGCAGCCGCTCGTTGACGCGTCCTTCCGGCGTCGGGATGGGCGCGCCGTGCGGATCGGTGGTGGGATGTCCGAGCGACGCGGCCATCCGCTCCACCAGCTCGGCGCTCGCGGCATGTTCCAGCCGCTCGGCTTCCGCGTGCACGTCATCCCAGCTGTAGCCGAGAGTCGTGGCGAGGAAGGACTCGATGATGCGATGACGGCGGATGAGTTGCAGGGCGATCCGACGCCCCGGGGGCGCGAGCCGCGCGCCGCGATAGCGCTCGACGCGCACGAGGCCGAGGCGTGCGAGGCGCTGCAGCATCCCGCTGACGCTCGCCGGCGCGACGCCCAGTTCGGCGGCGATGTCGGAGGTCGCGGCGGCCGCGCCACTCCGCTCGAGGTGGTACATGACCTTCAGGTAGTCTTCGGCCTGCCCGGTGAGGGCGACCGGGGAGTCGGGGCGGGGCGTGGGAGCCACCGTCGGCTACGCCGGCGGCGCGCCGTCGCGCACCATGAGCACGGGAACGTACGAGGTGTGGCGGACTTCGTTGGCGACCGAGCCGTAGAGAATATCCTTCACGAACCGGTGGCCATGCGTTCCCATGGCAATCAGGTCGCACTGCTCACGCGCCGCGGCGGCACTGATCTCCTTGGCCGGGTCCCCGACGGCGAGCACGGCATCGACGGTGAGTCCATCGGCGGCGAGCGTGGCGACACAGGCATCGAGATATGCGCGGTCTTTTTTCATCTCTTCCGACTCACGCAGCTTGAGCTGCTCGATGTTCCGCGCGGCGAACCCATCGGCGACGTGGATCAGTACCAGACGGGCGTTGCAGTGCCGCGCCAGGCGGGTGACATGCGCGAGGATGGCCGTGTCGGTCGGCGAGTTCTCGAGTGGAACGAGGATGCAGGAATACACTAGGCCCACCATCCGGCGAAGGTCTGGACGAGCAACCACACATTGAGCACGGCGATCAGGACGGCGACCATCCAGCTGAGCACTTTCATCCACGGCGGGCTCACGAACTCGCCCATTTTGGTGCGGTCGCCGGTGAACTGTACCAGCGGGAACACCGCGAAGGACAACTGCAGCGAGAGCACCACTTGACTGAAGATGAGCAGCTTGGCGGTGCCCTGTTCACCGAACATGAGGCTCACGACGATCGCGGGGATGATGGCGATCGCACGCGTGATGAGCCGGCGGACCCAGGGGCGGAGCCGGAGATCGAGGAATCCCTCCATCACGATCTGTCCGGCGAGCGTGCCCGTGAGTGTGGAGTTCTGACCGCTGGCGAGCAGGGCGAGGGCGAAGACCGCGCTCGCACCGCCCACGCCGAGCAGTGGGGTCAGCAGTTGGTAGGCGTCCTGGATCTCGGCGACGTCCGTGTGGCCGCTCGTGTGGAAGGTGGCGGCCGCGACGACGAGGATCGCCGCATTGATGAACAGCGCCATGGTGAGCGCGAGCGTTGAATCGATGAAGGCGAACTGCACCGCCTCGCGTTTGCCGGCCGCGGTCTCCTCGTAGCGCCGCGTCTGCACGATGCTCGAATGGAGATACAGGTTGTGGGGCATGACCGTCGCACCGAGGATGCCGATGGCGATGTAGAGTTGGTCCGAGTCGGTGATGATGTCCGCACGTGGCAGGAAGCCCCGTGCCACGAGCCCGAGGGCCGGGTGCGCGATGACCAGTTCGAAGAGGAAGGCCGCGCCGATGGTGGCGATGAGGGCGATGACGACCGCTTCGAGGAGCCGGAACCCGCGGTGCTGGAGGACGAGCACGAGCATGACATCGAGCGCGGTGATCAGGATGCCCCAGGTGATGGGGATGCCGAAGAGCAGTTTGAGCGCGATGGCGGAACCGATGACTTCGGCCAGATCGCACGCGGCGATCGCGATCTCGGCGCCGACCCAGAGCAGGAGCGCCGTGGGGCGCGCGTAGTGATCGCGGCAGGCTTGGGCGAGATCGCGTCCGGTGACGATGCCCAGTTTCGAGGCGAGTCCTTGGAGGAGCACCGCCATCAGATTACTGATGAGGATGACCGAGAGCAGGTTGTATCCGAAGCGGGAGCCACCCGCGAGCGAGGTGGCCCAGTTCCCCGGATCCATGTAGCCGACGGCGACCAGATAGCCCGGACCGGCGAAGGCGAGGATCTTGCGCCACCAGGTGGAGCCGTTGACGGGGATGGAGCGGTAGGCGTCGGCGAGCGAGGGGGTGGAGCGGGAGCGGCGCCAGCCGGCGGTACCGGTAGTGTCGGGTGTGGCCGACGTCGCCGCCTCGTGCGGGGTGGGGTCGGGGAATGGGCGGATGGTGGCCACATTGATATGTTAGTACACACTAACTTTCATGGAAAGGGAGACTCATCCTCGTGAGCAGCACAATGCGGGGAACGACGGTGGTCGCGGTGCTGCTGCTCCTTGCGAGTCGCACCGCCGCCGCGCAACGCGAGCCGAAGCTGCACACCGCGCAACCCGAGCGTCCCTCGGTCTCGACGCATGCGGGGACCGTCTCCACCGGTTGGTTCGAGGTCGAGACCGGAATCGAGCTCGACAACGGACAGGACCCGGATCACACGGGGGTGCTCACCCTCGCCGCGAAGCTCGGGATCGGCGAGCGGCTCCAGCTCACGATGCTTATGAGCGCGCTGCGCGCGACGGGATTCGCGGGGGGCATGGGGGACATCACGACGGGCGTGAAGTACCGCATGCTCTCGGACCACCCCATCCTCGGTGATTTCGCGGTGCTCCCTTCCGTCAAGCTGCCGACGGGATCGGTCGCACGCGGCACGGGGACGGGCACGACGGATGGGACGCTGTTGCTCGTCTCGAGTCGCGAGCTGTTCGGGGCGGACTTCGACGTGAACGTCGGGTACACCTTCCGCGGTGGAAGCGGGATCCGCGCACCGCGCGACTCCTGGCTCTGGGCCGCATCGCTCAGCGGCGATCTGCCGCATGGGGGCGGATGGGTGGCGGAACTCTTCGGGGTCCCCGGGACGAGCGGACCGCAGGGCGCGCTCCCGCTCGTTGGCTTCCTCGCCGGGCCGACCTTCACGCTCCGCGACTGGCTCGTCTTCGACATCGGCGGGATCATCCCCGTCGTGGGGCCGCAGGCGCACGCCTTCTACACCGGACTCACCTGGAACGTGGGGCAACTCTGGGGCGCCACTCCACGGGCGGTGGTGAAGTAACGCGTCCTGCTACCGCGCGATCTCCTCGTGCGGATCCTCGTGGAACATCACGTAGAGGATCGGGAGCAGGGTCAGGGTCAGCACGGTCGCGGTGATGAGTCCGCCGACGATCACGCTCGCAAAGGGGCGCGTGGTCTCGGCGCCGATCCCCTTCGAGAGGGCTGCGGGGAGGAGACCGAGCGCCGCCATGAGCGCCGTCATGACGACCGGACGCAAACGTTCAAGCGTCCCTTCACGCACCGCGGCGAGCATCGGCTCCCCCTGTTCACGTCGGTGATTGAAGGCGCTCACCAAGAGTACGCCGTTCTGCACGCAGATGCCGAACAGCGCGATGAATCCCACCGCCGCTGAGACGCTCAGATGGATCTCTCGCAACCAGAGGGTCCCGATGCCGCCGATGAGCGCGAAAGGAAGGTTCGCGAGGATGAGCGTGGCGTACTTCACCGATCCGAAGGCACTGAAGAGCAGGAGAAAGATGAGCGCGATGCTCGCCGGCACGATCACGGCGAGGCGCGCGGTGGCGCGGCGCTGATTCTCGAACTGCCCGCCCCAGACGGCGCGATAGCCGGCTGGGAGCGAGACCTCCTTCTCGACGAGGTGCTGCGCCTCACGGACGAATCCACCCTCATCACGCCCGCGCACCGAGCACTTGATCGCGATGCGGCGCTCGTTGGCCTCGCGCGCGATGCGCGAAGCCCCTTCCGCATGCACCACCGTGCCGAGTGCGCCAAGCGGGACGGCGTGGCCATCGGCGGAGAAGACGGGAATGTGCTCGAGTGCGCGCGGGTTGTCGCGGTGCGCGCTGTCGACGCGAACGGTCAAATCGAAGACGCGGTCCCCTTCGAGGAACTGCGTGACGGCGCGACCGCCGATGGCGGTCTCGACGGCATCGGCAGCATCGCTGACTTGCACATTGTGCCGCGCCAGCGCGGCG
Source organism: uncultured bacterium (assembly GCA_963978095.1). Classification (GTDB taxonomy): domain Bacteria; phylum Gemmatimonadota; class Gemmatimonadetes; order Gemmatimonadales; family Gemmatimonadaceae; genus Fen-1231. Next base: position 5,137 of record CAXBQP010000016.1, on the reverse strand, counting down.
CGATCGAACTCGAAACGGATCTGCGGCTGACCGAACTGCTGCTCGACGCCCAGATCGGCAACACCGTCCACGCGATCAAGCACGGCACGGATCTCCTCGGCCTTCTGCTGCAGGACCTGGAGGTCCGGGCCGAAGAGCTTCACGACGAGCTCGCCCTTCACGCCGCTGAGTGCTTCATCGACGTTGTCCTTGATGTACTGCGAAAAATTGAGGTCGATCCCGGGAATGGCCTCGAGACGCTTGGACATGAGGGCGACGAGCGCGTCCTTGTCGTGCGTCGTAGTCCATTCGCCGCGCGGCCGGAGGTCGGCGTACACCTCGAGGTTGTTGCTCCCCTTGGCGTCGGTTCCGTCGTCGGGTCGGCCGAGCTGCGCGATGACTTGCGTGACCTCGGGGTAGCTGCGGATCACGCCTCGTACCTGTCGCTCGATTTCCTTGGCCTGCGTCATCGAGATGCCGACGGGCATGGTCACGGTGAGCCAGATGTTCCCTTCGTCGAGTGCGGGAAGGAACTCGGTGCCGAGTCGCGTCGCGATCCCCATGCTGATGGCGAGCGCGGTGAGAGCGGCGGCGAGGGTCCTTTTGGGGCGCGCGAGGACGAAGTCGAGCAGGGGTGCGAAACGTCGCTGCAGCCAGCGCGCGGCCGCGGGCTCCTCCGCATGTGGGGCGACGCGCAGCCAGAGGCTGGCGAGCACCGGGACGAAGGTGAGGGTGAGCAACAGCGAAGCGAGCAGCGCGAACGACAGCGTGAACGCCATCGGGGAGAAGATGCGCTTCTCGACCCGCTGGAACGTGAAGATTGGGAGGAAGGCGGTGATGACGATGGCCTTGGAGAACAGAATAGGACGCCCCATCTGCTCGGCAGTGTGCGCGAAGAACTCCCGCCGGTGCAGGTCGCCGTCCCTGGGCGGACTCATCGCAAGCCGTACGATGAACGCCTCCACCATCACCACGGCCGCGTCGACGATAATGCCGAAGTCCACTGCGCCGAGTGAGATCAGGTTGGCGGAGACGTTCTCGAGGTCCATCAGGATGAAGGCCGCGAGCAGGGAGAGCGGGATCACGAGTCCCACGATGGTCGCGCTACGCCAGTCGCCGAGGAAGACGACGAGGATCACGAGCACGAGCGCTGCGCCGATCGCGAGGTTCTCCTCAACCGTGCGCACCGTGTGACGAACGAGGTTGGCGCGATCGTAGAACGGCACGAGGCGCACGTCCTTGGGGAGGATCGTGGCATTGAGCGCGGCGGCCTTCTCACGGACCCGTTCGAGCACCTGCAGCGCGTTGAGCCCCTTCCGCATGAGCACGATTCCCTGAACCACATCGTCGAGGGAGTCCTTGGCGACGATCCCCTCGCGTGGGGCGCCGCCGATGCGGACGGCGCCAAGATCGGCGATCGTGACCGGGACCCCGCCGCGCGACTGCACCGAGACGCGAGCGATGTCGTCGAGGGAGCCGAAGGTCCCGACGCCGCGTACGACCTGCTTCTCGAAGCCGTGCTCGATGTATCCGCCGCCGGCGTTGAGATTCGCGTTCGCGATCGCCTGCTCGACCTGCTGCAGAGAAATGCCGTAGTTCTGCAGCTTGTCCGCGTCGAGTTCGACCTGGTACTGCTTGAGGGCGCCCCCGAAACTCACGACGTCGGCGATTCCCGGAACGGTGCGGAAGGCCGGCTCGACGACCCAGTCCTCGATGGCCTTCAACTCGGTGAGCGGACGCTTGCCGCTCACGGTGTAGCGGAAGATCTCGCCGGTGGAGTTCGACAGCGAGGCGAGTCCGGGAGCAACGTTCGCGGGGAGGTTCGCCCCCTGCAGCCTTTCGAGCGTCTGCTGGCGCGCGAAGTAGTCGGTGGTGCCGTCCTCGAAGGTGAGGGTGACCACCGACAGCCCGAACATTGACGTCGAGCGGAGGTTCGTCAGTCCGGGGAGCCCACCGAACTGCCGCTCGAGGGGAAGAGTGACGAGTTTCTCGATCTCCTCGGCGGCGTGCCCTCTCCACTGCGAGATGACCTGGACACGCACATCCTCAACGTCGGGGAAGGCCTCGACGGAGAGGTTGCTGAAGGACCGCAGCCCGATGAGGGCGAGCGCGACGGTCAGCCCCAGAATGAGGAGCCGCTGGCGCAAGGCGAATCGGACGACACGACGCAGCATCAGGCGCTCCTACGGGGTACGGCCGAGCTCGGCCGCGAGCAGCAGGCTGCCGCGGGAGACGACACGATCGCCGGCCGCGAGTCCGCTTCCGATCGTCGCGAGCTTGCCGTCGTCGTCCTTGACGACCACGGCGCGGCGCGCGAAGGTGCCGCGCGCCGTTTCGACGAAGACGACGGCCTCGGCTCCCATCGTGACGACCGCCGCGCTCGGGACGAGTACCTGCGCCTGCACCTCGTGCGTGAGCAACCGGGCCGATCCGATCTCCTGCGCGCGCAGCTCGTGGCCGGGGTTCGCGACGACCGCGCGCACCGCCGCCGTGCGGGAGACCGGATCCAGCTGATCGCTGATCCAGGTGACGGTCGCCTCGAAGGTGCGCCCGGGGAGCGCGTCGGTCGTGAACGACAGCGTCGCGCCGGGCCGGAATGCGGCGAGGTCGTGTTGTGGGGCCGCGGCGGTGAGCCAGAGCGCGTCCAGTCGCGAGATGGTGAAGAGCGGGGTCGTCGCGTCGGGCCGTAGCTCCGCGCCCGGATTCGCCGTGCGGTCGATGACCACCCCGGCGATCGGGGCGCGCAGCACGAACTCCCCGGAGGTGCCGTCGCCGACGCCAAGCTGTTCGACGCGCTGATGCGCGCGTCGCAGTTCGGCGTCGGCCTGCGCCGCGTCGTTGCGCGCCTGCTCGAGTTCCTTCTGGGCGATCACCTTGTGCGCGAGCAGATCCTCGGCGCGTGCGAGTGCGCGCGCGGCGGCGGTAGCGCTGGCTTCCGCCTTGGCCTGATCGGCGACCGCCTGCGCGAGATCCGAGGAGACGACATGAGCGAGCGGCGCGCCGACGGCGACGACATCGCCCGCCTTGGCATCGAGCGTGCGCACGCGGCCCGTGACGGGAGAGAGCACGCGCACGGTGTGGTCTTCGTCGAGCACCAGTTGCGCCGGGAGCACGGCAACGACGCGCTCATGCGTGACCTGCACAGGCTCGACCGTCAGCGCCCGGAGTTTCGGCGAGGCCGTATCGAGCGTGATGGAGGTGGGCGCGCCCTGCGCCTTCGGGCGCGGGTCCGCTTCGGCCCCGGCGCACCCCCATTGCGCCGCAGCGACCACCGACAGCACCATCAAAGAACGCGAATGACGGATCACGGCGTGATGATCTCCCGACCGAAGGCACGATTGAGGGCGAGTGCCGCCACCCACGCATCGTGAGTGGCGGTAAGGGCGTCGTTGCGGATCTGGCCCCACGTGCGCAGGGCGTCGATCAGCTCCACGTACGAGAGCGCACCGGCGCGGTACGCGTAGCGATCCCGCTCCACCGCCTCGCGTGACTTGGCGAGCAGCGCCGCATCGTAGCGACGACGCAGCGCATTGGCGGCGGTGAACTGGTCAACAGCCGCCTCCGCCTCAGCGCGCGCCTGCCGTCGCGCACGTTCCTCGGCGATCCGTGCCTGTTCCGCGCCGGCGCGCGCGCGTTCTCGTTCCCCACCGTACCAGTTCAGCAGGGGGAACTGCAGGCTGAGCCCCAGGGCGGTGTTCTGTCCGTTCGCAAACGGGGCGTCGGGCTGGACGACCAGGGCGACCGACGGGACGGGGAGCAGCAGGGCGCGTGCTTGCGCATCGAGCGCGCGGCTCGCGATCGCGCGTTGCGCGGCGGCATCAACGTCGGGGCGGGCCTCGGACGCCGAGTCGATGTGCAGCCGGAGCGTGAGATCGAGGGCGTGCGCGTCGGCGACGCGCGCGACAGTGAAGGCGCTATCGAGGCGTCCGCTCCCCATGAGCAGTTGCAGGGCAATGCGCGCGGCGCGCACCGCGGCGTGGGCCTGCGCGACCGCCGTCGTCGCCTTGGCGAGCTCCAGCTCCCCCGCGACGAGGACGCGCTCAGGGGCATCGCCGGCCCGCACGCGCGCGGAGTCGGCCGCGAGGAGTTCGCCGACCATGCGGGCTTCGTCGTGCGCCAGATCGCGCCGATCCTCCGCGACGACGAGGTCGAAGTACGCCGCACCGGCCGTGAACCGAAGTTGCCGCTCGAAGTCGCGGGAGTCGGCGATGGTCGCGCTGAGACCGGCCCCGGCGGCGCGGATGCGCTCGGTACGCACTGGGCCAACATCGAGCGGTGCGGTGAGGACGTACTGATACGGCACCTGCGGCGCGATAGTGGCCGACGGATTCGGCAGCGCGCGCGCGATACGGGTCTCCGCGCGAGCGGAATCCACGCGCAGCCGCGCGATCCGGATGTCCGGATTCGCCTTGAGGACGGCAGTAACGATGTCGCGGTACGCGGGATCGGTCTGGGCGCTTGCGGCCGCGGGCATCACCGACAGCACACCAGCGAACCAGCCAGCGGCTAGAAAGTACCGAAACGGCCGAAGGCCGTGCGGGGGAATCAACTGATTCATTCCGAGAGAACGGGCGGTTCGCACCTGCTCCGCGAGCCCTGCATCGGGTCCGGCTGATACGAAGATAATGGCGGCGGCTCGCACGGGAAATGGGGCGGCGTGTTGACCTTCCCGGCCCAGTCTTTGGACGGTACTGTTCTGAGGACCTTCAACCCTCCTCCTCCATGCGTCCAAACCGCCTCTTCGGGACCTTGGCTCTGATCGTCGCGTCAACGAGCCGGGTCGTGAGCGCCCAGCAAGCGACCGCACCCGGTACCGCGAACGCCGCGAACGCGAGCAACCCCCTCGCCTCCCTCCCTTTCGGCGCGACGAGCGACAGGCCCGTCTCGAAGTGGACGCCGCCAGCCAGTGCCGGACGTCAGCTCACGCTCAACGACCTGCTCACGTGGAAGGGGATCCGGTCCCCCGCCCTCTCGAACGACGGCAAGTGGTTTGCCTACACGATCGCGCCGAACGAAGGAGACGCCGATGTCGTGATCCGGCCGACGACGGCCGGCGGCAAAGAGTGGCGCTTTCCCGTGGGCGATGCAGATCGGAAGAGCACACGTCTGAACTCCAGTCACGTGGCCTTATCTCGTATGCCGTCTTCTGCTTGAAAAA